>CAZIJN010000007.1:0-134896 GCA_964539635.1 uncultured Desulfobacterales bacterium | reverse complement strand
TACAAAATCCACATCTCTTCTGTCTGAAATTAACTGTGCCATAACTTGTTAAATTTTCCCTTTTTCTGTAAACGGTAAAAGTTTTTGGTATTTTTTTTATTAATCATTACTATTGAAGATTAATTGAATAAAAATAATTACTTTTATAGATAGTATTATTATCAAACTTCACTTAAATCATAGAATAGTATAGTAAAAAATAGAAAAATATTATCTATCACGATTCTACTAAAGTTCTTTTTTCTTTGTACTGATATGTCATTGCATCTACCTGATTTGTTTTTGTAAATACACCTAACTTGCCAGGATATACAGCATCTCTCTTTTTCTCTTTTGTCCAGATACCCATCTCTTCTGCCTCTTTTATCAGTTCTGCTCTAAATGCAGGGTGGGATATGCTTATGAGTGCCTCTGCTCTCTCCCATGTGCTCTTTCCCTTTAGGTTGACCATTCCATATTCTGTAACAATATACTGTGTGATTGTTCTTGGAAGAGTAACTACAGTTCCAGCATCAAACAGAGGTCTGATTCTTGATATCAGCTTGCCAGTTTTATCTTTTGCTGTAGAGCTTAAGCATATAAAAGATTTCCCGCCTTGCGAATGGTAAGCTCCATAAGCAAAGTCAAACTGACCGCCTGTCCCTGTAATGTGGCGTCTGCCGGCTGATTCTGATGATACCTGACCGTAAAGATCAACTTCAAGTGCATTATTAATTGAAATAACACCGGGATTTGCTGCGATTCGTTGAAGATCGTTTGTGTAGTCAACCGGATAACTTGCACAACATGGATTGTTGTCAAGAAAGTCATAGAGAGATTTGCTTCCAAGGGCAAATGTATAAACAAGGCGGCCCTGATCAGTTGTTTTGTTAAGATTGCTGATTTTTCCAGCCATATACATATCAAGGTAGGCATCTGCAAGCATCTCTGTATGAACTCCTAAATTTTTGAGATCAGATGCTGCTATAAGTTTTCCGACTGTGTTTGGCATTCCGCCGATACCAAGCTGAATACATGCTCCGTCTCTTATTTCGCTTACAATCTGCTCTGCTATAATTCTGTCTGTATCTGTTATTACAGGATTTGGAATGGTAGCAATCGGTGCATTATCAGATTCCACAACATAATCAACCTCTGAAATATGTATTGATTCATGGAAACCTCCGAGGCAGCGGGGCATATTTTCGTTGATCTCAACTATAACTAACCTGGCTTTTTCTATTGCAGAGCGGGTGCATGAATTTGCAGCTCCATAGTTAAGAAATCCAAATTTATCCATCTTCCCTGTTCTTAAGATACATACATCAACATCAATGTTGTTTCTGTAATGGCTTGGTCCTTCGTGATAGACAAATGGGATAAAATGACATTCGCCTCTATCGTGCATTTTTCTCTCTGCCGAGCTGAAATGCCAGCTATTGTAAGAAAATTTATTTTTCCCCTGGTTAGCCGTTGCCACAGCCGGAGTTCCGGGATATGCAAGAGAGCGTATCTTCACATCTGTAAGCTGATCAGCTCTTTTGGCAAGAGCTGCATCTATAACCTTTGGTGCACAAAGAAAAGCTGCATAATCAACCCAATCTCCTGAGCTTATAAGTTCTGCTGCTGCTTCTGGTGAGACTCTCTTAGAATTATATATTGTTGTGTAATCCATAATCTTCTCTCCTGTACTGTTTAGGTTTTTTAGTGCTATTTTTATTTAAAAAATAATATCTGTACTGTTGGTGAATCTTTTTATAAAAAATAATATCAATTCAGTTGTTGATTCTTTATTAAATTATTTTATATTGCAACAGGTATGCCACGCATGAATATTTGATGCTATATCGTTGTTTTTATTAAATATTATTTTATGAAGGAAAATTTTTAGCAGTAAGAGAGGAGATTTAGAGAAGAATTTTATGATAAAATATGTGGCGATATAACCACATAAAGATTGAGTTAATATAAATAATATAGTAATTACAATATGTTTGGTGTTATGTGGCTTTTAGACCACATAATATCCTTATTAAGCCCCAAAACATATTTTGATTTGATTCTATTTGATTTTATGTTTTTTGATTTTTGTAAATAGCGTCTTTCTATGAATACCAAGACATTTTGCAGCCTCTCCTTTGTGCCAGCGGTTATTTTCAAGAGCCTGTCTTATTATTTCACGTTCTGCAAATGCAAGAGATTGATCAAGAGTCATATCTTTTGGAATATTAGAAGAAGATGATGTCGTATATAGCTGCTTTCCAAGACTCTGTGTCTCATTATCTGCAATAAGAGCTTGGAAAAAATCAAGATTTCCTATTGCAGCATATCTTTTTATTGCATTTTCAAGCTCTCTTACATTGCCGGGCCACGAGTATCGCATTGAGGCTTCAAGCATACTTCCTGATATTCGCGATGTCGGCTGATCCAAACTAAATTTTGATATAAAATGGTCAATCAAAAGAGGCAGATCCTCTTTTCTATCTCTGAGCGGCGGTAGATGTATTGGAATGACATTGACTCTATAGAAAAAGTCTTGACGCATATCTCCATGCTGGACAAGCTCTTTAAGATTACGATTAGTTGCTGCAACAATCCTGATGTTTGAGTGCTTTTCAATGTTATCTCCAACAGGTGTGTAGCCTCCTCCTTCTATTGCTCTTAAGAGTTTTACCTGCATAGCTAAAGGAATCTCTCCTATCTCGTCTAAAAATAGAGTACCTTGGTCTGCAATATCAAGATAACCTGGCTTGTCTCTATTTGCTCCTGTAAACGCCCCTTTTTTGTATCCAAAAAACTCACTCTCTATGATGTTCTCGCTGATTGCTCCACAGTTTACAGGAACAAATCTTTGTCCTTTGCGATCGCTCATATTGTGTATCGCCCTTGCAACAAGCTCTTTTCCCGTACCTGATTCTCCTTGAACTATCACATGTGCGTTGGATATCGCAGCCTTAAGTATTAGTTCATAAACAGACTGCATTGCAGGGCTTTTACCGATAATATCTCCAAATTTATACCGCTCTTTTATGGACGATCTAAGTCTTCTGTTCTCATCACTTAAAACATCAGCCTTTTTGGCAAGTGCCTCTTCAGCAAGTTTGCGATCAGTTATGTCTATCAATATTGTCTGTATTCTCTCAACCTTCCCATCTATCTGGATCACAGGAGTTCTTGTAGATGAGTACCATCTGTCATCAAATGGACTTTTGATCTCATGTTTTATTGTATTGCCTGCAAGTACATTTGCCTGATCGCACCATTCACAAGGCTTATCAAGTGCGTGAATAACCTTGTAGCAGTATGAGTTGATGCCGCTGCCGCCTGCTCTTTCTATCAGAGATTTATTCATGAATATAATTTTATATTCTGCATCTGATATGTATATATAGTCATCAAAAGCCTCTATTATTGCAGATAACCTTGATTCGCTCTCTATAAGTTTCTCCTCTGCGAGCTTTCTTTTTGTTATATCCATAAATGAGGCTATAGAGTGCATTGAATCAGGTATCATTCCAACCTGCATATCTATATATCTGAGTCTGCCGCTTTTATCTATGATTCTGCATTCGTAAGTTGTCGGCACTCCCGGCTCTTTTCTTCTCCTGCCGAAATGGTAGTTCTGCATTCGTTCGTTATCTTGAGGAGCTACAAATTGAGACCATTTCATGCGGTTTTCAACTTTATCTTTAGTATATCCAACCATGCTCAAAAATTTTGCATTTGCGTGCATTATGGTCATGTCATAATCAATGATGATCGTTCCAGTACCTGTATTTTCAAAAACAGAGCGGTACATATCCTCCTGTTTTTCCAAACGATCGATCTCTTTTTTCTGAATAGATTTTTCAGCAAGAATAGAGAGAGTCCGCCCAAGAAGAGTTGAAATCTCTTCAAGAAATGCAAGCGTCTCCTTGTTTATTGGATTGCTCTCTGAGGAGTAGAGAACAATTATCCCTTTAGGGTGGGGCGGATATATTACAGGAACAGCAGCTACAGCCTCATATCCATGATTGATCGCCAAAGATTGCCAATCTTGAAAGTTAATGTCAGAAGATATCTGATTTACAACAAATATACGAGATTGATTCCATGTGACTGCTGCCGGCGATTTTGCTACAGACAATATTCCAAATCCATCAATTTCGGGGAACAGCTTGCTTGACGGAAAAGCAGTAACAGGCATAACTCTTGGTTTTTCAGCTAATTGCTCGCCATACCATGCAAGCGAAAAAGGACCATATTCAACAGCCTCTTTGCAGATATTTTCAATAATGTTTTCAGAACAATCTCCTTCAAAGATGATGTTTTTCCATCTTATAAGCCATGAATCTGAGATTGGCTCTGAAGATTTATCTAAGCCTCTCTCTAAAATATTAATAATATTTTGGTTGTTATCGGGATTAGACGCTATCATAACTCACACTTATTATCCAAACGTTTGGTTAAATCTCAATACTACCTTTAAACACGCTGTTTGCAGCTCCAGCCTTATACACATGGTTGTTAGACTCTCTCCACTCTATTTCAAGAGTTCCGCCTTTTAGGTATATTTTCACCTTTCTTCCAGTTTTTCCGTTTAGATTTGCAGCTACTGCTGCTGCACAAGCTCCTGTCCCACATGCAAGAGTCTCTCCTGCACCTCGCTCCCAGACCCGCATCTTCATATTAAGTTTATCAATTACCTGAATAAACTCCACGTTTGTCTTTTCTGGAAAATTTTGATGGTTTTCAATAGCTTTGCCATAATTTTTAACAGGAATTTTTTCAACATCATTAACAAATATAACCGCATGAGGATTTCCCATTGAGAGGGCAGTAATATTAAAAAGAGAACCATTCACATCAAGAGGAATATTTACCGTGCTTTTGCCAGAAGTTTTCTCTTCAACAGAGGGAGTTATCAACTGACCAGAAGCTCTCATCTGCACTGGAAGAGTAAAAGGGATTTTTTCAGGTTCAAATATCGGCTCGCCCATATCTACACATACTGATTGAACTCTGCCTGATTCATCTGTAATTATCTCTGGAATAACTCTGCCTGCAAGGGTCTCTACTGTAATTTGCTTTTTATTTATAATTTTGTTCTCAAAAAGATATTTTGCAAAACATCTCATGCCGTTGCCGCACATTTGGGCTTCTGATCCATCACAGTTGAAAATTCTAAATCCAATATCCTCTTTTGCAGAGTTTAAAATAAGAATAATTCCGTCTGCTCCAATTCCAAAGTGTCGGGAGCAGAGACGTTTTGCTATTTCTGGATAACCCCCTTTAAGTGATTGAATTTTATTGCTTCTATCATCAAGCATTATAAAATCGTTGCCTAAACCTTCCATCTTTTCAAATACAAGTTTCATTATGTTTATCTCCGCACTTTCCACCTGTTTGATGCAGCAATTTAATTGGTGATTGGTGATTTTTTTATAAATACATAAGTTTGTTATTGCTCGTTACTCGTTCAATATTTTTAGCACATCTTTTCCAAGCAGCTCAACCTGCCACCGCCTTGTTCCATTTATACTCAAAAGCTCCTCAACAGACGAGGGATTTGCAACTGAAACCGCTGCAATTGTAGCGTTGCTCATTAGAAAACCGGGTTCAATTCCAGTCTTTTGACTTACAACTTCACGTAAATTTTTTAATGCACTGATCTTTTCTGGTGCTTTTAATTGTGATTCAGGCAGCCGTTTTTTAGGATATGAGGGCATTTTATCTTTAGAGATAGAAATTCCTTTAAGTATTGCTTTGATACATCTGTCACCGTACATTGTAATCTGTTTGGGACTTAAAGCATTAGACTGCTTTAGTTCATTCATTGTCTGAGGTTTTCTTAATGTCATTGCGGTTATTGATTCTGCACTGATTATCTTAAACAGAGGCAGATTTCTCTCTTTTGCAATCTGAACCCTCATTTGCAAAAGAGACTCTAAAATTGCAAGACTCTCTCTGCCCATTTTGCCTGCACCTTTGAATTTCATAAAAAGAGGCATATCTTCATGGGCATCATAACGCACCTCTGTTTGCAGTTTAAACTCCTCCTCTGCCCACTCAAGCCTGCCGGCATCAATCAGCTTTTTTTTCAATATTTGGGCAAGCTCTATAAGATACGCAACATCGTTTATGCTATACTCAATCATCTGCTTTGAAAGGGGGCGTTGAGACCAATCTGTTTTTTGAAATCGTTTGTCCAAATTAAGGTTAAAGTGCTTTTTTAAAAGAGCAGCAAGACTTCTTTTTTGTATGCCGAGAAACCTGCACGCAATCTCAGAGTCAAATAGATTGTTGATTTTTATGCCAAA
Organism: uncultured Desulfobacterales bacterium; assembly: GCA_964539635.1. GTDB lineage: Bacteria > Desulfobacterota > Desulfobacteria > Desulfobacterales > Desulfobacteraceae > Desulfamplus. The sequence continues at coordinate 128,618 of CAZIJN010000007.1, read as the reverse complement.
ATCTCTATCAAGGCTTCTAATATCAAAATCTGCTCCGTGGAATATTTTGGTGGTTGCAGGATTTCCACATATAGGTTTAAGCGGCGAAAAATCAGATATTGTTAAAGGGTCAATAAGGTAATGTCTTTTAGGATCAGCCACTTGAATCAGGCAGACCCTCTCTTTAAAATGGTGCATTGAGTCTGCTTCAAGGTCTATGGCAATCTGTTCTTGCGTCTCAAGATATTTGCACTGATTTTTTAAATCTTCATTCGAGCTGATCAGGGTATATTCAATCATTTTTTTTCTTGACCGTTTCAGGCTGTTGCCTTAATCTTTCAGTTTTTATAAACTTTTAAAATAGTTAAAATTATTTGAATGCAGTCTTTTTAGATTCAATGCAAAATGTAGATGCCCACACTTAAGCTCTCTCTACTTTAAATACAAACCCAAAAAGGCTGCTATCCTTAACTAACAACTAACAATGGATGATAAACAATGATTAATATAACACTTCCCGATAAGAGTATAAAGGCTTTTGAATCATATCCTACTGGAATGGATGTAGCACGCTCCATTTCTGAAGGATTTGCCAAAAACTGCGTTGCAATGGAAATTAACGGCAAAATGATCGATTTGAGCCTTGAAATTAAAGAAGATTGCTCGCTTAAATTTATCACGACAAAAGATAAAGAGGCTCTTGAGATACTACGCCACAGTGCAGCCCATGTTATGGCAGAGGCGGTTCAAAACCTCTATCCTGATGCAGCTCTTACAATTGGTCCTGTAGTTGAAGATGGTTTTTATTACGATATTGATATGAAACCTATCTCTGAAGAGGATTTTCCAGCAATTGAAGATGAGATAAACAAGATCATCAAGGCAAAGAAAACTTTTGAGAGACGAGTTGTAACTGCCCAAGAGGCTCTTGAGATATTTAAGAACAATCCGTATAAAACTGAGTTGATACAAGAACTTGCAGCTCAGACAGCAGAGCAGGAACTCTCACTTTACCAGCAAGGTGGATTTACAGATCTCTGCCGAGGTCCGCATATTCCTAATACAGGCATGATAAAGGGAATAAAGCTGATGAAGACATCTGGAGCATATTGGAGGGCAGACCAATCAAATGCACAGCTTCAGAGGCTATATGGAACAGCATTTTTTGATAAAAAAGATTTAAACGCATATCTCCACCTTATTGAAGAGGCAAAAAAGAGAGATCACAGAAAAATAGGCACTAAACTCGACCTTTACAGCTTTCATCAAGAGGCTGCCGGTATGCCGTTTTTCCATGCTAAAGGCATGGCAATGTGGAATGTGCTTTTAGACTATTGGCGTGAAGAGCATAAACGGGCTGGATATGTTGAGACAAAAACTCCTGTAATGTTAAGCCGCCATCTGTGGGAGCAGAGCGGTCATTGGGAAAATTATAGGGAGAATATGTACACCTCAGTTGTTGATGAGGAGGAGTACGCAATAAAGCCTATGAACTGCCCGGGTGGAATGCTTTTATATAAAACAGGCTCATACTCTTACCGTGATCTTCCGTTAAGGGCTGGAGAGATTGGACTTGTCCACCGCCACGAAAAGTCTGGTGCTCTTTCAGGTCTTTTTAGAGTCAGAGCGTTTCATCAAGACGATGCCCATATTTTTATGACACCTGAGCAGATTGAAGGCGAAATTCTCGGCGTGTTGCAGCTTGTAAACAGAATCTACAGCCGTTTTGGTTTAGGTTTTCATTTGGAGTTGTCAACCCGTCCCAAAAAGTCAATCGGCTCAGATCAGCAGTGGGAAGAGGCAACAAACGGATTGAAAAATGCTCTTAACAAATATGGAAAAGAGTATCTTATCAATGAAGGGGACGGAGCATTTTACGGTCCAAAAATTGATATCCACATAAAAGATGCTTTAGGAAGAACATGGCAGTGCGGAACTGTCCAGCTTGATATGGCTCTGCCGGAAAGGTTTGATCTATCGTATAAAGGTGCAGACAACGAAAAGCACCGTCCAATAATGATCCACCGTGTTATATATGGTTCGATTGAGCGGTTTTTTGGGATTTTAGTTGAACACTTTGCAGGAAAATTTCCATTATGGCTTGCACCTGTACAGGCAGTGATTCTTCCGATAAATGATGAGCTTGCCCCTTATGCTCATAGTGTCAGCAGTGAACTCTCAGAACATGGGATACGGTGCGAGGTTGACACGAGAACAGAGAGCCTTAAAAAGAAAATCAGAGATGCCCAAGTTAATTACACGCCTCTTATAATTACAATTGGAGATAAAGAGCGTGAATCATCAACTCTATCTGTTAGAACTCTTGATGGTAATGTAAAGATGGGTATGACAATGGAGAGCTTTATAAATATAGTTGTACCACACGTAAAAAACAGAGTGCTTGAAGATATCTCACTTTAAGAATAAAGATAGCATCTTTATTAAATTAAAGCCGTTGTTTTTTGTACTATTTTTTAAGATTAAAGATGTCTTTCTGCGCATCTCTAATTATTAAGTGATGTTACGCACCATTCTTGATAAATAAGGGATCTATGTGGTTATCAAAATGCCAGAACCATTGATTTTCCATATTCACTACTTAACATGACTTATTAATCATTTGTACAAGTGCTATAGTACATAACTGTATAGTTATCATTGATTTTTCTTGATTGATGGAAATTATTCGAAATGATTGTTCTTTATAATCTTTAAATAGGTGAATATGACAACCGAGTTTTTTTTAAAAAATGCTTTTGAAATATATGTAAAATCAATATCAAAGATAGAATATTATAGAAATTTTACAAAACAAATTTCAAATTCGACATACAAACAACTTCAGCAACTGCAAGAAGTTCATAATGGCTTATCTGACACTAAAGGTATCCCAGTTGGTTGGGGTAATATGTTATTGCGTATTCCGTTTGATAATTCGATAGTAAGTATTGGTGATTATGTAGTTACAATTGAAGATAAGATTGAATCGCTATATTATTATCACAATAAACAGTATCAATGGTTATTAGTAGAGGCATATGAAGCCTTTGAGCAATATCTTGAGAAGTTATATTCATATGTAGGATTTATAGATAATACATTTTGGGTTGCGAAAGACTTTGGTACTCTCTCAATAAATGAGATACAAAATCAGAATATGGAATGGTTTATTAACCAAACCACAAAAAAGAAAGAGAAACCTTATAGTATTTTAAAACAAATCAGAAAAAAAATAGATACACTGTCAACTTATGAGAAGGATAATGCAATTAATAAAAATTTACCATTGATGGTATCTTTAATATCAGAGTTAAGGCATGTCATTGTGCATAAAAATGGTTTTGTATCAAATAAAATCGATTTTATTGAAAAAGTTTTATCCAAAGTAGGATTATACAATAATGGAAACTATAAAAATGAATCGGATGATATTTGTTTTATAAAATCTTTTTTTGGTCTAAGTAGATTGGATAACATGATAGTGTTATTAGAACTGGAAGACACTAAGAATAATCTACCTATTAGAGTATATTATGATAAGTTTGAGGATTTATTGGAGTGCCTTTCAAGCTACGTTATTATGATACATCAATTGACTCAAAGCTATTTGAACTCTAAAAACTTATTAAGTAATGAAGATAGAATCTTAAGAGGATTAAGTTTGTCTATATCAATAACAGAGTCTTAAAATATACAAAAACATGATTCCAGCAGATATTATAAAAAAGATCAGAAGGATACATATAAAGGGAAGCCGTACAGTCAACACAATCATGGCAGGTCAGTACAAGTCTGTTTTTAGAGGCTCGGGAATTGAGTTTGAAGAGGTCAGAGAGTACTCTCCGGGTGATGATATAAAATCTATTGACTGGAAGGTATCAGCCCGTCTTGGACGACCATTTATCAAGCTCTATAGGGAAGAAAGAGAAAGTATTGTGATGCTTTTGATTGATATGAGTTCTTCTCTTAAATTCGGCACCTTTTCAGGAATGAAACTTGAAAAAGCAGCAGAGGCGGCTTCTGTTCTTGCATTTAGTGCAATCAGAAATAATGATAAAGTTGGAGCAATATTTTTTACCGATAGAGTTGAGAAGTATATTCCTCCTAAAAAAGGTTCTGGTCACATATGGAGGCTTATTACTGAGATATTTACATTTGTCCCTGAAGGAGAAGGCACTGATATCACAGCAGCACTTGACTTTTTATCCTCTATTTCAAGAAAAAAGAGCTTATCTTTTGTGATTTCAGATTTTATATCCAGCGGCTACATAAAATCTTTGAGAACAGCACGCCAACGTCATGAACTTATCGGGGTTATAATATTTGATAAAGGTGAATTTGAGCTTCCCTCTGCTGGTATTGTATCTATGAGATGTTTTGAAACAGGTCAAAATATTCTAATAGATGCAGGAAATAAGATTGTACGAGAGCTTTATCTGCAAAAGCGTCAATCTTATCATAAGCAGATAATCGACAGTCTGAAATCTGCACGGGTTGACTCGGTTGAGATTAGCACAGAGGTATCTGTTGCAGATACTTTGATTGAATATTTCAGATACAGAGAAAAGAGAATGAGGTTGATCTAAAAGATGCAAGGTAGTCAAAGTATGCAGGCTGCTCAAGCTTCTCAGCCGATTCAAGGCAGCAGCGGGTTAGTGCAGGGAATGCAAGATATCCACGATATAAAACCGCCTGTTGAAGTTGGCATTGACCCTGCTGTTTTAAATTTTATTATTGCTGCAATTGCACTTTTATTGTCTCTTGCTGCTGGATATTTTTTATTCCGATATATAAAAAAGCGGTTAAATAAGCATACGCAAAAAGATATGATCTTGCTGCCTCCTCCTCTTCCTCCTGATGAGGCAGCTTTAAGAGAACTTTCATCTATTGCAGATTTAATCACAACTGACCCAAGACTCTACTATTTTAGGATTACAGCACTTGTAAAGACGTTTATCGGCAAGATGTTTGATATAAATGCCCCTGAAATGACCACGCAAGAGATAATTTGTGCAATTAACACACTAAAAATAGAAAAGAGTCTAACGTCTCCTTTAAGAGAGTTTTTTCTATCATCTTCAATGGTTAAATATGCAGCAGTTATGCCTGAGCTTGACCAGATGAAATCTGACGAGCAGTTTGTACGTCAATTTATTGATTCAGTAATGGCAGGAAGATTAAAGTCAAATGAAAATGAAAATAAACAGAGCGTAAATCTAACAAAGCCCATTTTAGGTGGAGGTGAAAAGTAGATAATGTTTCGTTTTGCATCTCCTCTGTTTCTTATTCTTCTCGCGATTATTCCGCTTCTTATTTATCTTTGCATGTATAAAAAAGGCGGTTTAACCGAGTCAGGGCACTACCCTTCAATTAATCTATCTTCTCTATCTTTTGTGCAGGCGGACAGCTCAAAATTTATAACCTCCTCATTAACCTCTATTTTATTTCGTCTGCTTCCCGTATTAAAATATACAGCACTTGCATTGATGATCGCTGCACTTGCCCGTCCTCAATTTGGTACAAAAAAGGTTGATGTAACTACCGAAGGCATTAACATAATCCTTGCACTTGATCTCTCAGAATCAATGGCAGCTCTTGATTTTTCAACTAAGGGAAAGATTATAAATCGGCTCGATGCTGTTAAAGAGGTTGTGAACGATTTTATAATCGAACGGGAAGGTGATAGAATCGGCATGGTTGTGTTTGGTTCACAGGCATTTACCCAGCTTCCTCTTACTCGTGATTATAACACCATCTCGTTTATTTTAGAGAGGCTCAAAATCGGAGCTGCCGGACCGAGCACAGCAATCGGGGACGCAGTCGGCATATCTCTAAAACGGCTTGAAGATATTAAAAGCAAATCAAATATCATTATTCTGCTTACTGACGGCAGCAGCAACAGCGGAGCAATTTCTCCTGAAACAGCAGCATCAATTGCAGCAGAGCAGGGTGTAAAAATCTACACAATCGGAGTTGGAAAAAAGGGAAAAGCCCCATTTTTAATTAATGACCCTATTTTGGGTCAAAGATACATCTATCAAAATGTCGATATTGATCATGATACCCTTAAAAAAATGGCTGATATGACAAAAGGAGCTTTTTTTGCAGCACGAGATGTGAACAGCCTTGCAGAAATCTACAAGATTATTGACAATCTTGAAAAGACAAAAGTTGATGTCAAATCGTGGGCAGAATACAATGATCTCTATTTGTGGCTTTTAACTCCAGCACTTACACTGCTTGGAATTTATATAGTTTTGTCAAACACAAGATTGATAAGGATACCGTAAAGATGAAATTTTCAAATCCAAACATCTTTTATCTTATATGGCTTGCTGTGATCTTGTCAGGGTTTGTAGTTTATGGCATCCGCAAACGCTCAAGAGTTGTAAGAAGGTTTATCTCTTCATCTCTTATAAGCACGATGATTTTAGGTTACAGCAGGCAGCGGCAGTGGATTAAATCTATTCTGCTTGTTCTCTCTATTTTTCTGCTTGTTATTTCCATGACAGGACCTCTTGCTGGATTTAGGTGGGAAGAGGTAAAAGAAAAAGGTGTAGATATTATGATTGCATTGGATTGCTCTAAAAGTATGCTTGCAACTGATATCAAGCCTGCCAGATTAGAGCAGGCAAAGCGTGAGATTATCGATCTTTTGAATATGATGCAATCAGATAGAGCGGGTCTTGTTGCATTTGCGGGGGCAGCTATTCTTCAATGCCCATTAACACTTGATTATTCAGGATTTTCAATTTTCCTTAATGCCTTAAATCCAGATTATCTTCCAATGGGTGGAACTGACATAAGCGGAGCAATTCAAACAGCAATAAAAGGTTTTGAAGCTGGTTCAGATACCGAAAAAGCTATAATTTTAATCACAGATGGAGAGAACACTGCCGGCGATCCAGTTGCAGTTGCTGCTGAAGCTGCAAAAAACGGAATCAGAATATTTTGTATTGGTGTTGGTCAGCAAGATGGTGCTCCAATACCTGATCCAAACGGTGGTTTTAAGAAAGATGATAAAGGCAGGATCATCATGTCAAAGGTTGATGATGAGGCGTTGCAGAAAATAGCCGCTGCTGGTAATGGGCTTTATGTTAAATCAGTTGCTGGTGATATGGATTTAGATAAGATATACACCAGCGAGATTCAGAAAAATATGGAAAAGAAAACCCTTCAAAGCGGCAAAAAAAAGGTTTGGGAGAATAGATTTCAGTGGGTTCTGCTGCCTGCGGTTCTGCTGCTTATTGCAGAATTGGCAATTTCAGAGCGTCAAAAAATAGGCTCTTATTGAAAAAATCGGCTGTACAAAAGGTCAGTAGATAACCTGCATGAAAGAAATATTTAGGAATCTTTTAAATTCGGCTGGCTATATCGGTAATTGAATTAAGCACCCTTTTGCGAGATTCCTTAAACGCACTCTCTTTAAATCCCGGTCTCCACTCGTTTGATGTAAGCACATCAGAGACAATCAAAATTGAGGCAATATCAATTTTACGGTATTGAGCCGCAGCAAACAGGGCAGAACACTCCATCTCAACCGCAACAGCACCCATATCTCGAAAAAAGGAGATTTTTTTTGCGGTCTCTCTATAAATAGCATCAGTTGTCCAGATTCTGCCTGTTTTGCAGCTAAAAGCCCGCACTATCTTTTGTGAAAGATTATAGCTTGGCAGAACTGTTGGAAAATCTGTATCTGAAGGCATCTCTATATAGTTCCGTGATGTCCCTTCATCAGATATTGCACTATCAGGTAGAAAAATATCGCCAATCTGCAGCCGATCAGATACAGCCCCGCACCACCCGACAACCACAACTTTTTTGACTCCCCTTGCAATAAGAGATTCTAATATCATCACAGCAGCAGGAGCACCAAGATACGGTCCAGTAACTGTAACTTTAGAAGAGATACGATCTGTTGAAGAAATATGAACTGTTTGTCTATTTATACCATCATTTTGGTGATTTTTAGAATCTTGTTTAATAATATTAGAATCTTGCTCAATAAGAATAAGATTTGCGAGAAAAAAGGGCTGTTTAGATGATATTTTTCCTGTATTTGATTCAATATACCTGAAATCAGGGGCAGTGCTGACCATAAGAGCAACTGTCCCCAAATCAGGCTGATTGCGACCTCCAAGAGGAGGAATCAAAGATGGATCATTCAGGTCCGACCAGGTCTGAAAGCTCATCTTTTACCTCATCTATTATTCCATAAAACCACATTATATCTTCAATTGTTAATCGTCCTGCTTTGCTTGGTCCTCTGTCTGTTCCATCTTTTTTCTTTAATATTCGAGGACCTATCTGAACTTTAGGCTCACCATCTCCATATTGATGGATAGATACAATCAATCCAGTCTCTTCGCATTTCCACTCTTTAAGCAACTTATCCTTTTCAGGATCAAATCCGCCTGCCATATATTTATATCTCCTTCTGTTTTATTGTCCCAAATCGTTAGTAAAAACTATGGACTTTAGTCCAAGACTTTTAGTAAGCTCTCATTTATTTTAAAGTCTTTACAAGTTTTATTACTTTTTTATATCTGTGAAAAATCTGCAATATTTTCAAAAATTGCTGCCACTCGTGAAAGAAGGGTAATTCTATTATTTTTTACAGCCTCATCATCAACCATTACCATAACATCATCAAAAAAACGGTCAACTTCTGGGCGGATAGATGCAACCTCTTTAAGTGCTGAGTCATAATCATTTTGCGAAATAAAACCCTGAACTCGATCAGAGAGACTGTTTGACGCAGCATAAAGAGACTTTTCAGAATCACTATCAAATAAAGCCTCATCAACTTCTATTTTTTGAGATACGCCGGCTACCTGTTTTTCGGTCATATCTGCTTTTAGAGCAACATCTGTCTTTGCGGCTGCGTCTGATTTTTTAAGTATATTTACAACCCGCTTAAATGCTGCTGATAAAGGTTCAAAATCTGGAGCTTGTCTTAGAACATCAAGAGCTTTTATACGCAGAACTGCATCAGGCACATTATCAAATCCAACGGATAATGCGGACACAACAGCCTCTTTAGAGTGTCCCTGCTCAACAAGCATGTTGCTCATTCTTGCCTTTATAAAACTCATCACATTGTCGGTTATAGTTTTACTATTTTGGACGTTTGCTTTGTCAGAGTTATTGCCCTTTTCAGAGTCAGATAGATATAGAGACACTGCCTTTTCAACAAGCTCTCTTAAAGAGAATGTAAAATTTGAAGCCATCATAATCTGAAGAATTCCAATGCTCTGACGGCGCAGTGCATACGGATCAGAAGCTCCGGTCGGAATAAGATCAATGGAAAAACAGCCGCAGATAGTGTCTATCTTGTCTGCAATTGCAAGGATTCTACTGGTCAAATTATCTGGAAGCTCTCCGCCTGAATGGACTGGTCTGTAATGCTGCTCAACTGCATCGGCAACATCTTTATTCTCTCCGCCTTTTAACGCATAAACCCTGCCGATTACTCCTTGAAGTTTTGTAAACTCAATAACCATCTGGCTTACAAGATCAGCCTTGCACAACTGGGCAGCACGGATTGTATTTTTTCTAAGCGTCTCAATATTTTCAACAGCAGCAATATTTTCTTGAACAGCTTGAACAGATTGATTGTTAGTATCGAGCATATCCACAATATATGATGATAACTTAACAAGACGCTCTCTTTTTTCAAACATAGAGCCAAGTTGAGCTTGAAAAGTAACTTTTTTGAGCTTTTCAGCAAACTGATCCATAGAAGATTCAAGATCAACCTTATAGAAAAATTGGGCATCAGAAAGCCTCGCCCGAAGAACTCTCTCATGTCCATTTGCAACAACAGCCATATCTTTTGTAAGCGTGTTGTTTACAGCAATAAAGCACGGTTTTAGACAGCCTTGTTTATCTATAAGAGAAAAATATTTCTGATGCTCTCTCATAGCTGTAATAAGAGCCTCATCTGGAACCTCAAGAAATTTTTCATCAAATCTGCCAAGAACAGGATAAGGATACTCAACAAGATTAGTAACAATATCAACCAGCTCATCATCAGCTAAAATCGTGCTTCCGCTCTCCTGTGCAACTGCCTCAATCTTTTCCCGCAAAAGAGCTTTTCTCTCTTCAATATCAACAATTACTCCAGCATCTTTTAATACCTGTTTGTAATCTGCTGGTGAAGCAACCTTAAATTTATCTGGATACATAAATTGATGACCAAACACAAAATCAGAAGATTTTATATTCTGGCTCAAAGGCGTTGATGTTCCGATTTCAAATTTTAAAGGAGTTCTGCCTAAAAGTGCTAACACAGAGATAATCGGACGGGCAAAACTTATAGATAAATCTCCCCATCTCATGCTTTTAGGAAATGGAGTTGCAAGGATAATTTCAGGAAGGGTTGATTCAAGAATTGAGGCGGCACTCTCACACTTTTCCTGTTTTAAAGCCGTTAAATAGCTTCCCTTTTCAGTCTCTACAACTTTTATCTCTTCTATTGAAACGCCCGCTTTTTCAGCAAATTTATGAGCTGCAATTGTAGGTTTTCCCTCTTTGTCAAAGCCAGCAGTTGCAGGCGGTCCTGTAAGGGTTGATGTTTGTGCTTTCTGCATCAAAGCCACATCTTTAACAATAACTGCAAGGCGGCGCGGCGTTCCAAAAATTTGTGCATCTTTATGTTCAATACGAAATTTATCAAGAGATTTTAAGATATTTTCCCTAAGTGCCTCTAATGCTGGAATAATATAGCCCGCTGGTATCTCTTCCGCACCAATTTCTAATAAAAAATCTTCTTTCATTGCTTACACCTGCTCTACATGTTTTAAAAGTGGATATCCAAGGGCTTCACGCTGTGCTACATAAGCTTTTGCACACTCTCTTGCAAGATTTCTTATCCTTCCTATATACCCTGTTCTTTCGGTAACGCTGATTGCACCCCTTGCATCTAACAGGTTAAATGTGTGTGAACATTTCAGGCAGAACTCGTAAGCTGGAAGAACAAGCCCCAGTTTTACAATACGTAAAGATTCAGACTCATATTTTTGGAAAAAATCAAACAACACCTCTGTGTTTGCAGCCTCAAAGTTATACGTTGACTGCTCAACTTCCTGCTGGTGATAGACATCTCCATAACTTACAGTGTCGTTCCATTTAAGATCATATACGCTGTTCACTCCTTGCAGATACATGCAGAGCCTTTCAAGTCCGTAAGTCAGCTCTACAGATACAGGTTTCAGCTCTAAACTTCCTGCCATCTGAAAATAGGTGAACTGGGTAACCTCCATTCCATCAAGCCAAACCTCCCAGCCAAGTCCAGATGCTCCAAGAGTTGGAGATTCCCAATCATCTTCAACAAACCTGATATCATGCTCTAAAGGGTCGATTCCAATCACTTTAAGGCTGTCAAGGTAGAGCTGCTGCACATCAGGAGGAGATGGCTTTAAAAGCACCTGATACTGGTAATAGTGCTGGAGGCGGTTTGGATTCTCGCCATAACGACCGTCAGTCGGGCGTCTTGACGGCTGCACATAAGCCACTTTCCACGGCTCAGGTCCAAGTGATTTTAAAAGCGTTGCGTGGTGGAATGTTCCTGCTCCCACCTCCTCATCGTAGGACTGTATAAGAACACAGCCCTTTTCTGCCCAAAATTTCTGTAAATTTAAAATTACATCTTGAAAGTTCATTGTTTCTCTCTTTGTTTTTATTGAGATTAAAAAAATAAAAATATAGTTCTATTTATACTAAATTATAATTGTATAATTTATGCTCTTTTTTATGGATTATTAATGTCAATAATCATATTAGTAATTGTGTCCCGAAGAGGTTTTATTTTATTTTTGCAAACATCAAAAATCACTTCAACGTCAATCTCAAAATAATGATGACTTATTATATCTCTCATTGCCTTTGCACCCTTCCAATTGATTTGAGGGTATCTTGAAAGAAACAAGCCATTAGTTATTTTATCAATATTTTTTAGGCTCTCTCCAATCACTATTAATTGCATACATATTGCATCAAGTTTTTCCATGCCAGCTTGGGAATCTGTGAAGTCTTTAATTTCTTTAACAGGGTTAAACCGATAAAGAACAGTATCAGTAGATTTCAATATTTGTGTCAAAATCTCATGTAAAAGTTCTTTATCATACATAAACAGCTTCCAGTTCGATTCTGTTCTTAAGAAAAGAGTTCATTTCTTTACGCAAGCGTACTATATCTACTTTTTTCCCAAACTCTTCTTCTAAATCGGTTTTAATACAGCCTAAAAGAAAGATGTCTGGCTCTATCTGTTCAACAACAATATCAATATCACTTTTATCATTGGAAATACCTTTTGCCACAGAACCAAATATTCCAATTTTGGTAAATCTATATTTTTCTTGATATTTTTTTTTGTAGTTATAAAGTCTGCTTAGTATTTCTGAACGATTCATATCTTATATTTCTCATTTTATTAATGCTGTTTAGTGCAGCATAATCCCCTCAAAATCCACTTTGGTCTTGAGAATATCTGCTGCTGGCTCTTTATCAACAATATTTTTCCACCCATTTTTCAATGCAGCGATATCACTCTTCTCTCCAACTGCCCACAAGCAGCCTCCGCCGCCTGCACCTGTAAATCTTGCACCGCAGCCAAGTTTTTTTGCACACTCAAAAAGGAGCTTGCCTGTCTTGTCAAGAACATCAGGAGTCATATCAAGACGTATCTGAGTCTCTTGATTCATCAAATCTGCTGCAAGGTTGAAATCATGCGTTTTAACAGCATTTGAAAAATCACGGGTAATTTTTATTATCCGTTCCCATTTATCACGATTTTCACCAGCAAGAAAACTGTTGACCCATCTTCTATTTATGTCGCTTGATACATGAGGAATACCACAGTAAGCAACTAAAATGTTGTTATTAATATCAAATTGACAACCATCTGATATTGTTCCTATATCTGACTTCTTAATTTGATTTTGATTTGAAACAAGGTTATCTTGAGTAAAAGATATTCCATTTCCACCCATTCGCCAATACCAGCAATTAACACCTCCATAAGCTGCTGCAAGCTGATCTTGCAATCCGCACGGCACTCCAGCCACGCTTGATTCAATATAGTGGGCAAGCATAGAAATTTGTGCAGGTTCCATGGAGTTAATATTAGTTGATCGGATATAATCAACATCTTGTTTTGATAGTTCAATGTTTGATGATTGAGCCTTGTTTATAGCTGATTTAAACGCTGCAATCATAGCCACAGCAGCAGAAGAAGAGCCTCCAAGTGCACTTCTCGGCGGTGATGTTGACTCAATCTGAACATGAACGCCGCTTCCATTAAAAAATCTAACCACTGCAAACATCAACCCCATCGGGTGGTTAAAGGGTGCTGTTCGTGCCGCAAACTCTGCACTCTCAAACCCTTTAGATGATATTTTAATATGTCCGTCTCTCCATGGAGATAAGGTTACTGTGGTTCTCATATCAAGGGCAATATTAAATGTTGCAGGGTTTAAGTGTCCAAGCGGTAAAAAAAATGTGCTTATATCAAGAGTTCCGCCTAAATCAATACGGCATGGAACTGATGATTTTATCTCTTGCTGTTCAAGAATGGTTTTAAAGTTCATAGTATCACTGTTTGTATCTTTTTATTTAATAATCATTTTGTTGAAAATTGCTCTGTAAACAGATTCAATATCTGTAGGCAAACCAGATTCTATACATTATTCTGTCTAATTCGATGCAGAAAATTCAAACTCTTCATACGCCTGCCGATATGGCATGGAATAAATCCCTCTAACAGATGTTCTCCCTCTTTTACCGCAGTTCTGGAAAATTTCAGCCTCTCTGCACATCTTATATCTGTGCTGCTAATCCATGATAGCTGCTTGAGCGTTCCTTTAGAGACAGATATTCCAGAACTTGATACATTATTGAGATAATTCAAAGATAAAGATGTCTGTTCAGGCAAGACATATTTTAGAACTATCTCATTAATCTCGCAGCCGTTTTTAGGGAAATTATTAATACCATTAACACCGCTGCATCTGTCACATATAAGCCTGCCTGCGGCTAAATCAAACGTTACTTTGTGCTGGCGGATTTCATCAAGAGGCATACCGCATTGACCGCACTCTAATAAATTTGGTGTAAATCCTGATATTCCCATGAACCGTATCTGAAAAAGAACACTTAAAACCTCAACTGGAATTTTACCGCTGTTAAGCGAATCAAGAACATGAAATATAAGATCATAAACTGCCTCATCTGGTTTTCCTTCGTCCATCCATGAGTTGATAATCTCAACCCAGTAGCTTGCATATCCTGTCTTTGCTGTGCTGGTACGAATATTAGGAAAAGGGTTTTCAATATCTACTCTATTTAAAATAGGAAGAGAACCTTTTCGTTTAGGCAGCGAACACTCGATATTCATGGCTATAAAAGGGTCAAGAGCACCTGCAAAACGGCGGACGCTCTTTTTTGCATTTTTAGCTATTACTGATATTCTTCCCATTGAGCGGGTAAAGTAGGTTACTATTAAATCATAATCTCCATACTCTATCCGTCTTAAAAGAACTGCATCAGTTGAAAATGAATCAGTCATAATAATCTTAAACTATTTGATATAACATATTGAATATTATTGTAATCAGCATTGAAGAGAATTGACAATAGACAAAGAAGAATTAAAACCCAAGAAGCAGAGTAGCAATAGTTAAATAGGAGAATACGCTTACCACGTCAACAGAAGTTGTGACAAACGGACCAGTTGCTACAGCAGGGTCAATATGCACCTTCTGAAACAGCATTGGAACAAAAGACCCCATAAGTGCAGCCACTGACATTGATACTAAAACAGCAAGAGCTACTGAAAATGCAAACATAAGTGATAGAGGCTCTTCCATGTAACGAATCTTTGCGACCAAGCCAATCATAAAACCGTATATAAGCCCAAGAATCAACCCGATAGAAATCTCTTTTGCAACAACAGTCCACAAATCTTTTGTGTTGATCCTGCCGGTTGCAATACCTCTGACAACAACAGTTGAGGATTGGATACCGATATTTCCACCCATTCCGGTAATTACAGGAATATAGACAGCTAAATATGCAAATTTTGACAAACTTTCATGGAATCCGCTGATAATCAAAGATGCGACAAGTCCGCCTAAACAGCTTGTAAACAGCCAAGGCAGTCTTATACGCGTTCCGCGGAGAATGGTTTGCGTCTCAACATAATCTTCGCCCACACCAGCCATTTTAAGAATATCACCTGTTGCCTCTTCGCTTATGATATCTATAACATCATCTACCGTTACAATCCCGACAAGCCTGTTATCATCATCTACAACCGGCACAGCAAGAAAGTCATATCGGGCAACAAGCTCTGCTACCTTTTCGCAGTCTGTATATGTGTTTACCGATACAATATCTCGTATCATGAAATCTTTAAGAGGCTTTTCAGGGTGTACCACAACAAGCTGCCTTAAAGAGCTTATCCCGACAAGTTTTCCATACTCATCAACAACATAGATATAAAACGGCATCTCAACATCAAGATAGTCATTTTGCAGGGCTGCAATCACATCTCTTGCACCCATATCCTCTCTAAGGGCAATGAAATCAGGAACCATTATACTTCCGGCAGTTCCTTCGCCATAACTCATAAGATGTTCAACTTCTTGAGAATCTTCATTTTTCATCTTCTCAAGAATTGTATCTGCAATTTTATCATCAAGATGCCCAAGAAGCTCTGCAACATCATCAGCAGGCATATTCTCAAAGATTTCAACTATATCTTCAAGTTTAAGCTGATCTATCAACTCAAGGAAAATCGGCTCTTCAAGCTCTGAAAGGAGAAGTCCCTTCTCTTCAGGATCGTTCATCAAGTTAAACATTTTGAACCGGCTATCCCGCGAGAGTTCCCTAAAAACCAGTGCCAAATCTACAGGACGGGTTTTTTTGATAATTTTTTGCAGGGATTTAGTTGCCCCTCGTCTTAAAAGTCTTTTGACGCTCTCAGCTAATATTTCATTGCGGTCCCGCTGCATATCCTTCTCCTATGATGCCTTTTATGCTGGAATCTCTATTTTTTATAGCATTATTTTAATATGAGATTTCTCTTTAAGTGCATCCATCCACTCTCTGAATTTTTTTTCAACAATATCATCATACAGTTTTTTTGAGACATTTTCTGATACCTCGTTTAACGGGGCTACCTCCTGACTATCAATCTTTTCAATATAAAAAATCTGATACCCTTGATCTGTTGCTATTACGCCTGTGTGCTGACCAGCGTTAAGGTTGGAGATTGAATTTTTAATGCTGTCTGAAAGGATATCCCAGTCAAAAAAACCAAGATCACCGCCTTCTGAGGCATTAGGTGCGTCAGACTCTGCTGCTGCAACTGTCTTGAAATCTTCGCCAGCATCAAGACGCTGCTTAATCTGATCTGCTCTATTTTTCTGACTCTCTTTATCTGCCTTAGAGGTCAACTCGTCTGCCTTTAAAAGAATATTTCTTAGATAATACTTTTTTTTGCCGGAAAAATTTTTAATATTTTTCTCATAATACTCTTTTATATCACTATCTGTAATCACAACCTTAGATTTAACGCTCTGGTTGATAAGCTTTGGTCTTAATATCTCATCACGAATCATATCCTTGTAAACTGGGAATGGAATCCCATCTTCGAGAAGTGCTTTTTCAAGCTCTTGTTGACTCATCAATTGAGACTCTTTAAGCTTTTCTATTGCAGCATCAACCTCTTTATCTGAAACAGTAATTCTAAGCCGCCTTGCCTCTTGATCTGTAATTTTACGCTCAACCATGCGGTTTATCATATCTCTTGTCAACTGATACCTAATCTCCTTTTTCTTATCTAGTCCATAATCAGAAGTTTCAAGTTTTACTAAGTATGGCTGCATGGCTGTGTTAAGCTCAACAAGAGTAATGATATCGTTATTGACAACAGCTACTATTCTATCGATCAATTTAACATCATCTGATTGAGCAAAAATAGGTTTTTCCGTTGCTATTATAACGGCAGATAGTATCATTATATATATGGTAAGTAGAGATATAGCGGGTAGAGATATAGCAGGCAGAGATAAAGGTCGTTTTATTAAAAAAGAACTTTTTCTTTTTATAAGTATGTTCACCATCAGATATCCTTTTTATAATTTATATGATTAATTTGTGTTGTATTATTCTTTATGCAGATGTTTTATTGAAAGGTTCAATTTCTAACACGCACTGACAGCTCTTTCAAGGGATATTTTATAACTGTTAAGCAGTAGTTACAATGATGTATTGATAAAATTGATTAAGAGATACCAACTAAGAACAATAGGAGCGTAAAAATGAAACTCTATGTAAAAATTGATGATATTGAACGGCTTTTTGATAGAGCATCTAATGAAAACAGAGATTATCTGTTTGAGCATGAGGTTTATGAGTTGATAAATCTTACCGGCGGTGAAACTCCGCTGAAGTACTATTTTTTTGAAAAAGATGGACGGCTTGAAGATGAGATGCTCTCAAACATACCCGGGGATAAAGTGGTTATTAAAGTTGTCTCTTCATGTATTGCTCATAAAAGTGACGCTGGAGGGGTAAAGATTGCGAACAAAACCAGAACTGATATCCTCTCTGCAATTAGAAGCATGATGTATGAGATTCCTGAGAGGCAGGCTGCAATAATAATGCGTAATATTGAGGCATATGGCAGCCAGATTGGTACTGATTCTGCAAATTATACTTATCCTTCCTACCGTAATCTTGACCATGAAGAGCTTTTAAACCAAATACACAACGATATAAAGGGATTTATAATATGTGAGTTTCTCCCTTCTGATGGAACAGAGTTTGGAAACGAGCTGCTTGTAAGTCTGATGAGAACCCGTGAATTTGGTATGATTCTTACTGCTGGTCTTGGAGGAACCAATACAGAACTTTATGCCCAGCGTTTCAGAGCAGGGGAGGCGGTTGTGTCTGCATCTACAGAGATGGTAGATTCTGATACTTTTTTTAATCTGTACAAAAAAACTATCTCATTTGATAAACTTACAGGAGTCGGCAGAGGAGAGAAGAGAAAAGTTACTGATGAGCAGCTTAAAGAGTGCTTTGCTGCAATGATAAAACTTGCCAACCATTTTTCACCGTTAAATCCTGAGGCTCCATATATAATTGAGGAGCTTGAGATAAATCCTTTTGCATTTTACAGGTATCTGATGGTTCCTCTTGACGGATTGTGCCGATTTTCCACCCCTTTATCGCAAATAGATAACAGAAACTCTACACCTAAGATAGATAAGCTGCTGCACCCTGAATCTATTGCAATTATTGGGGTATCAGCAAAATCTAACAATCCTGGCAGGATAATTGTTCAGAACATAGTTGCAAATGGTTTTAACAGATCAAAACTTTTTATTATCCATCAAAGTTGTGCTGCGGAAAATCCGCAAAGAGTCGAACAGATAGACGGGATTCCAACTTTTCCCTCTATTGGTGAGCTGAAATCAGAAAAAGGAAAGGTTGATCTATTGATCCTTGCTGTTGGTGCTAATGTTGTTGAGGAGCTGATTGACCAGCTCATTGAAAATGATGCTGCACACAGCGTAATTATGATTTCAGGAGGGGTAGGGGAGGTCTCAGGAAGTGAGGCAAAGGCTGCTGTAATTGAACGTAAAATTAAAGAGTCAAGAGGCTCTAAAGATAGTAGAACCATATTTTTAGGGGGAAACAGCCTTGGAGTGCTCTCACACCCGGGAAAATACGACTCTATTTTTATTACTGAAGATAAACTTCCTAAATCTCGTGGAGATTACACAAGACACACAGCATTTGTAAGCCAAAGCGGCGGCTACATGATAACTCGAATGAGCAAGCTCTCATTTATGGACCCTGCATATGCGATCTCAATCGGCAACCAGATAGATTTAACAGCAGGCAATATTTTACGCCATTTGAACTCTATTTCTGATATTGCAACCGTTGCATCATATATGGAGGGATTTAAAGAGCTTGACGGGCTTGAGTTTGCACGGGCTGTAAGGGACGGAGTTAGAAAGGGAAAAGATGTGGTTTTTTACAAGGCTGGAAGAACTCCTGAAGGGAAAAAAGCAACATCAGGACACACAGCCTCTCTTGCTGGTGATTATGAAATATGCAAATCTTGTATTAGCCAAGCCGGTGCAATGGTCGCAAATACTTTTACAGAGTTTGAAGGACTTGTAAAACTTTCGGCTGCACTTCACAACAAAAAGATAAGAGGCAGCAAGTTAGCCGCAATCAGTAATGCAGGTTATGAATCTGTTGGGATTGCTGATAATATTCTTGGTGAAGATTTTAAACTTGAGATGGCAAAATTTTCTCACAAGACCAAACAAAGGATAAAAAATATACTTGAAAAGAGCCAATTAACCCAACTTGTAGATATTAAAAATCCAATAGATGTAACACCAATGGCAGGAGAGGATGTGTATGAGTCGATTATTGAGGCTCTTTTAAAAGATTCTGGAGTTGATGCGGTTGTAGTGGCAATTGTCCCTCTCACGCCTGTGCTTGCAACTCTTGCCCAAAAGGTGGAACAGAGTATTGTGAAAAAAATCTCTAATATTGCAGCACAGTATAACAAACCGCTCATTATGGTTGTTGACAGCGGCGAGCTGTATGATCCTCTTTCAGCAGCACTGCAAAAAGAGGGGCTTGCTGTTTTTAGATCAGCAGATCAGGCTGTTTATGCACTGGGAAAGTATATAAATGGAAGATTAAATGCAGGAGATGCTTATTTTACTAAATTGTAGGCAGAGAAAAGGTAAAAGTTGTCCCTTTACCTACAGCAGTTAAACATTTAATTGTCCCTTTATGGCTCTCTAAAATTTTCTTGACCATTGAGAGTCCAAGTCCATTGCCATCTTTTTTGGTAGTGTAGTGCTCCTCAAAAATATGAGGCAGCACATTATCAGCTATTCCAGGTCCATTATCGCTGATAGAAAAAAAGATACGATCATTATTACTCCATACCTTTATGGTGATATCTTTTAGCTGCTGCCCCTCAACAGCCTGACAGGCGTTTATAAATAGATTTACTATTACCCGTTTTATCTGAGAGCTTTTACATTTTATGTATGGCAGATTAGGTGCTATATCCTTATAAAGTTTCACTTTATATGTCTTTTCTAACATATACAGAGGCTGCAAAAGTGATGAAAAGAGCTGGATCATCTCATCGTCTCCAACATCTTTAAGATAGTCGGTAAAGCTGCGGCAGATTTCTCTTCCCATTTTCAGGCTGTCCATAGTGCTTTTGACATACTCGTTTATAATCTCTTTTTCTGGCAGAGTGTCTGGAATAATAGAGGTAAGATTTTCAATCATCATTGAGACAAACAAAATGTTGTTTATATCATGGGCAAGACCAGCAGCAAGCATACCAAGCTCTGCTTGACGTTCAAGCATCTCTGTTCTGTGCTGTAGAACAGAGATGCTGTTTTGTAAAAGGTCTTGCTGGCTTTTGATGAGCAGATGGGTCTTTACCCTTGCCTTTACGATTGATGGACTTATTGGTTTGGTAATGTAATCAACTGCACCCACATGAAATCCCTTCTCTTGATCAGCAATATCATCTTTTGATGTGATAAATATGACAGGAATAGCAGAAGTATTTTTGTTGTTTTTTAGCTGTTGGCACACCTCATATCCGTTTATTCCGGGCATCATGATATCAAGCAGAATAATATCAGGCAGCTTCAGATTTATATCGCTAATATATAGACAGTCCTTGATATATTCGAGTGCACTCTCTCCGTTTGTAGCTACTTTGATAGTGTAGTCATCTTTAAGAGCTTGATTCAGTATTTTGACATTTAGCGAAGAATCATCAACAATCAAGATTATCTGTGTTTCGGTTGCAGCAAGTTTTTGACTCATAAAACCTCAAATTAATTTAATGACAATACCGTTTGGGATATATCATCAAGTAGATTTTGCAGCATTACAGTTCTGTGCTGCAAAATAGAGATGCTCTCTTTAAGCAAATCTCGTTGTTGTTTTATGAGCAGATGGTTTTTAACCCTTGCTTTTACAATAGAAGGTCTTACAGGTTTTGTAATATAATCAACCGCACCTATCTGAAAACCTTTCTCCTCATCTTCAATATCATCTCTTGAAGAGATGAATATAACAGGAATATCAGAACTATTTTTTTCAGCTTTTATTTGACGGCAGACTTCATACCCATCAATGCCGGGCATAATGATATCAAGCAGTATTATATCAGGCAGATCATAACGTTTAATAAGAGATATAGCATTCTCTCCATTTGTAGCTATTTTTATTGTATAATCTTCTTTTAGTATATTGTTGAGTACCGCTATATTTTCTGGAGAGTCATCAACAATAAGTATCTTCTGTTTTTCAGAAGTAGTTCTGTTTTCAGACATAAAACCTCAATAAGTAAAGTGTTGTTCTTGTGTTTATAAAAGTTGTTTAGTAAATCTAATTAAAATTATTAAAAAAAGAAGTAAGTAAAGTATTGCATAATAACTTTTATAGTCATAATTATCACGTAATATGATAAAATAATATACTATAGGATAAAAAAAGTATTATCGCATCAACCTGAGGAGAACTTAAATGAAGAAATATATTGGTGCTCATGTGAGTGCTGCTGGAGGGGTACAAAATGCCCCTCTCAATGCCCATAATATTGGAGCAACAGCCTTTGCACTCTTTACTAAAAACCAACGCCAGTGGAGTTCGCCTCCATTGAGCGATAAAACCATTGCGGCATTTAAGGAAAATTGCAGCAGATACGGCTATAACAGCGGGCAGATTCTTGCACATGACAGCTATCTTATCAATCTCGGGCATCCTGAAGCAGACGGGCTTAAAAAATCGAGAGAGGCTTTTCTTGATGAGCTGATGCGTTGTGAACAGCTTGGTCTTGTTACTCTCAATTTTCATCCCGGCAGCCATCTCAATAAGGCGAGCGAGTCTGAGTCTCTTAAAATTATTGCAGACTCTTTAAACTGGGTCATCTCTAAAACAAAAAGTGCAGTGCCTGTAATTGAAAATACTGCGGGACAGGGAACAAATCTTGGATTTAAATTTGAGCATATTGCAGAAATTATAGATAAGGTTGAGGATAAAACAAGAGTCGGTGTCTGTATTGATACCTGCCACTCCTTTTCGGCAGGATATGCTCTTAAGTCAGAAGAGGGTTTTAAAAAGACATGGCAGCAGTTTGATACTATTATCGGTTTTAAGTATCTTAAAGGAATGCATCTAAATGACTCTAAAAAGCCTTTTTCATCAAGGGTTGATCGTCATGAGAGTTTAGGAGGAGGAACTCTTGGCATTGAGATATTTAGACGCATTATTGAAGATTCTCGATTTGATGGAATTCCTCTAATTTTGGAGACCCCTGATGATGCCCGCTGGGCAGAGGAGATTGCACTTTTAAAGAGCTTTCTGCCTTAAATGGATTCTCTTTTCTGCCTCTATACGCTTTAGGCTAAATCTTAAGAGCCTGAATATTTAAACAGGCTCTTAAGGAAGGCATCACTCAAATGATATTCTTTACTCAAATAATCACTGTAACAGTTTTTCGGGCCACTGCGGGGTATCATCATCAATCCAAAGATAGCTCCACTGTACACCCTCAAGCAGATTATCCCTAAACATGAAGGTGCACTCCATATCATCGACATCAATTAGAACCACATTATCATCTTCCATCTCCTCTGCTTCAACCACATAAGAGTAATTATTTTTATTCAAATAGTCCTTAATGTATTGAATGCTTTTCCCCATAATTTGCTCTTCGCCTAAAACAGCATTCGGATGTTCAACAATAATTGTACCCAATTTATAGTTCTCAGAGCCTTCAAAGCAAAGCTCTATATTCCAGCGGTCGTAATACCAGTGCACATACTCCTCTCCATCAAACACCTCAATATCCTCCTCATCAGGATCACCAAGGTATTGACGGCACTCTTCTTTGAGTGACCCGAACATTAAATCTCCAAGCCCATAACCAATTTTAATGGAGCTTATATCAACCATCTCTTTTTTATCAGCTGCTCTTTTTTCATTAGCCATTTATATATCCTCTTTATTTTAGTTCCAATTTTTTGATAATGCTTTTCTTTTCAGCAATTGTTCTGCTTTTTGTTCTTATCGCTTTCGCTTAAAACTTTTTAATGTTTAATGAGTCCGAAGCTCAATGTCAACATGGAATTTTTTCTTGACCATAATAAATTTAGAGTGATATATTCCCTATCTTTTAGTAAGTCACCTGAAAAATATCGGGTGGTAATTTTAATCCTTGCCCTGACACTACATCAGGGCTTTATTATCCGTAAGGAGAAACGTATGAGAAGGTATGAAACCATTTTTATTGCCGATCCTGATCTTCAAGATGAGGCAAGAAAAAATCTTTTTAAGAAGTTTACTACGCTTTTGACCCAGATAGGCGGGCTTCTTGTGAAAATTGAGGATTGGGGCAACAGAAAACTTGCCTATGAAATCAAGAAAAAATCTCGGGGTTACTATCTCTGCCTGACCTATGGAGGAGATGGAGATATTGTAAAAGAGTTAGAGAGAAACCTCCGCTTAGATGAGAAGATCATGAAGTTTATGACAATTCTTCTTGAAAAAGATATTGATGAAGAGGCTCTTAAACAAGAGATTGCATCTGGTCCTGAGTATAAGGTCACATCACTTGATGCTGTAGATTCTGATGATGACTCATCAAATGACCCTATGGACGATGATGACGATGATGATGACATAGATGATGATCTTGATCAAGAGGAGGAAGAGTAGCATGACATTTCAGAGAAAAAACACAAAAAAGAGATTTTTTCAGAGGCGTAAAGTATGCAGATTTTGTGCTGACAGCTCAATTGCAATTGATTATAAAGATTCTAAAAACTTGAGATCATTTATAACCGAAAGGGGCAAAATTATCCCAAGAAGAATAACTGGAACCTGTGCAAAACATCAGCGTTCCCTTTCTACAGCAATTAAGCAGGCAAGAACAATCGCACTTTTGCCTTATGTTGGAAAACTGAGCTGATCTCTTGATCGGCTGATTATAATTAAACATAAGCGGAGCATTGGAGGCAATGGTAGAGGTTAAAGAAAAAAGCAGGCTTTTCATGGATATATTCTCAGGAATAGCTGTTTCAATGCTGATTATATTTATCACTCTCTATCTGCCTGTTTTAGGCTTTTTTATGGCTGTGATACTGCCTATGCCGATTCTATATTTCAGGCTCAAGCTTGGTAGAAAACCCGGTGCATTTATAATGCTTGCTGTTTTTATAATCACATTTATAGCAGCGTATGAATTTTCAGACGCTGCCGGCAGCTTATCAGAATTGAGCAGCAAAATTCCGGAAACCGGTAGATTATACCTGTCGGTCGATATGCTGTTTTATGGAGCATTTTTACTGACAGGTTTTTTTCTTGGAGAATTTCTTGAGCAGAGAATCTCTATTGAAAAGAGTTTTGTATATACTCTTATATCCACAATTGGAATATGCTCTGCCGGTTTTTTTTTATATGCAGCATCAACTGGTCAGGAGGCACTTTCAATAGTTTCAGGCTATGTTGATGACAACCTGAAACTTGCTCTTACACTTTATGAGAGTATGGGAATGACTCCTGAAAATATAGAGATGATCTCTGCTTCGATTCAGATTATCAGGTATGTATTGATAAGGGTTATTCCGGGTATATTAGTTTCAATGCTTGCGTTTGTCGTATGGGTAAACACCCTTTTTATAAAAAAGATTTTAGATAAAAAGGGCATTCTTCTCAAAGCTCTCCAAAATCTTAACCGCTGGAGAGCACCAGAACATATAGTATGGGTTGTGATTGTTTTGGGTGTATTAATGCTCATTCCCGGAAAAGAGATTAAGATTATAGCATTCAACTTAATTATGATACTGATGCCGATATATTTTTTTCAGGGAATTGCAGTTATCTCGTTTATTTTTGAACAAAAAAATGTGCCGGCTCTGCTGAAAATATCTATCTACAGTATAATTGCGATTCAACAGATACTTGTTTTGGCAATAGTGGGGCTTGGTTTTTTTGATACATGGATGAACTTCAGAAAAATAGGGGTAATAAGCAATTCTGACGAGCACTGATCTTAGACTGGCACTCATCTGATTGATAATCTGATAAGCTGCTAAATTCAATAGATATATATTTATTGAATAGATAATTGATTTTATATAATCGAAACATAGTGAATTTTAAAATAATTTAAACCTGTTATTCAGGATGAACCTTTATTGGAGGTTACTAAAACATGAAGGTAATACTTAAAGAAACAATAGATACTCTCGGGATTGTTGGAACAGAGTGTAAGGTAGCACCGGGATATGCAAGAAACTATCTTTTCCCACAAGGAAAGGCAGTTGAGGCAACACCTCAGAATAAAAAGCTAATTGAGCAGGCAAGATTAAAATTTGAACTCCAAATTGCCAAAGAGAAAGCCCTTGCTCAGGAGATGGCAGAAAAGGTCAAAGGTATTGAGTGCGTTATTAAAGCTAAAGTGTATGAAGAGATTCGTCTTTATGGTTCTGTTACAACACACGACATAAAAGCTGCTCTTGATGCTCAAAATATAATTGTAGAGAGACGCTCTATTCTTTTGGCAGAGCCGATTAAAGTTGCTGGCGAGTACAAAGTGCCTATAAGACTTTACAAAGATGTTGAGCCTGAAATTACAGTCAAGGTTATTGGCGAGAAGGCTAACGACTGATCTTGCGATTGACAATTTTTTAGTTTAATCAACAGCTTTTTAAAAAACTGATTTGAATATTTTTCAGCCGGGTGATAGATCATTCGGCTGAATCTTTTTTTTCCGCTTAAATTCTTAAAATCCAACTCTCAAATTAAAATCCAACCCTTTTATATTAATTATGGATAGTGCTGTGGCAAACTCAAAACAAAAGGTTATTGATCCGCTTTTAGACAAAGTTCCACCTAATGATATCTATGCTGAAGAGTCTCTGCTTAGTGCCATATTTATAGATAATGACACTATATTAGATGTTCTTGAAATTCTTAAGCCCGAGGATTTCTACAAAAAGGCACATGAAAAGATATTCAAAACTGTGGTAGAACTATTTTCTAAAGATGAGCCGGCTGACCTTGTAACTGTTGCGGCTCGATTGAAAGAGAAAGGTGAACTTGAAGGGATTGGAGGGGCAGCATTTTTAGCTGCTATTGCTGATACTGCTCCTGTGGCTATTAATGCTGTCCATTATGCCAACATAATCAAAGGAAAATCTACGCTTCGTGCGCTTATCCACAGCTCAATGGAGATGATAGAGAGATGTATGCAAGACAGGGGAGATTTTGCAGAGATAATTGATTTTGCACAAAATGCTGTTTTTAAGATATCTGAATTAAAATCAACTGCCTCTTTTACAAGTATTGGTGATCTTATTGATGAAAACATTAGAACTATTGAACAGAGCAAAGAGCACGGCGGGTTTGCAGCAGGTCTTACCACAGGTTATGGAAGGTTGGATTCTATAACATCAGGTCTTCAAAAATCAGACCTTATAATTATCGCTGCAAGACCAAGTATGGGAAAAACTGCTTTTGCACTTAATATCGCTCGTAATGTCGCACTAAAAGAGTCTGTTCCAGTAGCTGTCTTTTCGCTTGAGATGTCACGAGAACAGCTATCCATGAGACTTTTAACTTCAGAGGCACAGATTGATTCAAAAAGACTCAAAGGTGGTTTTATAAGTGACGAAGACCTTCACAGTGTGTCTGAGGCAGCTTCAATATTAAATGATCTTCCTATATTTATTGATGACACCCCAAATATCACTGTAATGGAGATAAGAACCAAAACCCGCCGGCTTAAAATGGACAGAGGATTAGGTCTTGTTGTCATAGACTATCTACAGTTGATGAAAGCACCTTTTCATTCAGAGCGGCGTGATCTTGAGATTGCAGAGATATCCCGCTCGCTTAAAGGTCTTGCAAAAGAGCTTGATATTCCCGTTATTGCACTTTCTCAGCTCAACCGTATGCTTGAACAGAGAGCTGAAAAACGTCCGCTCTTATCTGATCTTAGAGAATCTGGTGCTCTTGAGCAGGATGCCGATATTGTTGCCTTTATATATAGAGATGAAGTATATAATAAAGAGGAGAACAACCCCAATAAAGGTAAGGCAGAGATAATTATTGCCAAAAACAGAAACGGCTCGATCGGCACAGCCAATATGGTATTTAGAGGAGCATTCACCCGTTTTGAAGAGTTGGCAGATGAGTCGTATCAAGCATATCAATCTTACGAATAAAATTTATGATTAACTTAAAATCTTCTTGACCCATTATTGGAATTCTTATTTTTACAATAAAATATAAAGAGCATTGATGAAAAAAAATATTGATAACACTGCCGGTCTAAAGGCAACTCAGATAAGAGAGCTTGAAAATTTATACCTTTATAGAACGCCTCCTGAAGAGCTTATTTCCAAAACACAGCTTCAAGCTCTTGTTGCAATTTCTCATGATATCAGACGGCAGGTTGCTGTTTTGATCAACAGAGATGGTAAAACGCTCTATGTGATTGTAGGAGATGCTCAAGGAATTGTAATACCTGAAACTCCCGGGCATAGGGCAAGACCGGGTCAGCTTAAAGGTTTGCGGTGTATCCATACCCATCTAAACAATGAGCCTCTCACTAAAGACGATCTCACAGACCTTGCTCTTCTTAGATTAGATTTTATGGCAGCAGTTACTGTAAATGAAGATGGTTGTGCAGATAGAATTTATCCAGCCCATATTCTCCCTTCAGATGAGGGGGAGCCTTACGAGGTTATGAAACCCATATCTGTTGAGTCATTAGCAATGGATTGCACCGGAATGATAGTTGATCTTGAGTCAGAGCTTGCAAGAATCAACTCTCTTTACAAGGCAGAAGCAGGTGACGAAAAGGCTCTTTTAATTCATGTTGCCGTTCCTTCAGATGCAAAAACTGATGAAATAAACTCTACAGCATCATTAGATGAGCTTAAAGAGCTTTGCAGGACAAGCACGATTCAGGTGATTGGAACAGCAGTGCAAAAAAGAAAGATGATCGATCCTAAATTTGTGGTTGGTAAAGGCAAACTTGCTGATCTTACAATTCATGCTATTCAAAAATATGCGACAATGATGATCTTTGACACTGAGCTTACCCCTGCCCAGATACGTTCAATCGCAGATTTTGTTGAGATGAAGGTAATTGACAGAACCCAGCTTATACTTGATATATTTGCCAGGCGTGCAAAGAGCCGTGAGGGAAAACTTCAAGTTGAACTTGCACAGCTTAAATATCTTATGCCTCGTCTGATCACAAAGAATACTGCTATGTCAAGGCTCACCGGTGGAATAGGCGGAAGAGGACCTGGAGAGACAAAACTTGAGATAAACCGCAGAAGGGTTCGTGAAAAGATAGCTCTTCTTGCCAAAGAGATAGAGCAGATAAGAAAGCAGAGAAATCAGCAGAGGGCAAAAAGAAACCGTAAACAGGTTCCTGTTATCTCTATTGTTGGTTATACAAATGCCGGTAAATCTACGCTGCTAAATACCCTTACAAAAAGCAAGATAACAGCAGAAGACAAACTCTTTGCAACACTTGATCCGTCAAGCAGAAGGCTTAAGTTTCCCCGTGATATCGAGGTTATAATTACAGATACAGTTGGATTTATTCAAAATCTTCCTGATGAACTTATGGAGGCTTTTCATGCAACCCTTGAGGAGCTTGAAGATGCCGATATTCTGCTGCACGTTGTTGATATAAGCAATCCAAGATATGAGCAGCAGATGAAATCTGTTGATAAGATAATTGAAAAACTTAAATTGGATTCAATACCTGTTATCTATGTTTTTAACAAACAAGATAAAATCAATATCAGCGAATTTGATAATCAGTGGCTTTTAAATCAAGGGATACTTACCTCGGCAACAAAGCAGGAGACACTAAAGCCTTTAGTCAGCAAACTTGAGGAGATGGTAATAAATATTAAAAAAAGATAAATATGTCGTAGTAAATTCAAAGCTATACATTTACATCAAAATATAAAAACCGAATAAAAAGAGAAATAAACGGGTTGACCATAAAGGGGGCATCTATTATATTATTAATAACAGGCGGTATATATTGTGTTATCAAAGTATCTTATTTATCAAATATTAACGAAAATTAAATTGAAGGAACTGAAACAACATGAAATTCTACCACGATGATCAATTTGTATTTGATGGGGAACTGATTGAAGACTCAAGAGACAGTCTTGATTGTTTCGGAGAATTCAATAAAAATAATATTATCTGTACAAGATATTGTTCAGATTCAATATCTTGTGCAATATTACATAGTAATAGCGACGATTTTGATCTGCTTGATCACATCTTAACAATGAATATCTATCCAGCAAGAATGAACTAAAGAAAAATTTTCCCGGGATTTAAGATATTCCCGGGATCAAAAACCTTTTTAATTCCCCTCATCAGTTCTATTTCACCAGCATTTACCTCTTTAGGCAGGTAGTTGATTTTGGTTATGCCAACTCCATGCTCTCCTGTGATAGTGCCTCCAAGCTCAAGCGTATGTGCAAAAAGCTCGTCCATAGCAGACTCTGCAAGTTTAACCTGATCTGCATCTTTTTTGTTATACATTATGTTGCAGTGGATATTGCCATCGCCAGCATGACCAAAACTTACAATTTTAAGTCCTGTTCTTTTCTGCATCTTCTCAACTCTTCTAACCATGTCTGGAATAAGGCTTAACGGTACCACAATATCTTCGTTTATCTTGTTTGGTGCAATTTTAAATAGAGCACTTGATAAAGCCTTTCTTGCACTCCATAATTTTGCCGCTTCTTCAGAATCTGCTGCAATAACTACATGGGCAGCACCTTGAGCAATGCAGAAATTTTTTATCTTTTTAGAATCCTCTCGTGTAACCTCAACGCTTCCATCAACTTCAACGATTAAAATTGCATCAATATTATAAGGAACATCAAAGCCGAATTTTTCTCTTACACACTCAATTGATGATCTATCAAGAAACTCTACACATCTGGGTAGAACTGACTCTTCTTTGATGATTGTACAGACAGTCTTTGCAGCCTGTTCAATAGATGGAAAGAGGACAGCCATTGTTTTTACAGATTTAGGCAGCGGAAGAAGTTTTAATGTTGCCTGGGTTATAACTGCAAGAGTACCTTCTGAACCGACAATAAGACGCGTCAGATCATAGCCTGCAACACCTTTGGCAGTTCTAACACCAGTTTTAATAATTTGTCCAGACGGCAGCACTGCCTCAAGTCCGAGCACATAGTCTCGTGTAACACCATATTTAACAGCTTTAGGTCCGCCTGCACATTCGCCTAAATTTCCGCCAAGGGTGCAGAACGCTGAACTTGCAGGATCAGGGGGATAGAAAAGCCCATGCCTCTCTACAGCCTTATGAAATTCGCCGGTAACAACACCCGGCTCTATCTTTGCAATCAAATTGTCGCAGTCAATCTCAAGGATACGGTTCATTCGGCTCATTACCATTACAATTCCGCCTTTAACAGCAAGAGAGCCTCCTGTCATACCTGAGCCGCTCCCTCTCGGGATTACAGGAATGTTCTGTGTAGATGCAACTGCAAGTATATTAGAAACTTCAGCCGTAGAAGCAGGAAATACAACAACATCTGGCAGAAAAATCCTGCCTGTTGCGTCATAAGCATAGCAGCATAAATCTTCTGGTTTTATTGTGGCATTCCCGCCGGTTATCGTATAAAGGGATTTATAGAGAGACTCTTTTAGACTCATATTTAACACCTTAAGAGCAGTTTACAGAGATAAAAATGGTTGCAGCAATTCTAAATCTTTCCGCTCTCAATTTTTTTATAAAGATAATTTAGCTGCTCAGACACAGAAGTTTGCTGCTGAATAGCCTTTTCAACGCTATTTATTGAGTGGATAGCAGTAGCATGATATCGGTTAAAGCTCTTTCCAATTGTCTTTATCGGCTGATCTGTATATTTGCGTGATAGATAGATTGCAACCTGTCTTGGATAGACTATCTTATTTTTTCTTGATGTCGATACAAGCTCAGATTCTGATATTCCAAATTCATTACAAATCAACCTTTTTATAGTGTCTATTGTGACGTTTTTTTTACTCTTTGAAATATTTTCAAGAACAGCGCGAGCAAGCTCAAGATTGATCTTTTCACCCATAAGAGAGCCTTTAGTAATAATGCCTGAAAGTCCGCTCTCCAACTGTCTTACATTATCGCAAAGCTCTTGGGCAATATAATCCGTAACCTCATTTGGGATTTTATAGCCATTAAACTGCGATTTTTTCTTGATAATTTTTACTCTTGTCTCAAAATCAGGAGCCTCCATTTTTGTCACAAGCCCCATGGTCAATCTTGATTTTAGCTGATCATTCATCTTAGGAATATCATCAGGAAGATAACAGCCGCTAAAGATAATTTTTTTATCTGCATCAAGCAGATAGTCTAAAGTAATGGCAAGCTCTTTTTGCGTTGCCTCTTTACCTGACAGAAAATGTATATCTTCAAGGATCAGAACGTCACATTTTCTTCTGTACTTCTCTTTAAAGTTGTTGATCGTATGGTTTTGAATGGCGTAAACCATCTCATTGGTAAAATCTTCGGCAGTAATATAAAAGACCTTGTTTGTAATACCCTGATTAATAACATGATGCCCTACAGCCTGTGCCAGATGGCTTTTTCCAAGTCCGGTTCCTGCAAGTAGATATAGTGCTCCGTTTGAGTTGCTGCCTCCTTGAGCTAAAGAAAGTGACGCAGAGTATGCAAAGTCATTATTGTTTCCAACAACAAACTGATCAAAGGTGTAATCTTTTTTTAGCATTCTGCCGGTATCAAATATACGGGTTAATCCGGGCAGAGGAAGCTGATCATTAGATTGAGAATATCTATAATTTTCTGATCCAATTGGATTTTTATTGGTTGAACGTATTGAGCTGCTGTGTATAGAGTTCTTTTTTACCGCTGGTGCTGTTTTAGGTTTTACAGCAGAAGCTGTCAGTTGAGATATAGAGATAGGGATTAGACCAGTTTTATTGCCCTTATCAACATCAGTTGTTTTATCCTTATTAAAACTAAAGCCGATTTCATGGATATCTTTTTTATATCCCCTATCTTTATGAGTGTCTCTTGTTTTTGTATCTGCTTTGCGGTTTGCAATGTCTAAATCTATTACAACATCTGTTAATCCATGCTCATAGCCTAACTTCAAAAAATCTTGAGTTATTCCTGCTATATAGCTCTCTTTTATCCTTTTTTTTGAAAAAGAGTTAGGGCACGCAAGTTTTATCACAGCAGATTTTGGCTCATTAATGGTTTGATTGGCATTTAGGTTGCCTCTTTCAGCTTTAAATCCTTGGGTATTGCTGTCTGGATTGTTATTAGCAGAGACTTCATACCCTATAAATTGTATCGGCTGAATCCACATTCTAAAACTGTGATCAGGCAGTAGGGCTTTCATATTTGCTTTAACTTTATTCCAGATAGATTCCATTAAATCTCCATGTTTATACCATTTTATAAAGTCCAAATTAATCATTTATGAGTAATTTGAATGTATATAAATTAAGATATAGTTCTCTTTTAAATATATTAATCATCTCTATTTCATATCATTGTACAAGTCAAATCTGATATCACTTTGTTAGAATTATATTAGGATTATCTAAGTCTTAAGTTTATAACTATTTGTTTTTACTATATATTATTTTGTGAAACAGTGAATAGCCCTAAATAACAGCAACTTATTCAATTGGCTGTTATCACATGAGATATTTGATTTTTAATCAATATAATTCATTTTAAAAAAAAGGCGTGGTTTGCTCAAAAGTCTATTTTATTCCTATTTTCTTTTATTTTCTTCTATTTATTAATCTGAACCAAGATATTTATTATTTTTAGATAGTTTCACAGCAGAGAATCAGTCTGTTTTTACATCAGGTTTTCTATTTACACAGTTTTTAGCCGGTAGTATATTGAGCAGCTATTTTTGATTGTAACTTTTTATATAAAAAAGGGAAAGTATCCATGCTAAATCAGGGTGTTGATAAATTGGTGCAGCAAGAAGAAAAAGGCAGGCAAAAAGAGATAGATAACAATGCAAATAGACCTATTATCGGCATTACAATGGGGGACCCTGCAGGAATAGGACCCGAAATCATTGTGGCAGCACTATCGTCTTCTACGGTACATAAGATATGCAGACCGTTTGTTCTGGGAGACGCCAGCGTTATGGAAAAGGCGGTGAGTTTGAAAAACTCCAAATTAACTGTTAATCAAATCTCTGCTGATTATGATGGTAATTTTTCTGCTCTCAAATTTTTTGATAATACAATTAATGTTCTAAATCTATCAGACTTACAATTTGATAAATTATCCGCTGAAAATTTTAAAGATATAGTTAAGCCGTCTAAAGAGACGGGTGAGGCAATGATAGCCTATATAACAAGAGCGGTCGATCTTTGTGTATCATCTCAGATATCTGCTATGGTTACTGCCCCTATAACAAAAACTGCTCTTCAAATGGCAGGCTCCGAGTTTCATGGACACACGGAGCTGATTGCCCGCAGATGCGGTGCTGCTGATTATGCAATGATGCTTGCAGGAGATCGTTTAAAAGTTGTGCTTGTTACTATCCATATCCCTTTATCTAAAGTTTCTGCAAGTTTAACTGTTGAAAGTATTGTAAAAACTATAAGAGTTGCTGGAACATCATTAAAAAATAATTTCGGCATTAAAAGACCTAAAATTGCTGTTGCTGCATTAAATCCACATGCAGGTGAAAGCGGTATGTTCGGCAATGAGGAGGAGAGTATTATTTGTCCTGCTGTAAAAGAGGCAATCGAGGCTGAACTCAATAATGGCAGCAGATTTGATATAGAAGGTCCGTTTCCTCCTGACACAATATTTTATCATGCCTCACAGGGAAAGTATGACTGTGTGATATGTATGTATCACGATCAAGGGCTGATCCCCTTTAAACTTCTGCACTTTAGTGATGGAGTAAACACAACTCTCGGACTGCCGATTATCAGGACATCTGTGGATCATGGCACTGCCTACGACATAGCTTGGCAGAATAGAGCAGACCACTCAAGCCTTGTTCAGGCAATAAAGATGGCTGTACTACAGGCGTGCAGTTTGAATAATCAGTCTTGACTTGACACCGTATTAACCCTTTGATATTTATCACTGAATAACATTTACATTTGGATAAAATAACATTTGGATAAAATTTGGGGGTCAAAATCGGGACATCCGATTTATAGGAGTGTTCATGAACGATATAAAAGATAAGAAAAGTGATAGCTCTGATAACCTTGATATTGTTGATCTCGATTTTTCTGATGAACTATCTGGTGAAGCGTCTGACGATTTTATAGAGCTTGAAGATATCTCAGACGGAAAAGAGTTCCCGTTTGACGACATAACTGATGAAAATACCTCTCTTACCGAAGAGATTAAAGATATTCAGATAGTAGATGATGAAGATATTGTTGAACTTTCAGATGTTATTAAAGATGAGAGCACTGTTGCAGATAAAGGCAGTAATCTTGATAAAATCAGTGCTGTTGAGCCAGAAGAAGATGATGATGATGAGATAATAGAACTTGTTGATAAGGTGGATAAAGAAGATATCTCTTTAATATCATTAGAAAAAAAGACTTTGTCAGTGGAAGATAAAGAGAGTTTATCAAAACAGGAGGGCTTAATAGAAAAAGAGAGTTTGACTTTAGAAGAGCCTTTGTCTCTGTCGTCAGAAAATGTAAATGTAGAAGATAAACAGCTATCATCAGAAAAAGAGTCTATCTTATCGTCAGAAGATCAGATTGTAGCTCTTCTTGAGAAGGTGGTTGAAGATAGATATGGTGCACAATTAGATGCTCTTTTTTCACAGGTTGTGGAAAATATTTTAAACAAGCAGATTGATAATATAAAGAAAAGAATTTTGACTACCCTGCAGTAATAAACTGCTGCTGCTCTTGATGGGCAGCTTATTTTAATAATGCTTAGGAGTTATTATATATGAGTTCTGATTCTCTTGAAAAAGGATATGACCCGAACCGAATTGAGAATAAATGGTATAGTTACTGGTTAGAAAAAGGTTTTTTTAAAGCAGCAGATAAAAGTGATAAACAGCCCTATTCTATTGTAATTCCACCTCCTAATGTGACTGGTGTTCTTCATATGGGTCATGCTCTTAATATAACAATACAAGATATTATGTGCAGATTCAGAAGGCTTTGCGGTGACAATGTTCTCTGGATGCCCGGTACAGATCATGCCGGCATTGCAACCCAGAATGTTGTGGAGAGAAATTTAGCACAAAAAGGTATTACAAGAGATCAGTTAGGAAGAGAAAAATTCATTGAAGCTGTGTGGGAGTGGAAAGAACAGTCAGGCGGTGCAATCATAAATCAGCTTAAAAAAATTGGTGCATCGTGCGATTGGGATCGGGAACGCTTTACAATGGATAAGGGGCTTTCTGATGCTGTACGAAAGGTTTTTGTACGTCTCTACAAAGATAATCTTATCTATCAGGGGCAGTATATTATTAACTGGTGTCCAAGATGCCGGACAGCTCTTGCTGATCTTGAAGTTGATCACGAAGAGAACGATGGATTTCTCTATTATATCAAATATCCTTTTGTAAATGGTACAGAGGGTCTTATTGTAGCTACTACCCGTCCTGAAACTATGTTTGGAGATACAGCAGTTGCAATAAATCCTGATGACGAACGTTATAAACATGTTGAGGAGAAGAGGGTTGTTCTTCCTCTTACTAACAGGATTATTCCAATCATTCGTGATGAGTATGTTGATATAAAATTTGGTACAGGTGCTCTTAAAGTTACTCCTGCCCATGATCCAAATGACTTTAATCTTGGCGAGAAGCATGGACTTGAACGTATCAAAGTCATTGACGATGATGGAAAGATGAATGAAAACGCAGGTGAGTACAAAGGTTTTGACAGGTTTAAATGCAGAGAGATGGCTGTTGAGGCTTTGGAAAAACTTGGTCTTCTTGTAAAAAAAGAGCCTTTGAAAAACAGCGTAGGACACTGCTACCGCTGTAAAACAGTTGTAGAACCCTCTCTATCTCGTCAGTGGTTTGTAAAGGCTGCTCCTCTTGCAAAGGTTGCAGCAGATGCAGTGCGTGAAGGGAAAACTAAAATTATACCTTCAAATTGGTCAAAAACATATTTTGAGTGGCTTGATAATATTCAGGATTGGTGTATCTCAAGACAGATATGGTGGGGACATCGTATTCCTGTATGGAGGTGTCAGACCTGCGGTCAGGTGATGGTTGAAGAGTTTGATCCTGATAAGTGCAATGCCTGCGGCTCTCTTGATATCTCTCAGGAGACAGATGTTCTTGACACATGGTTCAGCAGTGCACTCTGGCCCTTCTCTACAATGGGGTGGCCCGAAGAGACAGACCTTTTAAAGACATTCTATCCTACAAGTGCCCTTGTTACAGGATTTGATATTCTCTTTTTCTGGGTTGCAAGAATGATGATGATGGGTACCCGATTTATGGGAGATGTGCCGTTCAAAGATGTTTATATTCATGCTCTTGTAAGAGATGAGCATGGGAAAAAGATGAGCAAATCTAAGGGTAATGTTATTGATCCGCTTAAAATAATTGACAATTATGGTGCTGATGCGTTCCGATTCACACTTGCTGCATTTGCTGCTCAAGGCAGGGATGTCCGTATGTCAGAGGAGCGTGTTGAGGGTTATCGTAATTTTGTCAATAAACTTTGGAACGCTGCAAAATTTACGTTGATGCACCTTGAAAACGGAGAAGATGGAGCTTCTAAGTTTGATATTGTAAATATAGAGGACAAAGCCTATTCAATCAGTGAACACTGGATACTCTCAAGGTGTGCTGCAACTTCTGAAGCAGTAAGTTCAGGAATCTCAAATTACAGGTTTAACGATGCTGCAAATGCAATTTATCAGTTTGTATGGCATGAGTTCTGTGATTGGTATCTTGAAGCTGCAAAACCTGCCCTTTATGAAAAGGAGGGGCAAAAGAGACGTGATGCCGCAAGAACTGTGCTGGCAAAAATCCTTAAAGATGTTCTTATAATGCTGCACCCGTTTATGCCTTTTGTAACTGAAGAGATATGGCATCTGCTTCCGACAGTTAATGGTTCTATTATGCAGGCAGCTTTTCCAGTAGATAACAATCCTGATCACACCTTCAGAAGCCCTGAGGTTGAAAAGAACATGGAGTTTATTGCAGCTCTTATTTCAGGAATCCGCAATATCCGCGGGGAGATGAATATTCAGCCTTCGCTCCAGCTTAATGTGGTGCTGCACACATCTGATGATGCAGAAAAAGAACTTATAACAGCCAACCCTTCCTTAATTGAGAATCTCTCCCGACTTGAAAGCCTTACTCTCTCTGATACTGCTGATGCTCCAGCCTCTTGTGCTACCGGCGTTGTAATGGGAACTACAATTTATGTGTCGCTAAAGGGTGTAATTGATTTTGATAAAGAGGTGCAGCGTCTTGAAAAAGAGTTAGATAAGGTAACTAAAGAGCTTATTTCCATATCCAAGAGGCTTACAAATGAGAGCTTTCTTGAAAAAGCTCCTGAAGATGTTGTAGAAAAGGTTAAAGAACAGCAATCTATGCTTCAAGATAAGAGTGATAAGCTGACCATTAATCTTAATAAAATTAAACAGATGAAGAGTTAGAAACTATAGTAAATAAGATTAATAAAAAGAGACGTATAAGTTTTATACGTCTCTTTTTGTTTTATATGATTGATACACGATTTCTGCCCGTTTGTTTAGATTTAAACATTGCCATATCTGCCCGTTTTATAAAAGATGTGATGCTCTCATTTCCATTAAATTGTGCAACTCCAACGCTTATTGTTGATGATACAGCCTCATCGCCAGAAGGGAAAAACTGTTTTTCACCAAACAGTTTTCTGATCCTCTCTCCTACAATACATGCCCTGTCAAGATTAGTCTCTGGCAAGATGACCGTAAACTCCTCTCCGCCGTACCTGTAGGCAGAGTCCATGCTTCTTAAGCACGATTTGATCATTACTCCAAGCTCAACAAGAACTTTGTCGCCTTCAAGATGACCCCATGTGTCGTTAAAAACTTTAAAATGGTCAATATCCATTAGAAGAAGTGAAAGCTCGGCTTTATATCTCGTATGTCTCTCTATTTCATAACCAAGCTGCTCGTAAAAATATCTCTGATTATAAAGGTCTGTAAGTCCGTCTGTTATGGCGAGAAGTTCAAGTTTTTTAACCAGCTCTTCATGCTGGCGTTTAAGATTCATCTCCTTGATCACACGTTTTATCCTAAGGCTCAACTCTTCAAATCTAAACGGCTTAAATATAAAATCACTTGCACCGGCACTTATTGCCTCTTCATACGAGTGCTCTGCAATGTAGCCTGTCATTACAATAACCTCAATAGGATAGTTATCTTTGATAATTTTAGTCATATCAAGCCCGCTCATTCCCTGCATTGATATATCTGTCAATACTATATCAGGATGAAAAAATTTGAGCATTTCAAGTGCATCTTCTGCATTTGATGTAGAAATAGTTGTGTAGCCTGATAACTTGAGAAACTCTTCTGTGGTCTCTCTTATAGCATCGTCATCATCAACTATAATAATGGATGTCTCCGTCTCCATACAACTCCTTGTTAAGCGGGCATATTTATTTTATTTATGTTTGGTACGCAATATGTTATATTTAAATATTTAGTTAATCACTACTTGATTCGATTGAGCATGTAACTTTTTTGTTTTATATCTGATACTATAAATAATTATATTACATTAGTAATGACATGCCAATCTAAGGTATTGAACAATAGTGATAAGTTAAAGTAAAATTCTATTATATATGATAATCAATCGTCAATGTTTTGTTTTAGAACCTTTTTGTTTTTAAATTGTTATTTGAGGTGAAATTGGCTGTAAAAAGAGAAAATATAAGAAATTTTAGTATTATTGCACATATTGATCATGGAAAATCCACATTTTCAGATCGTCTGATACAGATTGCTGGTATTATTTCAGAACGTGAATTTCAGGATCAAATTTTAGATTCAATGGATATTGAGCGAGAGCGTGGAATCACTATAAAGAGTCAAACTGTATCTCTTCCATACAGAGGAGATGATGGTCAGGAGTATCTTCTTAATCTGATCGATACACCAGGACACGTTGACTTCTCTTATGAGGTCTCTCGTGCTTTAGCATCTTGTGAAGGAGCGTTTATTCTTGTAGATGCAAGCCAAGGAGTCGAAGCCCAAACTCTTGCTAATATGTATCTTGCAATGGAGCACAACCTTGAGGTAGTACCGGTTATCAACAAAATTGATCTCCCGTCTGCTGATATAGAGTGGGCAAAAGATCAGATAAAGGAAGATTTAGGGCTTGATAGCTCAACAGCTCTGTTAGTATCTGCAAAAACAGGGCAGGGTATGGATAAAGTATTTGAAGCAGCAGTCAAGCTGATGCCTCCTCCAGCCGGCGATTTATCTGCACCGTTAAAGGCACTTATATTCGACTCCCATTATGATGCTTACCGCGGCACTATTGTACATGTACGTCTGTTTCAGGGCACCGTAAAAAAGGGTGACAAGATAGTGTTCATGTCTAACAATTCAGAGTACAAGGTTGAAGAGGTTGGCTTTTTTCAGATTGTAAGAAACCCTCAAGAGCAGCTTGAGGCAGGACAGGTTGGATATATTATTGCCGGCATTAAAATGATAAGCGATGTTCGGTGCGGAGATACAGTGACTTTAGTCTCAAATCCTTGCGAGCACTCTATGGCAGGTTTTAGAGAACCAAATCCTGTTGTGTTTTCGTCAATGTACCCTGTGGCTGCTGATGATTATGAAGCTCTTTCTGAAGCATTGGAGAAATTAAAACTTAATGATGCCTCTTTAATCTATGAAAAAGATGCATCAGCAGCACTTGGATTTGGTTACAGATGCGGTTTTTTAGGTCTTCTTCATCTTGAGGTTGTCCAGGAGCGTCTTGAGAGGGAGTATGATATCTCTCTTATTCTAACATCTCCATCTGTACAGTATGAGATAACGCGCCAAGATGGTACAATTCAGATTATCGACAACCCTGCACTATATCCTGATCCAACAGAGATTGCATTAACAAGAGAGCCTTTTATTAATGCAGCAATCATAATTCCAGATAAGTATATGGGTGCTGTAATGCAGCTCTGTTTGGAGCATAGAGGTGTCAGCACAACATACCAATATCTGACACGCAACAGAATTGAGATGAAATTCAACCTTCCATTAGCAGAAGTTGTATATGAATTTTATGACAAGTTAAAGAGTGTTACCCAAGGATATGGATCATTTGATTACTCGATTGAAGGTTATCAAGAGACTGATCTTGTAAAACTTGATTTTTTGGTAAACGGAGAGAGAGTTGACGCTCTATCCCAGCTTGTGCATCGTGATAAAGCAGTTGCTCGTGCGAGAAATGCCTGTGAGCAGCTAAGGGAAGAGATTCCCCGCCAGATGTTTAAGATTGCCATTCAAGGAGCAATAGGAGGAAAAATCATTGCTCGTGAGACAGTATCAGCTTACAGAAAAGATGTAACTGCAAAGTGTTACGGCGGTGATATCACACGAAAAAGAAAACTATTAGAGAAGCAGAAAAAAGGGAAAAAACGAATGAAAATGGTTGGAAATGTGGAAATCCCTCAATCTGCATTTCTCTCTGTGCTTAAATCAGGAAAGTAGTTGATATAATACCTATTTTTTAAAATAGGTATTATAAATTACAATTAAGCATAAAATATATAAGCAAATAGTTGCGGCTATCCACATTCAGATAAACATATCTAAGATAAAAAGAGATTTATGAGTTTTAAAAATAACATATCTAAATGTAAAAATAAGATGCAGCGATGCATAGATATAGAGAACCTTTCTGAAACTCTTTTTGATAAAAATCCCGCTGGAATAATTATAACAACTTTGCAAGATGGTCGGATCATTGATATTAACAAGAGTGTTCTAAAAAAAATGGGGTTTTCACGAGATGAATGTTTAGGAAGAACTCTGACTGAACTTGGAGTTTATTTAGAGAGTAACAGACGTGAAGAGATTATTAAAATATTAATTGAAAAACATGCTGTTTATAATCAAGAAATTAGTTTTTTAAATAAATCGGGATTGTTGCATCAAGGAGTTTTTTTTGCACAAGTAATTGAGTTTCAAAATCAACCTTGTATTGTATCAACCATATTTGATACAGCCAGATTAACCGATGAAACAGACTCTTCCCGTAACAGAGATGAGCAATTAAATGTTCTGATTGAACTAATACCTGATATGATATTGGCGGTTGATTATACAGGAAAAATAATCTATGCAAATAGAACCGCTTGTGAAAGGTTAGGGTACAGCAGACACTCTATTCAAAATATGCATATTCTTAATATCCACCCTCAAGAGAGAAAATATGATGTGGTTAATATTATGGGAAAGGTCTTAGTCGGCGAGGTATCTAAATGTGATATCCCTTTAGAAACTGCTTACGGCAATTTAATTCCAGTTGAAACAAAACTAATTTTAACCAATTGGAATGATCAAAATATAATTCTTGGCATATCAAGAGAGATTGGAAGTAGAGAATAAAGCGAAATGAGCTTGAAATGCCGATTAAATAACACCACTATCTAACCATTTGATATATTATTTTTCCAAGCTCTTCAACCGCCCACCTTGTTTTACCTGACCATAGAGCTGCATTAAGCCTTATATATCTGTTAAATATACCAGTTGTAGAAAAGATATATCCCGGTGCAATTGATATCCCCTTTTGGTGTGCAGCTCTATAAATATCAACGCTGTTAGCAGGTTCTGGCAGTTCAATCCATAAGGTAAATCCTCCTTCTGGGCGGGTAATTCTTGTTCCTTGAGGAAAATGGGTTGCCACAGCATCAGCCATCTGAGCCACCTTTTTAGCATAAATCTTTCTTATTGAGCGTAGATGGTGCTCGTATCCTCCACTCACAAGAAACTCTGCAACTGCAAGCTGTGTCGGTGTTGGTGATGCAAGATTGGTTACAAGTTTTTGACGCTTAACAGCATCAAAATACCGTCCGGGAACAATCCAGCCGAGTCTGTATCCAGGGGCTAAGGTTTTGGAAAATGATGAGCAGAGTATCCCGTTCCCTGTGCTGTCAAACGATTTGATAACTGAAGGACGCTCTCCTGAAAATGAGAGATCTCCATTAATATCATCTTCAATTAATGGCACATCATGTTTTTTCAGCACATCTAAAAGTCTCTTTTTGGAGTGATCAGACATGCAGCTACCCAATGGATTGTTGAAGTTAGATATAACCATGCACGCCTGTACACTGTGCTGCTCAATGGCTGATGCTACTGCATCTGGATTAATTCCATCTACTGGAGACATTGGTATCTCTAAAACCCGTATGCCAAGACT
The DNA here is from genome assembly GCA_964539635.1 of uncultured Desulfobacterales bacterium. GTDB lineage: Bacteria > Desulfobacterota > Desulfobacteria > Desulfobacterales > Desulfobacteraceae > Desulfamplus. The sequence goes on along the minus strand of CAZIJN010000007.1, from coordinate 86,100 downwards.
TTGGATTAATTGGAGAAAATTAAAGTATATAGGTGCTCCGATAATCAGAGTATCCCCGGGTTTGCACAAAGTTCTTAGAGCAAGAAATACAGCCTCTGTTGCACCATTTGTAATTATTATCTCATCAGGACTTAAGGTGCAGCCTGCCCTCATCATCAACCGTGCAATTTGAGTTCTAAGTCTAATATTGCCGGGAGGCATTGAATATCCTGTGCTCTCATCTTTAAATCTTCGGGTTTCGCTTGAGAGCATTCTGTTTAGTTTTGTAACAGGAATCACATCAGGGTCTGGTATGGCAGCACCAAACTGAACAAGGTTTGGATTCATTACATCTCCCATCACCTGAATAACAATATCGCTTGATGTGATTTCAGAAGGGTTAAAATTCTGCCTGTCAAGTTCAGGCTCTCTTGGAATTTCTGGCAGACGGGCACTTACATAGTAACCTGATTGAGGTCTTGATTCAATTACCCGTCTGTCTTCAAGAAAACAGTAAGCCATTTTAGCAGTATTTATACTTACCTGAAATTGCTGGCTCAGTTGTCTGATTGAAGGAACTTTATCACCCGGGTGGAAAGTTCCTTCATCTACCAATCCAGCAATCTTGATCGCTATAGATTCATAAAGCGGTCTTTTTTTAAAAAAGTTTGGCTGCTCCTGTTTTGTCAGCATACTGGTACTCTATATCTGTTTTTAATGCGGACAAGAATATTTCGCATTAAGCTGTTAATATCTGTCCATTTTAAAGATAAAATCTTGTTTAATGCTGTTTTATTAATCATAAGGAGATTTCCTGCAAAAATCAGCACTATACCTACAACTGCTTCGCCTGACCAATGATAATCTTCCCATATTGTTGATATTATAAGAGCCACAATAGGCGTAAGCAAAGTAGAGTAGGCTGCTCTGTCAGCTCCAATGCGTCCTATTAAAGAGAGATAGCACCCAAAGGCAACAATAGAGCCGAAGATCGCTAAATATATTAGTGCCCCTATATAATTAGCTGATGCAACAAAATCAAAATTTTTGCCTGTGAAGAGTGAAATTAAAAGCATTAAAATTGCACCATAAGCCATGCCATAGGCATTTGTCTGAATAATAGGCAGTCCGTGCCGTTGATTTCTGGCAGATATAATATTGCCAAACGATGCTAAAAGTGTAGCTAAAATGCAGATAAATATACCTACAACTTGGCTATATTTATTTGCAAATTCACTGCCGCCTGAATCAAACATTCTTATTATTTCAACTGAATTTATACTGTTAAGCATATCTGCTATATGCAATCCTGCGAGTTCAGGTTTGAACACAAGAGAGATTCCGCAAAGTCCAATAATACCGCCTATAAGCACCTTAGGGTTAAACGGACTCTTAAGAAAGAGTGCACCGTTTACCATATTCATCAATATAATAGTTGAAAAGATGATAGCCGCAAGTCCGCTTGTAATATGTAACTCTGTAAGATAAAACAGCCAGTAGTTAAGGGCAAAAAGAAGAGTTCCTTGAAGAGCCATAAAAAGATGTTCTTTAAATGTAAAAGACATTTTTAATCTTCTTATAAAGCACCAGAACAACAAAATAGTTGCAGCAAGTGTAAAACGGTAGGCAACAGATACCATAGGTTCAACAGTGCCCAACTGTAATTTGATACCAATCCACGTTGAACCCCATATTATAACCGTAAGTGTGTAAAAGATAAAATTTTGCATAACCTCTTTTCCTTTTTTGTAAACTTTCCTCTGATTCATCAAATTTTGATTGTATGGATTATACCCCATAAATCTTTTTGTCAATTGAGCGTACCCATTTGATGATTGTGCACATTCATCATTCAGACGAATTGTACAGAGTATTAAGTATTTAACAAGGTACAGTTGATTAATTTATAGTAGGGTACAGATTAAAAAAGAGGCGGTTTGAAGGGGTACAAAATGGTTTGTAGGTTACTTTTTTCGATTTATTCTTATAATTTTTCAATAAATAATAATCTAAACTATCTATCCAGCAAGAAATTGGAAAATATATCGTACAACAGGATCAAGTTTTTCACTTATAAAAGTCCAGCCGTTTATCTTCATCACAACCAGCAAAGCTGCAAAAATATAAGGCACCACCTTAAGAAAAAGAGTTTGAACCTGCTCAAAATTGCTATGTGCCTTCTTGTTGCTGGTAATATTAAATTGATTATTTTCATTTATATGGGAATTATTAGATATCTGCTGTGATGATATGCGGCTTTTTGGGAAAAATAGAGAGATAACTGCATAGACAAAAGAGGCGCCAGCAAGAGGCGGTACTGGAATGCAGTTATAGACAAAGACCGTTATATTGACTGCTATAACAATAGTGAATACCTGATCCTCAAGATTCCATTTTTTCATTACAAACAGGATACTTCCTGCTATGCTTGCGAGCAGAAGATTGCTAAATGCACCAACAAATTTAACTATAAAGATTGCAACTTCTGGATGTTTGAATTTATCTTTGTCGATTGAAATCTGCTTTGACCAGCCAAAGCCAGCGGCTGCAAAGCAGAGCAATCCTGCAAGATTTATGTGGAGAAAGGGGTTAAAGTGGAAGCGGTCTTTAGCATCTTGTTTTATATCGCCAAGAACTGTTGCCGCAAATGCCTGACCCTCTGCATTAACAGTTATAGCAAGCAAAACAGTCACAATAAAGATAACTATCTTGTCAAATTCAGGAGCAGAAAAGTTTATAAGAAAAGGAATGTCAATTGAAGATATGGCAGGAGCAGCCATTTGGAGAGGCATATCAGCCGTAGAAGTGATAGTAGCAGGCATAGAGTTTCCATTAAAATATTAAGATTTTATGAATCACGAATTATATAGATCGATCTGATTTTAGCAGATTCTACTGTTTATTAATTCACAATAGAATCCTTGTAATCTATGCTAATCCGTGATTCAGATAAGAATTAAGTTATTATATCTTTCGCTGTTTTATATTAACCTCTTTGAGGCTGATACGCAGCAGCTTCAGCCGAAATATATTGCGGTTTTGTTGTAATTCTTGCAAGCAGAACACCACCTATTAACAGACCACCTGAGATATAAAACGCATAGTCAAGGCTGCCTGTAACATCTTGAATCCAGCCGCCGATTCTTGCCATGAAAAAGCCGAAACCCCAGCCCATGAATACTAATCCATAGTTGAAACCAAGATTTTTTCCGCCAAAGAAATCTGCTGTAAATGAAGGCATAAGTGAAAGACCTCCACCATACTGCCAGTAAGCAACGCCTACTACAAGGAAAAGAAGGAACAGATTTGCTGTTGAAATAACGTATGGCAGAGCAAACAGGCAGAGAGCAGATACACCGCAGTTAAGGCAGTAAGCGTTCAGTCGCCCGATTTTATCTGAATAGTAGCCTGTACCAACACGTCCGCAAGCATTAACAAGACCTCCGAAAGAGACTAATAACCACGCATTTGCTACAAAAAACGGCATGCCTTTTGCTGTACTCATAAGAAGACCATTAGCACTACTTATAATAAGAAGCCCTGATTGGGTTGTAAGTATGAACATTACAACCAAAGCATAGAACTGCCAAGTTTTCATCATGTCGCCTGCTTCCCAGTTATGTGTCTTTTCTGTAGCAGATTTTTGTCCAGCATTGGTAACATTGGAAGGCGGTTGGTATCCTGGAGGTGGAGCTTTCAGCATTTGACCAGCAATAACAACAACTACAGCAAAAAAGATTCCAAGATAGATAAAACTGCCTGAAATACCGTATTTGTTAAGCAGATAAGAGCCAAGTCCTCCAATGTAAAGTGCAGCTCCTCCGTACCCACCAACTACAAGACCAGCAATAAGCCCTCTTTTTTCAGGACCAAACCATTTTAAAGCTGCTGGTGTAGGTGCTGCATAACCGATACCCATTCCAGCCCCGCCTAAAATTCCAAAACCAATTATAAGACCCGTATAGCTTTTCATCATACCAGCAACTATACAGCCTGCTGCCAACAAAAGCCCTCCAAGTGTTGCACCAAATCTTGGACTGATTTTATCCTGAATTCTACCGCCAGGAATCATAAGGACAGCAAAAATAATAACGCACAGCGAAAACGGAGTTGCTGCCTGTGCATTTGTAAGATATACCCATCCCTCATTCATTCCGTCCATTATCTGTCCTGCTTTAGCAAGATCAGCAGGAACAAGTGCTGATTTCCAGATACTCCACGCATACAAAATTCCAAGACATAGGTTTATAGCTGTTCCTGAAAAAGTTGTTATCCATGCCTGTGTTGGGACTTTTTCAATTGCTTGAGTACTCATTTTTAAATCTCCTTTAATATGGAAACCTTAAATTGCAAATTGCCATCGCAAATATAAAAATGCTTTAATTACAAATCGCCATTCTATATAATCTTACATATTCAGAACGGCGATTTTTTTTACAATGAAAATATCTGTGTTTTAGAACTATCTATTATTTATGTTGCGTTATTTAGCTTGTGGACCGTATCCTACTTTACCAAGACTCTCTTCAATCTCCTGAAGAATAGTAGGATCATCAATTGTTGCAGGAACTTTATACTCTTTTCTGTCAGCAATGCTTCGCATCGTTCCTCTAAGGATTTTACCTGATCTTGTTTTAGGCAGTCGTTTCACTATTGTGGCTGTTTTAAACGCCGCAACAGGACCTATCTGATCCCTTACCAACTGAATCGCCTCTTTTACAATTACAGCATGATCTCTTGTAACGCCTGCATTGAGAACTAAGAATCCAAGTGGAACCTGACCTTTAAGCTGATCCTCTACACCCATTACAGCACACTCTGCTACATCAGGATGGTTTGCAAGAACCTCTTCCATAGCTCCTGTAGATAGCCTGTGACCCGCAACATTTATGATATCGTCAGTTCTTGACATAACATATATGTAGCCTTGATCATCAATGAATCCTGCATCTGCTGTTTTGTAGTACCCCGGGAACTCTTCAAGATATGCTTGTACATATCGATCATCATTTTGCCACAAAGTGGGAAGAGTTCCGGGAGGCAGGGGCAATTTGACGACAATTGCTCCAATTTGTCCAGCAGAAAGCACTTTACAATCTGCATCAACCACCTGGACATCCCAACCTGGAACAGCTTTTGTCGGAGAACCGGGTTTTACAGGAAATACTTCAATTCCCATACAGTTTGCGGCAATAGCCCAGCCTGTTTCTGTCTGCCACCAGTGGTCAATTACTGGAACATTAAGGTTTCTTTCTGACCAGTGTAAAGTGTCGGGGTCTGTCCGTTCGCCAGCAAGAAAAAGAATTTCAAACTTTGAGAGATCGTAATTTTTTATAAGTTTAGCTTCAGGGTCTTCTCGTTTGATAGCACGGAAAGCAGTTGGAGCTGTAAACATTGATTTTATCTTATATTCAGAGATAACCCTCCAAAATGTTCCGGCATCAGGAGTTCCAACAGGCTTTCCTTCAAACATAACCGTTGCCGCACCTTTAAAAAGCGGAGCATAGACAATGTATGAGTGTCCTACAACCCAGCCAATATCTGAAGCCGCCCACCAGACATCTCCTTCGTCAATGTTATAGATGGCTTTCATTGTCCACTTAAGAGCTACCATATGCCCGCCGTTATCTCTTACAACACCTTTTGGCTGTCCTGTAGTGCCTGAAGTGTAAAGGATATAGAGAGGATCAGTTGCCTTGACTGGTACGCAAGCGTGAGGTTTTGCATCAGACATCAACGTGCTCCAATCGTAATCTCTACCATCTATGAGAGATGCACTCTCCATTGGACGTTGGAAAATAATGGTTGCATTGGGTTTGCTTTCAGAAAGTTCAATTGCCTTGTCAAGCAGCGGTTTGTATGGAATTTTCTTTTTTACCTCAATTCCGCATGAGGCAGAGATTATAATCTTAGGTTTTGCATCATTGATACGTGTTGCAAGTTCGTTAGCCGCAAATCCCCCAAATACAACAGAGTGGACCGCACCAATACGGGCACATCCAAGCATGGCAATTGCAGCCTCTGGAATCATAGGCATATAGATAATAACCCTGTCTCCCTTTTCAACACCCATTGAGTTTAAAATTCCAGCAAATTTCGCTACTTCATCTCGTAATTGATTAAAAGTATAAGTTTTTTTAGTATCTGTAACAGGACTGTCGTAAATAAGAGCAAGTTTATCGCCATTACCGTTGTCGATATGCAAATCAAGAGCATTATAACAGGTGTTCATCTCGCCGCCAGTGAACCATCTGTAAAAAGGTTTGTTTGAATCATCAAGAACTTTATCCCATTTTTTATACCAGTGGCAATCTTCGGCAACAGCACCCCAGAAACCATTAGGATCATTAAGCGATTTTTCGTAAATATCTTTATAAGAGTTTGACATGAATTTAAGTCCTTATTATCGTATTTTAAAGAAATCAAGAGAGGAGACCCCGCTATTTTAAGCGGGGTCGTGAACACTTTTATAATATTGAAAAAGATTTATATATCTTCAAGTTAAAAAGTTTGATCTGACAGCAACATAGGATACTTACGATTTTTCTACGAGCTGCTTAATGGTCTCAACCACTTCTGGGTTGGCAAGGGTCATTACATTACCTACATCCCCTTTGTTGGATATAGCACCAAGAACTCTTCTCATAATCTTTCCTGAACGAGTTTTCGGCATATCTGGCACAATCCAAACCTTTCTTGGTTTTGCAATTTTTCCGATCTGGTTGCAGATTGCATCAGAAATCTTTTTTGCAAGCTCATCAGTAGCTTGGATTCCAGGTTTAAGAGCAATATAAAGATCTGGCTCTTTACCTTTGATCTCATGGGCTACAGGCACAACAGCAGCCTCTGCGACCTCTGGTACAACAAGTGCAGCAGATTCAATCTCTTTTGTTCCGAGCCTATGTCCTGATACATTAATAACATCGTCAATTCTTCCTAATATCCTGTAGTAGCCATCGGCTGATCTTGTAGCAGCATCACCGGCGATATAGGGCCAGTCTCTCCAATCTTTACTCTCAGGATTTTTGCAGTATCTTTCAAAATAGGTCTTAACAAATCTGCCTCTGTCGCCCCAGATAGTCTGCATAAGACCAGGCCACGGATTTTGAATGCAGATGTTGCCCGCAATTCCTGGTTTTGTAATTTCGTTACCATCTTCGTCAAATATAATTGGATGAATGCCAGGAACACCCGGACCCGCACTGCCCGGTTTCATAGGTTTAATCGCTGGAACTGTGCTGCAGAGGAATCCGCCGGTCTCTGTCTGCCACCATGTATCAACAATTATAGCCTCGCCTTTTCCAACTGCTGATTCATACCATTTCCAGACTGCCGGCTCAATCGGCTCGCCAACAGTTGTCATGTGTTTAAAGTGGTATTTATATTTTGCCGGCTCATCTGGACCTATTTTTCGTAAAGCACGAATTGCTGTGGGGGCTGTGTGGAATATATTTACATCTAAGTCTTGGGAAATTCTCCATGAACGTCCAGCGTCAGGATAGGTAGGAACGCCTTCATAAATTACAGTAGATGCGCACAGAGCAAGAGGACCGTAAACAATAAATGAATGTCCTGTAATCCAGCCGATATCTGCCATACACCAATATACATCAGTCGGGTGGATATCTTGGATATATTTTGACATTGCAGTAACATAGGCAAGATAACCGCCTGTGCCATGCTGTGCACCTTTGGGTTTTCCTGTTGTGCCGCTGGTGTACATTAAAAATAACGGTTCTTCTGCAAGCATCTGTTCAGGCTCAACCCTTGCACCGTAATACTTTTTTAAAACATCATTGACAAAATAATCTCGTCCTTCAACCATAGGGGTTTCAGTAGAGGATTTGCCGGGATATCTCTGCCATACGAGCACCTTGTCAACTACCTGACCATCTTTTGCTGCGATTTCAACTGCCTCGTCAGCATTTATTTTATGATTTAAAAGTTTGCCTGATCTGTAGTAAGCGTCCATGCTGATAAGAACTCTTGAATTGGAGTCAACAATTCTATCTGCACATGCACTTGCGGAGAATCCGCCAAAAACAACCGAGTGGATAACACCAAGTCTGGCACATGCAAGCATTGTGATCGGAAGCTCGGCAGACATCGGCATATGTATTGTAACTCTGTCTCCACGTTTTAATCCTGCAAAATCACGGAGAAGTGCTGCAAATTCATTTACTCTCACATAAAGCTCTTGATAGGTTATATGATCAATTCTCTCTTCTTCAAGTTCAGGTACAAAGTGAATTGCTGTCTTATTTTTGTTATCTTTGAGATGACGGTCAATACAGTTATAGCTTGCATTTATTTTTCCGCCTTTAAACCATTTCCAGCAAGGTGCATCACTGGTATCTAACACTTCATCCCAATATTTATACCAAGTCAGCATCTCTGCAAATTCAATAAAACAGTCGGGAAAGTTGTCCAAACTGAAACGTTCATAAATAGCCGGATCAGTTACATTTGCCTGCCCAATAAATTTGCTTGAGGGATAGTAGTAATCTTCTTCTTGCCAGTGTACAGCAATCTGTGCCTCTGTTGTTTCCAAAACATTTGTGTCGCCCATTGATCTTCTCCTGCATTGTTTAGTTTGAAATATGGAATTAATATTTAATTTAAGGAGTTTGAGATAAAATATTTTAAGGAATCGAACTTTTAAGAAACTGAGATAATTTTGAGAATTTGTATAACTTTGAATAAAACATAACTACTTAGAGATTTATAGTTATCATCACCTCCTTTAAAAAGGATAAAATATTACAAATTATAAATTACACAGTATGAATTAAATCGAATAAATCTTTTTAGAGATAATTCATTGACCATGTTTATTACAATAGGTACAATCGGTTAGGCTAATTGAAACACAATTTTATAGAGGTCAGAAAGAATTGAAAACAGATCATATTAATTGAAGGTCATTCAGAAAGTTAAATTGACTATAAAAAGAAAAAAAATATTAGTCAATAGGTTTTTTTAAAAAAAATAAACTAAGTTTGATAATAATATAAACTCTTAATTTATAACTACTTTAAATGGGGGTGCTATTTCAACTGATAAGTTGATTTTATAAGCTATATCAGGTAAGAACTTCCAAAGTTTAGGTAAAACTCAATTTAGCTTATGACCTTTATTTATAATTAAAATTAGGAACGGAGGATAAAAAAATGAAGAACCCTGAGTTGAATTACTGGAACCACCGTTTAGAAAAAGTTAAAGAAAATCTTGAAGAGAATAATTTTGAAGTATTCATCGCCCAAAGTTCAGAAAATGCAAAAGAGATTGTAATTGATAAAATTATTCCGTCTCTTGAAGTTAAATCAATCTCATGGGGAGGTTCCATGACATTGATATCTACCGGTGTTTTTCATCAGCTTAAAGATGATAACCGATATAAAATTCTCAATACCTTTGATAGAAGTTTGTCTGCACAAGAGCAGATGGAACTAAGAAGAGAGTCGCTTCTTGTTGATCTTTTTATTACAGGCACCAATGCCATTACAGAAGATGGTAAACTTGTCAATCTTGATATGGTTGGGAACAGAATCGGCGGGATAACATTTGGACCTCGTAATGTGATTATACTTGTTGGGAGAAATAAAATCTGCTGCGACCTTGATGATGCAATGTACAGAATCAAGAACTATGCAGCACCAGTAAATACAATGAATTTGGACAAAAAAACTCCATGCACCAAGACCGGATTTTGTCATAACTGCAAATCACCCGACAGGATATGCAACACATGGAGCATTACAGAAAAATGTTTTCCGGCGAAAAGAGTCAAAATTGTTTTAATAAATGAAGACCTTGGCTTTTAATATTTGATTAATCTTCTCTTACAGCGTTAAATATAAAAAAGAATTAAATAATGAAAAATAAAATTCAAACAATAGTGGTATTTCAACAAAATGGCTCTGCAATGAGTAAAATTGCAGGAATTAAAAGGTTTGGAGGGGATAGATTCGTCCTTGAGGTTATAAATATTGAAGAGCATCTTCCGCATATCATTGAAGATGCTTCCAGCTATCTTCCTAAAAAAATTGATGCTGATCTTGTATTGGACTATTTAAAGCATCCTGATCTTTCAACTGATCTTTCACTGTTGTGTCACAAATATGGCATTCCTATAGTGGCTTCCGGCAAAAAAATAACCAAAGGAGATGTATTTACACCTTCAACATGCTGCATGCTGCCTAAGCATGACTCGCTTGGTGCTTATGGAGAGCTGTTTGGTGCTCCTGAAATTGATTTGACTATAAAAGATGGAAAGGTTGAAAAAATTGATGTGGTTCGCGGTGCTCCCTGCGGTGCTACATGGGATGCGGCAAAAAAAATTGAAGGGCTTGATGTAGAATATGCAAAGATTAGATATGGTCTTGAGGTTCAGTTTTTCTGCACAGCCAATCCTGCCGGCTGGGATCCTATAACAGGTAAGAGTCCTGTGCATATTGCTGCTGATATTCATGGAGCAGCGTTTAATAAGAGTATGAAAAAAAAATCATGAAAGATTAATTGTATGGGGCGAAACACTCTATTTACGCCCCTACAGTTCGATATTAATTTTATCTAATCAATCAGATTGCACTTCTATATCGCACTTCAGACTCACTCGGAAATAGAATCAAGAGAGTTAAGCACCAGCGTCAAAGGTTTATCCTCTTCACTTTTACCTTGAAATCTAACAGGACCCGGTTTTCTGTAATGGTCATCTCCATCGTCCGCTGCAAGCCACTTATCCCGCATTGCCTTTACAATACGAAATGAGTTTCCATTTGTATCAACAACATTTTTTTCCATCACAAGGGTAAGTTTTCCTTTTCTCTCTTCAAGGTGCATCAATTTTGCAATCGGAACGCCGAGAGGCTCCCACCTGTCAAAACTGTGTTCTAAATTTTTTATTACAGCTATCTGACCTGTTGCTCCATTGGCAATAAGGGAAAAAGCTGTAAGCCCGAGATTATAGGTATAGTTGCAGTCAAATTTTGTAGGATTGCTTCCCCTTCCATCATATCCGTAAAAATGGGTCTGTATTTTAAAATTTGGCACAGATTTTTTAAATATATCTAAAATCGGAGCTGGTACATTTTGATCTTCATCTATAATTTCAGCATTTACTAAAGCCTGTTTTAAAGTTTTTATAGAGATTATATTTTTTTTGATAAGATAATAGCGATCTTCTCTATAATTTCTAAAAATAGTTTTACCGATAAGTTCAGGATCAAGGTTTGCCCTTTGCATAGTATAATAGAAACGATTATCCTCTATTCCAACCTTGTACTCACCTTTTTCTTTAAGGATATGAAGATAATCCACAACCATATCCATTATTATCTTTTCAGTGTTTACCTGAGAAAACTGAAAGTTGCCGTGAGTATCTCTTTCAACGAGCAGCCCCTCTTGAAAAAATGATGGTAGATCATTAAAAAGCTCGTCATCTCTTGGATTCCAGATAGGTGAAGCCTGTTTTTCTGTGATTCCTCGAGAGAGACGGCGAAGGTATTCAAGTTTTGCATCAAGAGAGGTGAATGTAGTGTGAAAATCTATATCATGTATCTGATTGTATTGGGCAATGATGGTGTTAAGTTTTATTATAAATATCTGAATTTCATTTATAAACTCCAGCACCCCTTCAGGAATTATCATAACTCCATAATTTTTACCTTTTGCTGCTCTTTTGACAATCACATCGCAGATAAGACGAGATAGGTGGCGGAGTGTCATGCCGTAAGCAGTATAATCGACCTCTCCTTTTTCCTGAGCTTTTTGCAGCCTTGCATTATCAACATAATCTGCTAAATCTTCTCCAATAAGGGTTAGATTTGCATGTGTCTGAAGAGCTACCTCTAAGGCGAGATGGCTTGCAACTCTGCCCATAACCTTGCACACATGCCAATATTTCAGATCAGAGCTTGCATCAGTACAGAGATTGCTGATGTTTTGAGCAAAAGCTCTTGCGGCAGAGTGAAACCCAAATGAGATAGCACATAAAGTCTCGCCATCTTCCGTGCTAATCTGAATATCACCGTCAATTGTCTTTGGAATACCAATAACCTGTATTCCATGAGGTTTTAGCTCTTGAGCAAGAAACGCTGCATTGGTGTTAGAGTCATCTCCTCCAACAATTACAATGGCATCAAGTCCAAGCTCTTGACACGCTGCTTTAGACAGCTCCATCTTCTGCTTTGAATCTATTTTAGTTCTTCCTGTTTTGATCATTGTAAATCCGCCCATGTTACGGTAGGTATCTACAAGCTCTTTTGTTATCTCAACATATCTATTTTCAAGTATCCCTTCTGGTCCAAGTATGAATCCAAATATTTTTGACTCAGGATTGGCTTTTTTCGCTGCATCAAAAATAGCTGCAATAACATTGTGACCTCCTGGGGCAGGACCTCCTGAAAATACAATTCCTATATTTCTCTTTTTTAAAAAGTACTGTTTACCTGATTCGTTACTGCTCAAACCCGGAATAATTTTTTGTACATGGTTACTGATAATATCAGGAAGCTGTTTTTGAGCTTCGCGGTTGATTGCAAACCTGTATTGAGGCTGTTCTGCAAGGGTTATAAACTCATTAGAAAAAACCTTGCATATCTCAGGAACAAATGCTCTTCTGTCCAAAGTTTCGGAGTTGATATCTGCAATAGCTGTTTTAATTTTATGATGATTCAAAAGTGTTTCAGTAGGGATAATATTAGATGTGGTCATGGTTTTTAACTCCATGTGTGAATCAGGTTGTTATCAAATTTAAGAGTCTTTTAATCGTCTATTAGTATCTGTTTATTAAAAATTCTATTAAGTATCAGCAGAGAGAAAGAGAGAGTAGGGAGACACCTTACCCTGCAACCACCCTGTTTCTGCCTTCATTCTTAGCTCTATATAGAGCAGCATCTGCTCGTTCAAAAACTGTCTCATGAGATTTATCTCCCTCTTGTACCTGAGATACCCCTATACTTACAGTCATTCTTATAGTATCATTTTTGTATATAAATTCTATCTTTTCAATGCTCTTTCTGATTTTTTCTGCAACAACAACAGCACCGTCAGTTGACGTTTCCGGCATTACAACAACAAATTCCTCTCCTCCATATCGAGCAAGCATATCATTTGCACGGATAACAGGAGTTGTTCTTCTTGTGATCTCCTGAAGGCATTTATCTCCAATAGCATGTCCATAGGTATCATTGACCTTTTTAAAAAAATCTATATCAAGAACAAGAATAGAAAATATGGTCTTGTACCTTAGAAACCTCTCCATCTCGCTGCTAACGCGTCTGATATATGCACGTCTGTTATATACCTTGGTCAGCGGGTCTTGATTAAGTTTTGTCTCAAGGTCTTTGGAGTGTCTTATCGCCTGATCCAGCTCTTTTTTCAGCTTGGAAAATCCAGTCTGAAAATCTGTCCTGTTCTTATCAGACATCATTTTGACAGCTTTATCTTTAGCTGTCTTCTCTTTTAGAGCTGTTTCAATTGATGCTAAAGTGTGTGATACATGATTTTTCAGGTCTTCGAGCCGTTCTGAAACATCTACGCTATTTTTAAGCGAGCCTATTTCATGGTTCAGCAGATTGCCAAAATCTTCATTTGATTGGACAGCAGCACTGGTCTGTTCATACGTGTTGTTAATGCCAGCCTCAATTTGAAGAATTCTTTTTACAATCTCTTTAACAAATGCTGTAATTTTCTCTCTGTCAGAACCAACATTATACACATACTGCTGTATAAGTGAAAAAAGCTCATCTCTTAATTTTGTTATTGTATTAAAGTTTTCCGCGGCATTTATAGATGCAGTAATCTGATTTAGTTTGGCTGTGTATGCAGAATCAAGTGTCTCTTTTAAAGAGTTGATAAGATCAATATAGCCTATTTTTAAGTTTTGAAGATGATCTTCTTGTTCGCTGCCGTTTTTAAACAGACCCGAAAAAAAAGAGCTTTTAGCTTTTGCACCAGCAGGTTCACGCGTATCTTTTAACATGTCAGTCTGAACACGAGTTAAAAGCTGCTCTATTTTTATCTTTGCCTCCCCTTTTTTTATTGCGGTGCTAAGTTCTTTGAGTGAGGATATAAATGAGCTGTTTTGATCTTCTATATAGTCTAATATAGGAGGTAGATATCTTGAATACATGCTGCAAGTCTCGTTGAGAGACTCTTCAGCTCTATTGAGTTCTTTTAAAAGCATCTCTTTTTGAGACTGAAGTTTTTCCAATTTGGCGGTTAATGCCAAAATATCTTTATCTCTATTCTGATTATCTGCCATTTTAAACACCCTGTGCTGTCCACCTTAGAGAAAATTAAATAAGTCTGAATTAAAAAAAGATTACAAAATCTGTTTTAAAAACATCTTTGTCCGATCATGGCTTGGATTGGTAAAAAAGTGTTCGGGCGTTCCAGTTTCAAGTACCTTTCCTTCGTCCATAAAGATGACTCTGTCTGCAACCTCTCTTGCAAAACCCATTTCATGTGTAACACACACCATAGTCATTCCCTCTTTTGCAAGAGTTTTCATTACATCTAAAACCTCTCCTATCATCTCAGGATCAAGAGCTGATGTCGGCTCATCAAACAGCATTGCCTTTGGATTCATTGCAAGTGCCCTTGCTATTGCTACACGCTGCTGCTGCCCTCCTGAGAGCTGATCAGGATAGACGTTTTTCTTATCAGCAATCCCCACTTTTTTAAGAAGCGTCATAGTTATCTCATCAGCTTCTGAAGAAGAGCGTTTTCTCACAACCTGCTGGGCAAGATTGACATTTTGTTTAACTGTCTTGTGTGGGAACAGGTTGAATGACTGAAATACCATACCAATCTCTGCACGTACCTTATTAATATCGGTTTTAGGATGCAAAATATCAATACCGTCTATCAAAATATGACCCTGCTCTGCTGTTTCAAGCCTGTTTAGACATCTTAAAAAAGTGCTTTTGCCAGAACCCGAAGGTCCAATCACTACAACAACCTCTCCTTTTGCAATATTTACTGAAACATCAACAAGAGCATTAACACGGTGTGGTACCATAAAAGTTTTATATATATTGGTTACATCTATCATCTTATAAATTCCTTTGAGGATACAATTTTAAGAATACATGGTCCGTTTTTCAAAATATTGCAAAAGCATTGAGAGAGAAAATGTTAATACCAGATATAGAATAGCACATACAAACCATAACTCAAAAGGTTGAAGGCTTGTAGTTACAACCTCGCGGGTTGCTTTTGTCAACTCTCTGATTGCAATAATGCCGAGAAGCGAAGAGTCTTTAATGAGGCTTATAAACTGACCCGCAAGCGGAGGGAGAATTCTTCTAAATGCCTGTGGAAGTATAACATGATACATACTTTGGGCGTAAGTCATGCCAAGTGATCGAGAGGCTTCTGTCTGACCTCTGTGGATTGACTGAATACCTGATCTGACAATCTCGGCAACGTATGCACCGGTAAAGGTTGCAAGAGAGGCAACTCCAAACCATAACGGGGGGATTTGAGTAATCTCATAACGAGAAAGCATTGTATTTACAAGGGTTCCAAGTACAAAATACCAGATAAAAATCTGAACCAAAAGAGGCGAGCCTCTAACAATTTCAATATAAACTATGGCAAGCCATTTAAATGCAGGATTAGAGGAGATTCTTGCAAGACCGGTAAAAAGCCCAAGCACTATACCAAATATAATGGCAATAAAACTTACATAAAGTGTAAGCCACAACCCTTGAAGAAGAATGCCCACTTTCCAGTGTTTATATGCTCCTATAGTATCGCCGGGAAAAACAAGGTCTCCTTCAGAGACTTTTACATCATTAGAGGGAATTTTATACTCTTTTTTATCACCACCATCTTCGGTTATATATATGGTTGCGTTCTCTTTTTCAGCTTTTATAGTGTCAACTGTTCCGCTTGAATCTGTTTTAATTGCCACCTCTTCATTATAAAAGAAGTACTGCGGTACTCTAAACCATCTCCATGTATAATCAATCTTTAATGTGCAGTAGTAAAGCCCTCCAATAAAAGTGGAGATTACTAAAAAGAAGACCACGACCCACATATAGTAAGCTTTTACCTGCTGTTTTTGCAGAAGGGAGGTTGTTGATGAATCCATTTGTCGACATAACTCCTGTATCTTAAACTATTATGTTTTCTCCTCTCTTTTGAAGAGAGGAGAAACGGGTTGATTTTACTGCACGTTTTTAATCCAATCAGTTGACTTTATCCATTTGTTGTAGATAGTATCGTATCTTCCATCATTTTTAATCTGTCTTAAGAAGTTGTTAAGGAAATTGAGGAAATCTGGATCTCCTTTGTTGATTGCCCATGCAAGAGGCTCAAATGTGAAAGGCTGATCTAAAAATATAACTTTTCCTGCTCCCTGCTGTGCCATAAATACAACGCAGTATGGAAGATCATAGACAAACGCATCTGCTTTGTCATTAATAACCTCAAGTGCTGCCTCTGTCTCTGTTTCAAATGATTTATAGGTTGCACTTGGAATCTTGCCTTTAACTGCGGACTCACCAGTTGTGCCAAGTTTTGATGTTACGATAAATTTTGGATCATTAAGGTCTTTATATGATGTAACTTTACCCTCATGCTTCTTATTAAGAAGAATTGTTTGACCAACAACAATATATGGATCTACAAAATTAATCTTTAAGTTTCTCTCCTGAGTAACTGTCATACCGCTCATTATGATATCAAATTTATCTGTAATCAGTGAAGGAATAATGCCATCCCATGCTGTATTGACTGGAACAAACTTAACGCCCATTGCCTTTGCCATCTCTTTAGCAATGTCAACATCAAAACCAACAAAATTACCTTTCTTATCAGTCATTTCAAATGGCATATATCCAGCTTCAAATCCAACCCTGAGTTCTCCTTTTTTAAGAACCTTTTCTAAAGTTGATTTCTGTGCAAGCTCAATATCAGCAGCAAATAAAGCAGTTGAGATGGAAAATATCCCTATGGTAAGCATAAGTAATAGTGTAAAACCTTTTTTCATTTGTAAAACCTCCTTAAAATTTAGAAACAATAGTTAATAAGTATAAAAAACAGATAAACCTAAATCAGACAAAGCATTTAATTCATAATTTATAGTAAAAAAAATGCCTTTATACTGATAAAAGATATCTCCATTCTGTATATTAAGATAAGAATAATGTAAAGCATCTTTAAAGGATTCAAGTAATTTCAAGCCATTCTAAATTGACAACCAGTTGATAACAGTTTTAATAATTTTTTTTGCTACAGATGTAAATTATCCATGAACAGTCATGCCGATCAATTTCAAAGCCGCTTCTGACATTATCTCAGCAAGCGTTGGATGCGCATGAATCGTGTGTGCTATATCTGATACAGTAAGACCTTTATTAACAGCAAGCGTCGCCTCTGCAATAAGGTCTGTAGCATGAGCACCTATTATATGCACTCCAAGAACCTTTCCTGTTTTAGCATCAGCAACAATTTTTGCCTCACCTGCAATCTCTCCAATAGCATGGGCTTTCCCAAGAATCCTAAAATTTACGCTGGAAGAGATAGCATCAAAGCCTTGATTTTTCGCACTAACTTCTGTCAGCCCAACATTAGCTATTTCAGGTATTGTAAAGATTGCACTTGGCACAGCGTTATAATCCATATTAATATCCGGCTTTATATCCATAGCGTTTGATGCTGCAACCATACCTTCATGAGAGGCAGCGTGGGCAAGCATGATATGGTTAGGTCCTAAAATATCTCCAATCGCATAAACTCCTTTAACTGATGTTTCCATAAGCTCGTTTACCTCAATCCACCCCTTTTCACTGGTTTTAAGACCTATATTTTCAAGCCCTAAATTTGAGCTAAGAGGAGAACGTCCGATACAGACGGCTGCCTTTTCTGCTTCAATTCTCTGCGGCTGCTGGTTCTCAGTCTGTTTTTTGTTTATTGATGCGTTTGATATTTTTAATTTATCTGTAAATGGAGAGTTCCCAAGAGTTAGAACAACTTTCTTTCTGCTGTTTACATTATCTACAGCCTCAATTTGTTCAGCTTTTTCAACTACTCTATCTGTAATAATCCTAATGCCTCTTTTTTTCATCTCACGTTGAAGAGTTGCAGCGCATGATATATCAACCGCTGATAGAGGCAGCAAGCTTGACATTGCTTCAACTATAGTAACTTTTGAACCCAAAGCAGATAAAATGCAGGCAAATTCACACCCGATAACGCCGCCGCCCACAATTACAATTGACTCTGGTATCTTATTTAGACTTAAAAGATCATTGCTTGAGAGAACCACCTCTCCATCAAACGGAATAGCAGGTATATTAAGAGGTACGCTACCTGTTGCTATAATTAACGATTGGTAGGCAATCTCTTTTTCTATATCACTGCCATATTCATCTTTAGTAATTACCGCTGCAATTCCACTACCTTTAATTAAGCCTCTCCCCGATTCAACAGTTATATTTGCACGTTGAAGCAGAGATGCAATTCCTTTTCGTTGAATCTCGCAAATCTTCTCTTTTCTCAGCATGATAGCTGCCATATCAGGTGATACGTCTCCATCTATCTTTATGCCAAACTCATCTGCCTGTTTGAGCTTAAGATAGATATCAGCAGAAGTTTTCATAATCTTAGATGGAATGCAGCCCCAGTTGAGGCAGACTCCTCCCAAATGTTCTTTTTCTATAATAGTAACATCTCCTCCAAGTGCTGCTGCTCTAAGTGCTGCAACATATCCACCGGGTCCGGCTCCAATTATAACTATCTTTTTTTTCTCCATAATATTCTCTTTCTTAAATTTTTATTCTTGCGGGCAAGTTTTTTTACGTTTTAGTCTTTAAACCATATCCACATAAATAGTATAGTACAAAATAAAAATAGCTTATACACCTAAAAAGTGGAAAACTGTCTTGACATGAGTTTGCTTAACTACATATACATAGCAATAGTAGATATATTTTTAGAGCTGCCGATAGTGAGAATATAATAGTAAAAACATATTAATAATGAAACGGTTATAAAATTTGATATGAATATAAAATCTGAAATAAAACCCAATTTTGTTAAAACAGGCGGGCTTATTCCTGCAATTGCCCAAGATCATGCTACCGGAGAGGTGCTTATGCTTGCCTACATGAATGAAGATTCGTGGCAGGAGACATTAAATTCAGGAATGGCAACATATTACAGCAGATCAAGAAAACAGTTGTGGAAAAAGGGAGAGACTTCCGGCAACGTGCAGGTTGTTAAAGAGATACGAGTTGACTGCGATGAGGATACAATCTTGCTTAAAGTAGAGCAGATCGGCAATGCTGCATGTCATCTTGGGTATAAAAGCTGCTTTTTCAGGCGAATCAAGAATGACGGGACTTTTGAAATCGTTGGAAATAGAATCTTTGATCCTGAAAAGGTATATGGTAAGTAAAGAGAGTTTAGAATCTCGATATAGAGAGAATTAAAACAGGTTCTATCATAAAAATCTGTCTTAAGAAAAACAGTGATTTATTTAAGGAATTTAAATTTAAATGAAAAAAATATTAAAACTTGGGATTCCAAAGGGAAGTCTTCAAGATGCTACTATCGCACTATTCAAGCGATCTGGTTGGAAGATAAATGTAAATGGCAGAAGCTATTTTCCTGACATTAATGACGATGATATTGAATGTGCATTATGCAGAGCACAAGAGATGTCTATTAATGTTGAGAGCGGTATTATTGATGCTGGACTTACGGGAAAAGATTGGATTGCAGAACATGGCTCAGATGTTCATGTAGTCTCTGACCTTATTTACTCAAAAGTCAGTGCAAGACCTGCCAGATGGGTACTTGCAGTTGCTGGAGATTCCCCGATAAACCGGCTTGAAGACCTTGAAGGCAAGACCATATCAACTGAGATTGTCCAGTTTACAAAGAGGTATTTTCAAGAGCGTAACATCAATGTTAATGTCAAATTTTCATGGGGCGCAACAGAAGCAAAAATTGTATCTGGGCTTGCTGATGCTATTGTTGAGATAACTGAGACAGAAAGTACTATACGTGCACATAATCTTAAAGTTATTCATGAGATAATGCAGACAAACACACAGCTCATTGCAAATAAGAGATCATGGCAGGACCCTGCAAAGAGAAAAAAAATTGAGCAGATAGCACTTCTTCTACAGAGTGCTCTTGTGGCTGATCGGCTGGTTGGGCTTAAAATGAATGTTCCTGAATCCAAGATGAAGAGTATTATTTCACTGCTTCCAAGTCTTAATGCTCCAACTGTTTCTCCTCTATATCAGTCAGATTGGTTTGCAATTGAGACAGTTGTTGAGAATAATGTTGTGAGAGATTTAATTCCTGAGCTTATCAGCGCTGGAGCAGAGGGGATAATTGAATATGCTTTAAATAAGGTTATTTGATCTAAATTAACCTCATTAATGCCCATTGTGTTGTTGTATATTTGGCTCAATTAACATTATCAGCCATCTGTTTTTGTAGATAAAGGTAAGGGGCGGGTTGTTCAAAAAAAACAGCCTGCCCCTTATATTTTATTGTATGACCGTGTAAATAACCTGCTTGCCGTCAGCCGTCCACATTTTTAAATCTACAGCACCATCACCGTTGTAATCATTTGTTTCCCATGCGATACCATATTGGTCTTTATTAGCTCTAAACCAGCTTTGTTCGTTAGTGGTAATTGGCTCTATTAAATAGCTTGGTTTAAAAGGCATACCTAAAACTGTGAAAATTCCAGTTGTTCTGTCAAGGCTGTAGCTTCCAGCAGCAAGAGTATCCAGCACAATTACCAACTGCTCAAGTGCAGAAACAGATGGAGAGAGCTGCTGAGTTGAACCGTCATTATACACAACAAGAACTGAATAGGCTTCAGAAGCAGGGTCTCTTCCGTGAAGCTCAAAACTTGAAGTACCCGCATCAAAATTGCCGTCTCCCTCTTTTACAGTACCATATCCAAAAGAGCCTGAGAATTTACTGCCGTCTTTAAATTTCAGGTTAAGAGTACCATTGTTGTCAACTTTTGCATCAGAAACCTCTTTTTTAGCAGAACTAAATATTGTATCAAGATTGAGAAGAGAATCGGCAGATAATAGAGTGTCAACAGCATCTAAAGGTGCGGGTGTTATAATACCAGCGATTCCGTTACGAACCAAAACAATAGTACCTTCTGGCAGTATATGCAGTCCTTGAGGAATAAGAGATGATACTAAACGGGCATCCTGAACGTAAAGAGGCATATTTAATCCAATTGCTGGATTTTTAAGCATAACCATAATTTGGATAGATTTTGTAGAAACTAACTCAACTTTTGTTCCTTGAAATAGAGGGTCTTGTTGGAATAGAGTGTCCACTGCTTTTTGTAAAAGGTCAACAAGTGAGAGTGTATCAATTCCTGATTGTATAATATCTTGATCAAATCGAGGCATCTGAGGTAATCCATTAATCAGCCTCTCCTTCTCTTTTGCGGTAAGAGATTGATTATCCGCAATAATCTGCTCAATATCTGTTTTAGTAATTACCATTCCTTCTGTCAGATTAACAGATCCTATTTTAATAACTTCATTGAGCAACTGAGGATAATTTGTAAGAAATTTTTGAATATCGCTGTCCCTTTCAATATTTGTATCTCTTGTTGTAGAGATTCTATAAATAAATGCTGGTAAAATATTTTTAATGGTTTCTCTGCTTAAACTTTGCATTGTACCGGTGAGCGAAGATTTTATAACTGCTTTAGCTTTTATCATGGATGTCGTAAGAAGAGACACGTTATCCATCAGATATGAAAAATCATCCAGACTTGAAATATCGCTTGATTTTGTTGTTGCTGCAAATGAATTTGATAAAGAGCGATTTTTAACTGGTTTATCTTTAATATTAGAAGATGTTTGACCAATTATTTCACTCAATTGCCCTTGAAGCACATCTAATGTATTTTGAAAAATATTATTATCAGTAATATTTTGCTGTAATACATTAACAGCATTATTAACTATATAAGCTGCACCTTTAATGATTTCTCCAGTATTACTAATAAGTGTGGCATCTTGAGCTTCTTGCAAACCCTTATTAACAATATCGCCTATAGTATTAATAGGCTTTGATGGATTATTATTGCATTTAATAGCAGAGATTATGCCAGCACCAATAACTCCTTTAATTGGTGAGAGAATTGTAATAACATCCTTTGTTACTTTAACAGCATTCATAACATCGGGTATATTACCTAAAATGTTGTTAATATTATCCGATCCTTTTTTAATCTGTTCTGATGCTGCGTTGTTGGAGATTATTTCATTTATAGTTGACTCAACATATTCAAGACTTCCCGCAACTTTTTCAATATTTATTTCTCCTCCTGTTTTGGCTGTTGCAGCTCCAAGATCAATTATGTCTTCAAGAAGGTTTAATGGTTTTAATGCCTGATCAATATCAATTATATCTTGTTTTAGCAGTATAAAGGATTGTTCAATTATGGCTCCAACATTATCTATAGTTCTATTGATAGCGTCTATAAGCCCATTAGAGGGTGTTGTGTTCTCATCATCAGGCATATTCTCCTGTATGAAAGTTACATCGTTATCCAAATGATTTGTAATATCTTCGGCTTGACTCTGATTTCTTGTATTTTCAATATCAGTTTGAATGTCCTTAATATCGTCAGTGTCATTTGGTTTAGTATCCTCAGGAAGAGGTTGATCATCATTTTCATTGATAGGTAGAGGAGGTATAATATCTGAGGATGAGTATGTGTAGGTTCCTGTTAATATTGCTATCTGACCATCTTGAATGGTTACATTCTGATTTGGAGGGGTTGTCCAACCCAATATAGGGTAAAACTCTACAGTGTAATCTCCATGTTGTAAATTTTGAACAGTGCTGCCGCTGGTTTGCCAATCACCCCCATTAATCCGCCATAGAGCACCATTATTGACAGCCTCTTGTGGTAAAATAGATACATTTAGAGACCCAAGAAAGGCAGATTGCTGAGTATAAACTCCGGTTATTGTTGTAGTCTGACCATCTTGAATGGTTACATTCTGATTTGGAGGGGTTGTCCAACCCAATATAGGGTAAAACTCTACAGTGTAATCTCCATGTTGTAAATTTTGAACAGTGCTGCCGCTGGTTTGCCAATCACCCCCATTAATCCGCCATAGAGCACCATTATTGACAGCCTCTTGTGGTAAAATAGATACATTTAGAGACCCAAGAAAGGCAGATTGCTGAGTATAAACTCCGGTTATTGTTGTAGTCTGACCATCTTGAATGGTTACATTCTGATTTGGAGGGGTTGTCCAACCCAATATAGGGTAAAACTCTACAGTGTAATCTCCATGTTGTAAATTTTGAACAGTGCTGCCGCTGGTTTGCCAATCACCCCCATTAATCCGCCATAGAGCACCATTATTGACAGCCTCTTGTGGTAAAATAGATACATTTAGAGACCCAAGAAAGGCAGATTGCTGAGTATAAACTCCCGTCTCAATAACTGGTTGTCCATTTACGATAGCTACATTACGACTTGGTGGGGTAATCCAACCAGATATATCATAAAACTCTAAAAAATGATTAGCATTGCTTAAGTTTGAAACTGTTGCACCGCTATTTTGCCAGCTTCCGCCATCAACTCTCCATAGTGCCCCTAAATCTATAGCTGGTTGTGGATAAATATAGACCATAAGTGAGTTGGGAAGCATAATAATCCCTGCGGAACGCACCGCACGTGCATGGTATTGCCCAGATTTTGCATGGTAGCCTTCAGTGGCTGAATAGAAATCAACTTTAAATGCGCTATCAGTAGAATTTGGAAAAGTTGTAGATGTCCAGTAATATCCCGGAATAGTGTTATTAAAATATGTTGTATCAATTGTAGGAGGAGCAGGAACATCGGACTTTAAAATTGTTACTAACTCATCTTTAGTGGGCATACGCCAATCTGTGAATCCACCTAACCTATTGTTATTAACAGCAGCTATAAAATCTTCTGTATCAGTTAGCACTCCACTTGTACCAGCGTCTCCGCCATTTGTAGTAGGATTGCTGTCATACCATGTGTATATATTATCTGGATCATGAGGATTGTTATAATCGGGACTGCCATTACTTGTCTGTTTAACCTCCCAGATAAGTCCTGTGTTGTTATCTTTAACCATTACCCAATATTGTGCATTGTCTGGTAGAGCATTTCCGGAAGAATCTAATTTTGTAAACGATGAAAACGCAGGTTGTGCAAAAAAAGTTATTATAAAAAAAATAACTAAACTTGTAAGAAAATAATTAACGGGTCTCATAAGTCTCTCCTAATTATTTAAAATTAATCTAAAAATTCCACTGTAATCCAACAGTTATAAACGATCCCTGCCAAGGAAGCTGAGAGATTTCTGTTATATCAGAAATCAGATATTTGTATTTTTCATCAAAAATGTTTTCCCATTTAGCAACAAGAAGAAGCCGTTTGTCAAAAAGAGATTTTTCAGCAGATATGCTTGCTATTATAAACTCTTCATCAACAGGATTTATATAACCGCTCTTTTCTTTTTGATTCATGTACCACCAAGTATTTTGCAATCTCACGCCAGAAGGGTGAACCCATGTAAATGTTGCACCAAAATCATTATCTACACGGTTTCTATCGTCTCCGCTTTCTGTGTTATGATCTGTAAATTGGTATGTAAGAGCCATTGCCAAACGGTCAGTTATCAAATATTCAAATGTAAATTTAGCAATATCTTGAGAGTCCTCCCTCCAATTCATATCAGGCTTTGGCATTTCATTAGTTATATGTGATGTAAATATATTAGCTAATTGCCTGTTTTTATGAAATAATTCCGTCCTTGTAAAGAAATCATAAGACCATTTCCTGTCCCATCCAGCACCGTAAAATTCTGTCAGCGTCCCTTGAGCAGAGCCAAATACTCTTGAAAAACCAGCCATTTCAACTGGCTGTAAAGTCCCGTTTATATAGTCAGGCTCGGATTCTTTGAAGTAACCTCCCCTAACTGTATCCATAGATGTTACCTGCCAAATAAAACCAAGGTGAGGAAGAAACTCATCTTCATGGGTAAGTTTTTCATCATTATTTAAAATAATATTATCAAGATCGCACCATCCTATACCAAAATCTAATTTAAAATTATCTGATATTGACCAGATATCTCTTGAAAAAAAGCGGACATCTCTTTTTTTAGGGTTGTTACCTTTAAGTAAATTCGTGTCTTCGTTAATAGGAGGTTCATAGAACAACCTTGATTCTAAATCCCATGAGTAATCATTTATTGAATGTCCAATACCTCCAGAAAGTTTATGATCTCCAAATCTGAAAAGCTGGACTATTTCAGAGCTAAATCTCTTATTCTCATCTGTCCACTTTCTCTCTTTAAATTCAGTTGTATCAATAGATAAAATATATTTCTGAGATAGAGTATTATAATCTTCTTCTCTTTTTTGAGATTGGGTAAGAAATATTAAATCCCTCCCTGAGCCTTGATGCCAATGGTACCCAAATGAACCTGAAAAAAGATTGTAATCTCTGTTTATACCTGATGGTTTAAGGCTTAAATCCCTCCAAGACAACATATCCTCCATATCTCCCCTAATAACTTGTGCATCTGCAAGAATTTCATGCCCTGATGAAATAACCTGCTTTACTGCTATATTCCCTTCTGAAGATGATTTGCCTGTACCACCAACAGGTCCGTCTGTGGTGCTATACAGTGCAGAGCCATTAAATGCAGTTCGTGTATTTCCGCCTCTTAAGTTTAAAGAACCGTTTCCAGTATTGTCAGTACCTGCATTTAGAGTAATAGAGCCTTTAATCTCAGGAGTCTCAATCAGATTTTGATATTCATTGTAACTTGTATAAGTATTAGCATTGACAGGTTTTAAAAGTTCAGCTCGTTTCATATCACCGATTGTGTCAGCATCAACCTGACCCAAAATTTGTGCCCGAGATGCTCTAAAAAGATAGGCGCTGCTGTTTGACTCATCGTCCCATACAGCCTGATCCCCTTTTGCATCTGCCCATTCATAAAGTCCCATTGTGGTAAGTGACCACGCAAGAGAGATATTTTTAGAAGCTCTATCTTGATCAAGCAGATAACGTGAGCGGCTCATCAATTTATTGTCGTTAAGGGCTATTGATTTTTCTAAAGATTTAATACCTTCACCAGGTCTGTAGGTATCAGAAAGGATAGTAGCAAGATACATGTGGGGAGTTGGATCATAAGGATCAAGCGTTGCAGCCCGCCTCAACTCAACTTCTGCCTCATACCTCTCTCCAATTTCATACTGTGCTTTAGCAAGATAGGTGTGGGGATATGCTGCAAGAGGTTCAAGCAGACACGCTTTTTCCATATTCTCAAGACCTTCTGTTCTTTTTTTCTGGTGATACAGTGCAAGTCCAAGTCCAAGATAGGCTGAAGAGAGATCATTTTTTTGCTCAATAACCTGTCTAAACTCTTTTTCAGCACGTTCAGAGTCAAGTTTTATAAGAGAAATATAACCTTTTAGCATATCAACTCTTACATCTCTTGAACTTTGAGTATAAAATGTTGATATTTTTCGTTCAGCTTGAGCGACCTTATCAAGTCCTAAAAGAAGCTCAACATTTCTTATCAAAGCTGGCACAGAAAGCGGGTCAAGAGCCGCAGCTTTTTCTGCCTCTTGCAAAGCCTCTTCAAATTTTCCTTTTGATTGGAGAACAGTTGCCAATGCGGCATGGGTGGAAGCTCTTTTAGGTGCAAGTTTGACCGCGTTTTGTGCTGTTTCAAGAGCCTCAGATTCTCCTTGAGCAAGAAGTTCCATAGCCTTTTGAGCAAGATTAATACCATTTATCTCAGCACTGCTGTTATTTAAATCAATGTTTGAATCCACCATACTGTTTTTAACGGCATCAGAGGTTTTTACAAAATTGGCATCAGCAGGACCAATTATATCAGGAGTCAGCAGCAGCCATTGAACGCTGTTTTCAGGTTTTAGAAGTTTCACGACCACAGGAGCAGCACCTCTTTGTGCTTTTACCCCTTCACCTCTTGCAATGAGAGCCTCGCCATGCTGGTTCGTGCACTGTACATGTCCCTCAAGAACTGTAATGTCAGAAGTTCCATCATCAGCAACAGCAATTGCCATCTCTGTTCCTCTGATGCTTGCCGAAACCACAGGAGTTGCAAATACAGGCTTTGAACCTTTACGTTTGTTCCTAAACCAAAGTTTGCCTGAAAATATTTCAAGAATCCCCGCTTTATTAACCTCGTCACCCGGGGCAGAACCAGTTTTTTTCAAATATAGAACAGAACCAGCAGACAAACGTATCTGTGATCTGTCATTCAGCATCAAAGCTGCCTCTCCATCAGATTCTACTTTAATGTATGCACCTTCTGGAAATTCCATTGATGGAGTTACAGGCTGCCATGAGTTTCCCTTATCAAGCGAAAACAGAACTGTTCCTTCTGAAGAGACCAATTTTCCTGCAAACTCTTCAGCACGACTGTGGTTTATTGTAATAAAAGTAAGGCATAATAAAAGGAATGTATAAATGGAGAGTTTTTTTTGCATTTGCATGAGAGTCTCCCTATGTAATAAGGTTTAAATCTTTCATGGTATTATATTTACAGATTAACACTATTTTTTTAAAATTTCAATTTTTTATACTCTATTTCTATAGGATTGTATGTTATATGTTAAATTATATAAAAAGTCTGTTTTTTTAAAAAAAGATTGTGAATTTATTAAAAAAACAATAACATTATATAATTTTGCTATGTGAATAAAATATAAACAGTATTTCTCTGTTTATGATGTTGTTTATAACGATATTTTTAAGATAAGGTTACATAATGTCCCAAGAAAACCAAGAAATTAGCACCACTGATAGTATCTCATCTGCCGAAACATCTCCTACTGGTTTTGAATCCATGAATCTTTCCAAATCAGTATTAAAAGCCCTTGATGACGTAGGATATGAGACTCCTACATCAATTCAGTCGTTGATCATTCCGCATGTTTTAGCAGGAAAAGATGTAGTTGGGCAGGCTCAGACAGGAACCGGGAAAACCGCTGCATTTGCATTGCCGCTTTTATCTCGAATTGATCTAAAAAAGAAAAATCCGCAGGTGCTTGTAATCACACCTACAAGAGAACTTGCTATTCAGGTAGCTGAATCTTTCAAAGGATACTCTGTCCGTATGAAGGATTTTCATGTGTTGCCTATTTATGGCGGACAGTCTTATGAGATACAGCTCAGGCAGCTAAAACGTGGTCTTCATGTTGTGGTAGGTACTCCGGGAAGACTTATGGATCATATAAAACGGGGAACATTGGATTTAAGCGAGCTGACCTGTTTGGTTCTTGATGAGGCAGATGAGATGCTCAGAATGGGCTTTATTGATGATGTGAAGTGGATTCTTGAACAGACTCCTCCAAATCGTCAGATGGCACTCTTTTCTGCTACCATGCCTCCAGCGATAAGAGCTATTGCTCGTCAATATTTAAGAAGTCCGGAAGAGATAACAATTCAAGTTAAGACCATGACTGCAGATACAATTCGTCAGCGGTTCTGGACGGTCAAGGGAACTGACAAACTTGATGCTCTTACACGCATTCTTGAAGCTGAGGATTTTGATGCAATTCTTGTGTTTGTCCGTACTAAAATTGCAACTGTAGAGCTTGCTGAAAAATTGGAAGCTCGCGGATATGCAACAGAGGCATTAAATGGAGATATTGCTCAAAAATCTCGAGAGCGTACCATTGAGCGGCTTAAGAATGGTAAGATTGATATTGTTGTAGCAACTGATGTGGCGGCAAGAGGGTTGGATGTAGATCGTATCAGCCATGTTATAAATTATGATATCCCTACAGAGGCAGAAGCCTATATCCACCGTATCGGCAGAACTGGAAGAGCAGGCAGAAGCGGAGACGCTATTTTATTTGTATCGCCTCGAGAGATGTGGATGCTTAAAGTTATTGAAAAGACTACCCGCAAAAAAATTGAGATGATGCTTCTTCCAACCACAAGAGCAATTACAAATAAGCGTATTGCTGATTTTAAGCAGCGTATTACAGGTGCATTAGTTTCTAACGATCTATCCCAATTTCGTGAGCTTATAGATGAATATCGTCAAGAGCATGATATTGAAATATTAGATATCGCCGCGGCACTTGCAATTTTGGTTAATGGAGAGAAACCGTTAT
This sequence comes from uncultured Desulfobacterales bacterium, assembly GCA_964539635.1. GTDB lineage: Bacteria > Desulfobacterota > Desulfobacteria > Desulfobacterales > Desulfobacteraceae > Desulfamplus. The sequence goes on along the minus strand of CAZIJN010000007.1, from coordinate 56,949 downwards.
TTTTACCTGAATCTGAAAAAGAGTTTGTTGATGATTATTCTGCTCAAAAAGAGACTCATAAGACGAAAAAAAGAGGAGAAGATCGGGGTAAAAAAAATGGATATCAAGACTCTCCTATAGCTGATAAACCAAAAAAGAGAAAGATAGATTCAGATAAAGAAAAGAGTAAACCAGATTCAAAAAAAGTTAAAACAAGTTCTGATAGAACTAAAGAAGAGTCTAAAAAGAGAAGCTCTGACTTTAAAAAGAGTGCAGATATCTCGCACAAAGTTGAAAGCAGCCGCCCTAAAACTGACGATGGAAATCCTCCTCTATCCAAAGGAATGGAGAGGTTTAAACTTGATGTCGGTCATATGCACGGTATCAAAGCTGGTGATATTGTTGGAGCAATTGCAAATGAGGCTGGTTTAGACGGTAAGTTCATCAATAATGTTTTAATTGATAATGAGCATAGTACTGTTGATCTTCCTGAAGGTATGCCTGAGCCGATATTTAAACTGCTCAAAAAGGTGAGGGTTGGAGGACAAAAGTTAAATATTACAAAAGTTAAGTAAAAATAAAGTTAAAAACATGACTAAAAAAGTCAAACCTAAAATTCTTGCTCCAGCAGGAGATAAATATTCATTTCTTGCTGCTATTGCTGCTGGAGCTGATGCCATTTATTGCGGACTTAAAAATTTTTCTGCCCGTATGGAAGCTGGAAATTTTACTATTGAAGAGCTTTCAAGGCTGAATGCTTTGGCAAGAAGCAAAAATGTTGAAACCTATGTGGCTTTTAACTCTCTTGTTAAACAAAATGAAATTGAACAGACGGCTCGGATTATTGCAAAACTTGCAAAATATGTTCGTCCTCATGCTCTTATTATACAAGATATCGGGCTTATAGAGATTGCACGCAAGGCAGGTTTTAAAGGAGATTTCCATCTTTCTACACTTGGAAATTGTTCTTTTTCAAAGGGTCTCGATTTTGCTGAAAAGGCAGGTTTTAGTCGTGTTGTTCTTCCACGAGAACTCTCAATTGACGAAATAAAGATTATGGCAGCGAACAGACCAGCTAATCTTGATCTTGAGGTGTTTATCCATGGTGCTCTTTGTTATGCTGTATCTGGAAGATGCTATTGGAGCAGTTGGTTTGGTGGAAGAAGCGGGCTTAGAGGGAGATGTGTACAACCCTGCCGGCGTCTCTACAAACAGGAGCTAAAACTTAAAAATAACACTCAAGAGGCATCAAACCTTAAGCATAAATTCAATCAACAGCAATTTTTTTCATGTCTTGATTTTTCAGCAGATGTGCTTGTTAAGGTGCTCAAAGAGATTCAAGGGGTTACAACTTGGAAAATAGAGGGGAGAAAAAAAAGTCCCCACTATGTCTTTTATACAGTAAAAGCCTATAAGATGCTAAGAGATCATGGTGATGATCCCTCTCAGAAAAAGATAGCACTCTCATTTTTAGAGTATGCTCTTGGCAGACCCGCAACACATTACAACCTATTAACACAAAATCCGATCAGCCCTCTAAAAAAAGATAAAGACATAGAGACAGGCTCTGGTCTTTTTGCCGGCAGAATAAGATATGGCGGAGAAAATTTAAAGCCGAACATTCCAAATTTTATCACGAGAGAGGCTCTATTAAAAGATGACCTATTAAGAATTGGATATGAAGATGACACTTTTCATGCAGTTCAAAAGGTCACTATGCCTGTTCCTAAGAAGGGTCGCTTTGTTCTGCAGCAGAGCAAAAAAGATAATTTTAGGAAGCCCGAAGCTGTCAATTTAAAGACATATACAAGTGTAAATTTTAAAAAGGGAACTCCTGTATTTATTGTTGACAGACGAGAAAAAGAGGTATGGCAGCTTATTAAAGAACTTGAATTAGAGTTTAATAAATATAGTTCTCCTGATATCAGATCTCAGCAGCAGGAGGTTGATAAAAGACTCTTATATCAAAATGGCAATAGTGATTCAAAGCCTAATTTAAGCAGCTCAAAAAGATATTCTGAAATTATACTTTATGGTTACGGTTATGAGTCAAAAATAAAAACTCAACCTAAATCAGGGGCATTAGTTAAGTCAGTATCAAAAATAAGTTACGGTAAATTTTCAGAGCCAGCAGCAGATAGGCGATTTGTAATAGAAGGTGGATTATGGTTGTCTCCAAGTTCTATAAAACGGTGTTCTCCTAAAAAGATTAAGGATATTTGGTGGTTTCTTCCTCCGGTAGTCTGGACATCTGACGAAGATGTATTTTATGAGGCTATTCATACTGTGCTATCTGCTGGTGCAAGAAATTTTGTTTTAAATATGTCTTGGCAGATGTCCTGTTTTAATGAAGATAGTCTCCAAAAATTTCGTTCCGATCTTAACCTTTGGGCTGGTCCGTTTTGTAATATTGCCAATTCTGCTCATATTAGTTTTTTAAAATCGTCAGGTTTTTCCGGTGCTTTTGTATCTCCTGAGCTTGGACAGAATAATTTGCTCTCTCTTCCTTCACAATCTCCTCTGCCGCTCGGCGTTATCATAAGGGGCAACTGGCCTCTTGCCATATCCAGAATAGTCTCTGACGAGATAGAGCTAAGTCAGTTGTTTTTAAGTCCAAGAGGTGAGGGGGCATGGGTTGAGAAAAGAGATAAAGATTTCTGGGTTTTTCCCAACTGGCAGCTTGATCTGTCGAATAAGCAGGATAGTCTTAAACAGGCTGGATATCAGCTCTTTCTAACTATTGATGAGCCATATCCTAAAATGGTTGAGATGAAATCAAGACCTGGTTTATGGAATTGGGAAACAGGACTTTTGTAGGCTCTATTATAACAACTACAGTTTTTAGTATTAATAACGAATATTAAGTTATTAAAAAGCATATAATTTTAGATAGTTATCTTTATTAAAAATATATTAATTTTAAAGATATTTTGATTGTTTAGAAAAAAATTTTATAAAAATGCTTGACCTTTTTATTTTTTTTTAATAAGTGAACACTCTAAAAAATGTAGATGAGTGAATGTTCTACTTATGTTTCTTAGATAGCGGTCATCGTATCTTTTTATATAGTTTTTCTTTCCCGCGGTTTCCTTTTTCGCAGCAACACAATTTCAGTAGCAGCAGATATTTAAAGTCTTAATAATTAGTACTAAATTTTTGTAAAATGCAGTTGTACATAGTGCTCTTCAGGACAAACTTAAACCTTATGGATGGAGTTTATATTGAAAACACGACAGCGAATCATCACTTTTTGTTTTACTTTTTGTATTCTTTTTCTTTTCTGGGTTATATTTTCAGGAAAATTTGATTCTTTTCACCTCTCTCTTGGTGTGATTTCGTGTCTTTTAGTCTCATGGATCACATCTGACCTTCTTTTCGTAACACACGATATTCCAAGATTCATAAGGCTTTTTATGGGATTTGTTTTGTATATCCCATGGCTATTATGGCAGATCGTGCTATCCACTATCCACATGCTTCCTATTATTTTTAGCCCTGATATCCATGATAAAATCAATCCTAAAATTATAAGGATAAAAAGCAGGACAAAGGATCAGGTAGGAATAGTAACATTTGCAAATTCAATCACATTGACACCAGGCACTATAACCATTGTTGCCAACATGTATGGCGACATGGCAGTCCACGCTATTGATGATGAATGTGCAGAATCACTTCCCGGTGATATGGGTGAAAAAGTTGCAAAATTATTTGCGGAGTGAAATTTTCTCTTCATATTGCAATATGCGACAAGGGCTTTACTCTGAACTGATAAAAGGAAAAACTAAAAGTATGGATAATTTAATTTTTTATGCAGCCATTGTTCTTGCAATGTTGATGACTATCCCCCTTTACAGGGCAGTTATGGGTCCGACAGTGCTTGACCGCTTCATGGGTGTAAATTCTATTGGTACCGAGACTACGGTTCTGTTGATTATGATTGGATTTATGTACGAAAGGGTTGATATGTTTATTGATATCGCCCTTGCCTATGCATTGCTGAATTTCATTGCGGTGCTTGCGGCATCTCGCTATTTCCATAAACGAAAAGGACTGACAGAGGAGATGGAAGAATCATGACGATTTATATTGCAGGAGTTCTTATCGCCAGCGGCTTGTTCTTTTTTCTGGTAGGCTCAATAGGAATGATCCGTCTGCCCGATTTTTACTCAAGACTCCATTCTGCAGGTATTATTGACACTATGGGGCTGTTTTTAAGTATGGCTGGTTTGGCTCTTCTTATTATTAATGAGTTTAATATAGGAAATTTACTGTCTGCACTTAAAGTTATACTAATCGTTATATTTGTTTTTATTACAAGCCCTACAGCGACTCATGCAATTGTAGATGCTGGTATTAGAGCCGGTCTTAAGCCATGGGTGAAAAAGCGGTAATTAAGAATAGTAGTTTGAGGTATTTTTTTATCTCTCTAAAAACAGTTAAAGGTGAACTCAAATGATATTGCCTATTGATTTAATAGTTCTTGTACTTGTTATCATAAGTGCTGTTGCTGCCATTACAGTAAAAGACCTTTTAAGTTCAGCGGTACTTTTAGGAGCATACAGTTTTCTTCTATGTCTATTATGGACGGTAATGGGTGCAGTTGATGTAGCTTTTACAGAGGCAACCGTTGGAGCCGGAGTTAGTACTGTATTTTGCGTCTCTGCGATCTTTCACACAACACGAAGAACAAAAGATTAAGTTTTATAACACTCTGTAATTGTTGATTTACAGCCTTATTTGCTTGTTGCTGATTTTACGAAAAATAGAAAATATAATACTCTTCTCCTGACAAATAGCTTTGGGGAAAAAAGATTTACGATACTTTAGGTATATCCGAATAAAATAATCGGATAAAAGGATTGCTAAATGAAGATATTAGGAAAACTAACGATTTTGCTGTGTGGTGGATTGCTGTTGTTTTTTACTTCAGATTTTCCTGACTTTGGAGATGCCAATTCTCCAGCTTCGCTTCATCTCTCTCCATATTTTATCGAACACACAATGGAGCACACTGCTGTTCCAAATGTGGTAACTTCTGTCCTTGCAGATTACCGAGGTTATGACACCATGTTTGAAACAACGGTTATTTTAACTGCCGGACTTGCATGTTTTCTTCTTTTAAAAATTCCTAAAAAAGAGGTTAAACATCGTTATTATCTGCATGAACCTACCGGAGTAACAATGAGGATTGACGGTGAGCGTTTTCCTAAAGACTCAGAGGTTTTTAAACGAATTGATTCTATCTGGGTGCCTCATGATCTTATAATAAATTTTACATGTCGTCTGCTAATACACTTTATTCAGATATATGCCTTATATGTAGTCGCACATGGACATCATAGTCCGGGCGGCGGATTTCAAGGCGGAGTAGTTCTTGGAGCATCTGTAATTCTTTTTGCCATATCAGGTAACCTGCGGGCTGCGATTAATAGATTTGGCGAGAAAACAGCCGCTCTGTTCAGTGCAACTGGTGTATTCATATATGCCGGTACTGCGGCACTCTGTTTAGTAATGGGAGAAAATTTTCTCAACTATAGTGCTTTAGCTCCTTTGCTCGGTACTGATAGGATTATGGCAAGGTCTCATGGTATTTTTAGTGTTGAGATCGGTGTAGCTGTTGCTGTTATGGCTGTAATGATATGGATTTATTACAATCTCTCTTCTGCCGGCAGACAAGATGAGGGTCTGTAAAAAATAGATATGGCTCTGTGTTGTCTCTCTAACGGTTAGTTAGTATTCCTTAGAATCGCTGACAAAACCACAAACCACAAAAACAGGATAAAGGCTTAAAATCTATGGAAATTAGTGAGAGTATAAGGCATATTTTATCTTTTATTACGGCAAAAGCCAATTACTGGACATATGTAATCTTGCTCATGGTTGGATTTTATGCCATGATTGCAAAGACCAATCTTGTGAAAAAAATTATTGGTATGGGGATTTTCCAGACCGCTGTTATCCTCTTTTATGTATCTATTGGTTATAAAAATGGCGCAACTATTCCTATTTTGATTCATGAACATGGACATGGTGCAGCATCTGTAGTTAAGGCAGCCGATTATATTAACCCTCTTCCCCATGTTCTGATGCTGACAGCAATTGTTGTTGGTGTAGCCACGCTCGGCGTAGCTCTCGCACTTGCTATTAAAGTTTATCAGGAATATGGCTCTCTGGAAGAAGATGAGATTCATAAAAAATTAAGGAGCAGATAAATTATGATTTTTTTTAATCTGATGCCCGATCTTCCTGCAATAGTAGTTGTTATTCCGCTTCTATTTTCGCTTGCGGCTGCCGGTTCCGGCTGGATCAACAGAAAAGCACCTTTTATTATATCTGTTTCTGCACTTGCGATTTCGCTTATCTCTGCTTTAGTGCTTCTTGCACAGGTTGTAGGAACAGGGGTTGTGATTGAATATAGAATGGCAGGCTGGGCACCGCCAGTCGGTATCGTTTATATTATCGATCATTTAAGTGCTCTTGTGCTGGTTGTTATCACATCAGTCTCATTTATTAATTTTATAGCTAACAAAAATATTATAGAGACTCAATTTAGAAATAAGGAGGGTGCATTCTGCTCTCTTTATGTTCTATTTACTGCGGGTCTTATAGGTATGACAACAACAGGAGATGCTTTTAACCTTTACGTTCTTCTCGAAATTGCTTCGTTATCAGGTTATGCTCTGATTGGTCTTGGCAGCAGCAGGGCACCTCTTGAGACACTGAACTATCTTTACCTTGGTACGATAGGCGCAACTTTTTATCTTCTTGGAGTTGGTTATCTTTATATCGCTACAGGTTCACTTAATATGGCAGATATTGCATCGATAATTCCAACAATTATGAATTCGTCCTCCATTCTTCTTGCATTTATTATATGTATTACAGGTCTTTTGTTAAAAATGGCGATCTTCCCTGCTCATGGATGGTTGCCTGGTGCATACTCTGAGTCTGCAACTGTTGCAGCAAGTTTGGTTGCTCCTCTTACCACAAAAGTCACAGTGTATATTCTGATAAGAATATGTCTTAATGTTTTTACTCCCCAATATACATTTGAGTACCTTAACGCTGGTGAGATAATGGTATGGTTGGCGGTTATCAGCATTGTTTTTGGTTCTTTGTCTGCCCTTGCCCAGAAAGATTACAAACGGATGTTCTCCTATATTATTATTGCCGAAGTTGGATATATGGTCGGTGGTTTTTTTCTTGGCAACCGAATGGGTATGTCTGGTGCAATCTTACATATAATGAACGATGCTGCAATGACCCTTGTACTTTTTATGGCTGCCGGCATCTTTATCTGGAAGACAGGAGAAGAATCTCGAGAGAGCTTAAAAGGTATGTTTGCAAAGATGCCCTTTACAATGGCAGGATTTGTGATCGCCGGACTCTCTGTAGTAGGTGTCCCGCCAACCTGTGGTTTTTTCAGCAAATGGTATCTGATTTCAGGAGGAATTGCTGCTGGACAATATGGATTTGTTGCTGCTTTAATTTTCAGTTCGCTTGTTAACGCCGTGCTTTTTTTCAGAATATTTGAGATCGCCCTTTTTGAACCTTTTAAAGAGCATCATCATGGTGCATCTGATAGTGCCCTCCATACGATTGACCCAAATTCTCATGATGAGAATAAACATACAAATCAGCAGGATCAAGAGTTTAAGGAAGCTCCTCTTGACATGCTGATACCTTTTCTTGCGGTATCTATTTTGCTGGTTGTACTTGGGCTGTATTCGGGAAAAATTATAACCAATATCATTCATTTTGCCATACCGGCAGGGATTATTTAGCATGTCAATGGAAACTGTACTCTCTATAAAACCTGTTTTAGCTGTTCTGGTATCTCTTTTGGCGATTCCTGGTATTATTTCGAGCAGGTCACAGAATATTCGGGAAGCCTGGACATTTGCTGCTGCAGGAATCAAATTATTACTTGTTGTTTCAATGCTGCCCATTATACTTGATGGAAAGGCGATTAGCTACACACTTGTTCAAGTATTCCCTGATGTTGGTATAAGTTTCAGGGTAGATGCCTTAGGAATGCTGTTTGCTTTAGTTGCATCATCTTTATGGATTGTAACATCTCTGTACTCAGTGGGATATATGCGATCCTTAGACGAGCATAGCCAAACCCGTTATTTCTCATTTTTTGCGGTGGCGATTTCAGCAACTATAGGCGTTGCATTTTCTGCCAACCTTCTTACACTCTATATTTTTTACGAAATGCTCTCTCTTGCAACCTATCCATTGGTTACTCATCATCAGGACAGAGAGGCGAGAAGTTCGGGAAGAAAATATCTGCTCTATATACTTGGCGGATCAATAGGGTTTGCTCTTCCTGCAATGTTGATAACATATCACTTTACAGGTACTCTTGATTTTGCTCCTAACGGGGTTATGGCGGGTCATATAAATTCTGGACTTGCTATGCTTCTTTCAATGATGTTTTTATTTGGATTTGCTAAAGTTGGAATAATGCCGATGCACTCATGGCTTCCTGCCGCAATGGTTGCTCCAACTCCTGTAAGTGCTCTTCTTCATGCTGTAGCTGTTGTAAAAGTGGGTGCTTTTAGTGTGGTAAGGGTTTTGACTGGAATTGTCGGAACCGGAATGCTTGCGGATTTTAAAATCAGCGGAATAATATGTGTTATAGCATCAATTACAATTATTGTTGCATCTTTGATAGCTCTTTCACAAGATGAGCTTAAAAGACGGCTTGCCTTCTCAACTATCGGGCAATTATCCTATATTGTTCTTGGTGTTGCACTTTTATCAAAATCAGCTATGACAGGCGGAATACTCCATATAGCTATGCATGCATTTGGAAAAATCACGCTCTTTTTCTGTGCTGGTGCGATCTTCTGTGCTACTGGAATCAAGTACATAAGTCAGATGAAGGGAATAGGCAGACGGCTTCCTATTACAATGACAGCGTTTCTTGTAGGCTCTTTAAGTGTTATAGGGTTGCCTCCTTGCGGTGGATTCATAAGCAAATGGTATCTTGTTCTTGGCACAGTTGAGTCTGGAAATCTTGTTTTTCTGCTTGTACTTTTGGGCAGTTCATTTTTAAATGCAGCTTACTTTTTTCCTGTATTTTACAATGCTTTCTTTTGCAGTGAAGATCAGATGATGTTTGAAGATAAAGTAGAAGAGGCTCCTTTATGGTGTGTTGTACCTTTAGTTATAACTGCATCAATCTCTATAATTCTTTTTTTCTATCCTGATCCATTTTTAAATCTTGCCTCTCTTGCTGTTCGTTCGATAATGGGAGGTTGATAGATAATAATGATGCAATTATTCTGATAAAGATAGCTTGATTATGAAAAATAGATAATAAATGTGATTATGGGAGAAGATTATAATGAAAAAAGAGAAGTACGAACTGTCACACGAAGCCGTTCCGGGATATAAACCTGTGTTTGTTGTTGTGTTTATCATAAGTGTTATTTACCTTGCAGTTGTTTTTAGCAGTTCATTATAAAGTTCAACTTTTTTTATCCTCTTTTAAATTCTCTTATTTAAAGTTAATTAAATTAATGATTTAAGTAATAGATAAGTGTGGATAAGGTTGATTATAAACCCTATTCTGATGGAATTATAAATTATGAAACAAGAAAAAGATCATATATCAGACGATAGCCAAACACACATGTTTGACAACCCTAAAAATGTGAAACGGCTGCTTGTAGTTTTTTTCAGTTCAGTTGTTCTGCTCTTTGTTCTTGACTTTTTTGTCCATAAGCATGGACATTTCCCGTGGGAAAACTGGCCTGTTTTTTATGCGGTATTTGGATTTGTTGCGTGTGTTTTGCTTGTTTTAGTCTCACGGTTTATTTTGCGTCCTCTGGTTAAAAGGAAGGAGAATTACTATGAGTAAAGTGGAAAAGGAGTATTAAATACCATGACTAACAGTTGCTTTCCCCCTGCATTTGTCTTTATATTAGGTGCCTTTTTGATTCCATTTCTCACAGGACGCACCCGTTCAGCTTATGTAATATTGCTGCCAGTTGTGGGGTTTTTAAATCTGATCTCTATTCCTGTGGGAACAATGATGTCTGTATCATTTATGGATTATAACTTGACTCTTGTGCGGATAGATAGATTGAGTCTCGCATTTGGCTATATTTTCCATATTATATCGTTTATTACTGTAATTTATATCCTTCATGTAAAGAAGAACATTGAGTATGTAGCAGGCTTTGTCTATGCTGGTGCTGCTATCGGTGCTATATTTGCCGGCGATCTCTTTACCTTCTTTGTATTCTGGGAAACTTTGACAGTTGGTTCAGTGATGTTAATCTGGGCAAGAGGAACAAAATCATCAACATCAGCAGGATTTCGTTATCTTATGATACACGCTACTGGAGGACTTCTTCTTTTAGCCGGAATCGTGATGATGGTTACAAAAAGCGGTTCAATTGAGTTTAATTTTATTGGACTTACTGATACAGCCTCATGGTTTATATTTATCGGCATAGGCATTAACTGTGCATGGCCATTTTTGCACACATGGCTTACTGATGCCTACCCAGAAGCAACTATTGGAGGAACAGTTTTTCTAAGTGCATTTACTACTAAAACAGCGGTTTATGCTTTGGCAAGGGCTTTTCCGGGAACAGAGCTGCTAATCTGGATCGGGGTTGTAATGGCAGCATTCCCAATATTTTATGCTGTTATTGAGAATGATTTGAGAAGGGTTCTTGCTTACAGCCTTGTAAACCAGGTAGGATTTATGGTTGTAGGTATTGGAATCGGTACTGAGCTTGCCATTAACGGAGCTGTTGCCCATGCTTTTAATGATATTTTGTTTAAAGGGCTTCTTTTCATGTCTATGGGGGCAGTGATGTATCGTACCGGCAAGATAAATGCTACAGACCTTGGCGGACTTTACAAATCTATGCCGTTGACGGCAGCATTCTGTATCGTTGGTGCAGCATCAATATCAGCATTTCCTCTGTTCAGCGGATTTGTGAGCAAGTCAATGGTAATGTCTGCTGCTGGTGACAAACATATGGTTGTTGTTTGGTTGGTGTTGCTCTTTGCGTCTGCTGGCGTGTTTCACCATGCAGGTATAAAGATTCCATTTTTTGCATTTTTTGGACATGATGCTGGACACAGGGTTAAAGAGGCTCCTCTGCATATGCTGATCGCAATGGGTATGGCAGCGTTTCTATGTATATTTAACGGTACGTTTTATAAACCTCTTTATAGCATTCTTCCATATCCTGCACTGTACGAACCCTATACACTTTCGCATGTTATGACTCAGACAGAGCTTCTATTCTACTCAGCACTTGCTTTTACGCTTCTTCTTCTGTCTGGAATCTATCCTGCTGAAATGAGAGCAATTAATATTGATTTTGACTGGTTTTATCGTAAACCTTTGAATGCAATTGAACTGATAGTTGCAACTATTTTAAATGGATTGAATCGTGCTCTTGATCAGATTATCGTCAAAGATTTTACCGGAGCTGTGAACCGATTTGCAGTAAAGCCAATCACAAATTTAACACTTTTTGTTCTATCTCCTGTTTTAAGTAATTTAGAGCGAAAGGATAGATATGAGCAAGCAATCTCTGCTGCATTTAAAACTGGAACCTCTCCAGTAGGAGTTTATGCAGCTTGTGCAGGTCTGTTTATTGTTGGATTATATCTGTTCTTATGAGCAGAAAAGTTTATAGTTAATAATATTTTATGTTTAAAAACTTCACCTCTTCCTGTTCTGTTTTCTCCGCTGTTTTTAAAGTGGGCAGTTGGGGGAGATTATAAAATAAACTTATAAGGATCAACTTGAGATGCTAAGAAAATCAGATTTGAAAAAAAATGAGTTTATGCACTTCCTTACTGATGAGATGTTAGACAAAATTATTTCCATCACAAATGTGCTGGAAGTTGAAAGCCGTGAGATCATATTCAATGAGGGCGATCCTGCTGAAGATTTTTATTTAGTCAAATCAGGGCAAGTGCTTCTTGAGCAAAAATTATCAAAAGATGTTCTTGTTAATGTAAGTTCCATAGAGGCTGGTGAAGCATTTGGACTTTCGGTTTTGCTTAATAGAGATGAGCGTTCAATGGCAGCTATTTGCAATCAGGCAGCAACTCTTTTTGTAATCCATAGAAATGATCTGTTAAATCTTATGGAAAAAGATCACACTATGGGCTACATGATTATGCAGCATACAGCAAAGGAGCTGCATAAAAGGTGGATAAAACGAACAGAGCAGTTTTTACGGGCACTCAAAAGTCACCCTGATATCACAGCTCTTGATATTTTGTAGAATTTCATAAAAGTTCAATTTTAAAATTTTAGTATATGTTTTTATCGAATAATACAAATATATACTATATTGAAAAAAGAAAAAACCAATAGGGATTACTCGTTAAATGTAATTCCTATTGGTTTTTTAATTAGCGGCTAAAAATTAATCACTCTTGACCACTGATTTTATTTTAGCTTTAAAATCTACAGGACAGTAATCTTTTCTTGTTTCGCCATTTTCAGTTACAACATGATCAATCAAATCTAAATCGATAAGGTCATGAGAGTGCCTTGTAATAGGGAAGTAAGTATTTGCAGTGTTGGTATTTCCCTCTTCAGAGTAGATATATTGATCTGTAGCTGTACGATGTGAGTAGTGCAGAGTATTTGCAAACAGATGAACCTTAATATTATTCAGATGGCACAAACTCACACTGCCGGAAGTGCCGGACGGGGCAACTATCTTATGATCTGAAGTAATTGTAAGAGCACCAAGAAACATCTTGTTTGCCTGATCAATGTAATGGCTGAGATCGTGTGCCGGCGTTACATGGTAATCAATATCATGCTCTCTCAATGCCTCAATAAGCTGGCGGGTTCTCTCTTTGTTCTGCTCTAAAATGATAACCCTGAACATCATATTGAGGCTCTTTTTTGCACGGATAAGAATGTTGGTAACAACTGAACTTGCAGAGTGTACAATAATAACATCTCCATTTTTGATGTAGTTCAGCCCATGTTCAGTAACTTTTGAGGCATTATTCTTGAATAGTTCAATCTGCTCTTTCAGACTTGCTTCTGCCTTATCTTTAAGCTCTTCAATAGATGGCTCTCCCTTCATTAAGCGGCGCATATCTTTTTCAAACCGCTCAATCAGATGAATTAATGGGATAACCTTAGGCTGTGAATTTTTTACAGCATCAGCAAGCTCCATATAAAGATCAGCTACCTCTTCACGACTGCATTCAAGTTCTTTGATTGATGCGATAAAACTTTCAAGAGCAAGCACACTTGTTCGTGCGATTCCTTGAATGTCGCCGATATCTCGAAGCAGTTTATACATAGTATTTCTTACATTTTGTTTCATAGCGATACCCATAAATAAAGACAAAGATAAATAGATGCAATGATAAGGGTCATAATGGTAATTAGTGCACTTGATTTCATAAATTCAAAAAAGCTGATGTGCACGCCGTTTTGTTTAGCAATACCCACAGATACAATATTTGCTGACGCACCGATCATGGTAAGGTTTCCACCAAAACATGCACCAAGTGCCAATGCCCACCATAGTATATCATTTGGTATAGGCGATGCTTCCAACATAACTTTAACAATTGGAATCATGGTAATTGTAAATGGTATGTTATCGAGAAAACCTGAAACAATGCCGGAAACCCACAAAACAGTAAGAACCATAACATAAGGATTTCCACCAATTTTTAAGAATACATGGTGTGCGATCCACTCAATAACACCTTTGTGCTCAAGCACTCCAACGAGAATAAAGAGACCGGCAAAAAACAGCAGCGTGCTCCACTCTACCTCTTGAAGCATATGCTCCACATCAACTTTTGCAATACATAAAAGAAACATTGCCATCATCAAGGCAACAACTCCGGGTGAGAGTTTTGTAATTGTCTGGGTTACAAACAGAAGCAGAGCGATTATTAGACAGCTTAATGCTTTAATCAAAAGTTTTCTGTCAATAGTTGTATTTAAAAACTCAGTTTTGATTTTCTCTAAAAGTAGCTGAACTGTAAACAGCTTTGCAAGGTTTGTGTTTATAGGTTTAAATTTCTCTCTGTTTGTTCCCCAGATAAATAAAAGGGTAAAAAACATAGCTATTATTACAGGAATAATAAGATTTCCGATAAACTGGTTAAAGGTAAGGGCTACTTTTGATCCGATTATGATGTTTGGAGGGTCTCCAATCAGGGTTGCAGTTCCTCCTACATTGGAGATGACTGCCTGAGATATTACATATAGCTTTGCATCAAGCCCCATACCTCTGGCAAGCTCAATAACAATAGGGATAATTATTAAAACAGTGGTCACGTTGTCGAGAAAAGCAGATACTACAGCAGTAACAACGGAGAAGAGGATTAAAATTTTCAGGGGATTTCCCTTGGTCATCTGGGCAATTTTGACTGAAAGCATGGCAAAAAAACCAGATTTTCGCAACACAGCGACAATGATCATCATACCTAAAAGCAGCATGATTGTTTCAAAGTCAATCAGCGATGCTGCTGTATGTTCATCAACAACATGAACCATCAGCAGTACCATTACGCCGAGAAGTGCTGACACCGCTTTGTTGACCAACTCAAAGGTTATGACAGCATAGACAATTAGAAACACGATAATTGGCAGTAACGCACCTTCCATAATTTTTCCTTTTTCTAAAAGACCCCATCCGAATCTGTTCGGGAAACATTATGCCAATATTGCTGATTAATATAACTAATACCTTAAAGGTTAGTAAAAAAATACCTAAAAAACCATCAGGTTTAGATATATTTAGTCATATTACGCATTGCCCTCGCTAAACAAGGGTTTTACATGGTTATCAAAATTTTAGACACATTGATTTTTCCGTAGTTGCTGCGTAACATCACATTTTCATGTTTCACTATAGAAACCGATGAGAGTTAATAAATTTAACAGAAAGGGTATTTATAAATGAATTATAGCTTATAATTATTTGATCTATTATTTACAATAAATTCAAATATATTGCTCTTCTGTTCCCTTACACATTTCAAGTTGCCTCAAATATATTAATCACTCTTAAGAGTCAAGAGGAAAAAATAAATGTATCATTATTTAATGATTGTGTAATTAACATAAAATTATTAGTGATTTGTAGTAATTTTGGACTAATTATATATGGTTATAACAGTAGGAAGGTAGTTGAATATGATATAATATTTTAAAAAATGTAATATTAGAAGGGTTGTAAGAGGTTTATGCTCTCTAATTCAAATATACTATTCCTTAGAGAGCATTTATATCGTGTTTATATACTATTTTGCAGGAAGATAATCTTTCATTGTTTCGCCATTTTCAGTTACAACATGATCAATCAAATCTAAATCGATAAGGTCATGAGAGTGCCTTGTAATAGGGAAGTAAGTATTTGCAGTGTTGGTATTTCCCTCTTCAGAGTAGATATATTGATCTGTAGCTGTACGATGTGAGTAGTGCAGAGTATTTGCAAACAGATGAACCTTAATATTATTCAGATGGCACAAACTCACACTGCCGGAAGTGCCGGACGGGGCAACTATCTTATGATCTGAAGTAATTGTAAGAGCACCAAGAAACATCTTGTTTGCCTGATCAATGTAATGGCTGAGATCGTGTGCCGGCGTTACATGGTAATCAATATCATGCTCTCTCAATGCCTCAATAAGCTGGCGGGTTCTCTCTTTGTTCTGCTCTAAAATGATAACCCTGAACATCATATTGAGGCTCTTTTTTGCACGGATAAGAATGTTGGTAACAACTGAACTTGCAGAGTGTACAATAATAACATCTCCATTTTTGATGTAGTTCAGCCCATGTTCAGTAACTTTTGAGGCATTATTCTTGAATAGTTCAATCTGCTCTTTCAGACTTGCTTCTGCCTTATCTTTAAGCTCTTCAATAGATGGCTCTCCCTTCATTAAGCGGCGCATATCTTTTTCAAACCGCTCAATCAGATGAATTAATGGGATAACCTTAGGCTGTGAATTTTTTACAGCATCAGCAAGCTCCATATAAAGATCAGCTACCTCTTCACGACTGCATTCAAGTTCTTTGATTGATGCGATAAAACTTTCAAGAGCAAGCACACTTGTTCGTGCGATTCCTTGAATGTCGCCGATATCTCGAAGCAGTTTATACATAGTATTTCTTACATTTTGTTTCATAGCGATACCCATAAATAAAGACAAAGATAAATAGATGCAATGATAAGGGTCATAATGGTAATTAGTGCACTTGATTTCATAAATTCAAAAAAGCTGATGTGCACGCCGTTTTGTTTAGCAATACCCACAGATACAATATTTGCTGACGCACCGATCATGGTAAGGTTTCCACCAAAACATGCACCAAGTGCCAATGCCCACCATAGTATATCATTTGGTATAGGCGATGCTTCCAACATAACTTTAACAATTGGAATCATGGTAATTGTAAATGGTATGTTATCGAGAAAACCTGAAACAATGCCGGAAACCCACAAAACAGTAAGAACCATAACATAAGGATTTCCACCAATTTTTAAGAATACATGGTGTGCGATCCACTCAATAACACCTTTGTGCTCAAGCACTCCAACGAGAATAAAGAGACCGGCAAAAAACAGCAGCGTGCTCCACTCTACCTCTTGAAGCATATGCTCCACATCAACTTTTGCAATACATAAAAGAAACATTGCCATCATCAAGGCAACAACTCCGGGTGAGAGTTTTGTAATTGTCTGGGTTACAAACAGAAGCAGAGCGATTATTAGACAGCTTAATGCTTTAATCAAAAGTTTTCTGTCAATAGTTGTATTTAAAAACTCAGTTTTGATTTTCTCTAAAAGTAGCTGAACTGTAAACAGCTTTGCAAGGTTTGTGTTTATAGGTTTAAATTTCTCTCTGTTTGTTCCCCAGATAAATAAAAGGGTAAAAAACATAGCTATTATTACAGGAATAATAAGATTTCCGATAAACTGGTTAAAGGTAAGGGCTACTTTTGATCCGATTATGATGTTTGGAGGGTCTCCGATCAGAGTGGCTGTTCCTCCAATATTAGATATAACAGCTTGAGAGATTACATATAATTTCACATCTAAACCCATACCTCTGGCAAGCTCAATAACTATAGGGATAATTATAAGTACTGTGGTTACATTATCGAGAAAAGCTGACAGGACAGCAGTTACAACAGAGAATAAAATTAAAATTTTAAGTGGATTTCCCTTTGTCATCTCAGCAATTTTTACCGATAGAATGGCAAAAAAACCAGATTTTCGCAACACAGCGACAATGATCATCATACCCAAAAGCAGCATGATTGTTTCAAAGTCAATGAGCGACGCTGCTGTATGTTCATCAATAACATGAACCATCAGCAGTACCATTACGCCGAGAAGTGCTGATACCGCTTTGTTGACCAACTCAAAGGATATTACAGCATACACAGCTACAAAAACGATAATTGGCAGTAAAGCTCCTTCCATAAGTGTTCCTTTTTCCCATAAAGCTCATCTGTCTTTTGCTTGGCACAGATGAGAGTTAATTAGATGATTGGTTGATAATATATTTAATTGAATATACTTATTTTCAATAAACTACTAATTTTATACTGCTTAAATCTTAATTCAATAATTTGAACTAAGCCAAATATAATAATATTGTTTAACAGTCAACAATAAAAATAGATATAATTATTATAAAAATGTTACTTAGACTTATTGTTTAATTCTTATTTCAATATGTTATATATAATGGCTAAATTCAGCCTAACTTTTAAATGCTCATTATTTTGTTAATTTATTTTGATTTTTTAATATAATACCTTTTTTATATCAATAGTTATATTTGTATTTATATTTAAAAAAGAATCTAAAACGATCGTTTTATTTTAAAAAATTAAAGTCAATTTTAATATGGTAATATATTGAATTTGCTATAAATTTATCACATACTGCAATATAAGTATTGATAATGTTACGGCATAAGTTTTTATACAAATTTTGTATTGATTGGCAAAAATTGAGTTGAATCAGAGATGTAAATTTTGAAGAACAGTGTAGAGTGTGAAAAGCGAATATATAGAGTAGTTATGGGAGTTCAATGTGGTGGACATAAGAGCAGTCAATCAGATTGAACTCCACTAATTTAAAAGTAAATCTGCTTAAATTTATGATATCTCTTTAAATTTTATTGGTTCTACTATTTGGGGTACTAATACCTTTTTTCTTGAGGTTAGATGCTTTTCTTTCATTGCGTGTGCAGATTCTATGGATAGTCTGAGCATGCCATACACCTCTTCCTGAAAATGTGGGCTGACCAAGGTTTATAAGATGTTGGGCAACCTCATCAAATGTTTTACCTTTGGCACGCATGGAGTTTATGATTTGAATAATCTCTTCTCTTGAGAGAAGCGGCAGCTCATTATCTGTTGGAGCAGCTTCTATATTTTGTGCAGAGAGTTTCTCTTCTTCTGGAGGGAGGATAACTTTGCTCTTTGATTTATTATCTTTTGATAACTCGTCTGAATCGTCTGGGGTGAATGGCTGGGCATCTTTTTTATAGGATTTTTTTCGTCTGATTACCTTTATCTGCTCCTCTTTATCAATATCTTTATCTAAAATAGAGCTTGAAGAGTCTTTGGTAGAGTCAGCATTTTCAAAATAGATGTTCTTTTTATTGGTTTGAGCATCAACATATTGAGCATCAACTGCATTGCCATCTATATAATTATCCTGATCATCATCAATAACTTCGCCATCAATCGGCTGGCTCTCAACTACCTGTACTGTTACCACATCATCTGAATTAATCTCATTATCAGCAGATTCTAAAATTTCATCTGCTTGGATAGCCTCAGACGGATAAACCGCATCAGTGTCATCTTTATCATTATAAACATTTATCTGGTCATCTACATCTGATGAAATAGGCTCTTTACAGCTCTCTTCTCTCTCTTTTAATGAGAATTTATCATGGAAAGACGGCATTGTAAGAACCCTTAAATACTCTGCTATCTCCTCAAGTGCTATGGCTTTACGCTCTTCTGCAATTATTCTCTTCTCATGGACAGATATCAGCATTGATTGGTTTTTTGTATATGTCTCAAGCAGATCCTGCATTACATCAAGAGTTTCAATCTGGTTAGAGTAAGATAACTGAGGTTCATCTCCAGCTATATAAGGGTTAGGTGGAGTTCTTGTCCTTTTTATGTTGCCTGCCCGGGTAGATTGATAGTTTCCCTGATTTGGAAAATTCTGGGTACTATTAAAGTTGCCATTATCAAAATTTCTTCTGGTCTTTGGAATTCTCTTCTCTTTTTGATTGCCTCTAATACTTTGAAGAAAATCGTTCATTGATTCTTCTCCTTAATTTTTTAGATATTTAAAGAATTTATATTATTGTTATAGATGTATATTGTGTTACGTAAAAAACTGATTTACATTTAGAAATACTCACGGAATCTGAAAAAAAGATAATCAAGACCTGTACCTTATTAAAGCAGGTTTATTTATTGTATAATTTTTAATTTTTGTTGCTTTTAAGGTGTTAATAATAAGGAATGTAAATAGTTATTGCTCATTATTTATCTATTCTACTTGTAAATGCAGTGATTTATAAACTCAGGAATTTACTTTATCTGCAATTTATCGTATCCTGTCAAGAATTTTTGTCAATTTAATATATAACTTTGTTGTTATAAATGGCTTATCGGCTATTTTATTTAATTTTTTAAAATAATATTACGAACATATTAATTTTTTAGGGGATAAAATAATGAAACCTTCTTATGAATACAAGATAAATTATACTATTGAATCACCAGACACAGTAAAAAAAGAGATGCTTGATCCTATTGATTATGGTTATAAATCAAAGAGAACCATTGATATAACTATAAAACAGCCAGAATTTACATCAGTATGCCCCATGACAGGTCTTCCTGATGTGGGTTCTATTATCATCAAGTATAGACCTGATCAGAAGATAGTAGAACTTAAATCTTTAAAGTTTTATCTGCTCCAGTATCGCAATGTTGGAATGTTCTATGAGCATGTGGTCAACAGAATTTTAGATGATTTAGTTGATATGGTTGACCCGCTTTACATGGAGGTTATTGGCGAATTTACACCTCGTGGAGGAGTCAGCTCTATGGCATCTGCTGTTTATGAAAAACAATAAATATAGCATCAAATATTAATAATAGTTTGATCTATTATCTATTGTCGATTCGCAAGAAACTCTTGATAATTATCAATAATATCAAGAGTTTGATTCATTGATTCAATCTTGGTTAAAGATTGTCTAAATTTACTGCATTCGGGATATCCCTTTACAAACCATACAAGCCGGCTTCGCATTATTTTACATGCCGGCTTCTCTCCAAAATAATCTACTGAACTTTTCAAAAGTTCTCTCATAACAGAGAATATTTCGTCTATAGAGCGATTTTGGTAACTTTTTGTTTGCGAATCAGAAAATGATTGCGAATCAGAAGAGTTTGACGATTTATCTTTAGAGTCATATTCAGAGAGAAGATGCTCAATATCTGACAAAATAAAAGGGTTGCCCATAGCAGCCCTTCCGACCATAACTGCATCGCATTGAGTCTCTTTAATCATTCTAACTCCATCTTCAGCAGAGGTGATATCTCCATTGCCGATAAGAGGAATGGAGATATTTGATTTCAGCTCTTTTATTAAAGACCATTCAGCTTTTCCTTTAAAGCCCTGAGAGGCTGTTCGCGGATGAAAAGTTATAGCATCAACCCCTAATTTCTGAGCCGACTCTGCAAGTTTAAATGCCTGAATTCCAGAGCTGTCCCAACCAGATCGCATTTTAATAGTAAAGGGAATAGAAATTGCGTCACGAATAGCTCTTATAACATCTTCTGCATTGGCGATATTTTGCATCAATGCAACTCCAGCCCCTGTCTTAACAACTTTTTTTACGCTGCAACCAAAGTTTATATCAATCACATCAGCTACTCTATTTGCAGCAGTATTAGTAGTGAGATCAGAGGGGTGAAAAGTCGATTGTTCAACTATTTTAGCTGCTTTTGCCATCTCTTTCGGTTCAGAACCAAAAATCTGAACCGAAAGAGGTTTCTCTTCAGGAGTAGTTTCAAGAAGAGAGAATGTCTTTTCAGAGTTGTAGAGAATTCCTTTTACACTTACCATTTCAGAACACACCAACGAACAGCCGCATCTTTTAACAATACGGCGAAACGGCAGATTGGTTATTCCTGCAAGCGGTGCAAGAACAGTGTGTCCCTCAATTTTGAGATTGCCGATATTCACTGATTATCCTTTTTTTTCTTCTGAAAATCTGCAAGTGAAATCAACTGACCCTTCTCTCTGTTTGATTCGTTATCGTTTTTAATGCTGTTCTCGCTTTTAAGCTGCGTTATGGATTTGTTTTCTGAATCTTGTTCATTGGTTTCCATAAAATTATCACGCGGAGGAGTAACAACTTCAATTTTCATCCGCTTGCCACCCATAAAAAACTCAGTGCCATTGATATAGATATCCTTAAGAGTCCATACAACAACCTTGACAGGTATCTGAAGGACTAAAAGCTCTATATTGAACCAATCTTTTTTCACATCGGGCCATATCTCTTCTACCCTTGCAAAAAAGAGAGGTGAATCTTCCATATATACCAGAACAATATCGTTTTCTATTGCCATAGAATCTTCTCCGCTGATAATATTTAAAAACAACTTAAATGTTCAATGCTGCCATTAAGCCTTGATGTACAGCATCAAATGCCATACCTATACTCTTTGCATCTCCTATAGTATCGCACGGAATATTGAGCTTTTCAATTTCAGACACAAGAGAGTTGTTAGAAACAGAGCCTGTGGCAATAACAATAGTATCTGCCAAAATCTCCTCATTGCCTGATGGTGTCTCAATTATAATGCCATCACGGGTAATTTCTAAAGCACGGCTTTTTAATTTAACATTTATACCAACGCGTTCCATATCCTGAAGCATTCCCCATCTTGTACTTTTGCCAAACTCTCTGCCGGCTTTGTCAAGCATTTCAACTATTGTGATCTTTTTTGTGCCTTGTGTCGCCATTTTATAAAGAGTCTCTGGAGTTTCAGCATTATTCACGAGCAGGAATTTGAGGGCATCTCCTGATAAGGTTCCTTTTTCAGCAAGAAAGAGAGCAGTCTCAACTCCAACCGCACCACCTCCAACAACTACAACATTCTCACCTGTATAGACCTTGTTTTGAAGCACGTCCCAAGCCTGCACAACACGTGACAATTCAACCAATGTCAGATGGCACAACTGGTCATTCCCGGGAATATATGCCTGTTCAACGTAAGATTTATCAATACCGGGAATCGGCGGAGTCATGGGACGGGCACCGGTTGCTAAAATAATATGATCAGGTTTTTCACGTTTGATCAGCTCAATATCAACAGATGTATTCATATGAAGATCAATATTTCTGATACGAACTTGAGTCTCAAGATTTTTTGCAAGCTCTGCAAACTCCTCTCTTCCGGGAGGTGCGGCGGCTAAATAGAGCTGTCCGCCAAGTTTTCCTGAGCTTTCATAAAGAGATACTCTGTGCCCTCTGTCTGCAAGAGCCATTGCCGCATTCATGCCGGCAGCTCCTCCGCCGATTACCATCACTTTCTTAGGATTATCTGCCTGTACAACCGCTCTTGTCTTTTCATATCCTGCTTTTGGATTGCAGAGACACTCAACATGTTTGAGCTTAAAAAGATTGTCAAAGCACCCTTGGGCACAGGCGATGCAGTGGATAATCTCCTCGTCTCTGCCTGTTTTTGCCTTTTCAGGAAGATATGGATCTGCAATAAGGCTTCGTCCCATAGCAACCATATCACACAAACCATCTGCTATCATCTCTCTTGCTACTGCTGGATCGTTGATTCTGTGGCTTGCTATAACAGGAATCTTTACAACATCTCTGATTCCACGAGCAAGATAGCCGAATGCACCACGCGGAACCGCTGCTGTGATTTGCGGAACACGGGCTTCGTGCCAACCAACATTTATGCAGAGTGCATCTACTCCAGCCTGCTCTTCAAGTGCAGCAGCATACTTTTTAAGCTCCTCTCTTCCCTGACCGTCCCGCATAAAGTCATTTCCATTCATACGGACAATTATAGGGAACTCTTCCCCTACAGCCTGACGGATTGAGAGCATCACCTCAATGCCAAAACGGATACGATTTTCAAAAGAGCCTCCATATTCATCAGTTCTCTTATTGGTAATAGTAGAGAGAAATTCGCTTATCAGATAACCTGTACCGCTTAAAACTTCAACAGCGTCAAAGCCAGCTTTTTTAACTCTAAGTGCTGCATCTGCAAAACTTTTGATGATAATTTTAATATCCTCTATCGTAAGCTCCCGAGGCACCTCTCTTGTCAAGTTAGATGCAATGGCAGATGGTGCCACAGGCTTTTCACCATTTAGAAAAAAAGACATGTTATATCGTCCTGAATGGTTCAACTGAACGCATGATCTTGCACCATTATCCTTAATTGCTGAAGCAAGACGGCTTAACCCCTCAATGAACTCATCTTTATGAGCACCTATATTTAGGCTGTTGCCAGACATCTCATCAATAGTTGCATATCCAACTGAGATCATGCCGGCACCGCCTTTTGCCCGTTCTGTATAAAAATCAACTATCTGATCTGTTACTTGAAAATTATTTGCCATGCCAAGGTGCATTGCAGGCATGAAGATTCTGTTTTTTACGCTGAGAAAATTGATATTGATTGGTTGAAAAAGTGGGTCCATGGTTTGTATCTCCTATTATGTTTATCTTTTAATCGTTATAGTTTTTCAATATTGAACTTATCTTTTATTAAATGACCCTTAACTAAAAATAGAACAGACGCAGCAAAAGATTAAACTATATTAAAATCAGAATTGATCAGGATCAAAAAGAGGTTTTACAGCAAAAAAGCTCTCTGCTGTTTCTGCATAATGCTCCCTTGATTTTGCCTTTAAAATCTTTTTTATCTCTTTTCTATTTTCAGGAAATGATGGTCCTATATATGTCCAAAAACCTTTCATTCTGCCAGTAACATGCAGGGGACCATAAAACTTACGTGAATATGTCTCAAAAAGTTCGTCATGAAACAGTTTTATCCTCTCTAACTTTTCAGCTCTCTCTCTCTTATTATCAAATTCGTGCATCTTTTTCATGTTTGTACTATTATGCAACATTTTTTTTATCTGAGAAGGCAGAAATGGGTTGGATAAGATACCTCTTCCAATCATAAACCGAGTTACCGGCTTTGGCGATCCGTTTAAGGCTGTTCTGCCTCTG
The DNA here is from genome assembly GCA_964539635.1 of uncultured Desulfobacterales bacterium. Classification (GTDB taxonomy): domain Bacteria; phylum Desulfobacterota; class Desulfobacteria; order Desulfobacterales; family Desulfobacteraceae; genus Desulfamplus. Next base: position 32,661 of record CAZIJN010000007.1, on the reverse strand, counting down.
TTTATCTCTGACAACCGTTTTACAATATGTTCAAAGAATTTAACTGTTGTAATATCACCATTGTAAACCAAATTGTGAGATGTGTTGGCAGCAACTTTGATAAACGCATCAACATCAGCCTCTCCTTTGTACATCTCAACTCCTGTTCTTGGATGAACAATGATCTCCTCTAAAGGATACTGCTCAAAAATTGGAAGAAGCTCAAATATCTCATCTTTACAGAATCTTCCCAACCGCACTTTTATGGAAACTGTGCACTTTGCAAGTGTGCCGGTTAAACCTTTAAATATACTGTCAAATAATCGATCAACCATTTCAGGGTATGCAAGCATACCAGAACCACGTTTTTTCTTTGCAATTTTAGAGTGGGGACAACCCATATTTAAATTTATGGTATTGTATCCAAATTCTTCAAGATGCCGGGCAAGAAAGAGGAAATCTTCTGCCACATTGCTGAGTATCTGCGGGATAAGATTCGGACAGTGGATATTATTTTCAGGAATAACATCTTTTAGAGATGAGATATTTATCTTCTGTTGGCTTGTGGTTGCAATAAACGGTGCCACTGCCTGATCCACGCCTGTAAAGTGGCGGAAATAGACATCTCTGAATACTGCATCTGTATATCCCTGCAAAGGTGCAAGTATAATTTCATAATCCATTTTTTTCTATCCGTTATTTTTAATTATCCTGCCCATCTTACAGTTTTATTCTGATTTAATTCAATCAAAATTCTGTTTTTTTAAATTCTGCTGCTATTTAGAAAAAATTACTTGACATCTTAAACTATTTCTTTAGAATGTCAATTCTAAAGTTGAAACAATGATATAAATATTGAAATGATCATGTGGAGTTTAGTTTAGAATGAACCTATCAAGGAAAGAGAGAGATGAACAGCGGCGAAGAGATGAGATACTTGATTCAGCTCTCTCAATATTTGCCTCACAGGGTTTTCACGGTACAACTATGGCGCAGATAAGTCAGGAAGCCCAATATCCACTTGGAACCATTTATAAATATTTCTCCAGCAAAAAGCAGATATACCATGATCTTGTTATGGAAAGAGTGCATCAGCTCGGTCAGATACTACTATCCATAGCCAACCGAAAAGACCTTACAGCAAAAGAGAAACTTAAAGAGTCTCTATTTGCCAAGACAAAATTTTACAGAAGCAACAGCGATTTTATCCGTATTTACATATCAGAGAGAAGCAATATTGACGCAGTTATGCTGCCTAAGCTCAACGAAAAGGTAAACCGGATGCACGAAAAGATGGTTACTCTGTTTCAGAAGATTTTTGAACAAGGTTTAGAAAGCGAGTTTAAATCTTACCCTCCAAGAGAGATGGCAACGCTCTTCACCGAAATGGCACACTCTGTTGCATGGTCATCTATCTTTTTTAATGGAAATGGAAACGGTGTTAGCTCAGATAATAATAACAATGGTCAAAATATAGATCAATTACAGGATGGTGATGAAATTTTGCATCAGAGGCTTGAGATGGTCTTTGATATCTTTATGAATGGTGTTTCTAAATAGAGATTGTTTAATTAATTGCAAAGGTAACCTATTGGATTATCATAAAAAAATTACAAAACCGGCATAAATAACAACAGAACAGGAGAATAAAAAACATGGCACAGGCAATTGCAGACAGAAGAGATCAAGATTTTTTGCTTCACGAGGTTTTTAATATTTCAGATTTATCAAAATATGAGGTGTATCAAGATTACAACAAAAAAACCATTGACATGGTTGTAAATGAGGCAAGAAATCTTGCAATTAAAGAGATTCTGCCGACACAGGAAGATGGAGACAAAAACGGCTGCGTTATTGAAAATGGTCAGGTAAGTGTTCCTGAGTCTTACCACAAAGCCTATAAACTCTTCTGTGAGGGTGAATGGGTTGCAATGTGTGATGATCCTGAATACGGCGGACAGGGTATGCCCAAAGTTCTCTCTATGGTAGCCGGAGAGATGTTTACTGGTGCCAACTGCTCATTTCTTATGTACCCTGGACTGACTCATGGAGCTGGAAAACTTGTTGAAGAGTTTGGAACAGAAGATCAGAAGAAAAAATATCTTAAAAATCTCTACACAGGCAAATGGACAGGCACAATGTGTCTTACAGAACCTGAAGCAGGATCAGATGTTGGTGCATTGACAACCTCTGCAAAGAAAAATCCTGACGGAACATACTCGATTACAGGCAACAAAATATTTATATCTGGCGGAGAGCATAACCTTGCAGAGAATATTATCCATCCTGTGCTTGCAAGAATTGAAGGTGCTCCTGCTGGAACAAAAGGAATCTCTCTGTTTTTGGTTCCTAAGTTTAGAATTAATGCTGACGGCTCTATTGGCGAACGCAACGATGTTGAGTGCGTTGGAATTGAAGAGAAGATGGGTATTCACGGCAACAGCACATCATCTTTAGCTTTCGGCTCAAAAGGCGGCTGCATCGGCGAGCTTTTAGGAGAAGAGGGCAAAGGCATGAAGGCAATGTTTGTTATGATGAACGAAGCCCGCCTTGGTGTAGGTATGCAGGGATTTGGATTTGCAACATCATCATATATTAATGCTGTCAACTATGCAAAACAGAGAGTTCAGGGAATAGACCTGATGACAATGTTTGACCCGAATCCAAAGGCTGTTACTATTATCAAGCATCCTGATGTTAAACGCCAGCTTCTATACATGAAATCCTATGTAGATGGCATGAGATCATTGCTCTATTATGTTGGTTATCTGTTTGACAAAGCAAAGACTGCTGAGGACGAGAAAAAGAAGGCAAAATACAATGGTTTGATTGAGCTTCTAATCCCTGTATTAAAGGCATACTGCACAGATCGCTCATTTGAAGTCTGTGTGCAGGGCGTTCAGGTTTACGGCGGATATGGTTTTATCCAAGACTATCCTCAGGAGAGACTGCTTAGAGATTGCAAAATCACAAGCATCTATGAAGGAACAAATGGTATTCAGGCAATGGACCTTTTGGGAAGAAAACTTGGAATGAACAAGGGCAAACATTTCATGGATTTTCTTGGCGAGATGAACAAGACCATTGCTGCTGCAAAAGAGATTGAGATGACTAAAGCTATGGCAGAAAAGGTTGAAAAAGCTGTAAACCGTTTAGGTGAAGTTGCTATGCACATGGGTATGACAGCTATGTCTCCAAAAGTGCTTGATGCGTTTGCAACAGCTCATCCTTTCCTTGATGTTACAGGCGATATCTGCATGGCATGGTTTGAACTTTGGAGAGCAGTTGTTGCAGCTCCAAAAATTGCAACTGCAAAGAAAAAAGATGAGGCTTTTTATGTTGGTCAGGTAAAAACTGCTGAATATTTCATCTCTTATATGCTGCCTTCAACTTTAGGCAAGATGGACGCTTTGACTGCTGGTATTCCTGCTATTATGGAGATGCCTGAAGATGCGTTTATCGGATAGTTAAACTATAAATTATAGAAGAACTTCAATCTATACAAAAAGATAACAATATACAAAAAAAGAGACGTACAGCCGTGCGTCTCTTTTTTTATATAAAACTTAATTTATTGATATTTTAATTTGTTGATATGTTGATATATTGTATTATCATGCTTTAGATTCTGCCGGCTGCTCTTCTGGTAAAGGTGGAAACTCCATAACCACCTCAACCTCTCCTCCGCCTGTTCTAAGAACCTTTGCGTTTGGATATCGTTTCTGAAAAACCCTGATCATCTTTCTATTTTCAGCAAGTACAGTAGCGACAAACTTGCTATATCCATTCTTTCTTGCAATTCCTTCCAAAATCTCAAGCAGATATGAGCCTATGCCATGACCATGCAGGTCCTCTTTTACTAAAAATGCAACTTCAGCCGTATTCTCTTCTGCTTCTGCATAAGAGCCGATTGCAATTATCTGCTTTCTTCTGCCTATCTGTCGAAGACCTATTATGCTCATGTTTCTGCGGTAATCGACATTTGCCCACTGTTTTTGCAGCATCTCCCTTGAAAAGACCTTGCGTTTGTTAAAAAATCTATAATAAATGGTATCTTCTTGCAGAGAGTAAAAGAAATTTCGCGACTCAAACTCGTCTGACGGCAGAAGCGGTCTGAATTCTAAATGCTTGCCCATTGGAAGCATTTTTGTGTATTGGTAATCATCTAAGAACAGCAGGTCTTGGCTTGACGGAGTCATCTGATCTGAGAAGATATATCTTCTCTTCTTTGCCTCATCAATCAGCTCCTGCCTGAATTTCGGGTGTGCAATCTGGGCAAGCTCAATAACTCTTTGATAAATACTCTTTCGCCTAAGCTCTGCAATTCCATATTCAGTAACAACAATATCAATATCTCCGCGGGTTGTAGCAACGCCTGCCCCTTCACTTAAATGGGGGACAATTCTTGATACTTTGCCGTTTTCTGCTGTTGAAGGGATAACAATAATTGAAAACCCCCCTTTTGACATGCTGCTGCCTCTGATAAAATCAACCTGATCTCCAATTCCGCTGTAAAATAGATATCCTTGAGAATCAGTGCATATCTGACCTGTAAGATCAACCTCAAGTGCTGAACTTATAGAGATAAAGTTGTCGTTTCTTGCAATAACATTTGGATCATTTACAAACTCTGATGATCTAAAATAGAACATAGGGTTGTTGTGGACATAGTCATAAAGTTTATCAGAACCCATGCAAAGAGATGCTACAACCCTTCCATTTAGATAAGATTTGTTTCTGTTGGTTATAACCTTTTTTTCAAACAGCGGTAAAAGTCCGTCAGTAATAACCTGAGTGTGAAGACCCAAATCTTTTTTGTCGATAAGATACTTTACAACCGCATTTGGCAGATGACCAAATCCCACCTGAATAGTTGAACCATCATCTACAAGCTGGTTTATATAGTGCCCTATGCGTTCTGCAATTGCAGGGTCTTTACTTCTTGGAGGAGACTCTACCAACGGCTCTTCGTGCATTACAATATAATCAATCTCATCTACATGCACCAAACTATCTCCCCATGTTCTGGGCATTTTAGGATTTACCTGTGCAATCACAACTTCAGCCGACTGCATTCCGGCAAGGGTTATATCTACTGAGATTCCAAGGCTGCAAAAACCAAATCTATCTGGCGGACTCACTTGGATCAGTGCCACATCCAAGCCGATCTCCCTGCTTTTAAATATCTCTGGAATTTGAGATAGATAGACCGGTATGTAGTCAATCTTTCCTTCAAAAGCAGCTTGGCGCATCTCAACACTCACAAAGAAGAGCTTTAGATTAAACCTGTTAAGAAAATCTCTGTTATCAACATATTTTGCAAGTGTTGAAGAGAGCATCTGATAGACAACAATATCTTGAACTGATGGATTTGCTACCATCGCTTCAATAAGTTTTTGCGGTTCTCCACAGCCTGTGCCAATAAAGACTCTGCTGCCGTTGGATATTTTCTTAACGGCTTTTTCAGGTGTCATCAATTTTTTGGGACAGTATTCTTCAAGATTCATGATTTATTTTTCCTATATTGTTTTGCTTGGGTATATCTTGTTTTGTCTGTTCAATTGGTATTAATATCGATTCAATTGAGCGAGTTGTTAAAATTGAGTATAGTATTATCATTATAATCTAATTTTTCAATCTGTTGATGCAAGAATTTTCTTTGCAGGAATAAGACCTGTTGCAGCAGCAGATACAATATTGCCTGCAACTCCTGGACCATCTCCTGCTACGTACATACCTTTTATAGCAGTTTCTAAATCGCTGTCAGTCTCAATCTGAGTTGCAAAAAATTTGATTTCAGGTGAATATAATAAAGTTTCATCATTAGAGACACCCGGTATGACTAAATTTAAAGTTTCAAGACCTTCAGTAAGATTGGATAAAATTCGTTCAGGCAGAGCCATTGCAATATCTCCGCACACAACATTGGTCATGGTTGGCTCAATATATCCTTTTCTTATTCTGTTCCATGTTGAACGCCTGCCCCTTTTTAAATCTCCAAATCTCTGTAAAATGGGCTTTCCTCCTCCGATAATTGATGAGAGCCGCCCAATAGATTCTCCATAAGCCTGATTATCTGTCACTGGTTCAGTGAGCACAACCTTTGATAAAAATGCAAAATTTGTGTTTGATGACTTTTTCCCGCTATAGGCATGTCCATTTACACAGACAAAATCCTTGTAATTTTCAAGAGAGATAAAACCTCCCTGATTTGTACAAAAAGTTCTGGTTAAATCATCATATTTGTTTGTTCTAATAAAAAAAGTGGGATCATAGATGATTTTGCACAAATCCTCCATAATGTCGTTGTGAACCTCAACTCTTACACCAACCTCGATTCCCCGCTGAGATACGTTAATTCCGTGTTTTTGTGCCAATCCCCCAACCCAGTTTGCACCAATGCGTCCCGGTGCAAGAATAACATTATCTGATTTATATACAGCTTTATCTGTAATTACGCCCGTTACTCTCATTTTGGGCTTATTATCATAAGAAGCAACAGTAGAACTATTGGAATTAATCGGATAATGCTCATCTGAATAAGGTTCTGAAGTTATATCAAGGACATCTTCTGATATATGCAGCACCACTCCTTTAGACTCAATATATGCTGCCATATCTGCGATGTACTTAGGGAGATTGTCGCTTCCAAGATGTTTCTGTTTTATCAGCATCAGATCGATTCCAAATCGTTTGGCATCTTTTCTGATCTCTTTTGCCTCTTCCATATTAGTCGGATAGACAACGCCGTCCATGCCGAATTTGGTAAAAATAGCTTCTGTTTCATCAATTAAATCTTGTGCTGAAGAGATAGACATAAATTGAGTTAGATCAGTTTTGCCAAGTCGTGGAATAAAGTTCAGCTTGCCGTCAGAGTAGAGACCCGCACCGCCTATACCTGACATTATGTTGCATGGCTGGCAGCCCACACATTTTTGAAGGTTGTGATTTGGACATTTTCTATCCAATGGTCTTTTTCCTTTTTCAATCATAAGCACCTTAAGGTTAGAGTGCTCGGCTAAATAATAGGCAGAAAAAAGACCAGCAGGACCCCCGCCTACGATAATAACATCAAATTTCATATGTTTTTTGTATCCTATGGTTGTACTTAAATTTTTGTAACCAGACTCTTAATAATAATTAAATCGAACGAAATAACAATTATCACACAAATTATGAAATACCAATATTTTAAAGAAGTTAAAGTCATAAAAATAAAAAACATTCTCTTATTGTCTGTTATTGTGTATTTTTACTTAAAAATCGTTAGAAATAGAATTTATACATAATACCATTAATATTATAAGGATAGCAAAATATAAAATGGCAATCAAAAAATTAGAACTATACAGCTTTGCTCCACATCATAAAATCCCTTAAAAGCACAGGCAGAGGTGCTTGTATTCTGCCTCACGGTGTTCTGTTCAGAGGAAATGCAGAGGCTGAAATCCGCAAAAATTTAATTGAGCGTGGATTCATAAAAGGCATTATCGGGCTGCCTCCCAACCTCTTTTACGGCATCGGCATTCCAGCCTGCATAATCGTCGTTGACAAGGAGAACGCCTCTGAACGCACGCATATCTTTATGATTGATGCCAGCAGAGGATTTAGGTAGTCCTGCATTTGAGTGATGATGATTATTCTGATAATATAATGGATTATTCCCCTTCAAATTTTAGGAGTCTCCGATGAATTGTCCTGAATGTGATTCAAATCGTAGTATTAAAAATGGTTCAAGAAAAAATGGAAAGCAAAATTATAGATGTCTTTCATGTGGTAGACAATTTGTTGATAATCCATCACCACATTACCATATTTCTAAAACAAAAAATGGATATGGTTAGCACTTGACAGAAAGACCCGTGAAATTATCGGGGTTCATGTGGGTAGTCGAGAGCATTCTGGAGCACAATCCCTTTGGGAGAGCCTGCCTCCTGTTTATCGACAATGTGCAGTATGCTATACAGATTTTTGGTCTGCATATAACAAGGTCTTTCCCCGAAAAAGACATAAAGCTGTCGTTAAAGAAACTGGTCATACAAATCATATTGAACGCTTTAACAATACGATGCGTCAAAGAATTTCCAGATTAGTCAGAAATACGCTCTCGTTTTCAAAGAAACTTGAGAACCACATTGGAGCAATCTGGTTGTTTGTCCATCATTATAATGAATCTTTAGCTCTATAAAACATCACCTGATTGCAGGACTACCGTTATCTGCAAGAAACGAAACAAGATTAAATGAACTTAAAAACCAAATTGAATCCTTTGGAGGCACTGCCCTTGTTGTTCCAACTGATGTAACTGACATAAATTCTTGCGAACGCCTCATCAAAACCACAATCAATGAGTATGGTAAGATTGATGTTTTGGTCAATAACGCAGGCCGCACAATGTGGGCTTTTTTTGAAGAGATTAAAGATATTTCAATTTTTAAGAATCTTATGGAGTTGAACTATCTTGGAAGCGTCTATTGCACACACTTTGCCCTTCCATATCTTAAACAGACAAAAGGGCAGATTGTCGGAGTCTCAAGCGTTGCAGGGATTAACGGCGTGCCTGCCCGAACAGCATATTGTGCCAGCAAACACGCAATGTTTGGTTTTTTTGATGCTTTAAGAATAGAGTTAAAAGAGAGCGGTGTTTCAGTAACAATGATTGCCCCTGATTTTGTGCTGTCAGAAATACATAAAAGGGCGCTTGATGCACAAGGAAAGCCTTTAGGTAAAAGCCCAATGCAGGAGTCTAAAATAATGACATCAGATGAGTGTGCTGATTTGATTTTACAGGCTGTTATGAAGCGGGAGAGGATTCTTATCACATCTTTAAGAGGTAAATTAGGAAGATGGATTAAGCTGATAGCTCCAAATGTGGTGGATAGAATCGCAGCAAAAGCAATTAAAGAGGCGAAGTGATACATATAAATCCCAACTCTCTCTCGCCCTTGTCAGTGGAGGTTAATAAACCCCACCCCAGCCCTCCCCTTGTCAGGGGAGGGAGTAAAATAATGCAAATTCTAATTCCCCCCTGATAAGGGGGGTAAGGGGGGTTAAAAGATTCTAATACCCCCTGATAATAGGGTAAGGAGGGTTAAAAGATTCTAATTCCCCCTGATAAGGGGGGTAAGGGGGGTTAAAAGATTCTAATTCCCGTAAGGGGGTTAAAAGGAAATAACCATGAGAATAGAGCGTTTAACACAAAACAGAGTGATAAAGCTGTTTCAAAATGAGCTTGGTTACCGTTATCTTGGCAATTTAGAAAAAGAGGAGAACAACAGCAATGTTATTGAGCCTATTCTTGAAGGTTTTCTTGTTAAAAAAGGTTACAGCCCAACTCTTATCAACAAGGCTCTCTTTGATTTTAAAAAGGCTGTAGCCATAAATCTTAATGATGATCTTTATCAGGCAAACAAGAACGTCTATTAAAAAAGATGGGGAACTATGAAAAAGGTCTTTAGTTCAGTTGGACGGCTGCAAAAGATTGCTGCTGATATCCTGCTGGATATGGAGACAAAATAAAAATCAGCGTGGTAAAGCCTGTATTGGAGCAGCATAATAAGTTTGAACGGTTAGAGCCTGTTTTTGAAATCATCAAGCAGCAGAGAGAATACAAGTAGAGAGTTACGGCAGTGCGTCTCTTTATTGTTTTTAGGATTTGAGAATTTTATAAAAAAGAGGCGGCATTATAAAAGATTTGAACATAAAATTTAGTGCAATAAAAATAATGCACTTATTGCTTTTTTAGATTATAGTGCAATAAAAATATTTCAGTGCATTCTTTTTGATGCATTAAATATTAGACTCTTTTATCGGCTAACTCAATGATTTTAAGTGTTAATAGGTTTATATTCATACTTTTATGAGATGGCATGTGAATTGCTTTATGGCAATTCGCAAATCAAGAGTTTTAATATTTCTGTTAAAGTAACAGGCGGGAAAACTCCTGCTGACGGAGGATTAAATGAGCAAATACTATCTATTTCAAGATGTAAGAAGGTGCATTGGATGTCATACCTGCGAGATTCAGTGCAAATCAAATAAAGAGCTTCCTCAAGGACCAAAGCCGTGCCAGATTGTTCAGGTCGGTCCAAAGATGATCGATGGTCTGCCTCGTTCATCATTTATATTTATGTCATGTTTTCACTGTGAAAATCCTTGGTGCATTGCAGCCTGCCCGACCGGAGCAATGCAGCAACGACACAGTGACGGAATTGTCTTTATAGATAAGAATCTTTGTGTGGGCTGTAAAGCGTGTATCTCTGCATGTCCTTGGGGTGCACCTCAATGGAATCCAGAGACAGGCAAAGTTGAAAAGTGTGATTTCTGCATGGATAGGCTTGATCAGGGGTTGAAACCTGCCTGTGTAACAACATGCACTACGGGCTGCTTGAAATTCGGCAAGGTTAAAGAGATGACCCAGATAAAGAGGGAGCGTCATGCACTTCATGTAGCTTCGCTTGAAAATTCTGCATTTTAAATAAAGGAGGAGGCATGGAAAAACCACTCTGTCCGGTTCATTCAACAATATTATACCTGTCTGACCAGCTTGATTCAGGAAAAATCAAAGAGCCGAGGATCAGGCGTATTTCAGAGCAGATTCTAAGGCTCATTGAAGAGATATCAAACGGACATGCAGGCAGCGATCATCTACACGCTGTTGACGAGCTTATTGAAGAGTATATTCAAAATGACAATGATTCAACAGGTAAGGCTTTAGAGATACACACATATCTTAAAAAAGTATTGAAAGAGGAACGCGAAACTTTTCAAAGCCACCTTGAGACCGGCAACTGTGCAGCAATGGACTGCATAAGACTTGCCCCATCTCCCTGCCAGATGGCGTGCCCTGCCGGGATTGATATTCCTACATACTTAAGCCTTATCGGAGAGGGAAAAGATGCTGAGGCAATTGAGGTTATCCGCCGCGACAACCCGCTCCCTTGGGTGTGCGGATTGGTCTGCACCCGTCCTTGCGAGATGATGTGCGTAAGAGGACGAATGGATACTCCTATCTCAATCAAATTTCTAAAGGCGTTTGCTGCTGAACGGGCAATGTCTCTTGGGCAGTATAAAAATCCTCCGCAAAAGCCTTTAAATGGCAAAAAAGTGTGCGTAATCGGTGCCGGACCTGCGGGACTTTCTGCATCATACTATCTTGCTTTAATGGGTTATCAGGTCAAAGTGATAGAATCTCTGCCGGTTGCAGGCGGTATGCTGATGGTGGGAATACCTCGTTACAGGCTTCCGCGTGAGGTTATTGATCGAGAGGTCGCAATGATTGAAGAGCTTGGCGTTGAGTTTTGCTACAGCACACGTTTTGGAAAGGATGTTACTCTTGACTCTTTAAGAGAAGAGGGATTTGAGGCGTTTTTTATCGCAATCGGTGCACATAAATCTCATAAACTTTGTATTGATGGAGAAGATTTTTATTCAGGAAAAGCAGGGGCTGAATTAGCGGATTCCGAGAACAAAGCTGTTAGTTTAGTTCAAGCAGGAACAGGTGTTATAGATTCGGTTGAGTTTCTCAAACGAGTGGCTCTCGGCAACAGACGAGTTCCCGGTAAGAAGGTTGTGGTTATCGGCGGCGGTAATGTTGCTATTGATGCGGCACGAACAAGCCTTCGTTTAGGTGCTGAATCTGTAACTATTGCTTATAGAAGAACCCGTTCTGAAATGCCTGCTGATATTGAGGAGGTTGAACAGGCTGAGGAAGAGGGTGTAAATTTTTCATTTTTAACAGTTCCAACTTCGATTGAGGGAGACGGAAATAAAGTTACTGGTCTTAACTGTCTTAGTGCAGAGCTTATAAGAAAAGAGGGCAGCGACAGATTGTATCCTGTTCCAATTGAGGGAAGCGACTATACGATTGAGGCTGATGCTGTTATCAGTGCAATCGGGCAGTTTGTAGATATTGAGGGAATGGAGGCATTTACTGGAATAAAGTGGACAAGAAGAGGAACGATTGAAGTTAGGCACACCTGCATGGAGACCTCTGAACATGGTGTATTTGCTGCCGGTGATGCTGTAACAGGTCCTGCAACCGTAATTGAGGCAATCGGCGGAGGAAAGCGTGCAGCAGAGGCAATTGACCGCTATTTCAACCACATTCCCCAGCCGAGAATACCAAAGGTGCCTGTCCGCTATCGCCGCGAAAAACCGATTGAGATGCCGGCAAGCACAAAGATGTCGCTAAAAAGACCAGAGATGCCTATGCTCAACATTGACAGAAGACGCATCACATTTCAGCAGGCAGAGCTTGGCTACACAGAAAATATGGTCAGAGAAGAGGCAAGAAGATGCTTAAGGTGCGATATCTGCCGAAGATGCGGAAAATGTATTGATGTGTGCAGGGATAAGATGGGCATTGGTGCTCTAAGTTTCGGGTATATGGATTTTGATCACCCTGTAGAGACAGATTTTAGAAAGACTGCCGAAAAGTGCATCACATGCGGAGCTTGTGCTGCAAATTGTCCAAACGATGCTATGGTTATTGAAGAGCGTAACGGTGAGAGAATTCTTAAACTTTGCGGAACTATTTTGAACAGGCAGAAACTTTTATATTGTGAATCGTGTGGTGCAGTTTTAGGACCAGCAAAATATTTAGACTATGTTCAAAGTAAAACCGTTAATGTGGCAAAAGCACATCATCAGAAAGGCAGATTGTGCAGTGCATGTTTACGCAAACAGAACGCTTTTCCAGGTTAAAGGAGGATAAAAATGGAATTTCGCAAAGGTCAGAAGGTAGAAGTTTTTCAAAAATCAACAGACGAGGCGTGGGAGCCATACATGGACGAATTTATCGGAGTTCATGGTATGATTACTGACCCTGATACAGCAATCAATGACCCTGACGCACTAATTGAGGTTAGCCTTCAGGGAATGGGAACATACAGACTTCCTCAGGATTGTTTAAGGCTTATCAAGTAGATTTAGATTGATATATTTAGACACATTTTAGTCTGGTTTTGTAAGATTTAGTATAAATCTGCAATTTAAGGATATAATGTTTTTTTAATTAAATTATTTTTAAGGGAGAAAAGTATGAAGAAAATTGTTTCAAGATTTATTGTCATTTTGTTCGTAGCTATTTTTACAGCAGCAATTCCTTTTACAGCAATGGCAGAAGGGGAAAATGCTCCTGATACCGCTTCTATAACAGATGCAGCAAAAGCAGCGACTGCCGAAACAGTAGATACAGCTAAAGCATCATCAGCAGAAGCAGTAGATACAGCAAAAGCGGCAACCGCAGAAGCATTAGATGCGGCAAAAACTGCAACAGCAGCCGCGGTAGAAGCAGCTAAGACTGTAACCACAGAAGCAGTAGAAGCAGCTAAAACGGCAACTACAGAAGCGTTAGATGCAGCTAAAACAGCTATAACAGGAGCAGTAGAGGCAGCTAAAATAGCAGCAGCGTCTCCTCCTACAATAAATATTGATAAAACTGAAATCAAAAATGGCGGAACTATCAAGGTAAGCGGTCAGGCTCCTGCTGGAATGCCTGTATATCTTGAGGTTTGGGCAGTGGATCACACTGTAAAATCCAACATGTTTGACAATAAGAAGGATAAAGAGACAGGCAAAATTCCCTATATTTTCTATATTACAGAAGAGATGCCTGCATATTACAAAATATTTGTTCCAAAAGAGATGCAGCCAAAAATTGATGCTGCTAAAGCTCAAGGTAAATCATGGAGCTACTCTGCTCTTCTCAAAGAGCTTGGTGCAGATGTCGCCTATAATGTTCCAGCAGTTGCAAAGGTTGACAGATATCAGGCATCTTTAATGGCAAGTATTGTTGGAAGCCGTGGAAACCTTCTTGATGCCATGGACGCTAAAGAGAACAAAAAACGTTCAATGCAGTTGGTAAAATCTCGTTTTAGAAGCGTTGATAAGGTAGTAGGTGCAGATATTGTTGTCTCTCCTGACGGATCATACACAGCAGATATAAAAATCCGTGATGGTCTATCCCCTGGTCAATATAAAATAGCGGCTGTATGCTCAAAAGAGCTGAAAAGCCAGCCGGCAACCTTTGAGAACAAAATCAGCTTTCCAACGGTTTATATGAGCAATGCAGGCACAAGCATGAATCTTATCTATCCATTTGTTTTAACCCTTGCCGTTGCAATTTTTGGTGTTCTGATGGGAGCAGGCGGAGGTTTTATAATGAATCCTCTTCTTATTACCCTTTTCCCAGCCCTGCCTCATACTGTTGTTGCTGGAACTGTTACTCCTACAGTTCTATTCTCTCAAGGCAGCGGAATATTCAACTATTCAAAAATTAACTTTATAAGCTGGAAACTTGGAGTTGGTATCGGCTGTGCCATGCTGCTTGGTGGTTTTATCGGTCCAAAACTTACAGAGATGATCACACTTGATCAGTTTAAATTTGCATTCGGCTGGATACTTATAGTTCTTGCATCTCTTATGTTCTGGCAGACAACACCCGGCTATCTCGCAAAGAACAAAAAAGAGCAGTCAATTCTTAATGAGTTTAAAAAACGTGCTCAAGAGGCTGCTAAACAGGCTTAATAATAAAGTTGTAACTATTTAGATATTATAACTACAAGTATTGAATAAGATTGGTAGTATTGTAAGTATAAATATTGAATAAGATTAATAGAATAATATTATATAAGGAGTAATTTAATATGAAAGTAGATTTTTGGGGACAAGAGTTTCAGGTAAATATGTGGGTTGGATGCTTAGGCGGCTTTCTTATAGCGATCATGTCATCAATGTTTGGATTTGGAGGCGGTCCTTTTATGGTGCCTCTTATGACTGTTGCCTTACGTCTTCCAATGTACCTTGTTGTTGGAAGTTCGCTTCTTGCAATATTTTTCAACACAACCATCAGCTCACTGCGTCATTATCAGTTTGGCAACTTTGACCTGATATTCTTTCTTGCAATGTTTCCAGCAGCACTGCTCGGCGGTTATATCGGTCCTCAGATTGCAAAACGTGTAAGCCCATTGGTTGTAAAAAGAGTTGCCTGTGTAGGTTTGGTGCTTCTTGCCCTTAACCTTTTGGGTGTATATTAATATTTGATATAAAATCCCATGCAATGATTTACACAACGAAGAATGAAAGTCCTATTATTACAGCTATTTAAAAAGACTTTTATATAAAAAATAATATTTAAAGTAACGCCTTACGCAGCCGGAAAAGATTATCTGCGTAAGGCAGGTTACTATAAATAGACAGATCACTATTTTATGTTTAATCGCCGTCCGTTTATTGCGAACCTCGGGTTAATGCTCCGCCGCTTGCGGCAGGGAGCTTCATTTTATATACTATTCTAAATTTGAGTTCAGGGGGAAGATACTATTTTTAGTAGTAGATTCAGCATAGCGATTTTTTTTGTCTCAACTTTACTATTGCCTAACTTTGTCCATGCTACTCAGATGCACAGTGCCGCAGAGGGGGTGGTGGTTCATCAGATAGGGCATCTCTTCTTTCTTATCTCTATGGTCATTCTTTATTTTACGATAAAGGGAAAATCTCTTGATTCACAAAAAGGGTGGAGGCTTATCCAGATATCTGCATTTCTTTTTGTTCTTTGGAATTTAGATGCTCTCATTGTCCACTTTCTCGATAATCAGATTGAGCTGATATCTCCAGCTCCTCTTTCAATATGGGAGATTAAAATAGATGTTTTAAATAAGAGCACTGTTATTGCTGACAATCTTATTAATGCTGCTCCTATTGATGCTTCTAAAAATAGATTTTTGATATGGTTTTACTATCTCTTAAGGCTTGATCATCTTCTATCGCTGCCAGCCATGATACTCTTATGGCGAGGATTAGTGCTTATAATTAGACACGATATTTCAATAAAGGATAGTAGAGAGGAGTCGCTTTGATCCTGCCATACTTTCCAATATTTGCTGTAGATGTACTCGGCTCTCTCGGCATGATACTATTTGCAATGCTTGCTTTGCAAAATGCCATAAAACTTAAAAAAAGAGACCCTGATAATGTTATATTTCTCTATCTTCTCTGGATATGCTGGGGTTTTACTGTTTTTGCTTTTTCACGAGCTTTGGGTCATGTTGTCAGACAGTTGATGGTAATTTATGGGCACTCACAGCTATGGGCTTCAATAAGTCCGTACAGTGGCACTATAAACACAGTCTCTTTTTTGCTGATGGGAATTCTAACTCTTTTTTTTAATCAGAACTGGAAGATCAATATGAAGATTCTTGAGAGCAACCGAGCACTTGAGGAGACCCATAAAACGCTTGAAGAGACTCATAGCCAGCTTATGAGGCTCAACCAGACACTTGAACAAAAGGTTGCAGAAAGAACAGAAATTATCATGAAAAATATCAATGAAAAAAAGGAGATGGAGCAGCAGATAGCACAGGCTGATAAACTTGCAGCACTTGGAGAGCTTGCTGCTGGTGTGGCACACGAGATCAACAACCCTCTTGGAATAATACTCGGCTATACCCAGCTTATGCTAAAAGATAAATCTATTGAAAATTCAGATTTTTATGAAGACCTTAAAGTTATTGAAAAGCATGTAAAGACTTGTAAATCGGTTGTTTCAGATATGCTTGCATTTTCACGTAAAGGTTCTGTTAAGCAGGGAGTTGTTAATCTTAACTATGTTGTGAATGATGTTGTTAAATTCTTACACAACCACTCTGATTTTAAAAATATTGATATGACCCTTGAACTCTACAGCGAAGGTATATGCAGCATTGGAGCCTGCAATGTTGTGGGAAATGAGCAGGAGCTTCGCCAAGTGGTGGTCAATCTTCTGATAAACGCCTGTCATGCTGTTGAGAAAAAAGGAAAGATTCACCTTAAAACAGCTTTGATTGATGTTGAAATAGGAGAAAATGCAGAAATTAGATGCAAAGATGCAGAGATATGGGTTCAAGACAACGGTAAAGGGATAAGCCCTGAAAATATTTCAAGAATTTTTGACCCTTTTTTTACAACAAAACCGGTCGGACAAGGCACAGGTCTTGGACTCTCTGTAAGTTATGGGATTGTAAAAAAACATGGCGGCAGAATAGAGGTTAAAAGCCGTGAAAATGAAGGTGCTCTTTTTAAGGTTATTCTGCCGTGTGCGTCAAGTTCCGTAAGTCTGCAAGAGGAGAGTTTAGACTCCTCTTATGAAAAGAGCGTATAAAGATATAGAACATATAAAGATATAGATTGAAGTTAAGTCATAGTAAAAGGCATAACAAATGAAAACAGATGACATACCAAATATTCTTATAGTAGATGATGAAAAAGATATGACCCGTCTTTTGAAACGCTCTCTTGAGATGGAGTTTGAGTGTCATGTTACTATGGCATTTTCTGGGGAAATGGCAGTCTCTATTCTCAACCAGCAAGATGCTGTAGAGACTGATATTTCTCGACAGTCTCAAAATATTGAACAGTGTACTGAACCCGCAAATATCGGCAGCTTAGAAGTTGAGCCTCCAAGCAGCAGTGTCCGAGAACAAAAATTTGATCTGATGCTGTGCGATATCAGAATGCCCGGAATGGACGGATTTGAGCTGCTTGATTACGCATCAAAGCACTATCCAAATTTAACAGTAATTATGATCACAGCATTTGGCAGCATTGATGTTGCAATTGAAGCTATCAAAAAAGGGGCTTACGATTTTATCTCTAAACCATTTGAGCAAGATGAGATAATATTCAGAGTTAGGAAAGCCCTTGAAAGAAGTGCTCTTATTCGTGAAAACCAGAAGCTGACAAATGAAAGGGGTGGTAAATTTGGCAGGCTGATTGGCGACAGCCCTGCAATGCAAAAGGTTTATGAGCAGATAAAGATGGTTGCCGAAAGTGATGTTACAGTATTAATTACCGGTGAATCTGGAACAGGAAAGGAGTTGACAGCCCAGTCGCTCCACTTGATGAGTCTTCGCAATAATAACAATTTTGTTCCGGTCAACTGCCCCACAGTGCCCGAGCATATTTTAGAGAGCGAGCTTTTTGGTTATAAAAAAGGGGCATTTACCAACGCTATTAGAGATAAAAAGGGGCTGTTTCAGGAGGCAGATAAAGGGACTATTTTTTTAGATGAGATAGGAGATATTTCACCCTCCATTCAGACAAAACTTCTCAGAGTGCTTCAAGAAAAAGAGATAAGACCCCTTGGGGATAACCATACTATAAAAGTTGATGTTAGAATTATAGCATCAACCAACAGAAATTTAGCTCAAAAGATTGCTGATGGTGAGTTTAGGGAAGATTTTTTTTATCGGTTAAATGTCTTTACCATCGAGCTGCCTCCATTGAGAGATCGCATAACAGATATTCCGGCTATTGCAAATCATCTGGTTGCTAAACATTGCCAGAAGCTCAATAAACCTCCAATAAAGATATCTGCTGATCTTATGACCTGTCTGATGCGCTACCCTTGGCCCGGAAATATACGAGAGCTTGAAAATACTCTGATTCAAGGAATTCTCTACTGCAACTCTGATACCATGCAGGAGGTTGATATTAAGTTAAAAGATTTTAGTATCTGCAAGCCTAAACAGATAAAAGATGCAACTGTTCAAGATATTAAATTTGTAGAGGAAAAGTGTGATACAGGGCAGAAAAATGACGCTGTTTTATTTAGTATTGGCTGCAAGCATGAGGAGAGTATAAATGAGCTGCTGAAACTTCCATACAAAGAGGCAAAAGAGAGAGTCTTAAAGTTATTTAACCACAAATATATAGGGGCAATGCTGAATTTAAGCGAGGGCAATGTTACTCAGGCAGCAAGAATGTGCAATCTTGAGAGGCAGGCTCTTCAGCAGATTATCAGAAGATTTGATATTAATGTTGAGGAATTTAGACAGCTCTGAATATCGTAGTGGTTTATACAGTAAATTTTTAATGTATATATTTATATAGCAGTAAGTTAGGATTACCAACAAAGGAGATAGATTATATGACACAAGATTCTGTTTACAGTATTTGCGGCATGTGCACTGTGAGATGTCCCATACAGGTTTTTACAAAGCATGGACAGGTAAATTTTATTAAAGGCAACCCTTATGTTCCATCAATGAAAGGTGCTGTCTGTCCAAGAGGTGCGGCTGGAAAGGCTTTGATAAATGATGATGAACGTCCTCAAACTCCGCTTATCCGTACAGGTGAACGGGGTGAGGGTAAATGGCGTAAAGTCTCATGGGAAGAGGCTTTTGATTATACGGCTGAAAAACTTAACGCCATTAGAGAAAAATATGGCGACAGAGCAGTTGCACTCACAGATAGAGGAGGTCCGTTCAGGGATTTTCATCGGGCATTTTTAAGAGGCATTGGAACTCCAAACTACTGTAATCATGACTCATCATGCGCCAGAAATGTCCAGCATGCTGCACTATCTCTGACTGGAATGGGACGTAAATCTGTTAAATATGATCTAAAAAATGCCCGCCACGTTGTGCTCCAGACAAGAAATATTTTTGAAGCAATCAATGTTCAGGAGGTAAATGACCTTACAGATGCTCTTGAAAAAGGTGCAAAACTTACTGTGATTGATATTAGGGGAAATATCTCTGCTACAAAGGCAAGCCGTTATTTTCAGATTCGTCCTGGAAGCGATTATGCCTTTAACCTTGCAGTAATTAATGAGCTTATCAAAAGAAAACTTTACAATAAAGAGTTTGTAGAGCGTTATATTGAAGGATTTGAAGAGCTTGAAGCATTTGTAAAACCATATACTCCGCAATGGGCAGAGCTTGAAACAGATATCCCTGCATCTCATATCTCTGAATTTGTTCAGGAGCTTGCATCAGCACAACCATCTGTTCTCTGGCACCCGGGCTGGATGACTGCAAGATACAAAGACTCTTTTTATGTTTCCCGTACTATTTATATAATTAATGCACTTCTTGGAAGCTACGGTGAAAAGGGCGGATTGCCGTTTGTCAGCAAGCCGGCAGATGTCGGCAGAAAGGGTTTAAAAGAGTTTATGAGCCTTTATCCAAAACCAAAAGAGAAACGCGCTGACGGCGTGGGCTGGAAATATCCTCAATTTGAGGAGGGACCAGGTCTTGCCCACCTGTTGTTTCAAGCAATGGAGACAGACGAGCCATATCCTGTAAAAGGTTATATTGCCTATCGCCACGATCCTCTAATGGGATATCCTGATCCTGACCGAATGAAAAAAATATGGGATAAACTTGATCTGCTTGTCTCAGTAACATTTAGCTGGTCAGATACTGCATGGTACTCTGACGTAGTTCTGCCGCTATCTCCATATCTTGAGAGAGAGAGCATAATTGCAACGAAAAACTCTTTAAAACCTCACTTTTTTGTCCGCCAGCGTGCTCTTGAACCACGCTACGACACTAAAGCGGACTGGGAGATTATAAGCGGACTTGCAAAGAGAATGAATCTGCCAGAGCTTGTGTTTGATAAAATTGAAGATATCTGGAATTTTCAGCTTACAGATACAGGTGTAAGTATTGAAGATTTCAAAAAAACAGGAATGGCACAACTAACAGATAAGGCAATTTACAAGGAGTTTGGCTCTTTTAAATTCAAGACTGACAGCGGTAAAATTGAGATTATATCTAAAAAATGGGAAGCTGCGGGGATTCCTTCTCTCAAACCATATGTATCACCTCAAACGCCTCCAAAGGGTCATTTCCGTCTTACATTTGGACGCTGTGCACTCCATACACAGGGGCACACTGTAAACAATCCTATGCTGTTTGAGGTAATGCCTGAAAATGTGCTGTGGATTAATAATCAGGCTGCTGAAAAATTAGATATAAATGATGGTGATTATGTTAAAGTAACCGCACCGGGCTGCCAAAATGCAGAGAAAAATTCAGACAACAGCACAAACAAATATTTTGAGTTAATTAGGGCAAAGGTTACTGATACAATCCACCCTGAAGCTGTATTTGTTGTTCATGGTTTTGGACATAAGCTGCCGGTTGAGAGCCGTGCATTTGGCAAAGGTCTTGCTGATAACAAATTTATGCGATGTGGAATGGATAAATGGGACCCTGCCGGCGGAGCTGTTGCATTACAAGAGCATTTTGTGCTCGTTGAAAAGGCAGAATCGGCAGAGTAATAATAGATAATGTTTGTAATTATTATTTAGGAATGAGAATTTAATTAATTCCTAAATGTCTAATCGCAAAAAAACTGATAGTAGAGATGCACGGCTGTGCGTCTCTACTTAAAAATAGGGCATCTATACTTTCACATAAAAAATTTGAAAAAAGGAAATTATAAATGGAAAAGGAAAAGAAAAGCAATTTTGGCAAGGATTTCAGTGTCGGCTGCATGTCAATAATTCTCATACTGTTTGTGGTTTTTATTGTCATTCCTATCCTTATTTTTGTATTTAAGGTCTCTTTTGCGATTGCTGTTCTTGTTGGCGTTATAATTCTTGCTGTAATCGGCGTTGCCTTTTTCGGCAAGATAGTTCTATACGTAAAAGATAAGTGGTAAAATATTATTTTCGGGTATTTTCTAATTCGAGTATTTTCTAAGACTTTGACGATACTACCCCGATAAATCAACTATACTATTCCGATAAATCAGTTTTTCAGCAAATCAGCTTTTCAGCAGTAATTTGTAGAGCAGGCTGTGTAGTTTTCCCCCATAAGGCGGATAGATAAATTTGCCGCTGTTGACCCTTGGCTTTAAAAGCACCCCTTTTGCCTTTGAGAACGTCAAAAAACCTTCATGCCCGTGATATTGACCCATGCCAGATTCTCCTACTCCTCCAAACGGCATATCATCTTGTGCAACATGAACAAGTGTGTCGTTAATAAGTGCACCTCCTGAATGTGTATGCGTGAGGAGATAATTTACCCGTCCCCTGTTATAATCAAAATAGTAGAGTGCCAACGGTCTTGGTCTTTGATTGACAAACTCTATTGCATCTTCAAATCTATCGTAAGGAATAACTGGTAAAATAGGACCAAATATCTCCTCTTGCATAACTCTCATCTGGTTATTTACATTAACGATTAAAGTTACAGCCATTTTCCTTTGGCTGCTCCACGTATTGTTTGCAGAGTCAAACGGCTCGTCTGCCGGATTAATAGGAATAATCTGTGCACCTTTTGCTCTTGCGTCATCTAAGATATCTTGAAGTCTTGAATATTCATCTTGATTGATGATTGATGTGTATTGAGGGTTGTTTTTCATGGTAGGATACATCTTTTCAACGGCAGATTTAAACAGAGTTGCAAATTCATCAATCCGCGTTGCAGGACATAGAACATGATCAGGAGCAACACAGGTTTGACCCATATTAAACGCCTTTCCAAATGCTATCCTCTCGGCTGCATCTTTCATTGGAAAATCTTGGCTTATGATAGCCGGAGATTTGCCTCCAAGCTCTAAGGTAACTGGAGTAAGGTTTTCTGATGCTGCCCTCATAATCTGCCGTCCAACAGATGTTGAGCCTGTAAATACAAGGTGATCCCAATTTTTTTGAGCAAAAGATGAGCCGGAACACTCATCTGCTGTCATAACTAATACATGGTCTTTTTTAAAAGCACTTTCAACCATCTCTTGAAGAGCCAATGCTGTATGCGGAGTGTTTTTGCTCATACGTATCATTACTCTATTTCCGGCACCCAATGCTCCGGCTAATGGTCCCATGGCAAGATATATAGGGTAATTCCAAGGCGTTATAACTCCCACTACGCCGAGAGGCTGATATATAACCATTGATTTTGCAGGCTGAAATAACATTCCAGTTGTTCTATAAGAGGGTTTCATCCACTTTTTGACCCTCTTTTTTATATAACGAACCGCTTCAACAGTTGGGATAATTTCTGCAAGCAGAGTCTCGTCTGGGCAGCGGCAGCCAAAATCGCTGTTTACTGCACTTATAAGTTTATCCTTATGTTTAATTATTGCCTGTTCAAGGCTGTTTAAATTATCAATTCTCTCTTGGGCAGACGGCATAATATTTCGTACAAAAGCTGCTTTTTGTGCTTCAAAAATTCGGTCAAGAATAGCTGTATCTGACATAAATATCCTTTATTGAATAATGTAATTTTTTAGAGGAAGAGTGTTCCGCCCTATACGTTGATATCTCCCTACCTATTTATTTCCTACATTAATTTCACTGGGTTATTTTCTCAAGCAAAAAAGGATACGCTCAAATTTTTTAATTATTTTATATTTTCTTCGTTTGTTTTATATAGCCCAATCTGATATCAAAAAAAGAATGCGGGAAATACTGCATATAAAATCAAGAGGCATAATGAAAACAAAAGAAATTATTGAACGGATTTTTAAAGACCCGTCAACAAAACATGAACTAACAGAATTTGACAATCTAAGTAAGCCTATCCATGAGATAATCGCTATCTATCCCAAAACAGTTGAATCTGGTCGAGAAGCAGGAAAGACCAAATACTTTATGAAAAGCCTTGTTCCTTTTGCCAGCGGAAAAGAGGAAATACACGTATATTCAGAAGGAGGCAAATCAAACCCTGAAGAGATTGTCCGCCAGCTTTGGGTTTATAAATTGATAAATGTTTATGAATACAAGCCAGAAGAAATTGAACTTGAAAAAAGCGTACACTTTGGCACAGAGATAAACGCAAAAGCTGCTGATATTGTTGTTTACACCGATGCAACCAAACAGACCCCTAAAATCATTTTAGAGGTCAAAAAGCCTAAGCGGAAAGATGGCATTGAACAGCTCAAAAGCTATTTGAATGCAGAAGGCTCACCAGTTGGTCTTTGGTCAAATGGAAGCGATAGAATTATCCTTTATAGACCTTATCCAAAAGATTTTGATGATACACTTTCCGATATTCCACGCCATGGTCAAAATCCTAAAGATGTATTAGAAGCAAAAAAGACAATTGGACATCTCAAAGCTAATAGAAATTTCAATTTCAAAAAAATAATTCAAGACCTTGAAGAACTTGTTCTTGCTGACAGTGGTGCTGATGAGTTCAATGAAATTTTCAAGCTGATATTTGCAAAAATATGGGATGAAAAAGAAGCATCGGAGAATAGAAAAGATCAGGTAGTTGAGTTTCGTAAATCTACTGACCCTGAAATCACTTATGATCGCATTAACAAGCTGTTTCATAGAGCAACTGAAGAGTGGCAGGGCATTTTTGATGAAAATGAAAATATAAAACTTAGAAAAGATCATCTTAATGTTTGCGTAGGACCAATGGAACCTGTTCTTCTCATGGGTTCTAATCTGCGTATTATGGATGATGCTTTTGAATATCTTCTGCCAACAGAGGCAAAAAAAAAGAAAGGACAGTTCTTCACTCCCCGCCACGTTGTAGAGATGTGCGTCAGAATGCTAAACCCCAAAAGAAACGAATATGTCATGGATCCAGCTTGCGGATCAGGAGGTTTTTTACTTCATGCAATGGATTGGTGTTATCCAGCAGAAAACAATGAAGATCGAGAACTTAGAAAACACCGTTATGCTTCCAAATATCTTTGGGGAATTGATTTTGAGACAAGAGCCTCTAAAACCTCCCGAGCGTTAATGCTCATTGCTGGTGATGGTCATTCAAATATTTTTGGTCCTGATGTCAGCAGCCTTGACCCTAAAACATGGTATAGCACATCTTCAGGGCAAAAATTGATGCAATCCTTAAAAGATGCCAAGCTGTTAAAAGAAAAAATAAGTGCAGCAGATGAATCTAACCTTTTAAAAGATGAAGACCTTGCATGGAGATATTTTGACGAGCTTAAATTTGATGTAATCCTTGCCAATCCGCCATTTGCAGGTGAGATGAGAGAAAGAAAAATGCTGTCTCACTACGATCTTGCAAAACCAGCACTAAAACGGTCAAAAGACAAACAGCCAAAAGAGGAGCGTGATGTTCTTTTTATAGAACGAATTTTAAAATTCCTTAAACCCGGGGGACGTGCTGCAATAGTTCTTCCTCAAGGCAAATTCAACAACTCTTCTCTTGCATTTATACGTGAATGGATACTCAGAAAAGCCCGCCTGCTTGCAGTTGTCGGACTTCACGGCAACACATTCAAACCCCACACAGGCACAAAAACCTCTGTTCTGTTTGTCCAAAAATATACAGATGAACAGCTCAAAAATATAGAAAAGATAAAACAGACAGTTGCTTCAAACTGCCCTGACTATGAGACTATAATAAAAGAGCTTATTTCAAATAGCCAAAAGAGCCAATCTACAGAAAATATAGAGCAAAAAGATTTATATGCAAATGATGATATTTCTGAAGATAAGATTCCAGAGGCAGTTCTTGAGATTATGCAGGAGAATTTTAATGTTGATAAGAGTGATTCAGATAGTGAAACAGAGTCAGACTCACAAGATAAAAACAGAGAGAAAGATTTATCAGAAGAGCCGGAAAACTCTGATGACGATTCAGAAACCTTAGATAATCAAGACAAAATTGATGCAGCTTATGAAACAATATCATCACTTAAAAACAGCCTTATTAAAGCCAAACATAAACTTATTAATCTTGAATCTGATCTTGAAGCATTAGCATTAAAACGAGATCAGGAACTTGATGTTGCTGAAAAAAGCCAGAAAAAAGAAATAAGAGATAAATACAAAGAAGAGCTTAAACAGTTAAAGGAGAGCCAGAAACTTAAGAAAAAAAATCTTAACTCTGAAATCAAATCTTTGGAAAAAGCCATACCAGAAGCAGAATATGAGCTAAAACTTCTAACCAACAGAGGCAGGCTTGAGATTGTTCTTCAAGACAGCGATCTTATTGGTGCATTGAAAAACCGCTGGATTGACGCAGAGATTGCCAAAAGATTAGATTATCCAATTTTCATGGCTGTAAGTGAGAGAGGCGGAAAAAACAACTCTGGCGATTATGAGTATATGCACGATAAAAACGGTGATTTGGTGGAGTTTCCTGAAAAACACCCGCAAGAAGGGCAGCCAGTCATAAATCAAGATTTGGTCAATTATAATCTCACTGCAAAAGAGCTTGAAAATGCAGCAGAAATACCAGATGACCAGCTCTGTATTGCTGAAGCATTTGTCAGATTTGCCCAAAAGAACAATTTTGACTTCTGGAGGGTTGAACATTGACAGATTTAATATTTTACGGGCAGCTTTTATCAGAAATAAAATCACGCATACAAAAGGCTCAATCAAAAGCTGTTCTTGCTGTAAATGCAGAGATGGTATCCATGTATTTTGATATTGGAAAAATAATTGCACAAAAACAGCAGCAAGAAGGCTGGGGAACAGGTGTCATTCCAAAACTATCAAGAGATATTCATAATGAACTGCCTGAAATAAAAGGGTTTTCTGAAAGAAATATCGGTTATATGATAAGGTTTGCAAAAGAGTATGATTTTGACACCTCAATTTTGCAACAGCCTGTTGCAAAATTACCAGAACCATCAATATTCTTTGCTATTCCTTGGGGACACCACATTTTACTCATGGAGAAGATTAAAGATTTAACTGTCAGATTTTGGTATATGGGAGAGATTGTTAAAAACGGCTGGAGTCGTGATAATCTTGCATCTATGATAAAAAATCAACTCCATGAACGTCAAGGCAGACTCACCCATAATTTTGAAACCACTCTTCCACAACCTCAATCAGACTTAGTTAAACAGACATTAAAAGACCCTTACATCTTTGATTTTCTAACCCTTACAACTCCTTTTCAAGAAAGAGAACTTGAAACAGAGCTTGTAAAACATCTTGAAAAATTCCTGCTTGAACTTGGGGCTGGTTTTGCTTTCTTGGGCAGGCAGTATAAATTGAGTGTGGCGGATCAGGATTTTTATCTTGATTTGCTTTTTTACCATGTCAAACTTCGCTGTTTTGTTGTGATTGAACTTAAAAGAGGTGATTTCAAGCCTGAATATGCAGGGAAAATGAATTTTTACTGCTCTGCTGTTGATGATATTCTTAAACATTCTGACGATAAACCAACAATCGGGCTTATTTTGTGCGAATCAAAAAATCGTATATTTGCTGAATATGCCCTGCGTGATATTCACAAACCAATCGGAGTTTCTGAATATGAACTTACCCGCTCCCTGCCTGAAAATCTAAAATCCAGCCTTCCAAGCATAGAAGAGATTGAATCGGAATTAAGCGGATTTGGGGAGGTGGAATAATGGCGGTTTGGAGTGAAGTTTGTTGTACCGAAATTATGTCAAAACATCGTTTTGATTCTGAATATTATAACCCTTATTATCAAAAGCTACATAAAGAATTATTAAAAACATCTCCTGTAAAATTAAAGGATATTGCATTAATTACGGACGGAATTCATGGTTCGCCTAATGTTGTTGAGAAACATAAAGGTGTTAAATACATATCAGCTAAATGTGTTAAAGAAAATGGTTTTTCTATAGATAACTGTCTTTATGTATCATATAAGCAAAATAATGCTAACCCAAGAACTCAGTTAAGAAAAAATGACATAATTATAACTACAGTTGGAACTATAGGAAATGTCGCTGTTGTAGATGAGGAGATACTCCCATCTAATTGTGATCGTCATGTTGGAATAATAAGATTAAATATACAAGATGAATACTATCCATACTTTATTTCTTCTTTTATGAATTCTAAATATGGTCGATTTCAGTCAATAAGAGAATCTGCTGGGAATGTTCAATTAAATTTGTATATAAGCAATATTGGAAGAATATTAATTCCTTCTGTTAATGGTGAAGAACAGCAAATAGCTCAAAAAACAAAAAAAGCTTATGAACTAAAACAACTCTCCCAAGCCCTTTACACCCAAGCTCAAGACCTTCTTGAACGAGAATTAGGGCTGGATAAGCTGAAATTTGAGAAATCTCTGACTTATGAAGCAAAGCTATCAGAGGTTGTGGAAAATTCTAAATTTTCATCATATTTTTTTCAGCCTAAGTATTTACAATTAGAAAAACTACTTCAACCAATTAGCGTAAAGTTAAAATTTCTTATTAAATCATATTCATCAGGGTTTGCTTTTACAAAAAAGCATCTCGCAAAAAATGAAACAAAAAACAAATTGATAAAAATTAATAATATTAATCCAAAAGGAATAACATTAGATGCATGTGATTTTTTGAATGAAACAGGACGACTTGCTGGAAAAAATGAAATTACAGTTGATGGGGATATTTTGATAGGTATGTCTGGAACAATTGGAATATCTGGTGTTATTGATAAAGAATACGAAGGATGTTTTATTAATCAAAGAATTTTAAGAATCAGACCAATAGAATCTATTCCTAATCAATACTTAGCGTTGATTCTTAATTCTATTATTGGGCAAATGCAATTAATAAGAGTTGGAACAGGCGGAGTTCAAATAAATATTAGTGCTTCAGATATACTAAATATCAATATTCCCCGTATTGAAAATAAAGAAAATGAAATTGCTGATTTATTAGAAAGTTCAAAAAAAGCAAAAACCGAATCTGAACAACTTCTTGAACAAGCCAAACGCAGAGTTGAGGAATTGATTGAACAGGCAATTGAAAAATAGAAAAGGAGGCGGGCAATAATGAAACTGCCTAATGATGACAAGATGCTTTTAGAAGAGCTATGCAGCCAGAATGAAGTAGATTTTGAAAAGGTGGTAAAATTGCTTGATACTGTGCGTGAATATGAATTTAAAGACCGCCGTTCTGGTATTTATGAGGCATTGCGGGAAATCCTGAAATCTAAACAGATAACAGGGGTAAATTGATAATGAAGATAAGAAAACTTATCATTGAAAACTATAAATCTTTTCAATTCCCAACAGAAATAAACTTTACAGATAATGAACAGGGCAAAAGCATTTTTCTTATTGGCGGCATGAATGGTGCTGGAAAGACATCAATCATGGAAGCTGTGAGCTATTGCCTTTATGGCTGCAAGGTTGAAGAGATTTACCGCTTTATAAACAGAAGAGAGAAGGCACGCGGAAATGCCTCTGTCTCTTTTGAAATTACTTTAGAAGAAGATGACGGTGCAGAGTTGGTTGTAAAGCGTTCATGGTCAGCAGGCACTATTGAAAATCCAAAATCTAAAGACCTTACAGAACGTCTTGTTGTGGTAAAAGATGGAAAAAGAGTTACAGTCAAAAACAGGGATATGTGGCAGGAATATATAATGGCAGCTATTCCTAAAGGCATTACTCAATTTTTCTTTTTTGATGGTGAGAAAATTCAGGAGATAGCATCAGATGACCATTCAGAGGTTAAGTTAAAATCTTCTCTTGAGGCTGCTTTAGGTATTCAATATATCAACCGCCTTGCTTCAGACATTGCCTATTTAAAGCAGGACGAGAGAAAAGGTTTTGTTGAGATAAGCGATGCAGACCTTGATTTTAAAGAGAGTGAGTTAAAATTAGAAAAGAGCAGACTTACCAAAAAATATGTAGAAAGAGATGAAATCAAACAAGAGATAGACTCTTTTACTGAACAGAAAAAAGATGCAGAAAAGCGTTTTAATATTATTTTCCAACAAGCTCCTGAATCTCATCATTCAATAAGAGAGATGGAGAAAAAGAGAATACAGTTTTCAAACCGCTTGACTCAGTTAGAGAACGAAATCCGCCAAATCTGCGAAAATCAACTTCCATTCTGCCTTGCTGGAAAGCTCTTTGATAATATCCGCTCTCAAATAGAAAAAGAGAGGATAAGCTCTCATGGCGAGGCAATCCGCGAAAATGCCAAAGAGCTGGCAAAAAAGATTGTGCGTGTGGTTGAAGAGCCAGAGCCTATTTATAAAGAAAAATTATCTGTTGCAAAAATGCTTGAGCTTGAAAGAAGAATAGAGACTCTTCTTAAAGATGGTGTTGTTGGAGATGGCGATAAAATACTCAATCTTTCTGAAAGAGATGCAGCACGGGTATTAAACAGAATAGAGGCTCTTGAAAAGGGTAATATTTTTTCTATTACTGCATTGATTGAGGAGAAAAAAGAGCTTGAGGTGCAGATACGGGAGATTGAAGCAAATATAAGAAGCAAGAGCGTTTCAGAATCTGAAAAAGAGCTGTTTGCAGAACTTCAAGAGACTATTGAGAGCTGTGCAACTCAAATCGGCAGAAAAACAGAGCAGCTTCGTATTGTTGAAGATGATATTTTGACTATTGAGCAGAAAATCAAAACGCTTGAGCAGGAGATTGAAAAGCTCTATGAAAGACACAATGTTTCAAAAGAAAAGGCTGATTTTATTAAAGAGTGTGATGCAATAGCCCATCTTCTGAATCAGTTTATGGTAAGACTGCGTAAAAACAAAGTGCATCTTTTACAGGAAAAGACATTTGAGATGTATCGGCGTTTATCCAGCAAAGCTGGTCTTATTAAAGATATTGAAATTGATGATAAATCTTATGAGATAAAAATAATTGACCGTGCAGGGCATGAGATAAAAAAATCTGGTCTTTCTGCTGGAGAGAAAGAAATTTTTGCAATTTCTCTTCTTTGGGGACTTGCACAGACAAGCCAGCTTAAACTGCCGATTATTATTGATACTCCGCTTTCAAGGCTTGACAGCACTCATAGAGACAACATTGTAAATAACTATTTTCCAAATGCAGGGGAACAGGTGATAATTTTATCAACAGATACAGAGATTGACACAAATTATTACAAGAATTTAAAGCCATATCTTGCAGGTTCTGCAAAACTTGAATTTGATTTAAGACAAGAGCTTACCACAGTGAAAAATGGTTATTTTTGGGAGGAGTAGGATATGGCTGACAGGTTATACACAACTAAAGAGACAGATGAGATTTTAAGTGCCTTACGCCTTGAGACAAGACTTGAGAAATATATTATTGCACGCATGGCTTTTTCCTTATCCATAGTTGAAGATGGTAAAAATGTGCCGAGATCTACAGAGTTCAGCGGTTCAGAGATGAAAAGACCAACCTTTATTGGTCAGGACGAGCTTTTTATAAGAACCCTTATAAGCCAAGTGTATGGAATCTCTGACATTTCTGAAGAGAGCTTTTACTCTAATAAATCCATTATCAAAAACCATATAGATAATGGTGCAAAAAAGTTAAGAAAACTTTTTGAAGAGTCTGGAAACAGTGCTGATTTGATGCTCAAAAAGTTAGTTGAAAAAGTGGAGTTCAAAGGAAGAAAAGAGATTATTGGAAAAGGTTTTCAAATATTTCTTGGGCGGGAGGTTTTAAAGAGAAACGATGTTGTAATGGAGCTTAACAACACTTTAATCCATGCAAACTCTCATATTGCAATAATGGGCAAACCCGGAGTTGGCAAGACTCAATTTTTATTAAAGATTCTTGCTGATATCAGGATTCAGTCAAATTTTCAGACAAACTTTATCTATTTTGATTATAAAGGCGATGTGGCAGACAATGAAAAATTCTGCAATCTTGCAAAGGTTCAAGTTTATAGCTTAATGCAGGGAGAGCAGACCCTGCCTATTAATCCTTTTGTTCTTCCTGCCTATGATGAGCAGTCAATAAATCTATCTGCAAGGGAAAAGGCTGAAAGTTTTGCATCTATCAACTCAAAAATCGGAGTTGTGCAAAAAGGAAAGTTGGCAGATTCAATTAAAACTGCATACAATAATCGTGCAGATTCAGAGCTGCCTTATCCTGATTTTAAAGAGGTTTATGATATTGCACGTATTTTATATGAACAAGATGGAAAAAAAGATGACAGCCTTATTGAAGCATTAAGCGATCTCTCTGGATTTAACATCTTTTGGGAACACGGCTCTGAAGTTCCTCCAATAGAAAAGCTCTCTGACAGAACATTGCTGATTGATCTTCATGTAATGCCTGTTTTAAAAGAGTTGGCTGCATATCTTGTTATTGAAAGGCTTTATAAAGAGATGTCTGTAATGCCAGACAGCCCTGTAAGTGATAATAAACGGACAATAAGAACAATACTTGTTATTGATGAAGCTCATAATTATTTGGGTCAGAAAAATATCTTTTTGCAAAGAATCATAAGAGAGGGGCGATCTAAAGGAATTGTAGTTTTCTTTGCCAGCCAGTCTCCAAATGATTACCAGCAGAAGTTTTTCAACTTTAACGAGCTTTTGGAATTTGCCTATATTTTCCAGTGTGATGGAGTTTCTGCATCTTCAATTCAAGATATTCTTGGCTGCAACCCTAAAACAGCCAAAGAGCTTCAAACAGAGATCGCAAGGCTTGAGCCGTGGCAGGTTATAAGTAGAGGAGTTGATAAAAAAGATGAGTTTGCAAAATTTACAGCAGAGGCGTTTTATAAAAATTATTAATGCTGTCATCTCAACCTGCTTAAATATATAACAACTTATTGATAAAACAGAGACAAATTAAAGAACAACAAGGAATAGCAGATGAGCCTTAAAGATATTAAGTTTAAACTTCATACCACAGACCCTGCTGGTGCAAGGCGGGGAAGTTTTACCACTGAACACGGAACCGTACAGACACCCGCTTTTATGCCAGTAGGAACAGCAGGCTTTGTCCGCTCAACTATGCCGAGAGATGTAGAGGAGTCAGGTGCAGAGGTGCTTTTGGCTAACACTTACCATTTAGGATTGGAAGAGAGGCTTGCTACAGTTAAACGAATGGGCGGGCTTCATAGTTTTATGGGGTGGAACAGGACAATTTTGACAGATTCTGGCGGTTTTCAAGTCTTTTCTCTGCCGGATAAAGAGATCACAGACGAGGGAGTCTGGTTCTCATATGCTGATAAAGAAAAAAATAAAGATAAGGAGAAAGAAGAGGCTAAGAGACCAAAAGAGCGTATGTTCCTAAACCCTGAACGGTCAATGGAGATTCA
>CAZIJN010000006.1:13583-154056 GCA_964539635.1 uncultured Desulfobacterales bacterium | reverse complement strand
GAACATTGAAGATGACAACTGGATAAAAGAGCTTTGGGATTGGGCAGATACAAACAATATTTCTTGTAACAACGGCATCAGCAGAGAATATGAACTGCCGAGAGATAAAAATACTCTTCTTTCAATTACACATCTTTATATTGATCTTAGTGAGAATGAAGATTCATTAAGAGAGCTTCCAGAATCAATAAGAAATCTGATAAATTTAGAAGAACTTTATGTAGAACTCGGTAATTTAACACAACTTCCAGAATCAATAGGCAAACTGATAAATCTGAAAACGCTTTATCTTGTGAGTAATAAATTAAGAGAGCTTCCAGCATCAATTGGTAGTTTAATAAATTTGGAAACGCTTGAACTTATCTGGAATGAATTAACAGAACTACCTCAATCAATAGGAAATCTTACAAATCTAAAAACGCTTAATCTTAACAGGAATAAATTAAAAGAACTTCCAGCATCAATTGGTAATTTAATCAATTTGGAAAAGCTTGAACTTAGCGGTAATGAATTAGCGGAACTACCTGAATCAATAGGGAATTTAATAAATCTGAAACAACTTTATCTTCATAAGAATCAATTAATAAAAATTCCAGAATCAATAGAAAATCTGACAAATCTTTCAGAGTTTACGCTTGCTGGTGAGTTTATAAAATTGCCTGAATCAATAGGAAACCTTATACAGCTTAATCATTTTGATCTTTTTGGTGCCCAACTTACGTTTCTACCAGAATCAATAGGCAATCTTACCAAGCTTAAGTATTTTAATGTTCATAGCAACCAACTTATATCATTACCAGAATCAATAGGTAATCTCAAAAGTTTGGAAGAACTTTATATTTATAATTGCCCTCTTACTTCATTACCAGAATCAATAGCCAATCTTACAAATCTTAAAAGTTTTACTCTTAATAGTAACTTATTGGGGAAAATTCCAGAACAAATGAAGAAAAAGTGGGAGATGCTTTGCCTTAGTAATTATTCTGCAAGTAATCGTAATAATTTCTCTGATGATGCGGTTGAAGAGTTTCTGCAAATAATAAAGGGGCAGTCAGAGGAAATGATTAATGAATCTAACTTATTAAATCAAGAGAGGAGGTTAGACTCTAAGGAACTAAAAGTTGATAAATGGATAAAAGAGCTTTGGGATTGGGCAGATATAAATAATATTCCTGATTACTTTGAGACTAATGGAAAATTTACAGGACTGCCAAGGGATAAGAATAAACTTCTTTCTATTACCGAACTTGATCTTAGTAGTCAATCAATAAGCAAACTTCATGAGTCAATAGGTAATCTCATAAATTTGACAAAAATCGTCCTTAGTAATAATTCATTAACAAAACTGCCTGAATCGATAGGCAATCTCATAAATTTGAAATCTTTTTCTCTTTTGAAGAATAATCTTACGAAGCTGCCTGAGTCAATAAGCAATCTCAAAAATTTAGAAAGACTTGACTTGTTTATGAATGATTTAAAAGAACTGCCTGAATCAATCGGCAATCTCTCAAATCTTAAAAAACTTAAAATCAGCGGCAGGCTGATAAAACTTCCAGAATCAATAGGAAAAATTACGCAGCTCAAATATTTATCACTTATTTGTAACCAGCTTGCTTTGCTGCCAGAATCAATAGGTAATCTTAAAAAGTTAGAACAGCTTTATCTTTACTGCAGCAGCCTTACCTCATTACCAGAATCAATAAGTAATCTCACAAATCTTGAAATTCTTATTCTTAATAGTAACTTATTGAAACAAGTTCCAGAACAAATGAGGCTGCCTATGCTCTGCCTTGGCAATGATATTGATCATAATCATTTCTCTTTTGAGGACTTAGAAGATATTTTACATACTGTTTTAGCGATTGAAAGGCATCAAGAGAGTCAAATTATGAGGCAGAAAACAGCATCTACATAAATAATGGAGAAAAATTATTATGACCAAAGTTGGAGTTTTCTGGGGATATGATGGCAAGATTATTGCGGGGACTACCCCATTTAAAGAAGCTGTTGATGATGGTTTGTTTGTTAATAGCTCTTACAGCCATGTAAATTTTTGGAAGAGTGTTCGAGAAAAATATATTGATTTACGAATATTTGAATATGATGAAATTCCAAGAGGCAGGGTTCTATTTTCAAAAGGGGAAAAGGTATTTTTTATATACATGGATCGTGTATTATTCAGTGAAAATTTTAAACGTCTGATTTTAAAAGAATTTGACTTATCTGAATCAAAAGTGGAATTTAAAAGAGATGCACATTACACAACAGATAAGAAAAAAATATATCAATTGCTGGATAGGTAAAATGCTGCCCAACTCTCTTTAAAGACACTTACACTACAGGCAGTAACGGATATTTTCTCTTTGCTGTTTCATACTCTGACCGAATATTCTGAACTCTAAGCAATGATAAAAATCCACGAAAATCTTCAAGAGAAGTATCTTTTATGCTCTCCCATGTCCGATACACAGGAGATTGATTGATGCTCAATTTCTCAAAAGTCTGCTGTAAATCGCTATTCTTCACAACATTCCATGTTATTAATTGTGCGGTCAATTCTGCAAATTTATTATCGCATTCTGTGCTTAAAAGACCATCGCTGTCCTCCTCTGATAGATGTATCAGATGTGCAAACTCATGAATCAAAACAACACGCCACAGTTCATGAACTGGAACATCAAGCCTCTTTGCACACTCCACTATTCTGGCAACCCTTAAAATGATATGTGGTCTCTTGCCTTGTTCATAAAAAAATGCCCCTAAATAATCCCGTATAGTTATCACACGCCTTATGCTCTCATCATCTGTTTCTGTTTTCTGATATATTCGCGATTCTTTATCTGATTTAGGAATTATATCATCTGGGTCTGCATCTGGTATGTAACCTTCAGAAGATAAGCCGAGCAGTGTCCTGATTATCTCATCTTTTACTTTATGTGTTGAAATAGGCGTTATTAATGGTTTTGTCTTATAGTCCAAAATAAGAATAAATCCTAAAGGAGAGCTGTTTCCAAGTTTTTTAGCTACATTATGTAAAAGCAAGGGATACAGATACCGCATCTTCAGAGAGAATTCAGTCTCTATTATCCCGATACTTTCACTTATCAGGTCTATGAAATCTTTAGCAACTACCCTCTTTAATTCGCTGTAAAGCGTATAGTGATGATAATAGTTCCCATCATCTGCTGCACTATGGAAAAAGCTTAACCTTCGGCTAACCTCATAACCGAGCAGCTTCTTAACCAGTTCTTGATCCTCTGGAGCAAGGGTTTTATATGCCTCAATTAAAGAAGGTGATACTAACTTTGAATCACGCGGAGGTCTATGAGATAAATATGAACAATATAAAGCTTCGACAAGACTTGTTGATACGTAGTTTGAATAAAGCCCTTTAGTGGCTCTTTTCAGTAGTTCATTCTTTATTTTGCATGTCAGGAAATCAAAATGAATAATCAAACATCCCTGCTGTAATAACTTGGATAACAATTCTAAAAATCTCTGTTCATCAGATTGCTGTAGTTTTTTGCAAATATTCCAGTTCGATAAGCAATAGTTAGCCGTCTGAAAATCTGCTGCCTCTAAGTAGTCAAATGTTACTTCATTCAGCTGGCGTTTCAAGGATTTGGATAGATTGTCAATTAAAACCTCTAAAACAGGAATGGTTAAAAGGTCTTTTTCAGCTACGCCCTTTATAATTTCCGGTATATCCTGCAATGATATTTCATTGGAGCTTAAGGGGTCGAAACTTCTATAGTCCATTATAATATCTCCTCTTGAGAAGAAGCCCTACTAATACATTAAGATGTTAATGTCTGAAATTATAGGCGGTTCATTTGATTTTACAATTTGCACACCAATATTTAACGCAGTTTCTGCCTGAGTCTTTAGCCTGATAGAGCAGGTCATCTGCCTTGTGTTTTAGCCCGTCTTTATCGTTCGCATCTTGAGGAAAAATAGCAATGCCAATACTGACTGTAACTGTAATCTCTTTTGCATTTTTGTTGTTTGGTAATAAGGAAAAAGGCTTATCGCAGACTGCCAATCTAATACGTTCCGCAACTTCTATAGACTCATTTAAATCAGCTTCTACAAGAATAACGGCAAATTCCTCTCCGCCATAACGAAAGCAGTAATCCCCTTCTCTGACAGAATTTTGAATACGTTTGGCTAACTCTTTAAGAACTTCATCTCCATTTAGGTGAGAATAATTATCATTTATAGTTTTAAAATGATC
The DNA here is from genome assembly GCA_964539635.1 of uncultured Desulfobacterales bacterium. Lineage (GTDB taxonomy): Bacteria > Desulfobacterota > Desulfobacteria > Desulfobacterales > Desulfobacteraceae > Desulfamplus. The sequence continues at coordinate 149,822 of CAZIJN010000006.1, read as the reverse complement.
AATATCCAACAATAATAGTGCAAATCGCTCCTTATATCGGGTATGGCGTTTAATCTCGTATTCAATTCTAAAATCAAACTCTCCCCTGTTTAGTAAGCCAGTAAGAGCATCGTGTAGAGAGGCTTTATGGATTTCATCACGAAGGTAATCTGGTTCAAGAATCTGGATTTGATCTCCAAATCCACGTAAAATCTGTCTTATATCAAGAGAATCGCAAACTTCTACTTCCAATTCAAATTGGTTATTGTGTATGGAATTCAGTTTTATAGAACTATCTTTTCTTTCCTTAAAATAAGCAGCAGCACTACCTGATAGAATAGCTTTAATAGTTATGGGAGAATCATGTGCATCTATTTTAAATACTCCTGATTTTGTATAATCATCTAAATTAAAACAGGGCGGAGTGTGGGCTTCAACAGGAGCAATTCTTGGGTTACTCATTCGATGAAGGGCAAGATATATCGCTTTATCTCCATCAAATAGCGTGCAAATTAAGTATGGAACATTTGAGCAATATACAAGTGCTAATGGATTTACAAAATATGTTTTCTGGTAATTTATATTCATACTCTGATACTCTACCCAAAACCTTTTATTATAGTATAAAGCTTTGCTGACTATTTCTATAACTTCTGGAGAAGGTTCAGGTGTAGAGAAGCTGCTATCCAAATTTGTAAAGCAGATTTTTTTGATATAAGAATATAACTTAGGATCACATTCTAATACGTCATCAGCTTCTTTAAAAATAGATTCAATCGTTTCTGATTTTAATATTGATTTTGGCAATATTTTCTCAAGGTAGTCTTTAGAAAAGTGCAGTGATACAGCCTCTGTTTTTTTCATACAACTGTTTTTTATATTTATCTGTTTTGCACGCAGCCTTTTTAAGATGTACATCAACATTTCTTCAAGGTAATTTTTGGCAAAACTAAGTACTTTAGATGCTTTTTTAATATAACTGTTTTTTGTTTTTATATTTATTTGTTTTGAGTAGAGCTTTTTTAGGATATACAGCAAAATTTTTTCAAGGCAAACTTCGAGAAATTTAAGTGTTGCAGCTACAGTTTTTTTCATAAAAATCCCCTTCTTTTTAAATTAGGGTTGTAAGTAAAATTTTTTTGTTAAAATTTTTCAAAAAGTATCCACAGATTCATAATGCCTAACCGCTGATCTAACTCCATTTATCATGCTTACATTGCAAAAACAGAAATATTTAATGAAATAGGACTCTTTTAACTGCAATAATCTGAAAATCTCCTTTTCAGCAAAACCTTTTTTCCAAAGCTCAATGATGCTGCCGTAAAGGTTTTCTAAAAAATCCAATTTTGCACAGATATGATTTTTTCCGTGTTTCTGTTTTGGGTTATGGGCACAAAGCAGGATATCAAAATCAAGAAGTGCCAATTTTCTCAACGAGTCTATCTGAAGACCTATATTTTCATCTGATCTGAAAAACTTTATCTTGTCGCCAAGATAGATATCTCCTGAAAATAGAATGCCTTGATCTTGAAGAAAAAAAACATTGTGATCTTTGGAGTGTCCGGGGGTATGGATTGCTGCCATTTTACCAAGCTCTGTTTCAATCGGCTCTGTAAAATCCTCTAATTCAAGCGGAGTTGTTTTTCCCCATACATACTTTTGATATGGCAAAATAGAATAGGCGTTTTTCAACTTATCTCTGCTCAAGCAATGACCTGATACTTTAGCTCCAAGCATCTCTTTTATAGCTGCTGCATTTCCTGAATGATCCTCGTGGTGGTGGGTGAGAAAAATTTGTTTGATTTGATTGCTGCGGGCAATAGTTAGAATTTCTCTTCTCATATTAGACTGCCCTGTATCGATCATAGTTTGACCAAACAGATAAAAATATACAGTCATTAAAGGAGGTCCTGCGATAGAGAAACCTAACTCAAACCCTTTGATATTGTTATTGAACTGATATTCTTTACAAAAACGCATTTGTTATCCTTAGAATAGAGAAATATATCACAATAAATATTACATTTATTTAAATAATGCACCGTTATGCTTTTACATCATATCAGCTTATCCAAGTTTGATAAGAACAGCTCCAGCAACAATGATTATAGAGCTGACAACTCTTTTCAAGGTAATCTGCTCCTTGAAGATAAAAAATCCAATTAAGATGCCGAAAAGCGTGCTTACCTGACGAAGTGCAGAAGCATAGCTTGCAAAAGCCTCTTCAAGTCCGATTCTAAATGTTATTAATGAGAGCATCATAACAACTCCGCCTAAAATTATGGATAGATGGCTGGAACGCATCTCATTTGATATTCTGCTGGTTTGATGCTGCCCGACAATTCTTATCAGATGAAAAATCATCATATAAAGGCTCAAATGAAAGGTGTAGATAGTTACGCTGCCGGTCATTACCCCCATTTTATCTGCAACTGCCCCAAATGAATAAAAAAATGATGCAGCAAGAGCAAACAGTACTCCCTGCTGAAACTTTTTTGAATCAGTCAGCAATCTCATACTTGTTCGTAAATTTAATCGTCTATTTTCAAAAATGGTCTGCATCTCTGGAAAATTAATAAAGCTGCCAGTCTGAATAGTTACAACACCGTATATCATAAGGATAATTCCAGATGCTCCAGTAAGGGTTATCTGCTCTCCAATAAGCAGATAGCTCCAGATAACAATATAAATAGGAGCGGTCGCAGTCAGAGGATAGACAACTGTAAGATCGCCTTTTTCATAGGCAAGGGCAACAAAATATTGATATAAAAAAAAGAAAAAACCAGCAATAACAGCCGTGAAAATTGCAGAAGGGACAAAAAGGAGTTTTAGAGGATATAAAAAAAGGGTGGCAGCGGCAAAGCATATAACAGTAATAATCGTCATTAAAAAGATAGCAATTGGTTTATCCTTGCACGTTTTGAGAAAACTATTCCAAAGTACATGAAACAGAGCACTGCTGACAATAAAAAGAAATGCTTTAAGAGTCATTTGTAAATTTTAGCCTTATCACTCGCTATTTAAAAGATAGATAACTGCACCGCACAAGAAAAGAAAATTTGCAGACCATGCGCTTATAAAAGGAGGCAGCATTCGGGCATAACCAAGAGATGTGGAAAATCCATAAACAATCCAGTAGAGAAACGATGCAATTATTCCAATAGTGATTCCAACGGCAAGATTCTCCTTAACAAAGCGTCTCATTCCAGCAGCAGCTCCAATAATTGACATGATAACGCAGATAAATGGAAATGCTGTCTTGCCAAACAGATCAACCTTGTATGTTGTGGCATCATATCCTTCATTTTCAACCTTTTTGATATGTGCGGCTAACTCCTTGAAATCCATCTCTTCAGCTTTTTTTACGACTGCTTTTAAATCATCAGGATTTAATTCAAGCTCTATGCTTTTCTCTTTATGCTCTTTAATCGTAAAATCGTTACTCTTTTCATCAAAAGTCTGTTCTAAGGCATCATAAAGTATCCATCGGCTTTTTTTTAATTCTAAATCAGCCGAAAGCGTGCCTTTTTTAGCATCAACTCTTTTTAATATCCTGAAATCATTATCTAAATAAGTTATTGTTATGCCTGAAATGGTTCTATCTAAAGGGTTGAAATATCTAAAATGATAAATAGAGCGGTCTCCTTTTATCCAGATATTTTCACGAACTGAATAGACATTTCTGTTTTTCTTAATAACAGAATATTTAATATAGTTTGCCTTAGCCATAGTAAAAGGAACTACTGTTTCACTAAGAAAAAACATTAAAAATCCAAGTGCTATTCCAGTGATAACAGCAGGCATAACCATATAATATGTGCTTATTCCTCCTGCTTTTATTGCAAGAAGCTCGTTGTTTCTGTTCATAAGACCAAAAACTGTTACTACGGCTAAAACCGTTCCGGCAGGCGTGAGTTGTACAAACATAAAGGGAGTTTTGAGCAGCACATATCCTAAAGCACTTATAAGAGATATATCTGATTTTAGGAATTTATCTAAGTTGGTAAGGTAATCTACAGAGATAAAAATAGATATTACAATTGTCTGGATAATCAGAAAAAATCTTGCAAACTCTTTAATCCAGTATTGTGTTAAAATTGAGATCATAGAGTTATCTTTTTTGTATATCTTTTAATAAACGGTTTTTCGCTGGCGGCTCTTGAAAAGAGATAGATTGCAGCAATAAACATAACGATATCAGGTATCCAGATGCCTATAACTGGTGAGAATGATGATGTCTCTCCAACAGACTTTGCACCAGCAAGCAGCAGATAATAGAGTAGAGAAAAACTTAATGCCAAACCAAAGCCTGATGAGCGTTTAGAAGATGGTCCAGAGCTTATTCCAAGTGGAAGGGCAAGCAAGCCAAGGGCAAGGCATGAAAATGGAATTGCAAATTTCTGATGCAGCTCCATACGTGCAGAGCGGATCTCTTTTGGTTCACCTTTTTCCTTTTTTATAAAATGTATAAGTTCATAAAGGTACATCTCATCATAATCTTTCCCCAGTGTCTGTTTGCTCTTTTGTGTAAATTGAGTGTCAAAATTTATATCATAGATGTCAAAATTAACAGCATTGACAGAACGATCTTCTATATCTACCTGATTAATCGTACCGTCAGAGAGACGAAAAGTATAACTGCTTTGAGCATCATCAGCAACCAGAATGCCTTTTGAAGCCACAGTAATGTTTATAGAATCAGGGTTTCTACTATCCTCTATAAAAATATCAGAAAATTCTGAACTCTTTACATCTATTGAAGTTACGTAGATCATTACTCCATCAAAGGTGTTGTTAAACTGACGCTCCTTTAATGCAACCTGAAATGTTGATTTTGCAAGTTCCGCCCCTGTGACTGCAAATGAGAATCTACCCCACGGTACTCCCCAGATTGAAATTGATAAGCTCAGAGCAGTTGCAAGAGCAGAAAAAACCATAACAGGATAAACAAGCCTTGATAGGCTTATCCCGCTTCCTTTTAAAGCTGTAATCTCATTGTCATTTGACATTCTCATTACTGTAAGAAGAACAGCTATCATAACCGAGAGTGGAATGGTAAGCTCCATGAAGCGTGGAATAGTGTAGATGAGTAACATAACAAGAGACGCTATACCAGTGTTGTAGTTGACAACCATATTTGTGATTTCAGGAATACGGGTCATCAAAAATATGAATGTCAAAAAGCTTATAGATACAGCAAACGGGGTGATAAGCTCTTTAAAAATATATCTGCTTAATATAGACGGCATTTTTTTTACAGCTCAGATATCTATCATAATCAAAATGATAAAATTTAGGATAAACATTAGAAAATCATACCTTTTCAGATATTGTCCTTTTATTTGTCTGATATGAGGCAAGTTTCATAAGATCAATATTGCCAAGTGTGATCATTAATCCATCTCTCTTTTTGCCAGCCAGCTTAAACCAGTTCTCAAGCTCTTTTGATAGTATCTCTTCACCAACCTGTTTTTTTCCATTTTTACCAGCAATATTATTATCCATATAGCCTGAATTTATAAATGTCCACACGCCGTTTCGTTTAGATATAACGCCGGTATGTCCGCGTGTACGGGTTGAAAAAGATAGTATCTGCCCCTCTTTGAGCACATTTTCCATCTCATTCATTGCAGATTTTGCTTGAGATATCGGGTTGTTTACATTTAAGATTCTTTTGTTATATACGCTCTGACCGGTTGCTTGAACAAGACCCTCTCCTGTAAGATAGTGGTTCTGCTTCCGCCCCTCGCCAACTGCCTTATCTATCAGATGGTTGCCAAGACCGCCTCTGCCTCCATATTTTACCCCTAACTTTTTTAGTCCATTTACTACAAGTTCATAGCAGTCGATTTTGCTGTACTCTTTCCCCATAAATTCGCGTACAGCTTCGTGAAGCGAAACAGATTTTTCAGATTTGGAAGGGCTGTATTGGGAAGAGCTGGAAAAATCAATATCGCTTTTGTAATGATCAGATGCTGACTTATAAGACTGTGGTTTTGGCTTATAATTGGAGGGAGTTACGGTTTTATCGTTATGTTTTTCTCCCCAAACAATTTCAGAAGTTGACTTGTCTAAAAAAATATCTGTACCAGCAGGAATGCTTTTAAAAGGTTTAGATGAATTAACATCTTTCTCAAGCATCTTCCAGCAGTTGTTTTTATATTTTGTATTATAGAGAAGTTCTGAAACTGTAGGTGTATCATCTGAAAGTGTACCAATATGAATTTTCTTAGAATTGGCAACTTGTTGATTTGCACTATTTGTGAACAATTTATCAGAAGGGTTTTGTATATCTCCAAAATCTTTTTTAATTGCCACACCTTTCTCAATTGTGGAGGAGTTAAGATTGCTGTCAGTCGAGTTTCTATGAAGTATAGATTTGAAACTTTTTTTCCTATCATCTAATTTTGTTTCAACCATCTTTGTTTCAAAAGATCGTTCTGGAGCATATTTTTTTCTGTCAAATGAATCTATAAGCATGTTTACCTCCGTTTTGCACTGATATTGATTCAGGAATAATCCTATATGCTTTAAATCCTGATTTAAAAGTTATGCAAAACACATGCCCTTAAGATATACACAACTTAAACTAAAAATGTTGTGTGCTGCCACAATGTACTATTTTGCTCCAGCAGCCTTTGCAAATCTGGTATCAACAAACTTTTCAAGATCAATAAGGCTTGTCATGATATTCATTTGGTCCATCATATATTTTTGAATTATATCAAGGTCCTCAAGAACAGGAAAAAGCTCGCTTGTTGTTATACGATCAGGAGGTGAGGTTAAAACTTTTTTAATTACATCTACGTTCTGGGATAGAAACTTTCCGCCGATAACAGCAGCAGGATCAGGCTGTGCATCAATGGCTTTTCCTGATCTTACAAAGCTGTTTGTAAGCTCTTGGACTGCATCAGGATATTTTTCAATAATCTCGTCTCTCATTACAAAAACGCAGCATGGGTGACCGGGCCACAAATCTTTTGAAAGATAAAACTCCTCTCCAAGTCCTGATGCAATAACTTGAGAGCCGATAGGTTCAGCAACAATAAATCCTCCGATTTCTCCATCTTCATCAAGCTCAAGAGCTTCAGGCATCTGGAATGGGGCAACAACCTCAAGAGGAACATCAATATTTTTCTCAACCGTTCTTCCGGGTTTTAGACCTTTTTCTGATAAAAGTTTATGAAATAGCATATTATGAATTGATAACTGATATGGAATAAGAACGGTTTTGCCAGCAAAATCTTCTATCTTTTCAATATGTGCCCGTTTGTTCTTAACAAGAATACTGCCGTTTCTATGGGTGAGCAGCAGCAGCTTTATAGGAACTCCAGATTTAAAGAGATCCATTGCTGTAGGTGCTAATATAAATGCACCATCAATTGATTTTACGCTCAAGGCATCTGCAACTTCATTCCACCCGTTTTTCAAAACAGTCTGAAGTGTGCAGTGTTCAAACTTTTCTGCCCCTTTTTTAAGTTTCAAATCAGTAACGCCGAGAATCAGATGATCGGTAATTGATAAATGACCAATCTTTAACGTTGGTTTGTCTGCCATTATATTCTCCTTAATATCGTAAAATTCAACTTTTATGCTCTTTCAATAACTCTGATTTGGAGGAGGCTGTAATCAAGTTAGTCTCATATAAAAACAGTATAAGATATACCTTCCCATGTCAATAATAATTACCCGTGATACAGCCGAAGAAAAGAGTTTAAAGTAGATTGATACCAAACAATTGTAAAGAGTAAAAAAATTATTTTTTTAAGGGCAAAGATGCCATATATTCAGCAAAAAGCAAATCTTCTTGTGTAGTTATCTTTATATTACTCTCAGAGCCTTGGATCATGAAAACTTTTTTACCCATCTGTTCAACAAGAGAGGCATCATCAGTTGCGGATATTTTGGCAAATAGAGCATTTTCATGTGCCTCTATAATAAGATCAAGCTCAAATGCTTGAGGTGTCTGAACTTTATACAGATTTTTTCTATCAACAACCTCTGAGACAAATCCATCTTTATCTTTTCTCTTCAAAGTGTCAGATACAGGAACAACAGGTATGCAGGCTCTATAATCTAAAGCTCCTTTTATAGTTCTCTCTATAATATCGTGATCTGTAAAAGGGCGGACACCATCATGTATTAGAACGATATTTGATACTTTATCATCGTCTCTCTCTGTTGCAGGAGTGCCGTGTGCGGCTGCAACCTCTTTGACCTTTTTCAATCCATTCCTAACAGACTGCTGGCGTTCTGCCCCTCCTGATACAATACTAACTTTGTTCTCAAAATTGTAATGCAAAACTATCTTATCAACACAGTAAGAGATATCATCTTCAGGAACCACAAGAACTATATGGCTGATCAGGGCAAATGTGGCAAATTGTCTGAGCGTATGGGCAAGAATAGGTTCTCCTGCAATCTCAATATACTGCTTGCGGATTTGAGACTGCATTCTAAGCCCCATGCCTCCTGCAACTATTAAGGCATATATTGTACATTCATTTTTAGAGTTTTTTATCAGTTCAATCATAATTTTTTACTACTATAAAAAGAGAAAAAGGGCATATAAACAAATGCCCTTTATAAAAATAGAGATAAATATGGTGGATTATCTTAAATATGAAAGCTCTTTTGGAAGTGGAACGCCTTTACCCATAGAGTCTTCTGCATAATTTACGCTTGCAAGAATCTTAAGGTCTTCAAGTGCTCTTGTGTCCCCTTCAAATACTACCTGTTCAATATCATCTTTTTTTATCTTGCCGCCTGCCCACTGCAGATCGAGAACGCTTGAGGCATCAAAGCGGTCATTGCCCAGAACCATCTCAACCTCTCCGCCATAGTGCTGCACAATCTTTGCAACCAAAAGGCTTGGTCTGTTGTGAAAGCCTCTCTCTTTAGGTATTCCGACAGTTATGGAAGAGCGTTCAATATTCTCATTTAATATTTCTAAGGCAAGACGCTGACCAGATGATAAAAACTGCCACGCATAAAATAGGCAGTAGTTGACACATCTATCAAGCAGAACATCAGGATCAATCAACTCTGTCAAATGTTCACTCACCTGTTTATAAACATCTTTATAGTCAATATCAAGCAGGTGGCGTTCATAGAAATGGAGAAGCCTCCCCATAACCTGTAAGAGATGAAATGCAATAGAAAAGTGGCTTCTAAGCTGCTTGAGCTTTCTGTTTCCATGAAAGAAACCGCCATGAATGACATACGAGTCAAAAGATGACTGAAGATTATGAAGAAGCATCTCAAAGCGTCTGATGCCCACTTCATTCAATTTTAAAGGAACAAGTTCACGTATCTGTCTGCTTGTGTAACGCTCATAAAAAGAGAGGGGTTCAAATGCCTTAATCAGATCAAGAAACTCTGTGGCAATAATTGTAAGATTTTTTCTCTGCTCTTTTCTGTTGTCAAGATCATCAATATTATGCTCAAGCTGCTCAGGAGTCCCGATATCTGGAAAAAATTCAGGCGTATATCCACGAGAGGGAATATTTATGCCAAGAGAACCTGCCTCTGAGATAATAATCGGTGCAGCAAGCTCAAGAGAACCCTGAATCATCATCAGAGTATCTCTCGACTCATCTGCAAAAATATCATCTTTATTCTCAAGATGGTAAAAACCGATACGGTTGAATATATGTTTTTGCGAATAGCCTGCTAAAGAGAGATATCTGACTGCTGCACTCAGCTCCCTATAAAAAATCCACTTTCTATTATTCTTTGCACCGTGAAAATCAAGGAAATCCTCAAGAAGGTGTGAGGCACTTATAAGTTTTGAATAGACTTTTTTGTTAAGCAGACAAGATTCATTTTTATTCTCTAAAATATATAAAATACATTTTAAATACTCAAATGAGAAATGATCTGCTTTTCCCTTAAATGATATATCACATGAAAGATTCATGGCAGGTTACATCATATCCTTTTCAGTCTCTTTAACTGCATCATTAATTCGAGCAGCAAGGTCTGCTGGAAGCCCTTCAATCTCAACATTTAAAAATCCTCTTACAATTGTGGAGACCGCCTCTTCTTCGTCCAGTCCTCGTGCCATGAGATACTCAATTTCTCGTTTATCAATCTTACCAACAGCAGCTTCGTGGGACATTTCAACTCCTGGAGTATATCCGGATAGCTCTGGAATAGCGTGAAGCAGCCCATCTTTTAAGATAAGACCTTTGCACTCTAAATGACCTTTTACTCCGCTCTCTTTTCCAATAAGATGCCCTCGTGAGATAATTGTGCCGCCAGCAACAATAGCTCTTGAGATTATTTCAGCTCGTGCACCTGTGCCATTTAGCTCAACCACAGAACCCATATCCATATAGCTGCCTTTTCCGGCAACAAGAACGCTGTTAAGTCGGGCAGTTGCATTTTTTTCAAGTATAGTGACTGGATTTGCAACTATTGATCCAACTGGCTTGAGAGAGATGTAGTTTGATATATAAACTCCACCCTCTTCAACATGAACCACAGTTTTGGGTCTTACATAGACATTTTCACCCCAGTCATGGATCATGGTATATTTAAGCACAGCCCCTTTTTTAACATAAAATTCGGAAAGACCGATATGCAGCCCCGATTTTAGATGATCAGAGGTTGAACAGCCTGTAATTATATGAATCTCTGAATCCTCTTCAACCACAACTATATTATGCACTTTTTGAGAGAAATTCTCCTTTGCAATATGCAGACATGTCTGGAGAGGCTTTTGAGTTTTTACACCCTTTTTGCTATGGATAAAAAAACCTTGATCAGGCTTGATGTTTACAGCTCTTGTTACCTCATCTTTTTCAGGTGAAAGCAGTTTCCATAAGTAACTGTTAAGCCATTCATGCTCTTCAAGAGCCTTTGCAATTCCTTTTATCTCAACCCCGTCCATACTTTTGCTGCAATGGATAATAGAGCTATCTTTTTGGATAAATGTACCAGCCCTTAACGAACTATTAGTATCAATGCCTACTCGTATAAACTCTTTTGCATCACTTTGATCAATAGCCTCAAGTTTCTCCACATAGTTGTGATTCTCTGCCGAATCGCTGAAATCTGATAAACTAACCTCTTTTAACATGCTTAAATCCCATATTTAAATTATGATTAAATTATAAAACTGATAAGATCAATTTCAAATTATCACCAAATGAATAGTGTGTCATCTGTAAAATTAGTAGATCAAATATTAACTTGTTATTGCACAGCCAACACAATCTTCGTATCCATACTCTCTGATCCACTTCAATATTTCACGAGCATTTCGAGAACAGCGTAACTGACCTTTATAAAGTACCTGCCCTCTGTCAGCAGTAATATAATCCAAAATATGACCAGTATGGGTAATAACCAACGCTGACTTAGGTGTACCCGCACTCCCCGGATTGTGGCACAGAGCTGGTCTCTTTATACCTCTATTGAGCAGATTGTTGATACTGTCTCCTAAGAGTGCAATAGACTCAAGATCAACACCAGATTCCGGCTCATCTAAGAGTAAAAGATCAGGCTGCTGTGCAGATAGCTGAAGTAGCTCTGAACGCTTGATCTCTCCACCTGAAAGATTATGATTTACATCTCGTTCAATAAAATCATCAAATCTAAGCCGTTTTGATAAAGCATCTACATCTACCTCTTTTTTACCGGCACATATTTCAACCATTCGTCTGGTAGAGAGTCCATTAATTGTAGGGGGACGCTGAAACAGAACCCCTATGCCGAGCCTTGCTCTCTCATGAATCGGCATATAAGTTACATCTTCTCCCTTGAAGGTGATCTTGCCTCTTGTAACTTTGTATCCTGAAAATCCCATTATTGTCATCATAAGAGAGGTTTTGCCTGAACCATTTGGTCCAAACAAGATATGAGTCTCTCCTGGAGGAACATGGAGATTTACATTCTGTAAAATCTCCTTATCACCAACTTCTACCTTAAGCCCTTCTATTATCAGCATATTATGTGAATCCTTCATGTTATCTACAATTTTGTCCATATCCTGATTTAAAATTTAATCTATGAATTAGGATATAAAGGTTATTTTGATAGGGTGAAAGCAGCTCGTAAGCCGAATTCTGTTCTCTTATTAGGTTGCCCTTATTTAAGAGCAGCGATCATTCATCTTGGATGTACGTTGCCGCACACCTCATGCGACCTACCCGAAGGCATCAGGCGGGCAGCCCTCAAACGCCTCCCTATTTGGTCTTGCACCGGACGGGGTTTACCAAGCTTTTTCAGTCACCTGAAAAACTGGTGCGCTCTTACCGCACCGTTTCACCCTTACCAGCCATACGGCTGGCGGTCTGTTCTCTGTTGCACTTTCCTTCACGTCACCGCGACTCCACGTTATGGAGCGTCCTGCCCTATGGTGTTCGGACTTTCCTCAAGATTTTTAAAATCCTGCGATCGCTTAAGCTGCTTTCACCCTATTTTTGTATTAATAGCAATTTAAACGAGTAAAATCAATTTACTCATATTTTAAATAAACTTCAACAAACTAAAAAATCGTAATCTAATATATTATTTTATTAGCATTACGATTGTTCAGATAATGATTCAATATGGTATAAAATTCTGTTGCAATGGGGACACTGAATAAGATGATTACAGCGGCGAACCTCAATGTAAAGCTGTGGAGGAATATTCATAAAACAGCCGCGGCAGACTTCATCTTTAACCTCAGCTACTACAAATCCGCCGTTCATCTCAGATACCTCGTTAAATCTGCTTAAAATCCGAGGATTCAACGTTTTGGCAATCTGCTCTCTTTTTATTTTATGCTCTTCAAGACGCTGGCGATCTGACTCGCTTTTAAGATCAATATCATCTTGCTGAGATTTAATCTGCTCTATCAACTGCACAAACATATCCTGCTGCTCTTTTACCTCTTTCTCTTTAAGCTCTTTCTCTTCAAGATTTTTCAGATATATATTCTCAAGCGTATCACGCCTTTTCTTATTATTATCAATCTCTCTTAAAAGTACAGCATAATCTTTGCTGCTGACTTTTTTTAGATTGGCACTGCTTAAATCAATACGGTCATTATTTAGCTTTATCTCTAATTCTGAATCAGCGCAAAGCTTATCTATAAGCTCAAACTCACTGTTGAGCTTATCAATAGTGAGTTTGAAATCGGTCAATTGAGATTCTAACAGAGCTTTTTTTCTATCCACATCTTTAAGATATGCTTCAATCTCTACTGTTTCTGTCTCAGCCTTCTGTAGTTGGACAAGAGTATTAACCTCTGCCTTTGTTATATCAATCATTTAAGATTCTCCTGTCAAAGTTACCTTAGTTGTCTAAACGCCATATAAAGTTATAAATGGATCAGAATCTTCGTAAAAGCCCTCAATTTCTAAATTCATAATATTTTCAATAGAGGCTTTTTCAAGTTTTTTACATATTAATTCTACTGCAATACGCTCAGAAGCAAAATGTCCCACATCAATCAACCCAAGACCTGCCTCCTCAATCTGCCTTGCTTCATGATATTTTATATCTCCTGTTACATAAACTGCTGCACCTGATTTAAAAAAATCTTTAATAAGCGAGCCGCCGCTGCCTGTGCATAGAGCAGCCTTTTTTATTGGAAGATTGGGATTGCCTGTTATTCTAATAGTTTCAAGTTTTAGTCTATTTTTAATATAAAGAGCAAACTCTTTCAAAGATAGAGTATGTTCTATTTCCCCTATTCGTCCGATACCGTCATGGTTGTCTCTATTTGTAGATTTGTCTGATAATAACTGGATAGACGGGACAAGAGCTGTTAGATTTTTAAGACCCAAAATATTGGCAAAATAGTCATTTAATCCGCCATGAACCTTATCTAAATTTGTATGTGCAGAGATAACAGATATTTTATGGTTAGCAGCAACGGCTATTGCAGAACCTGGCATTATGGAAAAATCAATACTTTTTGAGGGGCTTAACATGAGGGGGTGGTGGCTTACTATAAGATCAAAGCGGGAGGCAGCAGCATAGTTCATAACATCAATTGAGACATCAAGAGCAACAAGAATCTTTTTTACGTGCCATGAGAAATTACCAGCTTGAAGACCGCTGTTATCCCAATCTTCAGCAAGTTTAAACGGTGCTATATCATTTATTATGGAAAAAACTTCTTTAACTGTTGTATCCATAAGACTCCTTACGCTATATAAAACTGTTTTATCATTCGTTGTTCCTGTTAAGTTATAGTTGGTATATGTTAAATCTTAAAAATAGCTGCATTTACTTGAGCTTAACTAAAAGCATCTGATTTTAAATAAAAAAAGCGTGGTATTTATTACCACGCTTTTATAAGTGCACTATATATAAATTTGATTTTATACGCTTGAATTTTACATTGGCAACGTTTCACTGCTTCCTGACTTGTTTTTATGAAAAAAGATGATAAGAGGTTTTGTGGTGGGCCCACCTGGATTCGAACCAGGGACCGACCGGTTATGAGCCGGTGGCTCTACCAAACTGAGCTATAGGCCCCCAAACCATCAAAAGAACGTGGCAAGTATATATTTTTTCATTACAATGTCAAGCCCAAAATTCCACACAGCTCTGATTTTGGCTGATCACAAAATTAAGATTAAAACCTAACCAAAAAAAGGTAATTATCAAATAATCAGAACTAAATCTCAATAAAGCTTTTGAGCTTTTTGCTGCGGGTTGGATGACGCAGTTTTCTCAACGCCTTTGCCTCAATCTGCCTTATTCTCTCACGGGTTACAGTAAAATCTTTACCAACCTCTTCAAGAGTGTGATCAGCCTTCTCTCCAATGCCAAATCGCATTCTGAGAACCTTCTCTTCTCTTGGTGTCAATGTTGCAAGCACCTTTCTGGTCTGTTCAGCAAGGTTTAGGTTGATTGCTGCATCAGATGGAAGAGAGAACTTCTTATCCTCAATAAAATCACCTAAATGGCTATCTTCCTCCTCACCAATCGGAGTTTCAAGAGAGATCGGCTCTCGTGCAATTTTTAATACCCGCCGCACCTTATCAAGAGATATCTCCATCTTCTCTGCAATCTCTTCAGGAGACGGCTCTTTTCCCATCTCTTGAACTAAATATCTTGATGTGCGGATAAGTTTGTTTATCGTTTCAATCATGTGGACAGGAATCCTTATGGTTCTTGCCTGATCTGCAATTGCCCTTGTAATTGCCTGCCTTATCCACCATGTGGCATATGTGCTGAATTTATAACCTCTTCTGTACTCAAACTTATCCACAGCTTTCATCAAACCTATATTTCCCTCTTGGATAAGATCAAGAAATTGAAGTCCTCTGTTTGTATATTTTTTTGCAATACTTACAACTAAACGTAGATTTGCCCTTACAAGTTCGCTCTTAGCATCTTTTGCCTGCATTCTGCCTCGGTCAATACCTTTTGCAATCTTCTTAAGAGATGCAACATCACCTTTTATTCTCTCTTTTTTCTTTTCAATCTGCTCAAGAATTATCAGAAGATCAGAGCACAGAAGACGTGCCCGCTCTTCTGTTATTTCTGAGTGCTTTGCTGCCCATGCTGCGAACTGTTCAGGATTGCCAAGCTCAACGCACAGATCATCTCTTCTTGCCTTAAATGTTGCAGCACATTTTTTAAGAAGATTATCCATAACATCAAACCATTTGATATTATTTCTTATCTCTTTTTCAATCTCATCTATTACACTGTTCTCAATACGCCATACCTTTAGAAGCTCATATATCTCTTCGTTGTTGCTTTTTATATCATTTTTCAACTTTCGGACATATGCGGGATCAGCATCAGGAGCAGATATTTCTATCCTTTTTTCCTGATTTGTCGTATGAATTGCACGTATATCAGCAAGAGTCTTTAAAACTTTTGCCCTCTTTTCTGATTCATCTACAACTCCATCTCCCTCGTCAACATCTCTTAAAAACTGCTTAAGCTGCATCTTTTTTGATTCAATTTTGTCACCCCGCAGCAGAAGAGCATTAACAGCAAGAGGAGTTGCAAGCATTGATTTAAGTATCTCATGTTCGCCAACCTCAATTTTTTTGGCAATCTCTATTTCGCCTTCACGGCTTAATAGTGTAACCATACCCATTTCACGCAGATACATCTTTACAGGATCAGTTACAGTGCCAAATTCCATATCATCAGCAACTTTAGCAGTAAATTGGCTGCTTCGTTTTACTTTTCGTATCTTCTCTTCTTTGTCGCTCCATCTATCAATATCAGCATCATCATTTATCATAGATTCATTATCAGAGAGCATATGATTTTTTACATCATTTCCATCTCTTTTATACGAATCGCTCATCGGTTTATAGATGTCTTTTAAAATTTTATGATGATCTTTTGATTTACCCTTCTCATTGACAATCTTAACCTGTTGATTCTCATGCTTAGACAAACTATTTTCCGATTTACGCTCTTTTGTTAATTCTATCTTGTCCGACACATTTGAATCACTATAAGAGTTATCTGAGATTGCCTTAACCTCTATAGCCTTGTCATGCTGCTCTACAGATTGCCTGCTTTTCCCTTTAGTGCTCTGCTTATCAATATCAATAAGCGTGATCCCTATATTGCTAAAACTCATCAGGATATTATCAATCTGCTCGGAAGATTTAACATTATCAGGAATGGCCTCATTAATTTCGGCATAAGAGAGAAATCCCTCTCTTTTTCCCTTTTGAATCAAATCCTCCATTTTTTTCCTTAAAGCCCCATTATCTCTGGATTCAACCGAGTCTGTTGCCATAAAAAATGCCTCCCCAAGGCTCTTTGTTATTCATAACCATGTAATTGCCTAATCTCACTCTGTCTCTGCCTCAGCAGCTCTAAAGTGGGATCGATGCCGCTATCTTGTTTTACTACTGCTATCTCCTCTGATATATCTATACTCTGAGTACTCTTATTTAACTGTTCAATTTTTCTAATTTCATGCGTCAAAGTACTGTCACTTCTTTTTCTTACATGAATTATCCTTTTAATAAGAAAACTTGATTTTTCTACAATATCATCTGCATCTGCAAATTCCATCATTGCAAGGGAAGCAATAAGCTCTTTGTCTGCCTCGCTTGTAGTAGATGTCATAACATCTGATATAAGTGCTGCACCATTAATATCAAAAACAGAATCTCTACGTTCATTATCAATGGATTTATTATAAAATGAATCTGTAACTTCAATAATCAATGTACCAATATCTTTTAGTTTAGATGAGTAAAAAAAGTCAAGCACCCTCTCTTTTTTTACATTATCAACTATTTGAGGAAATTGAAGCATCATAGATACTATCTGCTGCTCTCTTGGGATAGAAGTTTTTTCAGAAGAGAGAGGATATGTGCTACTATTTCCATCTCTATCTCTGTTGGCTGCATCTGCACCGTTTAAATATTGGTTATTACCATCTAAATATTCGATTTTGCTATTAAAAACTTTAGCTGATTTATTAGATGCTGCTAAAGTCTGTCTAACCTTTTCAACAACTGCACTTTCATCAATACCGAGTCTATACGCTATCTCTCTTATATACAAAGAGCGTGCCGTACTATCTTGTATTGCTGCAATGTAAACCTTAATCTCTTCAAGAATAGCGACTCTGCCCTCAATAGAAAGCCCATGTTTTTTTATAGAGATTTCTGATAAAAACTCAATAGCCGACACCGCCTTCATAGCAGCAGATTCAAACGCCTCACCCCCATATTTGGTAACAAAAGAGTCTGGATCGTCTCCCTTTGGAAGAGTAATTATACGCAGTTCAACACCCTCTTTAATAAACAGATCAACGCTTCTGCAGGCAGCTTTTACACCAGCCTCGTCAGAGTCAAAGACCAAAAATATCCTTGATGCACACCCCTTAAGCAGACGAACATGATCCTCTGTTAATGCTGTACCCAAAGTGGCTACACAATTTTTTACGCCGCTTTGGTATAGTGATATAAAATCAAAATAGCCCTCAACAATATAAACAGAACCGCTCTGGCGGCAATATCTTTTTGCAGCATGAAGCCCGTATAAAATCCGCCCTTTGCTGTAAATCGGAGTCTCTGGCGAATTGAGATATTTAGGAGTAGAGTCGTCCATTACTCTGCCGCCAAAGCCCGCTATCTGCATGTTTACATCAAATATGGGGAATATGATCCTATTTCTAAAACGGTCATAATAGCCATTGCCTTTTTTCTGTCTGAGTACAAGCCCTGACTGCTCTGCCATACGTTTAGAGAGCTTCATTTGTCTGAGCAGCAATACAACACTATCCCACCTGTCAGGTGCATAACCTATGCCAAATTCATCAACTATATCAGATGAAATCGAGCGTTTTTGAAGATATTTTCTTGCCAAAGCAGCAGAAGGACTTTTTTTAAGCTGCTCTGTATAATACTCTCTAACTCTGTTATTTACTCTAAACAGCCCCTCTTTAAACTCAAGTCTCGCTCTATCTTGAGTGCTTAGGCTGCGGGTCTCAATAAAAATGCCGTATCTTTTTGCAAGTATGCCGGCAGCTTCTGGAAAAGAGATGCTGCGGTGCTTCATAAGAAATGAGATCACGTTTCCGCCGGCACTGCATCCAAAACAGTAAAACATCTGCTTTTGCGGGCTTACGGAAAAGGAGGGGGTTTTTTCAGAGTGAAAAGGGCAGAGACCAACATAGTTGTTTCCAGCTTTTTTAAGTGTAACAAAGTCAGATATCACATCAACTATATCTGAAGCACTCAATATCTCGGAAATTTTTTCTTCTGGAATAAACATGCAATAAAAGGCAACTCCCAAAATAGAAAAAATTCAAACTTACACACTTAAAAACGAAAAGATTAAGGCTTGAATTTTAAAATTTAAAGATTAATTACTGTCAAGCGGTTGTCAATGGAGTTAAACGAAAATAGGAGAGAACCTATCTATAAAGTCCCCTTACTTGAGAGAATGCCTGAAATGTTTGTATCAATGGCACAAGCCATCTTTAACGATCTGCCAAGAGCCTTAAAAATAGACTCTAAAATATGGTGTTCATTTTCACCGTATAGAGCATTAATATGTAAATTCATTCCAGCCTTAACGCTTAATGCTCTGAAAAACTCTTTTGCAAGGTATGCGTCAAAACTACCTGCTGATCTTATGGTCTGGGGAATATTATATATAAGGAAAGGGCGGTTTGACATATCCACATTGACTCTTGAAAATGACTCGTCCATTGGCACTGCTCCTTCACCGTATCGGCAGATTCCCTTTCTATCACCTAATGCATCTGAGATAACTCCACCAAGCACAAGCCCCACATCCTCTACAGTATGATGAAAATCGACATCAAGATCACCTACAGCCTTGAGCTTTAAATCAAAAAAACCGTGAACTGTAAAGAGAGTCAGCATGTGGTTAAAAAATGGAATTCCGGTTGAAATATCAGCGTTTCCACTCCCTTCCAGTGTGATTTCTGCCTCAATATCTGTCTCTTTTGTCTGTCGTTTTACCTTTGCTGTACGAGCCATATCGCTATAATACCCTTGCAAATTATTAATAGAAATCATACCATAATATATTATTTTAAAATAACCCTTAAAGATCGAAATAAACTGTTTTTTATACAGACAACCTATTGGGTTGTCAACTGTTTTTTAATATGCAGCCATATTGGTTTTAAAACTTAAATTTTCTTATATTTAAAGAGGTTACATCAACTTATGACACAATTACTATCTGATGCGTTTAAACTGCCGGACTCTGAACATGATAAAACAGTCTCACCGGAAGAGACTATATGGCAGTTTAAGGTCAGAGCAAAAACTGCCAAACTTAATATATTAAAAGAGACCAGAAGAATTGATAATAACCGTCTCGGGATTCCTGTATATTATAGCGTGTGCGGACACGATGCAAGCTGTCTGACTGGTACAAAAAAGCAGATGGGCAAAGGAGTTACAGCAGCCCTTGCAGAGGCAAGCGCTGTCATGGAACTTGCAGAAAGATTCAGCATCTACAGCTTTATGGATAAACGCTCAAATTTTATCAATGCAACATATAGCCAGATAAAAGAGCATTGTACCGGCAAACAGATACTGCCGATACCGTTTGATCTGATTTTGAAATCTGTCCACGATATTGATAGCAATGCTGATAATAGTGATGTTAATGCCGGCAGCAGTGATATTTTTAAGATAAAAGAGCAGATATTTTCAATGCTCAGGCTAAAGTGGACAAAAGCGTATAACTACTCTAAAAATCAGGAGATGATGATCCCTTTTGATTGGTTTTTCATGATCAATGAATTTAACGGCTCATCTGCTGGAAACTGCAATGAAGAGGCAATCTGTCAAGGCGGGTGCGAGATTATCGAACGTCATGTGTCTGCTTTAATATGCAGGGATAAAATTCAAATTCCATATATTGACCCTGATTCTGTTCCAAACCCATCTACAGCAGAGCTGATAAAAAAATTTAGAGATGCAGGAATAAAATTTTATATAAATGATTTTTCATTAAATACAGGAGTTCCAACAGTCGGCGTGATTGCATGGGATCCTTCAACCTTTCCCAAATCAAGCGAAATTGTCTGGACAGCAGGAACAGCACCAAGTCCTGATAAAGCGTTAAGCCGCGCTCTTACAGAGGTTGCACAGCTTGCAGGAGATTTTAATACCTCATCAAATTACGTTGCAAGCGGTCTTCCTAAATTTACATCGCTTGAGCAGGCATCATGGCTTATCGATCCTATTCAAAATGAAACATCTGTTAAGGTAAAAATCACTGATCTGCCAGATATCTCCAACCAAAATATTAAAGAGGAGATTGCAGCAGTCATAAAGGCAATGAGTCAGATGGACTTTGATCTGATAGTTATTGATACTACTGATCCAAGACTTTTGATTCCAGCCTGTTATACTATTGTTCCGGGTGCATGTTTTAGAGAGAGAGCTGAAAACAGCAGTATTGCAATGTTTGCAGCAAGGCATCTGCATAACAGCCTCTCTTCTGAAAAGGCGTTTGAAGAGATTTCAAAAATTGGACAGATGATGCCCGATAGGTATGAGATTGAATTTTATTTAGGACTTTGCCTTCTTGATATGGAAAAACCTCAGCAGGCAATCGAACATCTTGAAGCTGCAATGCGTTTAAATCCTTCAAATCAAGATATTCCAAGTATCTGCTCTTATACAGGAGTCTGCTTAAAAGAGCTTGGAGAGTATCAGCAGGCAATTGAGATTCTTCAAAAAGGGGCTGCTGTTGATGACGAACGAGAAGATATCTACAACTTAATGGGTTTTTGTAATTTCATGCTAAAGGATCACAAAAGATCAATCTCCTGTTTTGAAAGAGTGCTTCAGCTCAATCCATCATCAGCAATAGATCACGCAAGTATCGGCTCAAACTACAGAGAGCTTGGCAATATTGAAAAGGCTGTTGCATATTATGAACTTGCACTTGCCCTTGATCCAACTCTTGATTTTGCCCGTGAAAATATCAAACGGTTAAAAACTACTTGAAACATCTCTTATTCATAATTATGATAACTAAAAATACCATTTAGCAACTATCCAAATATGAGGTGACAGATGGCTATCCAAATAAATCCATATCAGAACAGCAATTACTGGTATCAACAGGATAGTTCTGCCACCTCCTCTCCACCATCTTCCAACTCCTCTAAAATATCCGATTCCTCCACCCCTAAAGGGAGCCAAACTAACCAATCAGAAGAGACAGAATCAGTAGTAGTTCATCTATCAGGCAGGGCACAAGTTAATCAGGAACTTTCTGAACAAGAGTTAAAACTTCTTGATGAGCTGCAAAAGGCAGATACTGAAGTTCGTGCTCATGAGATGGCACATGTTGCAGCAGGCGGTCAGTATGTAACATCAGGGGCACAGCTTGAGTATCGCAAGGGACCTGATGGTAAGCGTTATGCTGTAGCCGGAGAGGTCTCTATAGACACATCGCCGATTCCAGGCGACCCTGCAGCAACCGTAGAAAAGATGCGTCAGGTGCAGAGGGCAGCATTAGCTCCAGCTTCTCCTTCAAGTCAAGATAGAAAGGTTGCTGCAAGTGCAAGTGCTCTTGCAGCAGAGGCTCTTTCCGAACTTATCGTGTTGCAGGCAGAAGAGCGTATTCAAGGTAACGATCGCAATGTTTTTGGTTCTATGCGCCGCCAAGCTGCTGACAGCTACTCAAAAGTGAACAGCATGCCTATTGAGCCTCAGACAAGTAGTTTTCAGATTGCTGTTTAAACGACACAAACTGCATATATTCAAGAATTTAGTCTGTTTTTATAAAATTTTTATATCAGCAGCTCTGCTAAATGAATAACCTTAAATTTACGATTTTGATTTAACGCTCCGCCTCTCAACTGCATCACGCAGCCCGGACACTCTGTTACAAGAAGTTCTGCACCTGTATTTTCCACGTCATCTAATTTACGGGTAAGAATCTCTCTTGATATTGCTGGAAAATTTGCTGAAAAGCTGCCACCAAATCCGCAGCAGGTCTCTTCCTCTTTTGCCTGAACAAACGTATTGTTCGATTTTGCAATCAGCTCTTTTGGATCATCTTTGATTCCAAGACCTCTGCAAAGATGGCATGGAGAGTGCCATGATACTCTTTTATTGATATTAAACTTATTTTTGAACAGCGGCTCTTTAATGTTGTCAATAATATTATCAGATTGCTTCATTAAAACGCTGTTTATAAATCGGCTGAACGGCATCACTTTATCAGCAAACTCTCTTGCATCATCTGAATATGATCCAGACAGAAGCCATGGAACAGCATGAGTCAGGTGAGATGCACACGATGCACAAAGCGTTATAATATAATCAAGCTCATAATGCTTAAAAGCCTCAACATTTTGGAGAGCCACATCCGTTGCTGCATCTCGTTCTCCCATCATCAAAGCTGGAAGACCGCAGCAGGATTGACCCATTGGAAATTCAAGAGTTATGTTGAATTGATTATGGCTGTTTTTACCGCTGCCTGAATTTAAATCAGCATTTAATTTCTCAATTACCTTAATGCCTGCTTCTAACTGCTCAGGATAGACAAAATCTTGAACACAGCCTGAAAATATACCCACTTTAATCTGTTTTAAGATAGTTTTTTCAGCAGCTTGTTCAGCCACAGTTTTAAATCTTGCTGCATTATCAGCTTTAACTGAACTCCATCTATCTCTAAAAGGAACTTCTGCAATTGCAGGCAGGGTTCTAAAATTGTGTTCCTTAAAAAATATCAACGGTAGGTGTCGGAGATATTGAGGCTCTTGTTTAGTTGTTTTTTGTATGCTGCCTGTTTTTGCTTTGATGAGAGATTTTGAAACATCACCATTACTTTGCGTAGTTATAAAAGGTTTTTGTGCAGCACCTGCAATCCTCAAAAGTGCGTGAAACATCTTTCTATCTTTTAAAACTCGTCCAAGCATAAGGCTTTTAAGCGGGTGTCCATGCTCATCTTGTATCTTTGCATGAACCTCTTTTATCAGGCGTGGAAGATCAATGCCTGCAGCACAGACAGCCTTACACGCTCCGCAGTTGGTGCAGTTTTGAACTAAATTTTTTGCATTTTCTGCCCCATGAAAAAAATAGGTGGTTATAAGACCAATCGCACCAATATAGATATATCCTAAGGTATGACCTCCAACCATGCGATAGACAGGACAGACATTTGCACAAGCTCCACATCTTACGCACTGCAGAATCTGGGCAAAATCTGGGTCAGATGCAATTTTTTGCCTGCCGTTATCTAAAAAGACAATGTGCATCTCTCGTTTATTGGAAGCTGATGCAGGAGTTAAAGCAGAAATATCCCCTAAATATTCAGATGGTCCTGTAATCCACGTAACATAAGATGTAAGCCTCTGCCCTGTTGCATTTCTTGGAAGAACCTTTGCTATGGTTAAAGCATCTTTAATTGTCGGCAGCAGTTTATCAATGCCTGCCAACACAACATGAACCTTTGGAAGAGTGGTTACAAGGCGTGCATTGCCCTCATTGGTTACAATGCCGATTGTACCTGTATCTGCAATGACAAAATTTGCTCCTGTAATTCCCATATCAGCCTCGACAAATTTCTGCCTCAGCTCTTTTCTTGCAACTTTGACTAAACGTTCAATTTCAGAGTCCTGCTCTCTGCCTGTAACACCAGAAAAAAGCTCTGCCACCTGAAAGCGTGATAGATGGATAGCGGGCATAACCATGTGGGAGGGTCCTTCATGGCGGAGCTGGACAATCCACTCGCCAAGATCAGTTTCAGTAACTTCAAGCCCTTCATGTTCAAGCCATTTATTAAGGTGGGTCTCTTCAGCAGTCATGGATTTTGATTTTATGATCTTTTTAGAGCCTGTATCTTTTGAGATCTGTGCGATAATCTCATTTGCATCTTTTGCTGTGGCTGCTAAATGGACATGGATATTATTTTTCTCAGCAGCAGATTTAAACTCTTCAAAGAGTTTTTGATTGTTTTTAACGGCATTTCGTTTAATCTCTGCAACCTCTGCAATCAAACCCTCTGCGTCCATTCCAGCAAATGCGTTTTTTCTGCTTTCACGGTAGGCAACTGCGAATTTATCCATTGCGGATCGTAGAAATTGGTTGTCAAGAGATTTGCCGACCCTGCGTCTATACTCTTTTAGAGTCTCACTGTTTTTCATGATGAATCCTATACCATTTCTATATGATGTTGTCTGTTTACGAACCAAGTTGAGTAGGCTTTTACTGGTTCATAGTTTGGAGAATTCTCATCAATTACATCTAAATCAGATAATGGTATTATATATTTCTTATTTTTCCCCTTGAAAAAATTAAATAATGAAAATTTTTTATGGTTTATACTTTCTATTTCGTTTTTATGGGGAATAACTAAAACTAAAACTCCATACCAAGAATCATGTTTCTTAATTTTTAATACTGTTAGTTTGTCATTTATTTTCAATACGGACTCATAAATATCTTCAAAATAACTATCGTCCGAATCTACTATTACAGCATCAAATGGGAATATCAAATTTTCTTTAAGATATTCATACCATGCATCAGAATCATCATCTACACTACTAATCAGCTTACCCGTCTCTCCTAAATGAGACCATCTATGCTTTTCTTCAAGAAACTCTAAGGATTCTTCAACATCTTCCTCAGTATCTCTGGGGTCTGTTAATTCGATTTCGTTTAAATATAGGGACATTTTTGTCCAATCTAACCCATCTATCTCACTTTGAATAATGGTTTCATCAGGCATTTGATTAAGCGTGATGCTATCCCATTCTATAAGAACAAGATTATTTTTTTCCAATTTAACGATTCTACCTTGCCAACCACCGAGATTAATCTTGAAATCAGGGTCTATAACATCAGGTTTTACGATTACGGAACTACCTTTACGAAATTTGCGTAATTTTACTGATACCATTATAAAATATCCTATCTAATTTAAATAAAAAATTTTAGATTACAATCTGCAATTACTATTCAAATAATTTGTTGTTCGGATCAGTTTTTAACAGGTATCAGGTATCTTTTAAAGCAAAATAATATGAAGCTCAAGCGGTCCATGAACCCCTATTGCCAGCACCCGCTCAATATCTGCTGTTCTGCTGGGACCTGTGATAAAAGCTGTGTATGATGATGGCTTTGATGTTAATTTTGCAAGCTCATCTGCCATATCAACGGCAGTTGCTCTGATATCTGACTTGTAGAGTAGAGCAGTATGAATATCGCTTATCATTGTTGATAGACGCTTATCTTCAGAATCAGAACTGACGACAATCGTGCCTGTCTCAGCAATGCCATAATCGGCAAAGGTGATGCCCATGTCAATTCCGCTGGTATATTTACGAAGATTATTTTTTATCAAAGAAATTCCATTTTCCTGACATATCGTCTCTAAAGAGCTATATTTTTCTAAAGAGCTGTATATTGATGAGTCAAGAGCAGGAGAGGCTATAACCTTTTTTTCATTACCCAATGAGACTGTTTTACCTTTGCAAAGAGAGACTGCTATACGAAAAGCATCTTCAATAGTATCAGCATCATGGACGACAGCTGATACAAGAGATGCTTTTTCTTTAAACTCTTCTATGATATTTATATTGCTCAACGGCTGCTCCTTAAATTCTTTATAATGACTATGGTTTAGAGATAATGCTCTATGGGTTTAGAGCGGCATCTTTTTAACTATCTGAAAAGAGGCTGCTTCTGCAAAGTAGAATATCATCATACCTTTGTTGTTGACAAGCTCAACTCATAGTGTTTCATATATTGGTATTACCATATCCGACTATTTTGACAGATAAACGCAATAAAGAGAAATTGTATAATGCGTTTATACGAACAATTTCGAAATACGAAAAGGTTAATATGATTATGGATAGAATGAAAGAGCTTGCAAACAGTTTAAAAGAGCTTGAAGAGCAGTTGGTTGTCTGTACTAAATGCGGAATGTGCCAGTCTGTCTGCCCTCTATTTGATCGAACAAGAAAAGAGGCTGATGTTGCAAGAGGCAAACTTGCCCTTCTTGACGGTCTTGGAAACAATCTATTTACCAATCCTGACGGAGTGAGCGAGCGTTTGAACCGCTGCTTATTGTGCGGCTCATGTGCTGCAAACTGCCCAAGCGGCGTGAATGTTGTGGAAATATTTATTAAAGCAAGAGCGATTCTCGCGGAGTTTAAAGGGCTGTCTCCTGCTGCAAAGCTGATTTTTAGAAAGATGCTCTCTAATCCTGCGTCATTTGACAAGTTGACAGAATGGGCAGGCAGATTTCAAAATATTTTTACAAAAAAAGATAAGAATGCACAAGGAACATCTTGTGTAAGGGTTGTGTCGCCTCTTTTTGGAGATCGCCATTTTCTGCCGATGTCAGATAAACCTTTTCACAACTTTTTACCAAATTCAGATAATAATTTTAATCAGTTGTCAGCAAATGAGAATATATCTAAACATCTTATCAATACTTCTGCTGGGAAATCTGGCATAAAGGTCGCTTTTTTCACTGGCTGCATTATTGATAAAATCTTTCCACGCATTGGACAAGATGTTGTTGATGTGTTTGAATTTCACGGAGTGGGTCTTTATATTCCAAAAAATCAAGGTTGCTGCGGCATTCCAGCTCTTGCCTCTGGTGATATGAAGAGTTTTGAAAAACTTGTTGAATATCATATCGATCTGTTTTCTGAAGAAAAATTTGACTATCTTGTTACAGCTTGTGCAACCTGCACATCAACAATCAAAAAATTATGGAGTTCAATTTATAAAGGCAGTGGAAGCAAAACAAGGGAGAAAATCCAAGAGTTATCTAATAAAACCCTTGATATAAATCAGTTTTTAGTTAATAAAGTGAACCTTTTCAACAGTTTAGATGTTAAGAAAGATATTAGAGGTAAATTAGATGTTAATAATGGTGATGATATAGATTGCAATAATGGAGATTATACAGACCGCGATAATGGCGATTATATCAAAACTATAACCTACCACGATCCATGCCATCTGAAAAAATCTCTCGGTGTATTCAAAGAGCCGAGGATTTTGATAAAAGCATCAGGCAGCAGGCTTGTTGAGATGGAAGGTTCTGATAAATGCTGCGGAATGGGCGGAAGTTTTAATCTCTACCACTACAAAATATCTTCTGAAATCGGACAGATTAAGAGCCAAAATATTGCAGATACAAACTGTGATGTTGTTGCAACCGGCTGCCCTGCCTGCATGGTTCAGATTTCTGACATGCTTGCAAAAAAAAATCTTGATATAAAGGTTTGCCACCCGATTGAGCTTTATGCAGAAATGTTGCGTAAGTGATGATTGTTAAGGAACATCAAATAGAGATAAACAATGAGGTAAAATTTATGAATAGTTATATAAGATAGCTATTGTTTCTGTATATCTTTTTATATAAGAATATAATAATCTACATTCAATAATATACAATCATCATTACAAATAGTTATAAAATATTTTATCGTATTTGCGTATAAGATTATATACAAATATTATAAAACCTCAATTTTTAATAACTGAGAATATCCTCCTGCCCTCCTCTTTATATAGTCTTTAATTAACAACCTGATATTGCAATAAATACAATCATTTTATATAGCCTTACACCCATATTTACTTCCAAAATAATTATTTTTTTCTCTCTGGTAGGATATTTGCATCTTTAACGCAAACATATAAAAAACATTATTTAAACAAGATGTTTCTAAAAATTATTTTTCAATACAATAGATACTGTATCTATGCGATAGCAATTCTAATCCGAAAAAAGTTCAGATTAGAATATTTTTTAGCCGATTATACCTTATTTTTTAAACCAAACCAGAAAAATTAGAATCATCAAAAAAAGAGAAAAAAGGAGATTAAATAAGTAGAGATGGGACATTTTAAAATTAATCAAAAAGATATCTTTTTCATTCTAAAAGAACAACTTAACTATGGAAGACTCTGTGAATTAGATAAATACAAAGACCTGAATGAAAAAACTTTGGATTTGATGGTATCTGAAGCTATAAGTTTTGCAAAAGGCGTATTAGACCCGTTGAACGAAATCGGTGAAAAATGGGGAGTAAAATTTGATAATGGTCGGGTATCTTCACCACCTGAATTTAAGAAAGCTTTTAAACAGTATGGTGAAAATGGATGGACCGCTGCTGCCAGAGATGTTGAGTATGGAGGGCAGGGTTTTCCCAATATGATGCGTGTTATTATCAACGATTTTATGTATGGAGCGTGTCAGGCATTTAACATGGCTCCAAGCCTGACACATGGAGCTGCACATCTGATAGAATCTTTTGGGACAGATGAATTAAAGAAAACTTATGTTCCTAAAATGTTTAACGGAACATGGGCTGGTACAATGTGTCTTACCGAACCTGATGCAGGCTCAAACCTTGCCTCTCTAACTACAACTGCAACACGTGAGGGAGATCATTTTAAAATTACCGGAACAAAAATTTTTATCTCATGGGGTGATCATGACCTCACAGATAATATAATTCATCTTGTACTCGCAAGAATAGAAGGTGCTCCAGAAGGTGTTAGGGGAATCAGCCTTTTTGTTGTTCCAAAATTCAGACTCAATCCTGATGGTACTCCTGGCGAATTTAACGATGTTATCTGCAGCAATGTAGAGAAAAAATTAGGACTTCATGCATCTCCAACTACAGTACTCAATTTTGGTAATTCCAATAATTGTATTGGGTATCTCTGCGGCAAAGAAAATAATGGGCTTGCTCATATGTTCCAGATGATGAATGCAGCCAGAATAAACACAGGTGTTAGTGGTATGACCCTTGCCAGTACAGCTTATAGAAATGCCTTAGAATATACAAAAAAGCGTGTTCAGGGAAAAGATATAGATGGCAGGAAAAAAGGCGATATCCCTATAATTGATCATCCTGATGTTAGACGAAATCTTTTATGGATGAAGGCTACTGTAGATGGAATGAGATCCATGATATACACATCTGCCTTCCGTAATGATCTTGCTTCAGAAATGCCTGAGGGTGAAGAAAAGACACACAACATGAATTTAGTCGATTTTTTAACACCTATCATTAAAGCCTACTGTTCTGACATGGGCTTTAGAGTATGCGAAACCGCTATACAATGCCTTGGTGGTTATGGATTCTGCAAAGATTTCCCATTAGAGCAATATCTTAGAGATGCGAAAATTATGTCTCTTTATGAGGGAACAAACGGAATTCAGGCTATGGACCTTATGGGACGAAAAATGACTATTAGAGATGGAGCAGCATTTTTAGCGTTTAAAACTGAGATTGAACAATTTTGCGAAAAAAATAGAGATCATGCTGCCTTTGGAGACAAAGTAAAGAATCTTGAATATGTTGCGAAAAATCTCTGGGAAGCAGCATATGAGCTTCAAGCAAGAAGAGAAAAAGATCCGCTTCAATGGGCATCTTACACCTATCCCGCACTCACAGCTTTTGCAGATATTACTATGTCATGGGTTTTACTGGATATGGCTATTATCTCTTATCCACATGCTTCTGGAAAAGATAAAAAGAATGACTTTTATAGGGGCAAAGTCCTTCAGGCTACCTATTTCTTGGATACTACCCTACCTCATACCCAAGCAACCATTGAGATTTGTCAGCGTCATGGAAGGGAGATAGTCTCAATGCAGGATAATGTATTTTAGTAATTTCGTTAATTAAGACTCATAAATTGCAATATAAAGATTCTATCTAACTTAAATTAAAGGATTTTAAAAATGACGTTTAAAGATAATGATGTTTTAGTTATAGATTCAGTTCGTACTGCATTTGGTCGAGCTGGTGAAAAAGGTATATTTTGGAAAACCAGAGCAGAGGATTTATGCGTTGCTGTGTTAAAGGGTTTGATGCAGAGAAATCCCAAAGTATCTCCTGCTATGGTAGAAGATGTTATATGGGGAGCTACCAATCAGATAGGCGAACAAGGCGGCACTGTTGGAAGATTAATATCTATGCTGGCAGATTGGGGTTGGGAAGTTCCCGGCTGCTCTGTTGACAGAATGTGTGCTGGTGGTCTGAGTGCTGTAGGTTTTGGAGTCTCATATATAGCAAGCGGCATGGCAGATTGTTTAGTTGCAGGGGGAGTTGAACACATGGGACATCTTCCTATGGGATACCTGCGGGATTCCCACCCAAGATTAGAAGAGGTAATGGGCGGTCCATCTGCGTTCAGTATGGGAATGACTGCTGAGAATATCCATGATATGTGCCCTGAATTAACCAAAGAGATGTCTGACAGCTATGCCTTAGCATCTCAGCAGAAAACCCATTTAGCTGTTACCGCCGGCAAGATGACGGATATGATCATTCCTATGGAGGTAGAGTTAGCAGATGGAACAAAAATTATTGCAGATAAAGATCAACATCCCAGACCTGAAACTACAATAGAAAATTTAAAGAAACTTAAGACACCTTTTAAAGAAAATGGTCGCGTTACTGCTGGTAATGCTTCTGGTCTAAATGATGGTGCTGCGGCTGTTCTTCTAATGAATGGAAAAAAAGTCAGAGAACTTGGTATTGCACCTCAAATGAGATGGGTATCAACTGCCGTAGCTTCTGTTGATCCTAAAATAATGGGTACTGCACCAGTTCCATCAACGTTAAAAGCACTTGATAAGGCTGGCTTGACCATAGATGATATTGATATAATCGAGCTGAATGAGGCGTTTGCAATTCAGGCGTTGTACGATTTGGATCGACTTGGCGTAAAAATAGATGATCCAAGGGTTAATATTTGGGGCGGAGCCATTGCATATGGTCACCCTCTTGCCTCGTCCGGTCCCAGACTGATCGCTTTTCTTCAGAGGCTTTTTAAGGAAAAACCTTCTGCAAGATACGGTCTTACCACAATGTGCGTTGGCAGAGGTCAAGGATATTCAATGATCTGGGAAAATATGAACAGACAATAAAGTAAACTTATTTATCTGGAAACCTATACAATGAGAAAAAAATTTTTAAACGAATATAATTCAAAGGTTATTTCTGGGCAGGAAGCAGCCTCTCTTGTAAAATCTGGCAATCATATACACATGGGAGGATCGGCAAATATAGCCGCTATTATAGATAAATATCTTGCCCAGCGAGTTGATGAATTGGAAGATATTAAAGTTAATACCTATCTTGATACAGTAAACTATAAAATTTGTGAAGCTGATCCAGAAGGAAAGATTTTTCAATGGGTTAGCGGTTTTTTATTGGGTCCTGTAAGGGGTTTATCAAAAAAAAGGGGGGCGGGTGTTTATACGCCAGAAACATGGCACACGGCTCCAATGATTTATCGTGAAAAACATCATTTTGACTTTTTCTTTATTGTTACATCTCCTATGGACGCAAATGGATATTTTCATTTTGGACTAACCTGCGGACACAATATGTCAATTGCCGATGTATCCGATAAGGTAGTTGTGATTGTACGAGAAGATATGCCTGTGATTCGCGGAGGATACGAAGAGTGTCTGCACTTTGACTCTGTGGATTACATTGTACACGATAATGAATTTAGCACATTCTGCCTGCCTGCTATAGAAGCGGTGCCAGAAGACCAAATGATAGCAGAAAATATTTTATCATCTGGATTAATTAAAGATGGTTCCACTCTTCAGATAGGAATCGGAGGGCTGCCAAACGCTGTTCTTGATTCAATTGCATCTTCAGGAATAAAGAACTGCGGGCTTCATACTGAAATGCTCACATCTAAAATGGTCGATTTGATAGAGCGGGGCGTTGTAACTAACAGCGAAAAAAAGACGGATAGGTTTAAGAGCGTCTTTACATTTTGTCTTGGAAACAGAGAGCTATATGATTATGCAAATAACAACTCTGCGTTTTCCCTTTATCCTGTAGATTATACCAATCATCCTTTTATTATTTCGCAACAGCCTAATATGTTCTCCTTAAATAGTGCTATTAATGTTGATTTAACTGGGCAGGTAGCTTCGGAACAGATGATGCTCAATGGAAAAACTTTTCAGATAAGCGGATCAGGGGGACAATTAGATTTTGTGATGGGTACTCTATTTTCTCAAGATCGAAAAGGTATCAGCGTTCTTTCACTCTATTCTACCTACAAAGGAACTTCAAGAATACTCCCCTTATTGGAACAAGGTTACAATATAACTGTTCCAAGAACGCTTACACACTATGTAGCTACAGAGTGGGGTGTAGTAAATTTAAGAGGACTAAGCAACACTCAACGGGCAGAGGCTCTTATTGCGATCGCCCACCCAGATTTTAGGGAAAGTTTGACTAAAAAAGCCTTTGAATTGGGACTCATTTCATACACTACAATAAAAAGAAATAAAGGAATCGTTTTTACGAGGGAATAACCCCTTCATTTTACAACAACAAATAGAGGAGAGTATTATGTGTAAACAGTGTTTAAAGATGGCAGTAGTTGGTATTATATCTGTTTCAATGATTTTTATGATGGCTGGAGTTGCAGCCGCAGCAAAAGAGCTGAAGATTCAGCTTGTTTATCCACAAGCCAGCGGTGTTGCAGCAAATACTTTATTCTTTGCAGATAAGGTAGAGAAACTGACAAACGGCAGCGTAAA
The DNA here is from genome assembly GCA_964539635.1 of uncultured Desulfobacterales bacterium. Classification (GTDB taxonomy): domain Bacteria; phylum Desulfobacterota; class Desulfobacteria; order Desulfobacterales; family Desulfobacteraceae; genus Desulfamplus. Next base: position 116,837 of record CAZIJN010000006.1, on the reverse strand, counting down.
AATCAAGATATTTTATCCAGATGAACTTGTTAAAGAAAAAGAGGGACTCACTGCAATGCAGAGAGGCATGATAGACGGATATATTGGTTCAATGCTCTACTTTGCAGGCATCGTTCCTGAAGTAAATGGAGAATGGCTTCCTTTTAGCTGGAAGAGTGTTTCTGAAGCCATGGATATTTATTACAATTATGGTTATTTGGAACTTATGCGTCAAGCTACAGAAAAGCAAGGCTGTTACTATGTAGCACCGATAACTGTAGCAAGAATGGGATTTTTGACCAAATTCCCTATCAATAAAGTGGAAGATTTAAAAGGTAAAAAAATAAGAGCAGTGGGAATGGAAGGCAAAATTGTTAAAGCATTAGGCGGTTCATCTGTCTCATTGGCAGGTGCGGAACAATATACTGCTCTTCAAAGAGGAACCGTTGATGGCACTGATTATCCTTGGTACACACTTAGAGATTATAAATTTTCTGAGGTAGTTTCATATATAAGTTCACCTGCTTTGCACTCTCCTGGTGTAGTAGAAATACTAATCAATAACAAGGTATGGGACGGTCTAACTCCAGAGGAAAAAAATGCAATAAATACAGCGGGTTTTCTCACAAGTATCCACTCTGCCAACTTGTCAGAAAAAAATGATAGTGAGATTATTGAATTTTGCAAAACTAACAATTTGACAATCATTGAATTGCCTAAGGAAGAGGTAGTAAAAATGATAGAACTCCTTAAGCCAGTCTATGAAGATCATGTTAAATCAAGTGAAATTTGTGCAAAACAGGTTGATATATTAAAAAGTTATTTTAGTTCAATGAAAATAGAGCATCCATTATTTCCAACAAAATAAAAGCCGCTAAAGGTGCAGGGCGAAAGCAATTCAGCCGTTATCAATGTTAAGGATAGCTGAGTTAGCTTTGGCTCTGCAAAACAATCTTTTTAAAAACAGCTTAAAACGGCAAGGAAAATAATAAATGAAAAAAGTGATCAGAGCCATAGACTACATTGTAACTGCAGGGGGGTATATTGCAGGATTTCTATGTTTATTGCTAGTTGCTGTTGTGGTGTATGGTGTATTTACAAGATACGTTTTACATATTGCTTCTGACTGGATAATGGAAGTCTCCCAATATCTTTTCTGCGGTATTTCTCTATTGGGAACAGGTTATGCTTTTATGGAAAAGTCTCATGTAACAATTGATATATTCCGTATTACATTGTCCGCAAAGACTCAACAATATCTTGAATTAGTTCAATATCCAATAGTCATGAGTATCTCTTTTGTCCTTATCTGGATGGGCGGAGAGGAGTTCTGGAGAGCATTTGTTAATAACTACATATCCGAGAGTGTAGTCGGACTGCCCTTATGGCCTGTATGGCTAACTATTCCTATTGGAGGGATTTTACTGCTGCTTGCTGCAATCTCAGGTTGTTTTAAATTTTTCTTAAAAGTTGAGACCAAATAATAAAAGGACAAATTTATGGATTTGACTGCATATATAGTTGGAGCTGCATTTTTTATTTTGCTTTTCATAGGGGTTCCTGTCGGCTTTGCTCTTACTGGAGTAGCCATGTTGGGAACCATTTTTTCATGGGGCTTTGGCGGATTATATCAGATAGTAAGTACAACCTACAGCGATGCAACCAGTTTCATTCTTATTGCTATTCCTCTTTTTATACTGATGGCAAACTTTTTGGAGCGTAGTGGATTAGCTGATGACTTATACGAAATAATCTATCGATGGTCAGGAAGTTTAAATGGAGGGCTTGCCATAGGTACAGTTATCATCTGTGCTATTTTTGGAGCTATGGCAGGAGTAGGATCAGTAGCGACTGTTACAATGGGACTAATTGCCCTGCCTGCCATGTTTAAACGAGGATATGATAAAAGTATGACCCTTGGCTCAATAATGGCTGGTGGTTCTCTTGGCATATTGATTCCGCCAAGTATTATAATGATTATTTATTCTGGTATTGCCGAAGTTTCAGTTGGGCAGCTTTTCATGGCTGGAGTAATGCCGGGCATATTACTTAGCGTATTATTCATCGGATATATTGGTATTAGATGTTATTTAAATCCTGAGATGGGTCCGCCTATAACTGAAAAATACACCCTTAAAGAAAAACTTAAGTCCTTAAAAGGGATCATTCTTCCAATCCTGCTTGTTATGTTTGTGCTCGGAAGCATATACAAGGGTATTGCCACACCTACGGAAGCAGCAGGAGTAGGTGCATTTGGTGCAATGCTCTGCATGATTATTTATAAACGCTTTAACTATAATAATTTAAGAGCCGCACTTTTATCCACTGTTAAGGTAAATTCCATGGTTATGTGGATAATTATAGGTGCTGCATGTTTTACACATTACCTTGCATATATAGGAATTCAGGAAGTTGTGCAGGAGATGATGTTAAACTTAGGAGTTTCCAGATGGTGGATACTAATCTTTATTCAGCTCCTATTCTTTTTTTGCGGAATGATCTTAGAACCTGCTGCAATCATAACTTTGCTTGGACCGATCGTTATTCCAATTGTCCATGCGCTTGGGTTTGATCTTGTATGGTTTGGAGTATTATTTGTTATGAATATGACTATGGGATACCTCACCCCTCCTTTTGGTTTTAATTTATTTATATTAAAGGGGGTAGCCCCAAGTAATGTTACAATGAGCGATCTTTATCGCTCGGTTATAGCATTTTGCATATTGCAGGCTGTTGGACTTGCATTAGTCATGCTTTTTCCTCAAGTTGCTCTGTGGCTTCCTGCCCATATGGCTGCGAATTAGCGATTATAAATAATCTATTTGGTGGGACAGAAAATAGGATTCACATGGAAAAAAGTATTAATGTACCTAAAAAATACATAAATTTATCAGGGCTTGAGCTATTGCGCCAGAGAATTGGTCTAACTTCAGAGCCTCCTATTTTTAAGACCATGTGTATGAAAATAACCAAAGCAGAAAAAGGCTATGTGGAGTTAGAAGCGGTACCAGATTACCATCATCTCAATATTATGGGAGTTGTTCAAGGCGGGGTTACTGCAAGCATTTTAGATGCAGTTACTGGATGCACCATTCAGACGATTCTTGAACCTGGAGCAAAATATACCACCATTGATTTGAATGTAAAATACATTAAACCTGTTAAGGCAGATGGCACTATTCTTATTGCAGAAGGTCAAACAATTAATGTGTCGAATAGAATTGGTATTGCACAGGGAACACTAAAAGATAAGAGTGGAACACTTTATGCGTATGCTTCAGCTTCATGTATAATTTTCAGAGAAACCCTTCATTGATTTTTAACATAATTTTTAATAAGGAAAAATTTTATGAAACAATTTAGCGAAATGGTCTTAAAAATATTGATAATATCTGTTGTTCTAATCTCTCCATCTCTATCCGCTTTTGCAGATGAAGAGATCAGCTTCATAGCAGTAGAGAATATAGTCCCTTTTTCATATGAAGAGGAGGGGAAAATAAAAGGGATTGATTATGAATTTATTTTGGAGATTTCTAAAAGAGTCGGATTCAATCCAAAGATAATGTTATTGCCCTTTAAAAGAGGGTTGCACTTATTGGAAACAGGGGAGGTAGATGGCTCATTTCAAATATATTATAAAGAAGATAGAGAGAGTTTTTTAATATATTCTGAAATTCCGATTCATTATTCTAATGTCTCTATTTATGTAAAAAAAGATGATAATTTTATATTTAATAAAATTGAAGATTTATATGGAAAAAAAGTCGGTATTCAATCTGGTTTTTTTATCTCTCCCGAGTTTCAAAAGGCTGTTGATGAACAAAAAATAGTCGTTGATGAAGCCAAAGAATGTGAAATGAATTTGAAAAAACTTGCGGCTGGAAGAATAGACTGCTTTATTTCATCTCCCCAGATAGCCATGTTTTATATAAACAATTTGGGTTTTCAAGAAAAAATAAAATCATTGCCTAATTTTGTGGTGCCAGAAAAGGGAACTTATTTAGCATTAAGCAAAAATGGAAAAAATATAAAAGATAAAGATGATTTCATAAAAAAGATTAACGCGGCTATGAAAGAAATTATTGCAGACGGCACCTATGATAAGATTCAAAATAAATATTTAAAATAAGTATATTATAAATAACTCTTGCTTGTTTTCTACGTTTTAATAGAACTTTTTGTAAACAAAGAGATTTTACAAAGGCGGTTGAATCAGCCGCTTTATAACACAAGCAGGGTTAAAATTATCAATTGACACTAATGCTAAAAAATTAAAAATTAAATTTAAGGTAAATTTAGGAGACACAATGAATTTTAAACTCTCAAAAGAACTTGAAATGTTGAAAAAAGCTGTAAGTGAATTTGCAAAAAAGAAGATAGCTCCAAATGCTGATCAATGGGACAATGAGCACTATTTTCCATATAAAGAGGCAGTAAGACCAATGGGAGAGCTTGGTTTTTTTGGTACAGTGATTCCAGAAGAGTATGGCGGGGATAATATGGGCTGGCTTGCTGCGATGATTGTAACAGAAGAGATTGCAAAAGCATCGTCATCTTTAAGAGTTCAGGTCAATATGCAGATTCTTGGCTGCGGATATACCATCTTTAAATATGGTACAGAAGAGGCAAAACGTAAATATGTTGAAAAGCTCTGCACTGCCGAGTATGTAGGTGGATTTGGTATCACTGAGCCTGACGCAGGTTCTGATGTAATGGCAATGGCTTCTACAGCAGAGGATAAAGGCGATCATTGGCTGCTCAATGGTTCTAAAACATGGATATCAAATGCAAGTTTTGCTGATGTTCTTATATACTATGCTTATACAGATAAATCAGCAGGCAGCAAGGGGTTATCTGCATTTGTGATTGAGCCTAAAAACTTTGCAGGCATTACAACATCAGCTCTTGATAAAATGGGGTCTCACTCATCTCCTACAGGAGAGGTTTTTCTTGATAATGTAAAGGTGCCGAAAGAGAACATTCTTGGTAAACCCGGAGATGGTGCAAAGATTGTGTTCAGCTCTCTTAATCAGACACGGCTTTCCGCTGCTGCCGGCGGTGTTGGTCTTGCTCAGGCATGTCTTGACGCTGTAACAAAATACTGCAACGAAAGACAGCAGTTTGGCAAAAAGATTGGTGAGTTCCAGATGAATCAAGATATGGTTGCCCAGATGGCAACTGATATTGATGCTGCCCGCCTTTTGGTTTACAAGGCTGCTTGTGAAAAAGATGATGGGGAGCTTAACAATGGTTTGAGCGTGGCAAAGGCAAAATATTTTGTGGGCGAGACTGCATCAAAATGTGCCAACTATGCGATGCGCATAATGGGTGCTTACGGCTACTCTACAGAGTATCCGGTGGCAAGATATTACAGAGATGCCCCAACCTACTATATTGTTGAAGGTTCAACAAATATCTGCAAGTGGATAGTGGCTCTTGATCAACTTGGAATAAGAAAAGCAAATAGGTAACGCTGATATGCTCTCGTATTTATTAACTAAAGAGCTGCTTAGTTTACCAAATTAAAGAGTTTAAAAATTTTTAGCATAAACCAAAATGTCTAAATTATAAGAAGGAGAATTAGAGATGTCTGAAGAGATAATTGCCCCATTAGCAGGAAAAATTATTGCCATTAATATTGAGGTTGGTCAAAAGATTGAAGAAGATGATGAGATTTTTATAATTGAAGCTATGAAAATGGAGACACCTGTATATGCTCCATCTGATGGAGTTATCAAAAGCATTAATGTCAAAATAGGGGATTCTGTTGAAGAGGAGAGCGTACTGGCTGTCATTGAATAGCTCTATAAACAATTCAATTTATATCAATTCCACAAAGAGATATTCCGGAGAAGATGATGAGACCCTATTTTGAACAGATGAATACCTTTGGCAATGAGCTTAAAAAAGGTGTTATTAAAAGAACAGAAGAGAACTTTCAGACATTTATTGATGCAGAAAAAGAGATCGATGCTGCTGTTGAAGGTGTTAAAAATGCAGGATTTTCTACAGAAAAGATAAACGCCAGAGGAGAGATGACCGTATGGCAGAGAATAGACTATCTTGTAGATGAAGGGACATGGACACCTCTTCACACCCTATATAATCCTTCTGATAACTCAGAGGGCACAACTAATGTAATTGATGGATTGGGTAAGATTTCAGGTAAATGGGCTGTAATAATAGGATTTGACAATAAGGTTATGGCAGGTGCGTGGCTTCCCGGTCAATCTGAGAATATTCTACGGGTTACTGATCTTGCCAAACGGTTAAATATTCCTTTAGTCTGGCTTGTAAACTGTTCAGGTGCAAAGCTGCCGGAACAGGAGAAATTCTACGCAAACAGAAGAGGTGCAGGTGCTCCATTTTTTAGACATGCAGAACTTGAACAGGCTGGTATTCCCGTGCTTGCCGGAATTTATGGCACAAATCCTGCCGGCGGAGGTTATCAGAGCATAAGTCCTACTGTTTTGTTTGCCCATAAAAATTGTAATATTGCGGTTGGTGGTGCTGGAATTGTAAGCGGCATGGCTCCACAGGGTGGTTTTACAACTGAGATGGCAGAAGTTTTGGTAGAAAAGGCAAAAGAGAACAGAGCAAAGCCTCCGGGTTCTGTTAAGACCCACTATGATCATACCGGCTTTTTCAGATATGTGTTTGAAGAGGAGCAGGGGGTTCTTGATGGGTTAAAAGATTATATGAAAGATATGCCGGCATATAATCCAAAATTTTTCAGGGTGGCAGAACCTAAATCTCCTGTATTTCCACAAGAAGATATTTTACGACTTCTGCCTATCGAGCAAAAAAAGGTTTACGATTTTGATGAGATTCTTGCCCGTCTTGTAGATGGTGGAGAGCATTCAGAGTTTCGTCCCGATTATGGTCCCGAGATTTATACAGGACTTTGCAAAGTAGATGGATTTCTTGTAGGCTGTATTGGTAACCGTCAAGGCTATCTTGGGAAAGACTATCCAGAGTATGCAGATTATCCCGGGATTGGCGGTAAGCTCTACCGTCAGGGGCTTATCAAAATGAACGAGTTTGTCACTCTATGCGGTAGAGATAGAATTCCTGTAATCTGGTTTCAAGATACATCAGGCATCGATGTCGGAGATATTGCAGAAAAAGCAGAACTTTTAGGGCTTGGTCAATCTCTTATCTATTCAATCCAGCAGACAGATGTTCCAATGATGCTTGTGGTTCTAAGAAAAGGTTCTGCTGCTGCCCATTACGTCTTAGGCGGTCCTCAAGCAAATCGTCATAATGCCTTCTCTATTGGGACTGCTGCAACTGAAATTTATGTAATGCACGGTGAGACTGCTGCTGTAGCAAGCTATGCAAGACGACTTGTAAAAGAGAAAGAGGCTGGCAATGATCTTCAGCCTATAGTTGACAAGATGAATGAGCTTGCACAAAAATACCATGATACCTCAAGACCTCTGTTCTGTGCAAAAAATGGTCTTGTTGATGAGATAGTAAAACTTACAGATATCAGAAAATATATGCAGGCTTTTGCAGGCAGTGCCTATCAGAATCCTAAATCAATATGCCCTCAGCATCAGATGATTCTGCCACGAATAATTAAAGGATAAAAAGATACTATGTCGAACTCAGTTACCATATTTATTTCAGGGATTACTGGTGTCTTTGTTGGTATGGGGCTTCTTTGGTTTTTTACAACAATGACATCAATTATAGCAGATCGTCTTAATAAAGATAAAGAGGAGGCAAAATAATGCTGGATATTTTTGCCATGCTCTTCAAAACCACAGGGCTGTTTTATCTGACACCGCAAATGGTAGTTATGTGGATAATAGGGCTTACTCTGATATATCTTGCTATCTCTAAAGATTATGAGCCGATGCTTCTTCTTCCAATCGGTTTTGGTATTATTGTTGCTAATTTACCTTTAGCAGCTCTTATGAAACCTGAAGAGGGTCTGTTGTGGAAATTCTATCAGTATGGTATCCACTGGGAGATAATTCCACCTGTAATCTTTTTGGGGCTTGGAGCGTTGACTGATTTTGGTCCGCTTATTGCAAAGCCAAGGCTTATTTTCCTTGGAGCAGGGGCACAAGGGGGAGTGTATATCACTTTTTTTGCTGCAACTGCTATTATGGGATTTGATCTTAAAGAGGCTGCTACTATTGGTATTATTGGTGGAGCAGATGGTCCAACCACCATATTTCTTGCCACAAAACTTGCACCTCAGCTTCTTGGAACGTGTGCAGTAGCCGCTTACTCCTACATGGCGCTGGTTCCTATCATTCAGCCGCCGATTATGAAGATGATGACCACAATTGAAGAGCGTAAAATAAGAATGACAAAGGGGCGTAAGGTAACAAAGTTAGAAAAGATTCTGTTTCCTTTAGTATCCACATTTGTGATCATTCTTTTAGTGCCGGCATCAGCACCGCTGATTTCCATGTTTATGCTCGGCAACCTTTTCAGAGAGTCGGGTGTTGTGGAGAGACTTAACCATGCTGCTCAAAATGAGCTTTTAAACATTGTGACCATATTTCTTGGTCTGCCTGTAGGTGCTACAATGAATGCAGAGAACTTTCTCCAGCCAAAAGTTATTTTTATATTTATTTTAGGACTTCTTGCATTTATGTTCAGCACAATGACCGGCATACTTTTAGCAAAACTTATGAACTTGTTCTCAAAAGAGAAGATCAATCCTCTGCTTGGTGCTGCTGGTGTGTCAGCAGTGCCGATGGCTGCAAGGGTGGTTCACAAGGTTGGAATGGAGGCAGATAAAAAGAACTATCTGCTTATGTATGCTATGGGTCCAAATGTGGCTGGAGTAATCGGCACCGTTATTGCGGCTGGAATTTTTTTAACGCTGCTCTATTAATTAACAGAAGGCAGCCTTATTTAATAACTCAAGTATTTCTGATCAAATATGTAGTTAAATACCTTCGGCAAAGCTGGAGGTATTTGACTTTTAAAAGGCTCTTATCGCTGCTGATATGCTGTTTTTGAGTTCTGTGCAATACCAGTTAAAATTCTTTTGTCAAAAATGAATTTTTATCCTCGGCATATTTGGATAGACTTAAAAGATGATTTCTTAAATTTGTTCTATTGCCGAGAATTCCAAGTTTTTTTCGTATTGCAAATCGATGAGACTCAATTGAATGTACTGAAATATTTAGTATTTCTGCAATATCCTTATTTGACCTGCCAGCAATGATATGACCCGCAACCTCCATTTCTCGACCACTTAGACTATAAACGCCATAACCCAATCGTTCGCCTATGCCTGAGGCGATATCGTCTAAACGATCAAAGACAACATCAAGATGAGCCTGCTGGGTTGTGGTTAAATTGGTCATTCTTAGGTTGTTGAGATGCGGCTGTATCATTCTTTTTATGTTATGCCATACCCTTGTTTCCAGCTCTTTTCGCTCCTCTTCCCTTTGGTTTAGCAAGACTTTGAGTGCAGAGTTCATCTCCAATAGTTTAGATGATTGCTCCTGCAAAGCTCTATTGGTTTCTGCCAGTTGATTTTCAATTTTTTTTAAATTAGAAATATCAACAAGAATATTGATAAGGCATCTTTTACCTTGCATTTCAATGATTGCACTGGACCACAGAAAATTACGCAATTCCCCATTTTTCATTCTCAGCCTTATGGGAAGCTTCTCCAAGTAACCACCCCGCTCCTTGATCAATGAGAGAGCTCTCGCCCTCCCTTCAGCATCTGACCATAGACCGATATCAAGAGATGTGCGACCAATAACCTCATCTTTATCATAGCCTGTATCATTACAAAAAGTGTTGTTAAAATCTAAAAAAGTTCCCTCTTTTAAAGTTACCAGTGCAATCCATGTAGGGCTTGTCGTAAAGAGCTTGTTCCACATCTCCTCCCGTTTTTGTAGTTGATTCACAACCTCTTTCATCTGGGTGATCACCTTGCCAACGGTCAATATCTCTAAAAGATTACCGTTGTTGTCATAATATAGGTGAACAAACCATATAAAAGTAACAGCCTCTCCTGTAGTCCTAACGATGCGGTTTTCAAGCTCGGCTTTCTTCACCCGATTGGCAATCAATCCGACAAAGCATTCAAGCGTGCTGCGGCGATCCTCTTTATGCACAAATGAGAGAGCTTTTTTCCCCAAACATAGATTCGGCGAAATTCCAATAATTTTTTCAGCAGAAGGGCTTAGATACTGTAATCTCCCTTTGTTATCAATACGGGTAAACAGATCATCTTCATTTTCCACTATATCTTTAAAAAAGTCAGGATTAATTGACTTCATTTTTTACTCCTTAATAAAGTAGTATATGTATATTATAAGTGGTCGCTACAGTTACTATTGGAAAGATATCTATTTTTATAAAAATGTTTATTGATGATAAAATATAGTCAAAGAATAGTCAACTATCCATGGTTGACTATCTAACAAAATCCCAATATTTTTAAATCCAAAGCAGATGATAAAAAGCGGCTGATGATGGCTTTAGCCAAATCATCTATATGTCATTTAATGAGTTTTCCAACAAACAGCTTTGACAACAATCAGAAGGAGAAGAAAAATGGAATTTAACGATATCATATATGAAAAATCAGAGGGCATTGCCAGGATCACAATTAACAGACCAGAAAAATATAACGCCTGTGCACCCCAGACAATTTATGAGTTGACTCAGGCATTTACAGACGCATGGGTTGATAATTCTGTTGGAGTTGTTGTCTTCACAGGAGCCGGAGATAAGGCATTTTGTACCGGCGGGGATCAGTCAGTAAGGGAGATTGGCGGGTATGCGGGTACGATTGCAGCGTTGCCTCTTGAAGTTGGCTGGCAGCAGGTGAGCCAGCTTATCCGTTCCATACCAAAGCCGGTAATTGCCAGAGTTAATGGATATGCAATCGGTGGTGGTCATGTTTTTCATGTTGTTTGTGATTTTTCCATTGCCTCTGAAACAGCAAAATTTGGTCAGGCAGGTCCAAAAGTTGGAAGTTTCGATCCCGGATATGGCACAGGCGATTTGGTTCGTGCTGTTGGTTTAAAAAAGGCAAAGGAAATCTGGTATTTATGTCATACTTACTCTGCCGCAGAGGCTCTTGAAATGGGATTGGTGAACACAGTTGTTCCACATGACCAATTAGATACAGAGGTTAATAAATGGTGTGCCGAGCTTTTAGAAAAGAGTCCTACTGCAATCAAAATGCTTAAATATGCGTTTCATGCAGAATTTGATGGAATAACAGGAATCACCAATTTAGGTGTAGGCGGCTTGAGCATGTTTTACGCAACCGAAGAGTCTGCTGAAGGCAACAAAGCATTTAGAGAGAAGAGAAAACCAGATTTTTCAAAATTCAGATGATTTAGACAATTCATTATATTTTATTGGAGGTATTTTATTATGGAATTTGGTTTTACTAAAGAGCAGATGCAAATAGCTGATGCAGTAAAAAAATTTGCTCAAAAAGAGGTTCTTCCTCAATATTCTAAATGGGACAGAGAGAAATCTTTCCCTCATGAGATATGGAAAAAACTTGGCGGGCTTGGTCTTATAGGAATGAATGTTTCACCTAAAGATGGAGGCTTGGGTGCAGACTGTGTAAGTCAGGGAATAGCCAGTGAAGAGTTGGGAAAAGGCGATCCAAACATAAGTGTAGCAGCTTTTGCCGCGGCTGAATTGTGCTGCTGCATGATGGAATATGGAACAGAAATAGTTAAAGAGAAGTTTCTAAGACCTATCATTGCAGGAGATTTGGTTCCAGCCTTTGCTTTGACAGAACCACATTGTGGAACAGATTCCGCTGCCATGATGTCCAGTGCAGTTAGAAAGGGTGATAGTTATATACTAAATGGAGAGAAGTCCGGTATTACTTCCATCATGGCTGCTGATGTTGCCTTTGTTTTTGCCAAAACAGATCCTGATAAAGGGGCAAAAGGTATCAGTGTTTTTGTTGTCCCGACCAATCTAAAGGGAGTTTCAATGCAGTCCTTTGATGATATGGGGGGAAGAGCATTGGTAAGAGGCTCTATTTTTATGGATAATGTTGAGATTCCGGCAGATTACCTACTTGGGAAAGAGGGTGAGGGATTTAAGCTTGGAATGAAATCTTTTGATGTCAGCCGTGTTTATCTTGCGTTACTCTGCATTGGTGCTGCTGAAATATCACTTAAGGAGACAATTGCCTACACCAAGGAGAGATATACGTTTAACAGACCGCTTGCTCAATATGAAGGGGTCTCTTTTCCCATAGTTGAACATCTAAGTATTATAGAGTCAGTTCGCTTATTATGTTACAAAGCATTATGGTTAAGAGATAACAATAAACCTCACACCAAAGAGGCGGCAATGGTCAAATGGATGGGACCTAAATTTTCGGTAAACGCTATTCACGACTGCCTACTCCTTCATGGACATTATGGATATACACAGGATTTACCTTTAGAGCAGCGTTTAAGAGATGTGATGGGCATTGAAATAGGTGATGGAACTGCACAGGTATCAAAAATAGTAGTTGCAAGAGAGGTTTTTGGCAAGGCATTTTTGCCTTACGATAAGCGATCATCATAAGGATAAAAATCTCATTGCAAAATTAATCGACAAATTTATAAAAATTTAAGGAGCTGTGCCATGTATGAATTAAACGGTAAGGTTGCTATTATTACTGGCGGATCAAGGGGTATTGGCAAGGGAATCGCAACTGTGATGGCAAAACAGGGTGCAAAAATTGCTATCGCCGATCTTTTAAAGGAAGAATCAGAAAAAACTGCCGCTGAAATTAACAGCAATGGTGGTACTGCAATGGCTGTACAGACCGATATATGCGATTTTGAGCAGGTAAAGAAAATGGTGTCAGAGGTAAAAGAGAAATTTGGTTCAGTGGATATTTTAGTAAATAATGCTGGCTGGGATAAGATGATCCCCTTTGATAAAACCGACCCAGCTCTTTGGAATAAAATTATTGATATAAACTACAAAGGCGTTCTCAATTGTGTGTTTTGTGTCATGGATCATATGAAATCCCAGAACTACGGTAAAATTATAAATATTGCCTCTGATGCCGGCAGGGTTGGAAGCAGCGGAGAGGCAGTTTATGCTGGTACTAAAGGTGCTGTTATCTCTTTTTCCAAATCAATGGCAAGAGAGCTTGCTAAAAACCAGATCAATGTCAATGTGATTTGCCCTGGTCCGACCAACACTCCGCTTGTCGCTGAGATGAAACAGGACAGTGAATTTAATAACAAGGTGCTTTCCAGTATGGAAAAAATTATTCCCTTAAAAAGGATGGGCGTTCCAGAGGATATTGCATATGCTGTAACATTTCTTTCCTCAAAAGAGTCAGACTTTATAACTGGACAAGTTCTTAGCGTCAGCGGTGGATTAACCATGGCAGGGTAATACAATCGTCATAAAGCTGCTTATGTTCTCTTTTAACAAATTAGATATGGAGAATTGGTAAAAATGAAAAATTTTACTTATAATAGCAAGAGGTTTATAGATATATTTGAGAATGAATTTACCTATTTGAATGGCTTTTTACGTAATGTGCACCGCTATAAAAACAGGACAGCCATCACCTGCCCTGAAAGGGGAAAAAGCTGGACATATTCTGAGCTTGATCAGGAGTGTAACCGGCTTGCCAACGCTATGATTGCAGCAGGAGTCCAAAAAAATGATGTTGTAATGTACCAACTATTTAACAGTGCAGAATTTGTTTTCCTGTTTCTTGCTCCACAAAAAATAGGAGCTATCAACTGTCCTATTAACTTTCGACTTTCATATGGCGAAACTGCATACACTATTGATGACAGCAAACCTAAAGTATTTTTTTATGATGCTGAAATTAAGGATATGTGTGAAAAGGCTTTAGAGAAAGCGTCTCACAAACCAGAAAAGGTTATAATGGTTGATATTACAGGTAAGCAAAAAGCCTTTGAAGGCTCAATCTCCTATAACGAATTTGTAAAAAAAGCCTCTGATAAAACTCCTGATATCACAAGACCATCTCATATCTATGATGAAACTACACGTTTATATACATCTGGTACAACTGGAATGCCAAAAGGTGTGCCGTTAAATAACATCAATGAAATTATGAGTGCACATGATGTATTGATGCACTTTCCACTTTGCTCTGTTGACAAGACAATGAATATGACACCCTGGTTTCACAGGGGCGGGTTATACTCAGGCGGACCGAATCCTACCCTCTACGCTGGTGGTGAAATAGTAGTATTACGTAATTTTGATCCAAATAGTGTTCTGTCCTATGTTGAAAAATATGGTGTAACCTTTCTTATTGGTGCTCCGGTAACTCTTAAAGCCATTCACGATATACAGTTGCGTAAAAAACATGATTTAAGTAAACTCAAAGGTATTGTAACAATGGGTGCTCCACTTGAACGAAACGCCTGTATTGAATTTCAAAAGGTTCTAACACCTAACATTTTTAATGGATATGGTTCAACTGAGGCTTTTTGGAATACTTTCTTAAGACCATATGACCTTCCTGAAATGGCTGGAAGTGCTGGGAAATCATGTACAGATGATGATATGGCAGTTGTCAATATTTATCCTGATCGATTTGGAGAGCCATCAGATTTTGTACCAAAGGATAATCAAACTGTAGGAGAGGTGATTATCAAGGCGGCTGGTAAATGTGCCTATGATTATATTAATAAACCTAATGAGGCAGATAAAAAATTTTACAAAGGGTGGGTTTACATTGGCGATCTTGCTGTCTGGAATGAAGAGGAGTATGTAACTATTGTCGGAAGAAAAGATGATATGCTTATCTCTGGCGGCGAAAATATACAGCCGGCTCAGGTAGAAGAGGCGATAAATGAAAATCCCAAGGTTACAGAGTGTGTAGTAACAGGAGTACCTGACGAAAAATGGGGACAGGTTGTTGTGGCATATATTATCCCTAAAGACCCATCTCTGACAGCTAAGGAACTTGATGAATTTTGTAAACAGCACCCCATGTTGGCAAGATATAAAAGACCCAAATATTATAGGTTTGTAGAGAAGGTAGATCTTACAGCTACTGGAAAGAAAATCCATTACAAGGCTAAAGCCCGGGCTGAAGAAGATATGAAAAACGGAGCCTTTGAAAAGGTATAATAAGGAAATATTATGAAAGTTCTTGCAATAAATTCCAGCCATCGACCTGGTAAAAATACCGCTTTAATGCTTAATCTTGTACTGAAACAGGTTCAAGAGAGCGGAGGAGAGACAGAGCTTTTAGAACTTGCGAATCATAAAATTAAACTTTGTATCGCATGTAATAAATGTCTGCAAAAAAACGTATGCAGTATTGATGACGATGATATGGCAATGATAGCCCAAAAGATGATAGAGGCTGACTGTATTGTTTTAGGCTCTCCCGTATATTTTGCAAATGTGACAAGCCTTATGAAGATTTTCATGGATCGTACCCGATGGATGCACATGTGCAAGAATTTGCTTTATGGTAAATTAGGTGGAGTGGTAACTCATGCCGGATTACGAAACGGAGGACAGGAGATCACACAGATGATTCTCGAACGTTTTCTCCAAAATCATGGAATCGATCTTGTTGATTCCAGATCGCCTGATTCGCCAATCTATAATTCAGGAGTTCTTGGCACAATGTTCGACTCCATGCAAGGTGAAAAAATCTTATGGAAACAGGGTGTTATAGATGATCTCCTGACAGTTATGATGTGTCGCTCATTAGGAGACAATATTGTTCGTAAATTGCTCGGATAAATTTTAGAGTTGTCCTGTTTTAAAGCAGATGCAACCAGCGCCTACATATTTCTACAGCTTATAATCTGGTCAGAAAATTGAAGCTGACGATAAAATTTTAGTAATCTAACAGATTCCTCCATTTACTCCAATTACCTGTCCTGTAATGTAAGAAGAGTATTCTGAACATAAAAATATAACTGCATCTGCTACATCTTCAGGTTTTCCAACCCTTTTTGAGGGGATAGAGTTTACGATCTCCTCAAAATTAATTCCCTCAACCATATCAGTCTCAATAAATCCAGGAGCAACGGCATTTACAGTTATATTACGAGATGCCACCTCTTTTGCAAGAGCCTTTGTAGCACCAATAAGCCCTGCTTTTGAAGCTGAGTAGTTCACTTGACCTGCAACGCCGATCTCTCCTGATGTTGATGCGATATTTACAACTCTGCCGAATCTGTTTTTAATCATATTTTTAACTGCCAATCTGGTGACGTTGTAAAATCCTGTTAGGTTTGTATTTATTACAGATTCCCAACTCTGCAATTTCATCATAACCATCAGCTTATCATCTTTAACGCCTGCGTTGTTCACAACAATGTCAATCTTACCGTGCTTTGCTATGATAGATTTTACAGCATCTTCACTCTCTTTTTGACTGGCAACATCGAATTGAATCAATGCTCCTGATTCCTCCAGAGCAGCTCTTGTGCTGATAATATCTTCGAGTGTCTTTTTTGCGGCAGTTTCGTTGCTTTTATAGTTGATATACACATATCTTCCAGTAGCAGCTAAAGCTGTTGCAATTGCTCTGCCGATTCCTCTTCCAGCTCCTGTTACAAGGGCAATCTGACCTTTATACCTATCTGCATCCTCTTGATATCTTACAGCACGTAACAGATTGGAATTTGTATCTATTTTAGTATTTTGCTCTATCATATTAATTTATACCTTCTATTTAATCTATCCACTCTATTTTTTGTCACCAATATCTCTTAGCGGTCTGGACTCTTTTCTGAAACATATACTCTGTCTGCTTTTAATGATACGAATTCGATCAGGCAGATGAACTGTTGTGCCGCCGCTTTTTGAGTAGATAATCTGAATTATGTCGTCAATGTGTCCAAATGTGATCTTTCTTAAATCGCCCTTTACATCTTCAATTGCTCTTCTTGCAAGCCGTTTAGCAAGTGCACAATGAACTTCTTTAAATGTTTTGGGATTAAGGTGTACAGCAGATGGCTCTCTATAAAGCAGAGAGTTATTAAAGACTCTTTCAGTCTCCTGTTCCATGTAGCCGTTTTCATCAGTAATTATGCGGCTTAACCTGTTCAAAGTGGTGGTAATAGCCGGGTTGTACATCTCTTTTAAATAGGGGATTAACAGATGTCTTACCCTGTTTCTTAGATATGTTGTATCATTATTTGAGCTGTCAAATAGATATGCCTGCTGTTTTAGCCTCAGATATTCAACAATCTCATCTCTTGACACCTCAATTAAAGGGCGGATAATCCAGTTTTCCCGAACAGGAGGAATCCCTGAAATGCCCTTTGTACCGCTTCCCCTTAAAATATTCATCAGCACAAGTTCGGCATTGTCATCGCTATTATGTCCTAAAGCAATTTTATTATAATGGTCTTGTTCTAAAATCTGGCTATAAAATGAGTATCTAACCTCTCTTGCAGCCTCTTCAAACGACAGCCGCCTCTGTTTTGCAATCAAAGGTACATCAACTTTAATGGTGTAACATGGCAGATTATGTTTTTGTGCAAGATTGATCGCAAATTTTTCATCTCTGTCTGACTCCTCTCCTCTAAGCAGGTGGTTTACATGGGCAATACCAATACGAAGATTCAGATTAAAAAATTGCGAAATATCAATCAGCAAAAGAAGAAGAGCCACAGAATCAGCCCCCCCTGAAACTCCTGCAAGCAGGCAGTCATTAGGAGAAATCATGGAGTAGCGTTCTATAGTTTTTTTTACTGTATCAACAAGTTTGGGTCTCTGTTCGGACAAAATAGAGCTTGTTTTATGGTCAATTTGATCTTGCATCAGGACAAAATATTTAACCAGACAGTAAAAGTTACAGCAGATAATATTGTACAGGCAGATAGAGCTGCAACTGCAAAATCGGGGTCTCCATCCATCTCTTGTGCCATAACATAGACCATTGTTGCAGTAGGAGAGCCAAGCAGTATCAATGCTGGAAGATATTCAGATGAAGGGATAGAAAAAACGGAGAAGAGCAAAATTCCCACAGCAGGCATTACAACAAGTTTAAGCAAACTTATCTCCACTATCTGCAATAGATAGGAGCGGATAACTTTAAATGAGATAGTTGCACCTATAAGAAGAAGTGCAAGCGGAAGTGCCATACCGCTAAGAATAGAGAGGGTTCGATCAACAATCGTGGGAATAGATATTTCTGACAAAGAAAAGATTATTCCGCAAATTGCCGATAAAATTATAGGATGTCTTATAATAGCATGAAAATTTGCTCTAAATATCGCTGTTTTATTTTTACGTGTTGTAACATTACAACTATCAGGGGGAAGGGAGCTGTCAATATTTATAGCGTCTGATGCAGTGCCGATACTATCTTTGCCTAAGTCTGAATATGCCTGTAAAACAGTAACAGCCAGCATATTTTGCAATATCATTATAAATCCCGCAAAGATGCTTGCATTTGCAAATCCTGAATTACCAAGATAATAAAATGCAACTGCAAGCCCTATATATCCAAAATTTCCATGAAAGCTGCTTTGCATAAAAGTGCCTTTCATCTTTCGAGGCATACTTGACACTGTTGTTAATAGCCATGCAAAGCCAGCAACAATAAATAAAGAGGCAAATGTTATAAGCAGAATCTTTATATTAAATTCATCATGAAACGATGCTTTGGCAACTGCACTAAAAATCATTGCAGGAATTGCAATATAATAGACAATTCTATTTGCAGGTCCAAGAAATATATCTTGCATGAAATTTCTCTTTTTTATGAACCAGCCGATAAATATAATAAGAAAAATAGGCACAATAGTTGCGACAATTTCCATTTTATTTATTAGACCCCAATCAAGATTATTACAACAATTGTATTTCGGTTTATATGAGTGCAATTAGTACAAATAATAAAAGCACTTGAGGCATTAACCCGCAAGTGCTTTATCTTTTTAATGGTCGGGGCGAAGAGATTCGAACTCCCGACATCCTGCTCCCAAAGCAGGCGCGCTACCAGACTGCGCTACGCCCCGAAATTTGTCTGGGCTTTTAACACGCTTTATTATTTGATGCAAGCACATTTTAAATTTTATTTGCTTTTTTTCAATATGAGCAAATTAGAATTTCTCAACAACATAGTGAAATGAAGTCTTTTTTCAATTATCTTGACACCTGAGCAGATAAAGATTAACTTAGTTCATTTTATTCGGAAGCAAGAATAAAGTCATATTATAAGCTATTATTATGGATATTAACGGTTGTTTTTTTAGGCAGCTTGAAGAGGTTACAGCAGGGTATTTCTGTTCTCAAGAGCTTTTTTGCTACAGGAAGGAAAATAATGCAGGTAAAAATAGAAGATCAAAGTACAGTAAAAAAAATAATTCATATTGAAATCCCGGGTGAGGATGTTACAGCAGAACTGGATAAAGCATATAAAGAATTAAGCAAATCTGCTTCAATAAAGGGATTCAGAAAAGGTAAAGCTCCGCGTAAAGTGTTGGAAAGTAGATTTAGCAAAGATGTAAATGCAGATATTATATCAAAACTTATTCAAAACTCATATTCAGAAGCTGTTAAAGATAAGGCTCTGGAAAATATGATTGGTCCTCCATCTGTAAATGAACAGCTTCCTGAGCTTGAAGATGGAAAGCCTTTTAATTTTTCAATTAATGTTGAAATAAAACCAACGCTTCCAGATATTGAGTTTAAGGGAATTGAGCTTAAAAAGAATCTTTATTCTCCATCTGAAGAGGAAATTGATGCTCAGATTGAGATGATTCGCCAGACAATGGCAACTAAACAGACTGTAAAAGAAGAGCGTCCTGTAAAAGAGTCTGACTTTGTTTTGATCGATTATCAAGGATTTGTTGAAGGTGCTCCTTCTGAGCATACCCCGAAAATAGAAAATTATGTTATGCAGATTGGAACAAAAGATTTGCCAGATGAGTTTTCAGAAAAACTTACCGGTGCAATTCCTCCACAAGAGTTTGAGATAGATGTTCCTTATACCGGTGACAATAGTAATGATGACAATCCTCTTGTGGGAAAAACTGTTACATATAAAGTTGCTCTCAAAGAGATTCAAGAGAAGGTTCTGCCTCCTTTAGATGACACCCTTGCAGAAAAATTAGGACAATTTGAAAATCTTGAAGGGATAAAAAATGCAATCCGTTCTAACCTTGAATCAGGATATAAGGTTAGAGTTCATCAGGAGTTAAGCGAGCAGGTGTTTACCAAGCTGCTTGAAAATATAGAGGTTGAGCTGCCTGACGTTCTTGTAGAGTCTGAGCTTAACGCTATTATTGCAGATACAGAACAGGCATATCAGCAGCACAATATCACACTTGAATCAGTTGGCATGACAAGAGAGCTGCTTAGCAGCCAATATCGCAATGTTGCTGAACAGCAGGCAAAAAGACATCTTCTGCTTGGAAAGATTATTGAGCAGGAGAAGCTCGAACTAACAGAAGATGATATAGAAAAGCTTTATTCTAATATGGCAAAAGCTATGAATGCGACTGCTGATCAGATTAAAAAGATGTTTGTATCTGATAACTCTTCTCAGCATTTTGAGTATATAAAGATGCTTGAGCTTGAAAAAAAGGCAATGGAGCATATTATAAGTAATGCAAATGTAGCAGAGATTGTTCCATCATCTGAAACAGAGTCATCTGAAGAACCTGTTGAAAATGCAGCATCAGCATCTTAAAACTTAAAAAAATATAATATTTCTAAATTATATCAATAAACAAAACAATTTTCTTTCCCTTATCAACTATTCTTTTGGATAAAGTTTTTTAAGGGAAAGAGAGTTAGAATAAAAAAAGAGACAATTTCTAATAGAACAAAATAGAGGAGAAACAGAGTGCCTTTAATACCTATGGTCGTTGAGCAGACGAACAGAGGCGAACGTGCCTACGATATCTATTCAAGACTTTTAAAAGACCGGATAATATTTTTAGGTTCAGCAATTAATGATGAGATATCTAATCTTGTTGTTGCCCAGCTTTTGTTTTTAGAGTCTGAAGACCCTGAAAAAGATATTAACTTTTATATCAATTCTCCCGGTGGTTCTGTAACTGCGGGTTTAGCAATTTATGATACAATGAAGTATATTAAACCTGATGTCTCAACAGTTTGTGTTGGTCAAGCTGCCAGCATGGGAGCACTTCTTCTTGCAGCAGGAGCAAAGGGGAAAAGATTTTCTCTTCCAAACTCAAGGATTATGATACATCAGCCTCTTGGCGGTGCTCAGGGACAGGCATCAGATATTAAAATTCAGGCTAATGAGATTCTCCGCATGAAAGATGTTCTGAATCAAATTCTATCTTTCCACACAGGACAAAATCTCGAAAAAATTTCAACTGATACTGATCGTGACTTTTTTATGTCAGGTGAGGAAGCTTGTACTTATGGCATTATTGACCGTGTTGTAGCTGACAGAGGCGAGCTTGAACCTTTAAAGGAGGCGTAGAAGATGAGCCGAAAAAAAAAGGATGATGAGTTTTTCTGCTCTTTTTGCGGTAAAAGTCAAAAAGAGGTTAAAAAACTGATAGCAGGTCCAAGTGTCTATATATGTAATGAATGTGTAGGGCTTTGTGAAGAGATAATTGATGATGAAGAGAAGACAGAGAAAAAAAGCTCTAACAAGTTAAGAAAAAATTTAACCCCAAAAGAGATCAAAGATGTTCTTGACTCATATGTAATTGAGCAAGATCATGCAAAAAAAGTTCTCTCGGTAGCTGTTTACAACCACTACAAGCGTCTTGATACAGAGCTAAACAAAAAAGATGAAGTTGAAATTCAAAAGAGCAATATTCTTCTTATAGGTCCCACAGGCTGTGGAAAAACCCTCCTTGCACAGACTCTTGCAAAATTTTTAGATGTCCCATTTACCATTGCTGATGCCACATCTCTTACTGAAGCAGGTTATGTAGGTGAAGATGTTGAAAACATTGTGCTCTCTTTAGTGCAGAATGCAGATTATGATATTGAAAAGGCACAGCGTGGAATAATCTACATTGACGAGATTGATAAAATCTCTCAGCGTGGAGATAACCCGTCAATTACAAGAGATGTCTCAGGTGAAGGTGTGCAGCAGGCTCTTTTAAAGATAATTGAGGGAACAACTGCAAGTATTCCGCCAAAAGGTGGACGTAAGCACCCTCAGCAAGATTTTGTTAAAGTTGATACATCAAATATCCTCTTTATATGCGGCGGAACTTTCAACGGTCTTGAAAAGGTTATCCAGCGGAGAGTCAGCAGCAAATCAATGGGTTTTGGTGCAAAGGTTAGCAGCCGTCAGGAGAGACCTATTGGAGAGCTTCTTGAGCAGCTAAAGCCGGAAGACCTTATTAAATTTGGCTTGATTCCTGAATTTTTAGGCAGACTCCCTGTTATTGCATCGCTTGGAGAGCTTAACGAGTCATCTCTTATCAAAATTCTTACAGAGCCTAAAAATGCTTTAGTAAAGCAGTATCAGCGTCTTTTTGATTTTGAAGGAATTAATCTTCAATTTACTGAAGAAGCGTTAGTTGCAATGGCAAAAGAGGCAGTAAAGAGAAAAGCTGGTGCAAGAGGACTTCGTGCTATTATGGAGGAGACCATGCTTGATATAATGTATGAGCTTCCATCTATAAGCGATGTCAAAGAGTGCATTGTAGGAGAAGAGGTTGTACTAAACCATGAACAGCCGATTCTTCTTTTTGAGCAGGCAAAAAAGCAGGCGTAACCAATACGTTATTTAAAGATGATCAATATATCAAAATTTTTCAATACAGACGGCGATAATCCAGACAATTCAGATATCTCAAGTAGCTCCCGAGATGAACAAATCAGGGAGTTACCCCTTCTTCCGCTAAGAGATATGGTTCTCTTCCCACATACAGTATCTCCTGTTTTTGTTGGTAGAACAAAATCTATTAGCGCTCTTGCTCATGCAATGGGACGAGATAAGCGTATTTTTCTTGTAACCCAGAGCAGCCCAGATATAATAAAACCTAAAATTACTGATATCTACCATACAGGCACTGAAGCATCTATATCACAGATTCTAAGACTGCCTGATGGAACTGTTAAGATACTTGTTGAGGGGATACGGCGAGGTAAAGTTAGAAGTATCCATGACCATGACTTAGATGGGTATATCTCTGTTAAATTTCTACCGTTTATTGAAATTCCAATGGACGAGTCTCAGGCAGAGGCTTCAATCAGAACTGTGTCTGAAGCGTTTCATAACTATGCAAAGCAGTCTGGAAATATTCCTAAAAATCTTCTGCAAAATCTTCGTGCACTTGCTGCTGACCCGTCTCAATTTGCTGATACAATATCTGCACAGATGCCGTTTAAACTCTCTGATAAACAGACACTTTTAGATACAGCCTCACTTGAAGATCGATTTGTTCTGATTTTAAAACTAATTGAGCAGGAAATTGAGGTCTTTGCCATGTCCCAAAAGATTAAGGACAGGGTTAAAGATCAGATGGAGAAACTTCAAAAAAAGCACTATCTGAATGAGCAGATGAGGGCAATTCGCAAGGAAATGGGAGAAGAGCCAGAGCCTCAGCAGGAGTTTAAGCTTCTTGAAAGTCAAGTAAAGCGTAAAAAATTACCTAAAGAGGCTTTGGCAGTTGTCCGTCAAGAACTGGAAAAATTTAAAAAAATGTCTCCAATGTCTTCAGAGGCAACTGTTGTAAGAAACTACATTGAGTGGATACTTGCTCTTCCATGGTATAAAAAGAGCAGAAGCAAAATAGATATTGCTGAAGCAGAATCTACGCTCAATCAAGATCACTATGGTCTTGATAAACCTAAAGAGAGGATTCTTGAATATTTAGCTGTGCAGATGCTGGTGAAAAAAATTAGAGGTCCAATACTGTGCCTTGTAGGTCCCCCTGGTGTCGGAAAAACTTCTCTTGCCCGTTCTGTTGCAAGGGCAATGGGACGCTCATTTGCGAGAATATCGCTCGGAGGTGTCAGAGATGAGGCTGAAATAAGAGGACACAGAAGAACCTATATCGGAGCTATGCCCGGGAAAATTATCCAGACGCTTAAAAAGACTGGATTCAACAATCCAGTTTTCTGTCTTGATGAGATCGATAAGATGAGCACCGATTTTCGCGGAGACCCATCATCAGCACTCTTAGAAGTTCTTGATCCAGAACAGAATCAGACATTTAATGATCACTATCTTGATATTGAATATGATCTCTCTGACATACTTTTTATCACGACCGCAAACACTCTCCACGACATTCCAGCCCCTCTTCGCGATAGAATGGAGATTATACAGATACCCGGTTATACTGAAAATGAGAAAGAGCAGATTGCACACGGTTTTCTAATTCCTAAGCAGGTTGAGATGAATGGGCTTGGATTTCTTATCTCAAAAGATAATGGACAAACACCCCTTTTTTCTAATGATGCCGTTCTTTCAATTATACGCAAATATACAAGAGAGGCTGGAGTCAGAAATTTAGAGCGTGAAATCTCCTCTGCGTTAAGAAAGGTTGCAAAAAAGATTGTCCAAACTAAAGATATTGACAACATTAATGGAGAATTAAAATCAGAGACTATTACTTCAGAAACATTGAATGAATATCTTGGCAAGCCGAGATTTAGAAACGGCGTTCTTGAAAAAGAGGATAGAATAGGAATTGTAAACGGTCTTGCATGGACACAGGCAGGAGGAGAGCTTCTGATCATAGAGAGCGTTACAATGCCGGGTAAAGGTAATGTATCTGTAACTGGAAAGCTCGGCGAGGTTATGAAAGAGTCTGCCAGTGCCGCCATGAGCTATGTACGTTCTCGTTCTAATGCACTTGGTATTCGTAAAGATTTCTATAAAGACCTTGACGTACATATACACGTGCCTGAAGGGGCTATTCCAAAAGATGGACCATCTGCTGGTATTTCTATGTGTACGGCATTGGTATCAGTATTGACAGAAAGACCAGTAAAAAGAGAGACCGCCATGACAGGAGAGATTACATTAAGGGGCAGGGTGCTTCCCATAGGTGGTTTAAAAGAAAAGCTGATAGCAGCACATGCAAGTGGCATTAAGACTGTAATTATCTCGAAAGAGAATGAAAAAGACCTCTCTGAAATACCAGCCTCCATACAAGAAGAGCTTGAAATTTTTCTGGTTGAAGATATGGAGGAGGTATTAGCAAAAGCGTTATTAGAAAAACAGGAAAAACCACTTGCAAAAGAAGAACTTTTCGTAGAAACAGCAGAAACAGAGGTCGCCTGCGAAGAGTCTGATTGTATGGATAGCAACAATTGTATTTCACGATCTTTGTCAGACAAAAATTGTGTTAGTGAAAGCATCTGAATTGATTTTTTTGCTTGACACTAAATCGCAATGCTGTTAAAAGGGTCTCACTTTTGAGGTGAGGGCGAATAACTCAGTTGGTAGAGTGCAACCCTTACAAGGTTGAAGTCACAGGTTCGAGCCCTGTTTCGCCCACCACTCACCATAAAAGATTATGCGGGGGCGTAGTTCAGTTGGTTAGAACGCCTGCCTGTCACGCAGGAGGTCGCCGGTTCGAGCCCGGTCGCTCCCGCCATAAAAATATCACTGAAAATTATTAAAAAGCGGATAGTTTAAAAACTAACCGCTTTTTTATTTTATGCTATCCTACAAAACAGCCTTGTAAAAAAATCAAAAACTGATTAATTTATTTTCGATTCTATTTTTAATCCTTTTCATAAATCGCAATAGCTATTGCGGAAGGAACAAAATTGTTTACTGAAACTGTATCATATCAGGCTGCCCTTATTGCTGGTCTTCTCTCATTTTTTTCACCCTGTATTCTGCCTCTTATTCCTGCCTATTTCAGCTTTATTACAGGGCTGTCATTAGATGAGCTTACAACTGGAGATGACCTAAAAACAAGACAAAAGGTAATTCTTGCTACTTTGGCTTACATCAGCGGATTCTCTTTTATTTTTATTCTGTTTGGTGCATCTGCATCTTTTATGGGAGGGCTTATATCTAAATTTTCATGGCTTATCAGATATATTGGCGGCGGGGTTATTATTATTTTTGGACTCCACCTGCTTGGTGTCGTAAATATCAAGACCCTGAACTTTGAAAAACGTATTCATTTAAGTGAAAAGCCGATGCACCTTATGGGGACATTTGTTATTGGAATGGCTTTTGGTGCTGGCTGGACTCCCTGCATTGGACCGCTTCTTGGTTCTATACTTATTGTTGCCGGAAGTCAGGAGACTGTGTTGCAAGGAGTTGTTCTATTAACTTTATACTCTGCTGGTTTGGCAATACCGTTTCTTATAATCTCATTTTTCATCAACAGGATACTTGAGATTATGAGAGGCGCAAAAAAAGCATTGCTTTATGTAAATAAAATATCTGGCGTGCTTCTGATTATTTTGGGAATACTTCTTATTACAGATAAATTTAGGCTTCTTGCCGGAATATAAAATTCATTTAAAAGACAAAACAGAACGATATAAAACAAAAATAAAGGAAAAAAACAGATGAACGATTATAAAATAGAAAAAAATTCTGAAATAGTAGAAAAATCGAATCAGAATAAATTAATAAAAATATCTATGTTTATGGTAACTGTTGTTATGGTAGTCGGCATATCGCTTTTCGCATGGATTGACGGCTCTCCTGTTGCCAGTGTATCGGGCGGAATAGCTTGGCAGAACCATGAAAAAGGAATCATAATGGCAAAAGAGCAGAAGAAAAAAATATTTGTCTATTTTCATGCAGCGTGGTGCGGCTATTGCCGTCAGATGGAGATGTCAACATTTCAGAATAAAGCCCTGATTGACTATATGAACGAGAATTTCATTGCCATCAAGGTTGATTCTGATGTTGAGACTAAAGTTGCAGAGTCCTACAGCGTGCGAGGACTCCCAACAAGCTGGTTTCTCAAAGAAAACTCCGATAGACTAAGCAGTATGCCAGGATATATAGATGAAAAAAGACTGCTGACTATTTTAAAATATGTCCATACTGAAAGCTATGAAAAGATGAGTTACAGTAAATTTGAAAAAGATATGTAGCCGTTTTTACTCTCTTAACTCTCCATTGCTAACGCTATCAGACGATCAAGCAGACTGGAGAATGAGTAGCCGGCAACCTGTGCAGATTGAGGGTATAGACTTGTAGCTGTCATTCCGGGAATTGTGTTTGTCTCAAGAAGATAAAGCTCTCCATTAGATAAAATCATATCGCTTCTGCTGTATCCTCTAAGGAAAAGTGCTTTATGGGCAGCAATTGCATAATCTTGGACTCTCTGCCTGACTGCATCATCAATTCTTGCCGGGCATATCTCTTCAGTCGCACCCTTTAAATACTTGGCATTGTAATCAAAAAATTCATACTCCTTGCCCGGAATAATCTCAATAACTGGAAGTGCTTCAATCTCAAAGTTGCCTAAAACTCCGCAGGTAAGCTCCACTCCTCTTATATATGCTTCAAGTATAACATTACTATCAAACTCAAAAGCCTTTTCAACTGCCCGGGTGATATCTGCTTTAACTTCTGCAATATCTCTCTTTCTTTTAACAATAGACATACCAACACTTGATCCAGCACAAGCTGGTTTAACAACTATCGGCAACCCAATCGCCTCTACCCAAGAGTTGATCTGTGCTGCGTCTATTGTCAGATGATCTCCTTTTGAGAACGATGTGTATGGAGGCACATTTATTCCTGCCTGCTCATACATCTTTTTTGAAGCAAGTTTGTTCATTGCAAGGGCACTGCCAAGCACACCTGCACCCTGATAAGGAATTTTAAGAAGATCAAGCAGTCCTTGAACTGTACCGTCTTCTCCATTTGGACCGTGAAGAATCAGAAGTGCTGCATCAATAGAAGATGCATCTTCCACAATCTGCTTTAGATCAGTTTTTGGATCATATCTTAAAATATCATATTTATTCTTATCCAATGCTTCATACACCTGTCTGCCGCTGTTTAATGAAACCTCTCGTTCTGACGAGTCTCCGCCTGATAACAGAGCTAATCTTATTTTTTTCATAACAGTTATCTCCTATAACTTTTTTGTTAAACTTTATTAAATCATTCAGGCTCTATTTATTATATGTCCTGAATCACTGTTTAATATGAATGTCAAGCAAGTTGTAGTCTTTAATCTAAAAAAAGAGAAATAGATTTATGCTCTTGGCATTAATATGTAGTATAAAAAGCAAAACAGGCATCTTTGAGCTGTAAGAAAAATTCGTACATAACAATCAGAAATAAACGGATTTCTTTTTAATGCTCACGGTGATAATAATTAACAATAAATATATAAAAGGTTCTGAATATGAAATTAAAACTGATTTTTATCACAGCATTGTGTATAACTCTACCACCTTTCTTCTCGGCAGCTTTTTCTGCTCCTTCTAAAGAAAAAATCATATTTGGCGGCGGACCAAGCGGCGAAGCATTTTGGTCCGCTGCAAATGCTATTCATAATATCAAATCTATCAAAGATGCAGACGGCTTTAAATTACAGGTACAGCAGTCAGACGGCTCATTAGAGAATCTTAAAAAAATTAATGACAGCACTTTTCAGATGGGCATTGTCTATTCAGGCGATCTGTGGAGAGCTGTAAATGGCAGACTTATCAACTATCAGCCAGATGCAGACGCTAATCAAAATTACAGCAAGGTTATGGCTGTAGCATCTCTTTACACTGCTCCTGCCCAACTTATAGTTCGTGGAGATTCAGATATTAAGAGCGTAACAGAGCTTGAAGGTAAAAAAGTTGGTGTTGGAAATACAAGCTCTGGAGCCTATTCAACCTGCGAGCTTTTTTTTACACATATGGGTATTTGGGATAAAATAGAAAAAAAAGGAGTTGGTTATAACGATGCTGCACGGGCGTTTAAAAATAATGATATTGACGCTTTCTGGATTTTTACCGCGGCTCCATCTGCTTGTGTAAAATTATTGGCTGAAAACAGCAGCTCTGGTTCGGATAAAAAGGGAATCAATATAGTAAATCTTGGTGAAGATGCAGAAAAGAGCAATTTTTTTAAAGAGTTTCCATGGTTCTCGATAACAACAATCAAAGCAGGAACATACAAAGGTGTTGATACAGACACCATCTCATTCCAAGATAGTGCAATCTGGGCTGCAAGTTCAGATACGCCCGCTGACGTGGTCTATCAGATGATGAGCCTTGTATATACTGATGAAGCTCTTAAATATCTTGCAGAGCAAAATGGCGTTCTAAAAGATATGAACATTGCAACTGGAATAACAGCTATTTTTACCCCACTCCACCCAGGTGCTGAAAAGTTCTGGAAAGAGAAGGGTATAATCAAATAAGTGTTGTTTTAACCGTAGTTTAATGAGTCTTTTATTAATTTAACCGTATTAAACTTTTAAACAAGGAGAAGAGAAAATGAGAAAAAGTATGAGAATTACCTTCCTTTTGGCAATTGCTGCGATATTCGCATTTACTTCAACTGCTATGGCTGCCGACCCGATTGTCATCAAATTCAGCCATGTTGTTGCAGTAGATACACCTAAAGGAGAAGCTGCTGAATACTTTAAGAAACTTGCAGAAGAGCGTACCAAAGGTGCTGTAAAGGTTGAAGTTTATCCAAACAGCCAGTTATACAAAGACAAAGAGGAGATGGAAGCTCTCCAGATGGGTGCTGTTCAGATGCTTGCCCCCTCTCTTGCAAAGTTTGCACCTCTTGGAGTAAAAGAGTTCGAGCTTTTTGACCTTCCTTTTATCTTTGGCGATTATGAAGATTTGCACAAGATAACCCTTGGTCCTATTGGAAAAAAACTTCTTGATAAACTACAGCCAAAAGGAATTATCGGACTTTCTTATTGGGATAACGGTTTCAAGGTTATGAGTGCTAATAAGGCTCTTAAAGTTCCATCAGATTGTAAAGGTTTGAAGATGCGTATCCAGTCTTCAAAAATTCTTGATGCTCAGATGCGTGCTCTTGGTTCAATTCCACAGGTTATGGCATTTTCTGAAGTTTATCAGGCACTCCAGACCGGCGTTGTTGACGGTACAGAGAACCCGCCTTCCAACCTCTATACTCAGAAGATGTATGAAGTTCAAAAATATGTAACTGTTTCTGATCATGGATATTTAGGATATGCTGTACTTGTAAATAAAAAATTCTGGGAAGGTCTTCCCGCAGATATCCGCACACAGCTTGAGAGTGCAATGGCTGATGCCACAATATTTGCAAACGATATTGCTAAAAAGAACAATGAAAAAGACCTTGCCTCTGTTGAAGCATCTGGAAAATCTCAAATTATCCGTCTCACTCCAGAAGAGAGAGAAGTTTGGAAAGATGCACTTGTACCGGTTCATGACAAGATGGCAAGCCGTATAGGTAAAGATTTGATTCAGGAAGTTTATCAGGCTACCAATTTCACAAAATAGATTTTGATAAACTAATTTTTATTCCCATCTCATCAAAAACAGTGCAGAGAAAAAAAGACCTTTCTATACCTATTCTTCTGCACTGTAACTCATAATATCCATATAAATTATAGTTTTTATTTTTAGTTTAAACAGGGGGCTGTATAAAGGTGAGGCTCAAAACGAATAATTCTAAGGGAGAACAATAAAAGTCAATGTTGAAACTACTCGATCATTTGGAAGAGTGGCTGGTAGCTACTCTTATTGGTGCCGCAACTGTGATAATTTTTGTCTCTGTTGTACACCGTTATGCCAGCGGACTGCCGATTCCCGTGGTTCAGGATTGGCTTCTTAGTCTGAATATGAGCTGGGCACAGGAGCTTTGTATTTACATGTTTGTATGGATGGCAAAATTTGGAGCTGCCTACGGTGTAAGAACTGGAATACATGTTGGAGTTGATGTTTTCATAAACAGTCTTAACAGCAGGTTAAGAGCAAAATTTGTTGTAATAGGTTTAAGCGGCGGAGCACTTTTTACAGGTATTATCGGTACGTTAGGAGCAGCTTTTGTGTGGGAAGTTGGAATGCACTATGCTGTTTTCTCTACTTTGGGATTGGATTTGACAAATTTAACAGAAGGTCCTGTATCCCCTGATTTAGAGTGGCCTGTATGGATATTCTATTCAGCAGTTCCACTTGGTTCTTATCTTATGTGTTTTAGATTTTTACAGGTAATTGTAAGTTTTATCCGCACAGGAGAGCTTCCCCACCACGATGCTGGTCATGTTGACGGACTTGAAGAGGGAGAGGCTGATATAGGAGATTACGAAGGAGCTAACAAAAACAAAAATTCAAAAAAAGGCGGAAGTGATCTTGCGGCTGCAAATGGAGGTAAAGCATAATGAGTGGAGTTATTATTTTTGCACTGTTAGCTGTTCTTATGCTCACTGGTATGCCAATTTCAATCTCTCTTGGTCTTACCGTTTTGACTTACCTCTTTACCATGACCAATGTGCCGATTGAATCTGTTGCCATGAAACTTTTTACAGGAATTGAAAAGTTTGAGATTATGGCGATCCCTTTCTTTATTCTTGCTGGAAATTTTCTCACCCACGGCGGAGTTGCAAAACGTATGATCAACTTTGCAACTGCTTTGGTCGGGCATCTTTGCGGCGGTCTTGCACTCGGCGGCGTTCTTGCGTGTGCTCTGTTTGCAGCAGTATCAGGATCAAGTCCTGCAACCGTTGTGGCTATCGGCTCAATTCTTCTGCCAGCAATGGTAAGACAAGGTTACCCGATGCAGTTTGGTGTCGGCGTTATCGGAACTTCCGGCGGGCTTGGAATTTTGATTCCTCCATCAATTGTTATGGTTATCTACGCTGTATCAACCAATGAATCTATTGGAAAGCTCTTTATTGCTG
This sequence comes from uncultured Desulfobacterales bacterium, assembly GCA_964539635.1. Lineage (GTDB taxonomy): Bacteria > Desulfobacterota > Desulfobacteria > Desulfobacterales > Desulfobacteraceae > Desulfamplus. Next base: position 85,134 of record CAZIJN010000006.1, on the reverse strand, counting down.
GAATTATTCCGGGTATCCTTTTATGCGCATTGTTGATGGGCGTTACATGGTTTGTTGCAAAAAAGAGAAACTATCCCCGTCTTCCTAAAGCGAAATTTTCAGTTGTAGTTCGTACATTTAAGGATAGTATCTGGGGACTTATGCTGATTGTTGTGGTAATCGGCGGTATCTATTCAGGTCTTTTTACACCAACTGAAGCCGCAGCAATGAGTGCTGTTTATGCCTTTGTCGTTGCTGTATTTATCTATAAAGATATGACATTAAAAGAGGTTCCCAAAACTCTTTTAGCAGCAGCAAACATGTCTGCTATGATTCTCTATATAATCACAAATGCGGTTCTATTCTCATTTCTGCTTACTTCAGAGCAGATTCCCCAGCAGTTGAGCGAATGGATTACACAGATGGGACTTGGTTCAGTAGGCTTTCTTATCATGGTCAACCTGCTTCTTTTGGCTGCCGGTAATTTTATGGAGCCGTCCTCTATTCTTCTTATTACAGCACCCCTTCTCTATCCTATGGCAATGCATCTGAATATCGATCCAATACACCTTGGTATTTTGATGACTGTAAACATGGAGATGGGTATGATTACACCGCCTGTTGGATTAAATCTTTATGTTGCATCTGGAATATCTCATTTAGGACTGACAGAAACGACAAAGGCGTGCGCCCCGTGGATTATAGTAATGCTCATTTATCTGATGTTTATTACCTATATCCCTGCTATATCTCTGTGGCTGCCAAACCTTTTGTTTAAATAGTTCTCTTATTATATAGGTCTCAAAATAGTCTCACAATTTTTCAACCCCGCCTGATAAAATCCCTGAAGAAAACCAGATTTTTCTTCAGGGATTTGTCAAACAGATGGTTATATATTTTTGTATAAATTAAGGAGAAAAACATGGGGCTTTATAAGTATAACGTTAAAATATCATTATGGATATTTATAATCTTTTCAATTAGTATCTATTCAGCAGGTATAAATGCTGATGCCGCAGAGCTGAAACTAAACACTCAAGATTTCCCTCCTTTTCATTATATTTCAAAAAATGATGACGGCTCAAATGGTAAAGTTGAAGGTCCTGCTATTGAGTTGATTGAGCGGGTCTGTAAAGAGGCTGGTATAAGCTGCTCTTTAAACCTTCTTCCTTGGAATCGTGCTCAAAAAGAGGTAGAAAATGGAGAAGCCCACGGGCTGTTTTTAATCGGCTGGAATGCAGAAAGAGAAAAAATTTTATATCCTTCCTATCCCATAGTACAGACTGCTTACGGTTTTTTTGTCCACATCAATAATAATCTCCAATATAAAAATCTATCTGATGTTGCCGGATATACAGTCGGCGTTTTTGGACCTTCTAACACCTCAAATTCCTTAGAAAAAATAAGAGATAGCATGGGTAAAAACGGGGTAACTCCTTTAAAGATAGATATGAGACCAAATGACGAAGCTGGATTTCGTAAGCTAAATTTAGAAAGAGTGCAGGCGGTCTATTCTAACCGTGAGGTGGGCAATTCAATGGTTGCAAAACTTGGGCTTGCTAACATACGATACGCTGGTGATCATAAAGAGCTGAAATACTACATTGGATTTTCAAAAAAATATGTGGATAAAAGCACTGTTGACAAATTTAACGAGACATTTTTACGGCTGCACAGGGAAGGCGAAATAGAAAAAATTTTAGCAAAATATAAAATGAGCCATGTGCCAGAGACGGATTGGAAAGATTAAGAACAATTATTTTAAAATTCAAAATCCTTCAAAATTCCATCTACCTGTTAAGGAGTCTGTTTTGATGGAAGCTGTTAGCTGTTTTAAAAATCTGCCTCTTGAAATCTCCTCAGCACCCATTGATAGCAGATGCTCAGAAGTTACCTGACAATCAATCAGATCAAAATCGTGATGCTTTAAATATGAGCACAACCCAGCAAGAGCCGTTTTTGAGGCATCACTAACATAAGAGAACATCGACTCCCCGAAAAATACCCTTCCCAGCGAAACACCATAAAGACCGCCCGCAAGTCTGCCATCTCTCCATGTTTCAACCGAATGTGCATATCCAAGACAGTGCAGATTAATGTAAGCCTCTACCATCTGATCAACAAGCCAAGTTGATTTGCGTCTCTCTCCTCTATATTTAGAACATGCCCGAATTACCTCTTCAAATGCTTTATCAATAGTTACTTCAAAATATGATTTTCTGATTTTTTTATTAAGGCTTTTTGAGATATTTATTTTATCAGGATATAGAACAAGACGGGGATCAGGCGACCACCATAAAATCGGCTCTTGCGCGGAAAACCATGGAAAAATTCCGTTTTTATAAGCATTGATAAGCCTTTGAGGAGTTAGGTCTCCTCCTATGCAGAGGAGACCATCATATCTTGCAAGGCGGGCGGGCGGGAACTCTAAAGATGAGTCAGAGAGCAGATAAACAGTCATATAGCGTTCGTTTTTTTCATGTGTACTTACACAAATAGTTTAAGAGAGTTATATTATTGAAAAAGCATAAATATAATATTGATTAATCTTTAAATTTAAACACAAGCTCATCATCTTTAACAGAGATTGAGACATTTCCACCTTTTTCAAGAGCACCGAAGAGAATCTCGTCAGTCAGAATATCTTTTATTTTTGTCTGAATCAGGCGATCCAATGGTCTTGCTCCAAATTTAGTATTATGACCTTTTTCTGCAAGCCAAGTTCTAACTTTAGGTGTGTATTTTAAACAGATATTCTTATTTGCCAAAAGCTCTTTAAGCTCTTTCATGCCCTTATCAACAATCAGCTCCATAACATCTTGAGATAAAGGATTAAACTGAACCACAGAATCAAGGCGGTTTCTAAATTCAGGGCTGAATATTTTTTCTACAGCTTTAAGCCCTTTAGAGCTTACATCAACCCCTTTTTGCTCTCCAAACCCTATTTTGTTGGATGTCATCTCTCTTGCACCAGCATTTGATGTCATGATTATAACAACATTTCTAAAATCAGCAGATTTGCCGTTGTTGTCTGTCAGTGTAGCGTAATCCATAACCTGCAAAAGTATGTTGAAAAGGTCTTGATGAGCTTTTTCTATCTCGTCCAGCAGAAGAACGCAGTGGGGATTTTTCCTTATGCTGTCTGTCAATATTCCACCCTGCTCAAAACCAATATACCCGGGCGGAGCACCAATAAGCCTTGAGACAGCATGTTTTTCCATATATTCGCTCATGTCAAATCGTAAGAACTTTACTCCCATATTAAGAGCAAGCTGCTTTGCAACCTCTGTCTTGCCAACTCCTGTGGGACCTGTAAACAGAAAAGATCCAATCGGGCGACCCGGTGCTGATAATCCTGCACGAGATCGTTTTATGCAGGTTGAAAGAGTTGCAATTGCACTATCTTGACCAAAAATAACCTGAGCGAGTTTTTTATCTAAATTCTCAAGATTGGTTTTATCTGAAGCTGTAATTGTTGAGGCTGGAATTTTTGCCATCTTTGCAACAGTCTTTTCAATATCACCGGCAAGAACATTTTTACGTCTGCTGTCCCCTGAAAGCCGGATAAGCGAGCCTGTCTCATCAATTACATCAATTGCCTTGTCTGGCAGAAATCTATCATTGATATGTTTTGCAGAGAGCTTTGCAGCAGCTTCAAGAGACTCAATAGTATAGTTCAACTGATGATGCTCTTCATAGCAGGTTTTTAAGCCTTTAAGAATCTCAATTGTCTCTTCAACCGAAGGCTCTGGAACCTCTATCTTTTCAAAGCGTCTGGAGAGTGCCCTATCTTTTTCAAAGTAATTTTTATACTCTTCATAAGTTGTTGATCCCACGCACCGCAGAGTTCCTGATGCAAGAGCAGGTTTCAAGATATTTGAAGCGTCTAAAGAGCCGCTGCTTGTTGCACCTGCACCAACAACCGTATGAATCTCATCAATAAAAAGAAGTGCGTTGTTCTTTGCCTCAAGTGCGTCAATTACATCTTTTAATCTCTGCTCAAAATCGCCTCTATATTTTGTGCCTGCAAGCAGTGCACCCATATCAAGTGCAAACATCTCAGATGATTGCAAAAACTCAGGAACCTCTCCATTAACGGCTTTAAGGGCAATTCCTTCAGCAATTGCAGTTTTACCAACACCGGGATCACCTACAAATACTGGATTGTTTTTTCTTCTACGGCACAGCACCTGCATTGCTCTTTCAGTCTCATTTACCCGACCAATCAGAGGATCAATTTTTCCATTGCGTGCCTTTTCAAGAAGATCAGTTGTAAACATTTGAAGCGGGTCTTGCTGCTCTTGTTCACCTTCGCCTTTATCGCCCTTAGAGTGGTGTTTGCTGTGCTGAGGCTGATTTACACCTTGTCTTCTGCTCTGTGTAGATGTTGAGCGTTCATTGTGGGATATATATTTTAATAGTTGAAGACGCGTCAGTCCTGCCTCTTCAAGATAATATGCAGCATGAGAATCTTTTTCTTGAAAAATTGATGCAAGTATATCTCCAAGAGTTACCTCTCTTTTTTCTGCTGATTTAGCATGATTTATGGCTCGCTGAATTGTCCGTTGAAATCCTATTGTCTGCTGAAGAACATAATCATTTCCCTCTTTTACGCTCTCTAACTTATCCTTGAAAAAGAGATCGAGATTTGATTTTATAGTTTCGGGTTTTCCTCCGCAGTTTTTAACTGTTGTATAACCCTCTCCATTATGCAAAATAGCGTACAGAACATGCTCTACAGATACATATTCATGCCGTCTTCTTTTTGCCTCTTTTACAGCAAAACCAAGTGTGTTACTCAACTCTTTGCTTATCATAACCATCTCCTTCAACTATTCCTTTTCGATTGTGCTTTTAAGAGGAAACTCTCTTTCTCTTGCAAGAGCGTGGACAGTATTAACTTTGGTCTCTGCAATATCTCTTGTATAGATACCACCGATACCTCTTCCCTGCTCATGAATATTTAGCATGATATGAGTCGCCGCTTCAAATGATTTGCCAAAAACCATCATCAGAATTTCAACAACAAAATCCATTGTTGTATAGTCGTCATTGTGTAAAATAACTTTATACATAGGAGGCTCTTTATATTTAGAATCTGAATCTGGAGATACTCCTTTTTTTGTTTCAGTATCTATAGTTGCCATGTTTACATTATCCCTTACTCGTTCGTCTTATCCGAATTGTGTTTATGACGAATTACCCTCTTGTTTTTACAATTCTTTGATATTCATAGTGCGTTCCTATGTTTTTTTGTGCAAGTGCTTCCTCAATCAAAAAGTCAAGTTTTCCTGATTGAGAATCCCGCTGAATGTCCTTGTCCCATTTATCCCAATCTCTTTCTGAAAACCACTTTCTTAATTTTACATACTCTATTTCAGGAAGTGATTCTATAGCGTGTTTTATCTCTTCTGCTGTAATCATAATCTCACCTTGTTTTATATCAGAGCTTTAAATATCTCTTAAGTCATAAGTTCTATAGAAATATGAATATTAATATCAAATACTTACTATTCCGTAAAAACAGCTATTGCAGTATAATTATCATATTTTCCTTCTGCACGGGCTGTGATTTTTGAAGCCATCAGTCCAAGCCACTCATCGGGGTTGGCAGATTTCAAAAAATCAGCAGTCATATCTATTTCAGTTACATATTCCCAAAATCCATCTGTACACAGCAAAAAAGCGTCACCAGATTCCACAGGGTAAACATTTTTCTCAACAGCAGGTCTTAAACTGTCTTCATGCCCAAGAGTCCGCAGTAAACGGTTACGGTCTTCATGGTGTCTTATCTCATCATAGCTGATATCGCCGGCATCAAACATGGCTTGAGGCACGCTGTGATCTTTTGTCTGAAATATTATCTGTCCATTTCTAAAGTGATAAAGCCTTGTATCTCCAACATGAGACCATATTGCATTTTTAGAATCTGCTAACAAAATAACCACAGTTGTACGCATTGAAAAAAGGTTCGGCTCTTCTTCCTGCTTAATTATAAGAGCATCTTGAGCAATTTTGATATATCTGATTAATGCCTCTGCACTAATTTCAGGATTTTTTTCAAATTCGTTCAATATTGTCTCAGTTGCAATTTGTGATGCAACTTCACCGCCTTTATGTCCGCCCAATCCATCTGCAACAACCCAGCAATTAAAGGAAGATTTTTCCCTAAAAGCACAATAATCCTGATTTTGAGTTCGACCGCCAATGTTTGAAACAGTTGCTGTAGTGTATTTCATTATATTTCCATCCTGTTGCGTTAATACGATTCGGCTTAATTCAAAACTGTCTACGTTTAACTGAAGGAAGAATACGAAGTTGTTCCCTATATTGTGCGACTTTTCTTCGAGTAATGTCAATATTTGCCTTTGCCAGCAGTTCTACTATCTCCTTATCAGACAAAGGGTTACAAGGGTCTTCCTCATCAATAAAGGCTTTAATCCTTTCCATAAGGAAGGCATGTGATTTATCGAAATCTTCAGTTTTCAGACTAATTGAAGTGCCAGTGGTATTAGATACGGAGCAGACGAGCCGGAAACCGACAGGGTAGTAAAAGCCATGGTCGTGGTCGTGGCCGCGAATCGCAGACCTGCAGCTTTTAGCGTAGCTGTTCCAGCTACCGCCACGAATAACCCGGTCCGAGCCTGCACTAGGACCAACAGGGTCAGTAACAGAACCAACTGGATAATCTCCATACCAATCCTGACACCACTCCCAGACGTTGCCGTGCATGTCATAAATTCCCCAGTTATTGGGCTGCTTCTGTGCTACAGAATGGGGTTTCTTCCCTGAGTTTTTGTCAGACCAGCCCATATCATCAATATTACCAGCATAAGCACCTGTTGTACCCGCACGAGCCGCATATTCCCACTGAGCCTCAGTTGGTAAGGAATATGTCCTCTCTCTCTTTGTATTTAATTTTGTAATAAAAGTCTGAATATCATCCCACGAAACAGTATCTACAGGACAATTATCACCACAACTGCTGAAAGAGGACGGATTGCTGCCCATCACGGCTTTCCACTGACCTTGAGTAACAGGAGTTGTCTGCATATAAAAGCCTTTGGTCAATATTACTCTATGCTGGGTTTCGTCATCATTATAATATCGTCCACGTTCATCTTCAGGGCTGCCCATTATAAACTCACCAGGTGGAATGTAGGCAAACTTCATACCGGGCAGAGGACCATCTATGAGGTCGCCGGCTTTTAAGCTGCTTACGGATTTATTAGAAGAAGGAACAAGTTGTAGTTTTAACTCGGCTACAAGTTCCTCAATACTCTTTCCAAAAATTGATTCAATTTCCTCATCTGATGGAGTTTTAGACTCAGGCTCTTTTCGTGCCTGTCTCATCAATACAGCTTGAAATTCTTGAATAGATTGAGGACGCTCTTCTGGCTCCATTTCAAGAGTCTGCATAACTGCATTTGTAAAATTGTCTGAAACATGAGCAAAGATATTTGGAGGCATCAATTCATCATCTGCCTTGCGTTCAGTGGCTTCAATTGGTGCTTTGCCCGTTACCATGCGATAAAGCGTTGCACCGCAGGCGTAAATATCTGTCCATTTTCCTTGTTTTCCCTTACGATGATACTGCTCATAAGGTGCATAACCAGATGTAAGAACTACTGAAAGGCTGCGGCTGCGTTCTCCCATTGCAAAACGGGCAGCCCCGAAATCAAGTAGAATTGGTGTGCCGTCCTGAGTCAGATAGATATTTTGAGGCTTTATATCACGATGGAGAAATCCCTTTTCATGCACCCCGCTAAGACCGTCAAGAATGGGCATCATTATATTTATAGCTGCGGTTTCTGATATTTTCCCGCCTTGTGAAATAAGATATTTCTCCAATGACATGCCATCATAGTAATCCATTACAAGATAGGCAGTTCGATTAGCTTCAAAAAATGTTCTAACACGCACCAGATTAGGATGGTGAAATTTGGCAACAGTTCGGGCTTCCTGCAAAAAAGCATTAAGTCCATGAGCGAATATCTCAGAATCTTCTCTTGAATGGGCAACTACAGTCCGCCCGTCTCTATCTCTTCCAACATTATCACGAGGTAGATACTCTTTAATAGCTACTTTTGTCTCAAGACGGGTATCCCACCCAAGATATGTGATGCCAAAGCCTCCGGGTTTTCCAAGCACCCTGCCCACAATATATTGATTATCCAAAAGTGTTCTGTGTTGAAGCAGAATAGGGCTTCTGCGTTCGCTTTCATCATACTCGCAAAAGATACATAACGGACTATCTACAACCTTTCTTTCCATGCAGCCCATGCACATGTTTTCTGGATTCAATTTTCTCCTCCGTTAAAATTTGGTGCAGTCCCCAAATTATTTTTAATAACTATATCTCTTTGGGATATCTATTTTTATAGTCAAAAAATTCTTCTTCTAAATGGCTTGAAGATGCTGTTTCCAATAGAGATAACTCATTTTGAATATTCTTCTTGTTTAAAATGACCTGCTCTAAATCAACGGTCTGTTGCGAATGGGCTTTAATCATAAAATCACCTTTTTCATTTTATGGTTTTAAACCGTTATTTTTATGTGATGCGTGAATACCATCACGCTCCGCAGCATTTTTTATATTTTTTGCCGCTTCCGCATGGACATGGATCGTTTCTTCCGATTTTTGGCTCGGAACGTTTTACAGGTTCTCTTACCTGTGAGCCGTCTGAATGGGAAAGAATCAGGTTTTCGTTTTTAGGTTTGTGCATTCTCTGAATATCCTCAGATTGAACCATATGAATCCTGAAAAGAATTTGAAGAGTCTCCTCTTTTATCCTGTCAACCAGCCCTTGAAACATCTCATATCCCTCTTTTTTGTAGATAACTAAGGGATTTTGCTGTGCATAGCTTCTAAGTCCGATACCCTCTTTAAGATGATCCATATTAAGAAGATGCTCTTTCCAGAGTGTGTCAACAGTTCTGAGCATGATATATTTTTCAAGCTCTCTCAACTCATTTTCACCGATTACAGACTCTTGTTCAGCGTATTTATCCATCACCTTCTGCAATATAATATTACCAGCAGTTGCGGCATCAAGATTTGGTTTTGCATTGTCAGCGTCAGATTCAGTTGAAAAGATTGACACATCAAGATTTGTGTTAAACTGGCGGTTCACTGCCTCGCAAAGCCCTTCTAAATCCCACTCTGAAACAGGCAGTTTGCTATCTTCAAACTCATCAAGAATTGACCAGCAGCGTTCTTCAATCATCTGGAGAAACTCATCTTTTAGATTATTGTTTTGAAGAGCCTGTCTTCTTTGGCGGTAGATAACTTCACGCTGCTGGTTCATAACATCATCATACTCAATAAGCTGCTTTCTTATCTCAAAGTTATGACCCTCAACTTTAGATTGGGCATTTTCAATGGCACGGCTTATAAGCGGGTGTTCAATCGGCTCTCCCTCATCAATGCCGAGACGATCCATAATCTTTGTTATACGCTCTCCGCCAAAGATTCTTAAAAGATCATCTTCAAGCGATAGATAAAACCTTGAAGAGCCTTCATCGCCCTGACGACCTGAACGCCCTCTGAGCTGGTTGTCAATTCGGCGTGATTCATGCCTTGATGTTCCGAGAATATGAAGCCCGCCAAGCTCTTTAACTCCCTCTCCAAGAACAATATCAGTTCCGCGTCCAGCCATGTTGGTTGAGATGGTTACAGCTCCCCTCTGACCAGCCGCCGCAACAATTTCAGCCTCTGCCTTATGGTGCTTTGCGTTCAACACTGTGTGCTTGATGCCCCGTTTTGTGAGCTGTCTGCTTAAATCTTCGGAAACATCAATTGATATTGTGCCGACAAGAACGGGCTGCCCTTTTTTATGAAGAGCTATAATCTCTTTGATTGCTGCCTCATATTTCTCTTTTTTAGTCTTGTAGATAACATCTGGAAAATCTTTTCGGATCATCGGCTTATGGGTTGGAATGACCAACACATCTAAATTGTAAATCTTTTTAAACTCAGCAGCCTCTGTCTCAGCAGTACCAGTCATGCCGCTCAGTTTATCGTACATTCTAAAGTAGTTCTGAAATGTAATTGATGCAAGCGTCTGGTTTTCATTGGCAATTTTAACATTTTCCTTTGCCTCAAGTGCCTGATGCAGTCCGTCACTGTAACGCCTGCCCTCCATAAGTCGTCCTGTAAACTCATCTACAATCACAACCTGATTATCTTTTACAATGTAATCAACATCACGCTTAAACATTGTATGGGCTTTGAGTGCCTGATTTAAATGGTGGAGTATCTCAATGTTGCTTGGATCATAAAGATTCTCAACTCCAAGAAATTTCTCGCCTTTTGCAACACCTTCTTCTGTAAGCGTAACGCTTTTTGCCTCTTCATCAATTTTGTAATCAATCTCATCTTTAAATGCTGGAATAATTGTATTGACCTGCTGATAGAGGTTGGTTGACTTTTCAGCAGCACCAGAGATGATAAGCGGAGTTCTTGCCTCATCAATCAAAATACTGTCAACCTCATCAACAATTGCAAAATTGAGATATCCTTGGGCAAGAGACTCTTTATCAAACTTCATGTTGTCGCGAAGATAATCAAAACCAAATTCGTTGTTTGTGCCGTAGGTTATGTCAGCACTGTAAGCCTCTTTTCTCTCTTCATCATTTAAATTGTGGAGAATAACGCCTACTTTAAGACCTAAAAAACCATAAATGGTAGTCATCCAGTCAGCATCACGCTTTGCCAAATAATCGTTGACTGTAACGATATGAACTCCTTTGCCAGAAAGAGCGTTCAGATATGCAGGAAGGGTTGCCATCAAGGTTTTTCCTTCACCAGTCTTCATCTCTGAAATCATACCGCGATGAAGTGCAATACCGCCGATAAGCTGAACATCAAAATGACGCATCTGCAAAGTTCGCCAAGATGCTTCGCGGACAAGAGCAAAAGCCTCTGGCAAAATATCGTCAAGAGTTTCACCTTTAGATATACGCTCTTTAAACTCTAAGGTTTTATCTGCCATCTCTTGATCTGTCAGCTTCTGAATCTCTGGCTCAAGAGAGTTAATCTGTTCTATCAAGGGCATTATCTTTTTTATTGCCCTGTCGTTATTTGACCCGAATATCTTTGTAAGTAGTTTGAATACCATTTGATTTTTTACGCCTTTATTTGTTTAATACCTAAATTAGAGATCAACACTCTGTGCCTATCTACCTAAATCACAGATGCGGCTCTCTTTTAAATTTTACATTTAGAACTTAAAAAAAGTATTGCTTCTTATATTGCCCCTGGAATAAGTTTAAGCCCTGTTGTCTCGTCCATTCCAAACATCAGATTCATATTTTGAACTGCCTGACCTGATGCACCTTTAAGAATATTATCAATCGCAGAAACTATAATTACTCTTTTTGATTTGTCATCAACCCAGAAACCAATATCACAAAAATTGGTGCCTCTTACATGAGCTGTATCTGGAAACCTGCCTTTTGGAAGGAGTCTTACAAAAAATCTGTTATCATAGTATTTATGTAAAATATCAGAGATTACGTCATAGCCGTTATCAGCAATATTATCTGACAGCTCTGCATAAATTGTAGTCAGCATTCCTCTGCTCATCGGCAGAAGATGAGGAACAAAGGTAATTTTTATTTTATCTTTATTATCAAGATTCTCTTTGTTATCAATATTTTGATTGCTGCCGCTGCTATTTCCATATCTGATGATTCTGCTGATAGATGCTTGGGCATTTAAAATCTCCTCCATCTCTGGAACATGACGGTGTGAGCCGACTTTGTAGGGCTTAAAAGATTCTGCAACCTCGCAGTAGTGGGAACTTAGAGCTAAAGAACGCCCTGCACCGCTTACACCAGATTTTGAATCTGAAATAATGCCGTGCTGTTTGATTGCTCCTTCACGGATAAGCGGGATTAAAGGAAGAAGCAGACTTGTTGGATAACACCCTGGATTACCAATGAGATTTGCACTTTTTGCGGTGTCAAATCCTTCTGCTGCTGAATTTGTCCCTGCAATTTCATCTTTATATATCTCGCATAAGCCATAAACTGACTTTTCTAACAGATGAGGGGCTGAATGTTTCTGATATGTCTCTTCGTAAGATGCTAAATTTTTGAAACGAAAATCTGCTGAAAGATCAATGACTTTAATGTTGTTTTCCAAAAAAATCGGTGCATACTCCATTGAGACTTTATGCGGAAGTGCTAAAAATACGCAGTCAACCCTGCCGAATAGATTCTTTGGCTCCATATCTTCACACTTAATATTTACAATGCCTCTAAGCGATGGAAAGATATTGTCAAAATACTCGCCGCTGTATGACCTTGATGTAACTGCAGCAAGCTCGGCATTTGGGTGTCCGGCAATCAATTTAACAAGCTCTGCTCCTGTATATCCTGTTGCTCCTGCAACAGCCACTCTGACATTTTTATACTCTGAATCTGTTACATTGTTTTTAGATTTTAACTGTGTGTTTATCATTTTATATCCTGAATAAATTTGTTATATTGTTGAAAAAATGGACATTACCTTAACAGATATTTTGAAATTTAACAACTTTCTGGAACTCATCAAAATCTTAACTGGCAGGATTTTCCTATATTTTAAGATAACAGGCAATATTTGCAATACACTAAAGCCTCCTTTTGACACTTCTGTTCAATATTAAAATTATAACCCTCTGATTTGATACTGAAAAATTGATTTTATCTATTATGGCATGAACATTGCTTTTAAAATTCTATATAAAAATTAATAAACTTAAAAACCGATATACAATATATAATTAAAACATAGTTATTATAACAGGTGATGCCATGAGTTTTAACTTTCTTACATCTCAAATATCAATGAATAAAGCTCCTAAATCTGTTACTGCCGGCACATCGTCAAGTCAGAATTTAAGCGGCAAGAGTTCTGTTGCCGACCTTTTTATAACAAAGTTTAATCAGATGCTTGCCAAAAATGGCATTAACAGCAGTGCAGCTTCACAGACAGATTTAACAAAAACAGCAGCCTCATCATCTGCTGAAGTTGATATATTGGCAGAGAGCGTCAAAAGAGATCTGTTAAAAGAGATAAACACTGTACAAGGTTTTGAATTTTTAACAACACTTAAGCAGTATCTCATGGCTTCAGGTTATGGTGATTTGAATGGTATTTCTATAGGTGAAAACGGCTTAGATGCAGTTAAAGTGATGTTGGACAAGGCTGGATTTGACAATTCAAAAGTTGCACAGCTAATAGATACATTAAAATCTGAATCTGATAATGCGAAAGTCTCTTTATCTGCACTGATAGACGGACTTTTGAGCATTGAATCTGAAGATATGTCCGCAGCAGAGCCAGATTCACCCTTAGATACTACAAATTCAGATAACACCAGTAATGATAGTGCAGATAGCGATGCTTTTTCTATAGAAAAAAAATCTGATAAAAAGGGTTCTGGCTCAGATGGATATGATAATTACAGCCCGCAGATTCTTGACCTATCAGCAGTTCCGTTTATCAGCTCTATTATGAAATCTTTGGGAGTTCCTGATAATATAACCGACTCAATCATATCCAATTCAGAGGTAAAAGGTGAAGGTCTCAACCTGACTACTCTTATTGGTGATCTTCAGTCTCTTCAGAAAACCTCATTTTTTACAGGCATCTCTTTTCAAAATGATTCAGATGTTGACGCTATAAAGGATACGCTGCAACAACTTGGACTCTCTGTAAATATGGGTCAAGTTAAAGATAATGTTGTCAAAAACAGTGATATTACTAATACAAACAGAGAATTAAAATCTCAAGTTACTCTTGGTGATTTTGTATCTGCACTTGAGGGTTTTAGGCAGAAAGAGGCATCTAAAGATATATTAAAGGAAGTTATAAATAAGGCTGCTTCAAATTCTAAGCTATCAGAAGATATCTCTATTACTGGTTTAAATAAAAGCATACAAAATGGCTTTACCCTTCTTCAAGGCAGTGTTTCTGTAAACCTACAAGAAGACGTTTCTGAATCAGATAATTTAATTAAACAGTTTATAAATAGCCTTGAAAATAACAACCCTATTGCAGCCGAAACAAAAGAGATAAAAAAAGATCAGACTGCTGAAACAGAGATGCGTTACCGTGAGTTGAAAAGTGCTAAACATCAGTTACTGATGAATTTATCTGACAATTCGCAGCAAACTCAAGATAGTGCAAATAGTGTGTCTAATATAGATAATCCAAAAAATATACGAGAGATACAAGAGCTTTTTGATTCACTTGGTATAATTATAAACAGCAAATCAGATTTAAAAGATTCTGATGGCACATTAACATCTGGTAAATTGAAATCTTCATCTATTGATGAATCATCACCTGTTAAGGCTGATGCTGTATCCGTTGAAAAATCCGCATCTGTTCAGGATAAATTGATATCTGTTGACGATGAATTATCCCCTGCGGACTATAAATTAGTATCTGTTGGTGATAAATCTGTATCTGTTGAGGAAGCAAAACTTGATAAGATTCTAACAAGTGAGAATGCACAAGCAGCAAAAGAGTTAAAAGAGCTGCTTGCCTCCCTTGGTATAATTATAAACAGCAAATCAGATTTAAAAGATTCTGATGGCACATTAATTGAAGAAGCAAAACTTGATAAGATTCTAACAAATGAGAATGCACAAGCAGCAAAAGAGTTAAAAGAGCTGCTATTATCTCTTGGTATAGATATAAAAGAGAATAAGCTTGATGGTAATAAGTATGATGACTCTGAAAAATTGATTGATACAGTGCCAACATCACGACAGGCTTTAAAACAAAACTCTTCTGATATTATACTGCCGCTGGTTAGTGAATCCACTACCGAATCATTTAACTCATTAAGTGCGGAAAAAATAAAAGATATAAAAGAGCTGCTATCATCTCTTGGTATAGAGATAAAAGAAAATAGTAATACTACAAACAATATAGATGCTGAGACACAGACAGGGCAAACAAATAAACTGAACTTAAAAAATTCATCTGAGTTTTTTAATGAGATATCTCAAAAGAAGGTAATAAATAATGCTGAAATAGAAAAAGAGCAAAAGAGCAAAATAGAATCTGTAACAAATAGCGGAACTTCTGGTAGTAATATTTCATTTGCTGCTGGAGTAACCGGAGTAAGTTCTGAGGCAGGAACTGGTAATATAATAGCTGACCAGATTAACTTAGCACATAATGGTGAGTCGTTGGTTTCAGGAAAAAAAAGTGAACGTAATAGCAGATCAAACGTTAATGAAAGTGGTTCTGATTCAATAATATCCAGATTAGAAAGAAAAGAGTCTCTAACCGTTTCTGACTCAAACAACTCATCAGACAAGAACTTTTTTAATCAGAATGATAACAGAGGAACTTCTTTAGGTGCAGCAGCAAATAAATCTGCCTCATCTGTACTTCCATCTTATGTAACAAATCAGGTTGTCAGAAGCATTAATAGAGCAATCACCAGTGGAGAGAATGAGATTCGTTTACAACTTAGACCTGCCGAGCTTGGTCGGATATTTATGACAATAGAGACTGTAGGTGATACATTAAATGTAAGTATTGTAGCCGAAAACCAGTCAGCAAAGGATATTCTGACCGGACACGCTAATGATCTTAAATCATCTCTTGCTAACAACGGTATTACCATTGGAAATTTTGATGTAGAGGTGGGCAGCGATTTTAAACAGTCAATGGCAAATTCAGGACAGCAGTTTCAAAGCGGATCAGATTCCGGCAGAAACAACAGCTCATCAGGACAGCGTAGTTCAATATCTACAGATGAGATTGAAGGCGTTCAAACTATTTTAAATAATGAAGATGGTAATCTCCATTTTGTAGCCTGATTTAAACAGTAAATTGATTTGCTTATAACCATTCACCCGTTCGGGAGGTAAAAATATATGACAACGACTGACGCAATAGGAAACAGCAGCCTTGCAAAGCTCGCAAGCTCCTACAAAACTAATGATACAGAAAAAAAAGCAGAAGAGGATTATTTAGGAAGAGAGGCGTTTTTGAAGATGCTTGTTGCCCAGCTTCAAAACCAAGACCCCTTAAATCCTATGGAGGGCAGTGATTTTTCTGCACAGCTTGCACAGTTCTCTTCTCTTGAGCAGTTGATTAATGTAAATAAATCAATTCAGTCTATGGCAGATGCGTTTACAAAAAGTTCTGAAACTGACGCTACTGCTTATATTGGAAAGGAAGTTACTGGAAATGCCAATTCTATTGAGATAAGTGCAGGCACGCCTTCAGGTGGTTATTATTCTCTTGAGAGTCAGGCTGAAGTTATGGTTACTATATCCAACTCAGAAGGTCATGTTGTGAAAACTCTCTATCCGGGGCAGCAGACATCTGGCGATTATAGTCTTAATTGGGACGGCACAGATAACGGCGGAAATCCAGTTGAAGATGGTTCATATACATATCAGGTTCTTGCAAACACTGGTTCTGGTTATTCAGCACTGCCGACAACAATCACAGGAAAAGTAGATAGTGTTACATACCAAAACGGCAAGGCATATCTTGATATCGGAGGTGTTCTTTTAAGTCCAGACGCAGTTGTCAAAGTTGGATCAGACAAGTCAAATGCAGAAAATTCAATGACAGCGATTGATTATCTTGGTAAAGATATATCATACACAGGACATCTCTTTTCAGTTCAAGAAGCCAATGTGTCAGGCAGCGACATTAAATTTGAATTGGAAAATCCAGAAGATGTTGTGATTGAGATACTTGACTCAAAGGGCAATGTTGTAAACAGTGTCAGACTTGGGTCTGACGATACGGTTACAGGCGAGAATGTGATCAACTGGAATGGAACAGACAGTTCTGGAAATCCTGTTGCAGACGGCATATACTCATACTCTATTTCATCAGCATCAGGCAAAGCCAAAGCCGCTGAATCAGGAGATGTAACTGGAATTAAATACGTTAACGGAACACAGTATCTTGTGGCTGGAGATAACAGCGATTTGGTAAGCATTTCATCAATTACTGGTATCAATTAATTGCAAATATAAATTAAACTTTAAGGCAATGTTTTATATTAGCATGTCGTTAAAACTTAAAAATTAGTCTAAATTACCAATTAGATTTATATAAGATTTTATAATAAAGGAGGATATCATCATGGCACTATCAAGTTCACTATTTACAGGTACCAGCGGATTAATAAATATGGGTAACACCATGCAGGTTATCAGTGATAATATTTCCAACTCAAATACAGTTGGATTTAAAAAAGGTACATCTGCGTTTGCTGATACACTCAGCCAAAGTATTGCGACTCAGGCAGGCAGCGGTCAGGTTGGAAGAGGTGTAGGTATAGGACAGGTTGCTAAAGTTTTTGATCAAGGTTCTTTTGAAACAACTGGCAACACAACTGACCTTGCAATCGGCGGTGATGGTTTTTTTATTGTTAGAGATATAGAAGATGGGAATAATCTATACACAAGAGCAGGTAACTTTAAATTCGATGAATCTGGACAGTTTATAAACCCTCAGGGTTATGTCGTACAGGGTTGGGCATTAGACTCTGAAACTGGTCAAGATGTAGGAGCAATTGGTAATATTGTAATGCAGAGTTTTACATCTCCGCCTGCAAAGAGCACTGAAATTACAGTTGTAACTAATTTAAATGCTAAGGCAGACAGCAAAGCAGAGGTTATGGCAAATTTTTGGGACGGCAGTGCAGCAGCTACTACAAATATGGAGACTTCAAAATATCAATATCAAACTGTTGTGCAAGTGTATGACTCATTGGGCAGTACCCATGATGTAACAATTTATTACGATAAAAAGCGTTCCTCCAATGTTGGTGACGAGTGGGAATATATGATTGTTACTAATCCTGAAGATGATAAAAGAACTCTTGTGCAGGGAACTGAGGGACAGGGACTTTTAGCCAAAGGTACAATTACTTTCAGCAAAAGCAGCGGAGATATTATTGATCTTAGTATGTATAGGTTTGAAGGCAGAATAGGTAAATTAAATACTTACGGCGGTGAAAATAAAGAGGAAAATGTCCACTTTAAAGTTGTAAACAGTGAAACAATGATAGAAGATGCCTATGACTTTGGATTAATATCCAGCGGTAACGTTGCACCATATTGGACAATCAATCTTCCAACTGATCCTGCTGGAGCTGCTGCTTATGCAAACGCCCAAGTTTTACTAGGCAGCAACGAGCAGAATATAAAAATTGATTTAGATAATGATGGAGAAGCTGATTTTGAAATTAAGTTAGATAAACCAGCAGCGGCTGGCAACCAAATAACATTTGATATAAACGCTGAACAAGATATTCACGTTCAAGGAATTGAAGGGGATATATACACAGGCGATACAGGTGATGGAAATACCACTATACAGATTAATGATCCTACTGTAATGACAAAAGATGATACTGGGATAGAGATTGCTTGGGATAGTGCTACTGGAATATGGTCATTTGCAACTCCTCCAGACGCTGCTTTATATCCTTCTCCAACAATAACTGGAGATAAAGATAAAGCAATTATAGACCTTGATGGTTCAGGCGGAGATAACGATTCTGACGACATAGTTTTCAAATTTGAAGATTCGCTTACTCAAGATAGTACAATCACTTTTAACATAGTTGGAACAAATGCATGGACAAAAATCGAAGAGGACGAGCTTGAAGAGACTGGATATTTCAACTTTAAGACAGATTTTCTCGGTGGAGAATTTGGAACAACCGAGTCTATGATTCAGTTCAATTTAGGTTCTCAGTATGTTAATCAGACTTTTACCAAAGATGCCATGTCAACAACTCAATTTGCAAAAGAATCAACCACAGTATATCAAGATGCAGACGGTTATGCTGCCGGAAGTCTTGAGGGAGTTGATATCTCATCAGATGGAACTATTACAGGTATATACTCTAATGGTGAATTGATTCCCCTGTTTCGTGTTGGTCTTGCAAAATTTTTGAATAACAACGGACTTTCCAGTGCAGGCGGAAACCTTTTTAGAAAGACCCGTGACAGCGGAGAAGCTATTACAAACCGACCCGGTGAAAATGGTCTTGGAACGTTAAACCCTAACTCTCTTGAGATGTCTAATGTTGATATCTCAGAGGAGTTTGTTAAAATGATAACAACTCAGAGAGGTTTTCAGGCAAACTCCAAGACAATAACAACCGTTGATGATATGCTCAACACAGTAATTGGTATGAAGAGATAAATCTATAAAAATATAACACTATAAAGGAGTGTCGTATTGTTTAAGTTTAAGAAAAAAGATAAAAATTCGGACAAAGATAAAAATTCTGCTAAAGGCAAAAAGACAGAGGATAACTCTCAAAAAAATGTCCAAACAGATGGAGAGCCGGCAAAAAAATCATTTTTCAAACGAATCTTCAGTTTAAAGTTCATGATTATATTTTTTATCTTGATTCTTATTATTGCAGGGGCTTTATTTGCAGGCTGGTTCTTTTTTCTAAAACCTAATAGTACCGATACAGGTGAATCCGCTAAAATAGAGGAGAGTGCTAAAACAGCGGAAGCGGCGGTAGATAAAGATGGAAAGCCCATTCCTCCGCCTGAGCCTGATTTTCCTGATGTTGTAGATTTGGAACTCTTTCAAAAAATTCAGTTGCAGGAGAGTGAGGGTTTAAATTATCTTACACTTAAAATTTCCGTTGAGATTATTGCACCTGAAATGCGAAAAGAGATTGAATTTAATATTGGAAAAATCAGACAGACAGTTGAAGTTGAGACAAAAAAAATGACATGGCTTTTATTAAGAACTCCTGAAGGCAAACTCAACTTTAAGTATCATCTAATTCAAGAATTAAATAAAATATTACCGTCCAGAATGATAAAAAATATCTATTTTACAGCTTTTTGGTTACAGTAAGTCTATATTCTAATAATAACACAAACGCATCTCCTTTCAGGTGTTAGTCTTTGGGGGCAGAACCAAAGGAGTGCAGACAAGTGAGTAATTTAGTTTAATGAGTGAAATATTATCCCAAGACGAAGTTGACAGCCTGCTTGCGGGTCTTGATTCAGGTGAAGTTGAGGCGGAAAAAGAGGCGGAAGCTCCGTCTGTAAAAGATGGAGTTCCGCTTTATGATTTCTCAAGCCAAGATAAGGTTGTCAGGGCAAGGATGCCCACCTTTGATGTTATTAACGAGCGTCTTGCAAGAGAGCTTAGGGCAAGCATGTCAACACTTCTTCAAACTAATGTTGACGTTAGTGCCAACCCATTGGATACTCTTAAATTTTCTGAATTTGTAAGAAGCCTTCCTGTTCCAACAAGCCTTCATGTGTTTAGAATGGAACCTTTAAGAGGGCTTGCACTGGTTATTCTTGAGAGCCAGCTTGTATATAACCTTATAGATACCTTTTTCGGTGGTGAGGGTTCAGGAAAGGCAAGAGTTGAGGGAAGAGAGTTTACAAAAATTGAAGAGGTTGCAACAAAAAAGGTGGTTGTGGCATGTCTGAAAAATATTGAAACTGCATGGAGTCCTATTGAAACAGTAAAAACTTCTCTTGTAAGATCAGAGATGAATCCTCAATTTGCTGCAATAGTTCTTCCTACTGACCTTGTTATTGTCACACGTTTTGAGATTGAACTTGAGCAGATAGCAGGAAATCTTATTGTCTGTCTTCCATATTCAATGATAGAGCCGTTAAGAACAAAGTTAGCGTCAGGGTTTCAGGCAGAGATAGAGCAGACAGACCTTGCATGGAAAAAAATGTTAGAATCGGTTATATTGGAATCGATAATTGAGCTTAGAATAGAGTTGGGTGCAACTGAGATAACAGGAGAGCGTCTGTGGCTTATGCAAGAAGGTGATATCATTCAGTTGGATCACGATGCAACCGACATGTTGACAGGCTATGTTGGAGATTTGCCCAAAATAAAAGGGTATGCAGGTGTAAGAAGAGGCTTTCAGGCGTTCAGGGTTGAAGAGAAATTGAAATTGAAATAGAGATGAGCGTGTAAATATGGCAAACGAAAACGAAGAGAATCAAAATAGTAGTTCAACAATGGAATTAAATGCACAAGGGGAGGAATCTGGTGAAAGAGAGCTTTCATTTATTCTTGATATTCCTCTTGAGCTTTCTGTAGAGCTTGGCAAAACAAGAATGATTGTAAATGACCTATTACAGTTGAGTCAGGGGTCGATTGTTGAGTTGAATAAACTTGCAGGAGAGCCTCTTGAAGTCTATATCAACCGTAAGCTCATTGCCCGGGGAGAGGTGGTTGTGGTTAATGAAAAATTTGGCGTCCGCCTGACAGACATTATAACTCCTATGGATAGGGTTAAAAGCCTTACAAACAACTAACTCAAATATTACAATAGTTCTAAGTATCTAAATAAATCTAACTATCTTAAATAAACTGGCTAATTTAACAAATTGATAGAACACTCTACAGATATATGGGCTGCTTTTTTTAAAACTTCTCTAATGCTTTTGTTTGTAATTGGAACGCTTCTGCTTTTAATCTATCTGTTAAAGCGGTTTTCAAATCTTGGTGTTATCAAATCTAAACACAACCATATCAAGATTCTTTCAATGCACCATTTTTCACCAAGAGAAAAAGTTGTTTTAATGGAGGTTATGGGAAAAACTCTTCTGGTTGGAGTAACAACTCAGAATATTCAAACTCTTGCAACTATTGAGCCTTTGGAATCTGATATCCAGACAGTTGATGTGGAGAGTAAGAGTGAAGTTTAAACACCTTAAAATTTTATCTATTTTTCTTATCTCGCTTTTAGCTGTATCTTCTATTATTGCAATATTTCCAGCCGTTTCTGAAGCTGTAACGTTTCCTATTCCGTCTCTTAAAATTGGTCTTGAGCCAGCAGAAACACCAGAAGATGTTGCTGTTGTGCTTGAAATTGTAGCTCTTCTGACCATTCTTTCACTTGCCCCGTCTATTTTGATTCTTATGACACCATTTACACGGATTATTGTGGTATTCCATTTTTTAAGGCAGGCAATTGGCACTCAGACAAGCCCGCCAAATCAAGTTATAGTCGGCTTGGCTCTTTTTATGACTTTTTTTATAATGCGTCCAGTCGGGCAGGAGATTTATGATAAGGCTTTAAATCCATATCTTGAAAATAGAATCACCTACAAAGAGGCTTTTCATGAGGCTCAGATTCCAATAAGAAACTATCTATTAGTCAACACACGAGAGGCTGATATTGCAATGTTTGTCAAAGGTGCAAAGGTCTCTAAGCCAGAAAATAGAGATGATGTATCTCTTCTTATTCTTGTTCCAGCCTATGTTATAAGTGAGTTGAAAACAGCCTTTATAATTGGGTTTGTGCTGTATGTCCCCTTTTTGGTTATTGACATGGTTGTTGCATCTGTCTTGCTTGCAATGGGTATGATGATGCTTCCGCCTGTTATGATCTCTATGCCTTTTAAGCTGATGCTTTTTGTTCTTGTTGACGGCTGGAATCTTCTGATTGGCTCAATGATGAAGAGCTTTGGGATAACTTTTTAATATGAAATGTTCAGTATGTAATTCAGAAATGAAAAAAAATAGAGAAACATATAATTATACAGAATCAGGTCTTGATAATATTTTTCTTGAAAACACTACTGTTTACAGATGTGGCTGCGGAGAGGAATTTGCATCTATTTATGGAATAATCGATCTTAATACTTCTATTGGTATAGCATTAATAAAAAAACAAAATTTTTTAAGCAGCAGCGAAATAAAATTTTTAAGAAAAAATATTGGACTCAACGCGGCTACTCTTGCTGAATATATGGGCGTTAATAAAGCTGCTGTTTTAAGATGGGAAAATGGCGAGCAGCAAATTGATAAATCCAATGATAGAATTATCAGATTGATATATGCAAGTCTTAAGCAGATTTCACCTGAGAAGACGGCAGATATTGTTGAACGGGTATTTCGTTCTATTAATCACGGAACAGAAAATTTATGCATCCATATCCCTTATTCCAGTAATGATAACCCTTTAATATCATGATTGCTCGAATTATAGGTAAACAATGACTCCAGAATTTATAATTGAGTTTGCAAAAGAGGGTATTATGATGACTTTGATGATATCCATGCCGATGCTTATGCTTGGGCTGATTGTAGGACTTGCAGTAAGCGTTTTTCAGGCTGTAACATCTATTCAGGAGATGACGCTCTCATTTGTTCCTAAAATAATTGCTGTCTTTGCAGGACTTCTCTTTTTTGCACCATGGATGCTTGCACAATTTACTGAATATACTCGGCGGATTATTGAAAATATTCCCCTGTATATAAGGTAGAATGTAATCTAAAGTTGGCTTTGATATGCCCATATTAAATCTTTACAATGTTGAAGAGTTTAAAGTTTATCTTCTTGTGCTTGCCCGATTCAGCGTTGTTATCTTCATGCTTCCAATCTTTGCCACAAAAGTGGTGCCCCGCGTAGTAAAAACATCTCTTGCAATGGTTTTATCGCTTCTTCTCTACTCTGTTGTTGAAGTTGACTCTTCAATGTTTCCTGAAACTGTTATTGAAACTGGACTGCTTATTTTAGCTGAACTTATGATAGGAGTTGTATTATCTCTTTGTATAAGGTTTTTTCTTGGTGCAGTACAGTTTTCAGGTCAAATAATAGGATTTCAGATGGGTTTTTCAATGGTAAATGTTGTTGACCCATTAACAGGTGCTAATGTATCAATACTTGAAGAGATATCCTACTGGATGACCCTTTTGCTTTTCTTGATTTTCAATGGACATCACATTATGATTCTCTGCATCATAGAGAGTTTTGAGATTCTTCCTCCCGGGGTGTTTGTATTTGGGCAGCCAATTCTTGAAAAACTTATAGAACAGGGAACTTTACTATTTGTTCTTGCTATAAAAATTGGAGCACCTGTTATTGCGGCACTTCTTTTCACAAATGTGGCTTTTGGACTTACAGGAAAATTTGCACCTCAGATGAACATAATGATTGTAGCGTTTCCATTTCAAATACTTGTGGGGCTTATGCTGTTTGGATTTTCGCTTGAGATCATAAAAATACTTACAAGAGATTATATCAGCAGCATAAAAGCTCTTTTCTTATCTCTATTTTTCTGGGCGGCAGGAGGTTAGTATGGCAGAAGGTCCAGGTGGAGAGAAAACCGAAGATGCATCGGAGCGGAAACTAACTAAAGCCCGTGAACAGGGGCAGGTTGGAAAGAGTATGGAGATTCCCTCTGTATTTGTTCTTCTTGCAGGAGTTGTTGCTCTTCGTATGTTTGCCCCAATGATATATAAAAACTGCCTTGCTATATTAGATGACACATTAAGATTTGAAGCTGTTCCTCTTATGACAGACAGCGAGGTGATAAACCTTTTTTTTAGATATTCAGAAATAATGTTTCTGATGCTCATACCTATTCTTGCTGCTGTATTTTTTGCTGCGGCAGCATCAAACCTCTTTCAAGTAGGCTTTCATATCTCATGGGAAGCTATCCAGCCTAAATTTTCAAAAATAAATCCTCTCTCTGGCTTTACAAGGCTCTTTTCACCAAAATCTTTGGTTGAGCTTGTAAAGAGCATTCTTAAACTTGTGATTGTCTTTGTAATTGCATGGTCTGCTGTTAAAGGAGAACTTGATAATGTTATAAGGCTTTATGATCACAGCATATCATTTATTCTTTTATACATAATGGATTTATCGTTTACGATTGTAATCAGAATTCTTTTAGTTATGACGCTTCTTGCAATTCTTGATTATGCTTACCAAAAGTGGCAGTTTTTGCAAGATCAGAAGATGACCAAACAGGAGGTAAAAGAGGAGTTTAAGCAGACTGAGGGAGACCCGCAGATCAAATCTAAAATCAGACAGATACAGGCACAGGCAGCACGCCAGAGAATGATGGCAGAGGTTCCTAAAGCTGATGTTATAGTGACAAACCCAACACGGCTTGCAGTTGCGGTTAAATATGATGGTGCTGAAATGGACGCTCCTATGGTTACAGCTAAAGGCTCAGGTGCAGTTGCTGCAAATATAAGACGGATTGCCGAAGATGCTGGAGTTCCTTTAGTTGAAAACAAAGAGTTGGCTCGAAATTTGTATTCAATGGTTGATATAGGTCAGACTGTTCCTCCAGACTTGTTTCAAGCTGTGGCTGAAGTTCTTGCTTATGTTTACAAGTTAAAGGGAAAACAGCTTTAGAGATGTCATTTTTTTGGCATATCCGTCAAATTCTATGTTCTCATCGTGCCTCTCTATAGTCTTATTTTTAGTTATACCTGTGAGAGCATGATCGTTATATAAGGAGTAAATTAGATGGCTGAAGAAACTACAGGAATCCTTCAAAGTTTAAAGAGAGAGTCCTCTGACATTGCAATGGTTCTTGCAATGGTAAGTATCTTGATGGCAATGATACTTCCGCTGCCTGCCATTCTGCTCGATTTTTTTCTTGCACTCAATATCACCATGTCAGTAATTGTTCTGATTACAACCATGTACACCAAAGAGCCTCTTGATTTTGCTATTTTTCCATCGCTTCTGCTTGTTCTAACTCTTTTCCGCCTTGCATTAAACATTGGAACGACACGTATGATTCTTCTGCACGGCAGCGAAGGTCCTCTTGCTGCTGGAGCAATAATAATGTCGTTTGGAAACTTTGTTGTCG
This sequence comes from uncultured Desulfobacterales bacterium, assembly GCA_964539635.1. Classification (GTDB taxonomy): domain Bacteria; phylum Desulfobacterota; class Desulfobacteria; order Desulfobacterales; family Desulfobacteraceae; genus Desulfamplus. The sequence goes on along the minus strand of CAZIJN010000006.1, from coordinate 59,544 downwards.
GCGGAAACTATGTAGTTGGACTTATTATTTTTATCATACTTGTTCTTATCAACTTTATGGTTATAACCAAAGGTGCAGGGCGTATTGCAGAGGTTGCAGCCCGTTTTACACTTGATGCAATGCCGGGCAAGCAGATGGCAATAGATGCTGATCTTAACGCTGGTATGATTGATGAGGCTGAGGCAAAAAGAAGAAGAAAGGCAATTGCAAGAGAGTCAGAATTTCACGGAGCTATGGATGGTGCAAGTAAATTTGTAAGTGGTGATGCAATAGCCGGCATTATTATTACAATTATAAATATCGGGGCAGGCTTTATAATCGGGGTTCTACAGCAGGGAATGTCAGTTATGGACGCTCTTGCCAACTACACTCTTCTTACAGTTGGAGATGGTCTTGTATCACAGATTCCTGCACTTTTGATCTCAACTGCATCTGGTCTTTTGGTATCAAGAGCAGGCTCTGAAAATCGTATGGGCAAGGATTTTGTAGGACATCTGCTCGCAAGTCCTACGCCTGTCTATATAGGTTCATTCATTATATTCTGCTTAGGACTTGTTCCGGGGCTTCCGACCATTCCATTTATGAGCCTTTCTCTTATATTAGCCACAGGAACATGGTATTTTTTAAGGGGAACCAAAAAAACAGAAGCTGAACAGGCATCTGATGCAGAAGCTGCTGCTGCTGCCGAAACACCTGAAGAGTCAGGTTCTCCAGAAGAGGTCGAGCATCTGCTTAATGTTGACACAATTGAGTTAGAGGTTGGATATGGTCTGATTCCATTGGTTGATAAACAGCAGGACGGTATGCTGCTCGGAAGAATAAGGGCAATAAGACGGCAGTTTGCAACTGAAATGGGTATTATCATTCCGCCTATCCATATCAGAGATAACCTCCAGTTGAGTGCTGCCCAATACCGCATCTTGATAAAAGGCGTTGAAGCTGCTGGAAGCGAGCTGATGGTCAACCATCTGCTTGCAATGGATCCTGGAGGAGTTGCAACTGCTATTGACGGCATTCCAACTACTGAGCCTGCATTTAACCTGCCTGCACTTTGGATTCCTAAAGAGAGAGAAGATGAGGCAAAATTTTCAGGTTATACAGTTGTAGATAACTCAACTGTTGTGGCAACCCATCTTACAGAGATTATCCGTAAAAATGCCTATGAACTACTTGGTCGCCAAGAGGTGCAGCATCTTCTTGACAACCTTGCCAAATCAACTCCTAAGGCTGTTGAAGAGCTGATCCCAGCACTTATGACTATAGGCATGGTGCAAAAAGTTCTGCAAAATCTATTAAGAGAGAGAATATCAGTAAGAGATCTGCTTACAATTGTTGAGACACTTGCCGATTACGCTCCAATGAGCAAAGACCCAGACCTTTTGACAGAATATGTCAGACAGAGAATTGCAAAAGGTATGCTTGCCCCTTATATTCAGCCGAACAAAGTGCTTCAGGTTATAACCATAGATCGTGCCCTTGAGGATATGCTTACCAAGAATATAAAACATACTGAACATGGCTCATATCTTGCAATTGACCCTCAGACAGTAGAACAGGTTGTGAATGCCTTAAGTGCTGAGGTTGAAAAGCAGATTTCAATGGATGTCCAGCCGGTGGTTATGTGTTCTCCTGCATTACGCCGCCATTTCAGAAAACTTATAGAACATGCCCTGCCTTCAGTTTTTGTGGTATCTCATGCTGAAATTGTTGATGATATTAACCTTCAGGCAGGTGGAAAGGTGACACTTAAAAAATGAGCACTAACACCAAAATTTATAAAGCACGAAGCATTCAAAAGGCTTTGGCTGATATAAAAGAAGAGCTTGGATCTGATGCTATTATAGTTGCAACCCGCAGAATTCCCAAAAGCCCAAGAGACCCATATTCAGATGATATGTTTGAGATTGAGGCTGCTCCAAATGATGAGATTGCATCACCATTACCAGAGGAGAAGCTGAACTCTCATGCTCCTGCCTCTCTTAGCCGTAGCGAAGAGAATCCATATTGCGACACATCAATAATCAACGAACTTACCAATATCAAAGATTTGATATCACTTGTCGGATTTGGCAGCGGTATGGAGTCGATTCTTTGCAACCACACAGAATCTGCTGGTATTTTAGCCTCTCTGCTTCGTTCTGGAATTTCAGAGAAAAGGACGCATCTTATTTTGCAGAGAGCATCAATTGCAATGGAGAGCGATCTATCTCGACACAGAGGAATAGTCCAGCCTCTTAAAAAGTATGTAATACGAGAGTGCATGAAAGATATCCATACAAGAGACATATTTGCAAGACCGCTTGATTCAGGTATGCCTCATATAGCAGCATTTGTCGGACCTACAGGAGTTGGAAAGACAACTACAATTGCAAAACTTGCAGCAGATTTGAGCATAAAGAGAAAAAAACGGGTTGGACTTATATCGATCGACAATTATCGTATCGGTGCTTTTGAGCAATTAAAGGCTTATGCCTCAATCATGGGGCTTTTGTGCATTGCTGCATTTAATCAAGAGGATTTTATCCGGGCACTTAAAAAGATGGAGAGCATGGATGTAGTACTTATTGATACTGCCGGACACAGCCACTCTGATACTGCCAGAATGAAGGAGTTTTCTGATGTTATTAGAGGAGAGTTTAAAATTTCGGTTCATTTAGTTTTAAGCGTTACAACCGGTTTTTTAGATATGCGTGAGGCTGTCAACTCATTTTCACGCCTAAACCCGGAAACCTACGTTTTTACAAAGATTGATGAGACAAAACGCTGCGGCAAAATTTTTGATCAGATAAACGATTTACAGCTTCCAGTTTCTATTATTACAAATGGGCAGAGAGTCCCTGAAGATTTGATTATTCCTGATACCAGAGACCTTTTGAGTATCATGTTAGGAGCAGAACAGGGTGCACAGAGATAATAAGGGTTGTTTGAGAATGAGATATAGAGGAGATAAATAAAGTGGATCAGGCAAGCGGATTGAGAAATATTGTGAAGAAAGACTCGTTATCAAAAAGAAGTTCTTCTCTCTCTTTAGGTGGCGTCCGACAAGTTCCAAGAGTGATATCAGTTACCAGCGGTAAGGGAGGCGTTGGAAAAACAAATATAGTCGGAAATCTTGCAATTGCCCTTAGAGCTTTGGGAAAAAGGGTTGTTATTGTAGATGCAGATGTGGGTCTTGCAAATATTGATATTATATTTAATCTGCGTCCAAAATATAATATCAGCCATGTTATAAGCGGCGAGATGAGCCTTCAAGAAGTTATGGTTACAACCTCCCACGGAGTTCATATAATTCCGGGTGGTTCTGGTTTTTCAAATCTTACTCAGTTGACGCATGGAGAGAAACTCAATCTTCTTACAGAATTTGAAACTCTGCAAAATATAGCAGATATTATTCTGCTGGATACTGGCGCTGGAATCTCATCTAATGTTTTGTATTTTAATTCTGCTGCTGATGAGTGTATTGTAATTGCAACAAGAGAGCCGACCTCAATTACAGATGCCTATGCTTTAATGAAGGTGATGTCTCAGGAATATGGAACAAAGTATTTTAAACTGCTGGTCAATGTGGTAAATTCAAAAAAAGATGCAAAAACAGTCTATGCAACGCTTGACACTGCTGTTGGTAGATTTTTGAAAAATGTGGTGTTAGAGTATCTTGGTAATATTCCATCTGATCCTAAACTGCAAAAGGCTGTGATAAGCAGAAGCACCATTATAGATTATGCACCTGATTCACCGTCAGCTCAGGCAATTAAAGAGATTGCCCAAAAGATAGCAGAGTCACCAATGAGAATATCTTCTGATGGTAATATCAAATTTTTTATGAAAAGAGTTTTAGATGCCGCAAATTGAAAAAATGGATAGGGTAAATTGAAAAAGGATGATCTAAAAAACAGGGAAGTCGGCTGGCGTGAAGCAAGAATTATTGAGTACGCATTTTTAGTCAAACAGATCGCTTCAAGCTTTGCCCGTAAACTTCCTTCAAGCGTTTTGTTTGATGAACTTATAAGTGCTGGTTCATTAGGTCTTATTGATGCTGTTGATAAATTTAATCCTGACAAACACACTACACTTAAAACTTATGCTCAGTACAGAATAAGAGGGGCAATACTTGATGAGCTTAGAAGTATGGACAAATACTCCCGCTCAGTCCGCAAAAAAATCCAAGACCTTGCTGCTGCTAAAAAGAGGCTTGAGGACAACAATGTCAATACTCCATCTGACGAAGAGATTGCTGATGAATTGGGTGTAAGTATAGATGAGTATAATGATACTCTCACTCAGATTCATGGTGCTACAATATTGAGCATGGATACCTTCCTTAAAACAAAAAACAATGAAACATCTGCTGAAACGCGGTTTTTATCAAGCCTGAAAGTAAAGGATACCCCATCTGAAGAGTTTGACAGAGAAGAGCTGAAAGCCCTGCTCACTGACGCTATAAGCAGTCTAAATGAAAAAGAGAAGCTGGTTGTCTCTCTATACTATTATGAAGAGCTGACACTAAAAGAGATAGGAGAGGTTCTCAATCTTACAGAATCCAGAATCTGCCAGATTCATACATCAATTTTAAATAAGTTAAAGTCAAAACTAAAAACCCATTTTAACTATTAGTAACTATCAATAATTAGTTCTCGTTTTTATTCTTATCTAAATAAAGGTTCTCAAATGCCCGATTCCAATGATGATACCCTATTTTCCCAAGATGATATTGACAAACTTCTGAATGCCGAAACCATTGAAGAGGCTGAACAGAGTATTGCCAATGGAGATGAGGATATTGATAAACTTGCAGGCTCTGCAGATGATGAGGATATTATAGGAGAGCTTTCGCAGGACGACATTGACAGGCTTTTGAATGCATCATTGTCTGATGACTCTGATGAACCAGAAGATAAGCCTGCTGCACCTGAATCAAGCAAGATAACAATTAACGATGATCTGGACACTATTGCAGAGCCTACAGAGATAGCCTCCTTAAAAGCAGAATCTGAATATAATGAGGAAGATGATGAAGACGATGATCTTGGAGAGCTTTCTCAAGATGATATTGAAAAACTGCTCAACTCCTCTTCTGAGATTGACTCCCCTTCTAATATTGACTTCCCATCTGGCTTAGATAAAACAGAGCCGGCTTCTGATACGCAAGAGGCGGAAAAGGCATCTGCGGACAGTAGTGAAAATAGAGCTGATAGTGAAGATGCAGCTTTTGATCTGATCTCTCAAGATGACATTGACAAGCTGATGGCTACGGAAGATATCGAGCTTCCAGAATCAGATAGTATAGAACCAGATATCAGTTTAGATAATACAGTTGTGCTGGATCAAGACTCTGCTGAAGAGCTGCTTGATCCATCTGAAGCGTGGAGTATAAAAGATTGTTTTATCACTCAAGATACTATTGATCAGTTGATAAATAAAGCTACTCAAGATGATGATCTATTAAATAGCGATGCGTTGGAGTCAGAGGCTCAATCTCAAGAAGATGATCCTTTTAAAGTCAATTTATCTGAAGATGAATCTGAGCCTGAATTTAATCTTGATACAAGTGATGATATATCCGGCAGTGATCTTGATGATCTATTCAAAGATGCTGATGGAGATATGGACGCTCTGCTCAACGATATCTCACAAGATGATATTGATGGATTTTTAAAAGACAGCGATGAGCTAACCTCTGATGCTTCTCTAACCTCAGATGGTGGTGGATCAGAACAAAATATTGTAAGTTCTGAATCTGATAATGAAGATGGTGTAAAAAACGTAATCTCACAAGATGATATTGATGCTCTTCTTGCTGGAACAGACGAGGAAGATGAAGATATTTTAGCAGATATGGAGATGGACGAAGACCTTAAAAGTTCGTCTGTACCTGTTCAGAATGTTGAAAGTCCCCTTCCAGAAGATGATGATGCACAGGTTATTCTTGAAGAGGCAGATGAGTCTTCCACAACCACCCTTGCAGATGGTACTGTCAGACAGCTTGCAGAGCTTGTTGATGTTGACGAAAAAAAACCTGTAAAAAAGCGTTTTATGCTCAAAGTTATTACTATTTTTCTGATCGTTTTAACTTTAATGGCAGGTTCTGTAGCAGGTGTATATTTTATGTTTTTCAAAGAGAAGGTGGACAATCTTCTAACATCATCACAAAAAGCAGCAACTCTTGAGAATAGAGAAGAGATTAAAACAGCAGTTCCTGATATGGCTATTCAAGAGTCTCAAGAGTTGACGCCCGGAACCATGACTCTTGAAAATTTTATGGTGGTTACACCAAACAGGCAAGACGGCATAACTTATATCTCTGTAGATATTGCTATTGACTACTCTCATTCAACTGTATTTGATGCAATCAACAGCAGGCTGCCTTATTATAGGGGCGTAATCTATAATGCTATTGATACAGCACTCAAATCAGACAAAGGAGATAAACTTACAGAGAGTGAACTTCTTGAAATTGTTCAAAATGCGTTAAAAGAGTCTCTGCTAAATATGAAAATCACTAAGGTGTCGTTTATAAATTTTAAGACTGGGTAAATAGATATTTTAAAGAGAATTTATATGAAAGTCTCTTAACTGACTTTCATTTTTCGTTGTGTAAGTCATTGCATGGGAGTTATATGGACAGAGACGATAAATCAATGGATAAAATTTCAGTTTATATTATAGCCTATAATCAGGCAGATAAGATAGAAGCTGCACTAAAGAGTGTGCAGTGGGCAGATGAAATTGTAGTTGCAGACTCATTTAGCACAGATGCGACAGCTCAAATTGCAGAACAGTATAATGCAAAGGTGGTGCAGATTCCATTTAACGGTTTTGGAGATTTACGCAATAAAGCTATTGAAGCCTGCTCCCACAAGTGGATATTCAGCCTTGATACAGACGAAAGATGCACGCCAGAGGCAGAAGATGAGATTCTTTCTATCATAAAGATGCATAATAGTAAGAGTTGTACTAACAAAAATAGTACTCAAGGCAGCAAAAATAAAAATTCTGCATGTAGTTCTGATTCGCTCTATGAGCTTTACTATGTTCCAAGAAAAAACTTTTTTATGGGTCGCTGGATCCGCCATTCAGGATACTATCCAGATTACAGACAGCCCCAATTATTTAAAAAAGGGACGCTTGTTTTTAAACCAGACCCTGTGCATGAAAGTTATGAGATCATAAGTAAAAAAGGAGCTGGATATTTAAAATCTCCAATCCACCAAATTCCATACAAAGACCTTGAGGAGATGATAGCAAAGAAAAACCGTTACTCAACTCTTGGTGCAGAGAAGTTATTGGCTCAACAAAATCCTTCTAAATCCGGTAAATCGAGCATGACAGATGCACTTATGCACGGAATCTGGTCGTTTATAAGAACATATATAATCAAGTTAGGCTTTTTAGACGGCTGGGCAGGTTTTGTGATTGCTTTGGGCAACTTTGAGGAGACTTTTTATAAGTATGCCAAATTTTATGTAAAAACTTCATCTTCTAAATATCATAACTGATTTTAATGACTGATTTGAAAATTTATACATCAGCAATCTTATCGCTATCTTTTGTCAGCCACATCTTTATTGTTCCATAAACTTCGGAATTGTTGATAATATCCATATGATTCATACTGCTGCCGACCCACTTATTTTGTTTAGGAAACAAGAGATTAAATTTATCTTTTTTATGAACCCCTAAAGCACTGCTTAATGTTACAAGTCCATCTCCTGCTAAATCAGCACAGCAGTTATAAGGCTCTTTAAAGGTAGTTACAGCTATTGAATAACAATCGACTCCTTCCGGCAAAGGCACTGGTGTCCGGTTATCTTTTGATAATGCAAATCTATCTTGATCTTTCCAATCTTCATCAACAACATTTCCATAACGAAGATCAGTCAATCCAGAGCTTCTGATGCGTCCTAATTTGGCAAACGGGGCACTATAAGGATTGATTTGAAGTATGTTGTCAACCCAGACTCCAGCTTTTGCCAATGGAGCACCATGATGCGGAGTTCCAAGAAATACTATTTTATCGAGATGATTCAGCCATTCATGACCAGCCTCTCTACCGTAATAACAGCCGCTTTTAGAGACAAGACCTCCCATGCTGTGGGCTATTATGACAAGTTTTAACGGCTCGGGTAAATCTAATGTTTGGATCGAATCCGTGATGAAATTTTCAAGAAGATACGCAAATTCCCTGCCGTTTTCAGATATGTGCAGTCCTGTGTTGTAGTTGAGATAAACAGGAAAGTATCCTAAATCACGGGCAAGAGCCTCACCATGATCATGACCCTGCCTTTTCCATTGAAGATCACTCATACACAATCCATGAACCATTATTGCAACTTTGCCGCTGCTCTGCTCTATTCCTTGGGCAAGCTGATCTATGTTCAATGGTTTTCCATTGCTGCGAAGCTGCATCTTTATTGCAAGCGGATTATCTCTTTTGACAAGATGATCTCCTATAATGCCGTTTAATGCTGAAACAAAGGCTTCACGACCTAAAGATATTTCTCTATCAGAAGAGTCGTCATATTTTTGGACTACAGGAGCTGCCTTTTCAATAAGAGCGTTGATCCCTTTGCCGGAAAGCTGTGCAACATTGCGGATATTTCTGTAAACCATTCCGGTTATCCCCTTTGTTCGAGATTGATAAGGGTCAAGAAGGAGTCCTGCAACACTTGTTATAGTCTGATGCAATGACTCAGTAATATCTGTAATCCCTGTAATAGCATCAACTGTTAAACTAACTGCTGAACTTACGTCTGTTGTGATGCAATATTGATTAGATGACATAAATAGACTCCCTATGCTTTAATAATTTAAACTATTAGTATATGCTTACAATACCATAACATTTAAGAATTATAACATATTAGATTTAATTTAAACATAAAGGATTAAAAAATGACAAAACTTTCATCTTTAGAAAAAAGGGTAAAAAGAAGGATCACAGCAAGAACCCACCGTTTTTTTGCAGCGTGTCCGCCCGGGCTTAAAAATTTATGCTACAGAGAGATAGCCGCCTTAACAGAGAAGCTGAAATTTATAAAAAGCACTACTACTGATGATTTAACCGGTGAAATTGAGCCGGCTCTTTTTCAAGATATAGAGATAATTGTAGGAGGAGTTGAATTTACATCTGCTGTGCAGGGTTGTTATGCTGCAAATCTATATTTGAGAAGTCCGTCTAAAATTTTAATGAGAATTGCACATTTCAAAGCGGAAAATTTTAGAACTCTTGAAAAAAAGCTCAAAGAGATTGAGTGGGAGCTTTATCTTAATCCTGACCTAACCTTTCAAGTTGAAGTTTCAGCCAAATCTTCAAGGCTTTACCATACAGATGCAGTTGCAAATAGGGGAGAGAAGGTAATTAAAGATTATTTTAGCAAGTTGTCTAATAGTTTTGGTAACTCGAAAAATCCGCATAACCGCAAACAATCCAGTAATAAAAAAGAGGGAGAGATGGTTAGCCAGACTATTATGATAAGAGCTGAAGATGATAAGTTTGAAATATCCATAGACAGCAGCGGAGAGCTTTTGCATAAAAGAGGATTAAAAGAAAATGTAGGTGCAGCACCGATTCGTGAGACTTTGGCATTTGCAATTCTTTCTGCCATGAATTACCCGTTTGGTTGTGATAAATCTAAATCTTTTAACTCTGATTACCCGTTTAGTTGTGATAAATTTAAATCTTTTAACGTTGATAGCAAATCAGATTTTGATCTAACAGGCTTAACAGAACCACCATATTTAACAAAACAACTTCCCTTGATTGACGGAATGTGCGGCTCAGGAACATTTGCCTTAGAGGCTGCAATGATTGCAGATAACATTCCAGCAGGTTTTTTCAGACACTTTGCATTTGAAGCGTGGCCCTGTTTTAGGGCTGGACAGTGGAATTACATAAAAAAGATGGCAGAAGCAGATATGCCTCAGTCATATAAAACTGCTGAACCTCAAGAGCCTTTTGTATTTGCGTTGGACAAAAATGATAAAATTCTAAAAGAGCTTGAGCGGACAGTTGAGATATTCAATTTTGGATCATCAATTAAGATCATGCAAGGCGATTTTTTTGATATTGTGCCTGAACGATTGATATCTGAACAAAATGGTTTAGATCAAGAATCGACAGCTATATCTGAAAAATCGCTGCCGAGTGATATAAAAGGCTTTGTGGTTTTAAATCCTCCGTATGGAAAGCGTATTGGAGATAAGTGGGAGAGTGAGAAGATGTTTGCAAAGATTGGTAAAAAACTTGAATCAGATTTTAAAGGGTGGCGGGCAGGAGTCGTTCTTCCAGACAGAAAGTTTTTACACTATCTGCCCGGAAGAAAATCGTTAATACCTCTATTTCATGGTGGTCTTGAAATTTATGCGGCTATCATACAAATTTAATTTTGACCGATTATCTTATAAAATCAACTTGCAAAACACTCTTCATCAATCTCTACTGCTGCACCGCTTGTGTTTTTAATTGCAATAAGATTACCCATTGTAATTGGAAGATAGCTTTCAACAAAAAACTGAAGAGATTTTATAAGACCTTCGTAGAATATTTTGTCTTTCTTTTTTGCTGCTTCAAGTTTCTGAGCTGCAATTGTGGCTCTCCACAAGAGCATCCAAGTAAGGACAACATCACCAGTAGCATCTTGGAATGGATGAGCGTTTGCAAATGCGTTTAAAACTTTTGGAGACATAGCTGTCTGACCCATGTGAATGGCAATTTCAGCTAATTTATTGAATGCCTTTTCAATCTTTTCAGTGTAAGGGGCAAGAGCTTCAATTTCTTTGGCTTTAGCAAGAGTTTTTTGCATTTCACCAAACAGATCCATAACTGGTTTGCCTTTGTTCATTCCAAGTTTTCTGCCGAGAAGGTCCATAGCCTGAATGCCGTTTGTGCCTTCATATATCAATGTGATGCGGCAGTCTCTTAAAAGCTGTGCCATTGGATACTCTTCAATAAAACCATATCCGCCATATACCTGCATACCCTGACTGCACACTTCAAAAGCTCTGTCTGTTACATAACCTTTTGCAATCGGGGTGAGAACCTCTACAAGTCCCTGATATTTTGCTCTCTCCTCTTCAGTTGCTCCGATAGATGCCATATCTGCACAGTAGTTGACAAAGTAGAGTATGCTTCTCATACCCTCAACAAATACCTTCATCTTCATAAGCTGTCTTCTAACATCTGGGTGGTTGATGATAGTTACAGCTTTTGCATCAGGGTTCATCATATCAAGAAGGCTTTTGCCTTGAACTCTCTGTTTAGCATAGTTGACCGCATACATGTAAGATGCGGTTGCACATGCAAAACCTTGAAAACCAACAAGCAGACGGGCTTCGTTCATCATTACAAACATAGCCTTCATGCCTTTGTTCTCTTCACCAAGCAGCGTGCCTATGCAGTTGCCGCTGCCGCCAAGAGATAGAGAACATGTGCTGTTGCCGTGGATACCCATCTTGTGCTCAATACCTGTACATACAACATCATTGAACTCACCGAGAGAGCCGTCTGGATTTACTCTATATTTAGGAACAAGAAAAAGGCTGATTCCCTTTGTTCCCTCTGGTGCACCTTCGATACGTGCAAGAACAGGGTGGATAATATTATCTGTTAAATTGTGCTCTCCGCCTGATATAAATATTTTTGCACCTGTAATTGAGTAGGTTCCATCAGGATTTTTCTTTGCACTTGTTGTCAAAGCACCAACATCAGAGCCGGCACCAGGTTCTGTCAAAAGCATTGTTCCAGCCCATTTGCCTGAATACATGTTTTTTAAGAAAAGCCTTTTCTGCTCGTCTGTTCCAAATTCCTCAACAAGTTTTCCAGCACCATGAGTCAGACCCGGATACATCATAAAAGGATAGTTTGCACCATTGAAATATTCGGCAGCAGCAGATGAAACTGTTCTTGGCATACCCTGTCCGCCCCACTCTGGGTCTTCTGTTGTGGCAAGCCATTCTCCTTCGCAAAAAATCTGGTAAAGTCTCTTAAACGGCTCTGGAGTTGTTACTTGTCCGTTCTCTAATTTACAGCCTTGGGTATCTCCCTCTTTTTGGGTCGGCAAAATCTCTTTTACTGCAAGATTTCTTGCCTCAGATACGATAAGATCAATGGTCTTTTTGTTAAACTCCTCAAATTTTTCATGTTTTTTTGCAAGAGACTCTACATCAAGCATTTCGTAAAGCAAAAAATCAATATCTCTTCTGTCTGATATCACTTGTGCCATTTTTTTATTCTCCCCTGAAATTATTTTTTATGTTCTGAATCGTGCTTCATATTAGATAATCTTCTATTTTACTCTTAATAATATTATAAACTTAATTAGATTACTTCTTTAAGTCTTTAAAACAGTCTTTTAAAAAAATGAATATATATTCATTACACTATAGAATTTTATAGTCAATAAGAATTTTTATTTTTAACAATTTTTTTTGTGTTGAACCGTGTTTTAATGTCAGATATAGCTGTTGAAATATTGAGAATTAAGGTTGTGCTGTTGCAATTAAATTTTTTTTGTTGCATTAAAGATGGTGTAATTTAATCTTTTATAGAATATTTGATTTGAAATTGTTTATTAAAAATGGAGGTTTTTATGCAGTTTGTTGTAATGGGTTATGACGGTACAGATGCCAAGGCACTTGAAAGAAGAATGGCTGTTAGAGAATCGCACCTGAAAGTTGCTTCAGATATGAGCAATAATGGAAAATGGCTCTATGCCGCTGCTATTTTAAATGATGCAGGTGATATGTGCGGCTCAATGATTGTGTGTGAGTTTGATTCGCTTGATGCACTAAAATCAGAGTGGTTGGATAGTGAGCCGTATGTTGTTGGAAAGGTGTGGGAGAAGATTGATATCAAACAGGCAAAGGTTGCACCTTCATTTCTTATAGGATAAAAATAGTATGAAGAATAATGATGTACTAAGAATGTTTAGGTATAGCTTAAGCATTTCTGACAACACAATGATCAATATATTCAAATTGGCAAAGTGCAATATAGATAAGCCTCAGTTGTTGAATCTTCTAAAAAAAGAGGGCGATCCAGACTATGTATCTTGCTCAACAACTCTTCTTGAACGCTTTTTTGATGGATTAATAATCTATAATAGAGGTAGTGAATCTGACTCTTCACGGTTGGAAGAAAAATCTGTAGATCAAGGGCTGTATCGCAGAAACGAAGACTCAAAGCCTGATCGAGCGTTGCAAGATAAAAATAGCAGTAATATCAAACCGTCAGATTCGCTTAGCAATAATCTTATCCTTAAAAAGATAAGAATTGCCCTTGATCTTAAGCAAGAGGATATGATGGAAATTTTCAGGCTCGCCCATGTAACCCTTACAAAAGGTGAGTTTTCTGCACTTTTTAGAAAAGAGGGGCATAAAAACTACAAAGAGTGCGGGGATCAGTATCTAAAAAAATTCTTACAAGGACTTGCTGTACGTCACAGAATGTAAATTGATATAACAAGGAGAGAGAAAACTTATATGACCGTAGCATCAAAAATTGAACAGACACTTTCAAAATCATCGTGGATACGCAAAATGTTTGAAGAGGGGACTCGCCTAAAAGCTGAACATGGCAGTGAAAATGTATTTGATTTTAGTATCGGCAACCCAAATCTTCCTCCTCCAGATGAGTTTCAAAGTGCTCTTGAAACTGTTGCTGCACAAAAAGAGCAGTGGGCACACGGCTACATGGCAAACAGCGGATTCCCATTTGTTCGTGAATCAGTTGCACAAAAGATAAGAGATGAGCTAATAAACGGCTGTTCTGCAGACCAAAAAGAGTTGGTAAAAGAGATTGCAGATAATATAACTGGTGATGACATTATAATGACCTGCGGTGCTGCCGGCGGTCTTAATGTCGTGTTTAAAGCTCTTTTAAACCCTGGTGAAGAGGTGCTGGTCAGCCGCCCATTTTTTGTAGAGTACTCATTTTATGCAGATAACCACGGCGGAGTGCTTAAAACTGTTCCGTCTAAAGCAGATTTTACGCTTGACCTTAATGAGATTGAAAAGGCGATTAATCCAAAAACAAGAGTTATGCTTATCAACTCTCCAAACAACCCGACAGGGCAGATTTATTCCAAAGAGAGCTTAGAATCGCTTGGGCAGCTTCTTGAAAAAAAGAGTGCTGAATATGGTGCAGCTATCTATCTTGTCTCTGACGAACCGTACCGTAAAATCGTGTTTGATGATAGTCATGTTCCATCTGTGTTTTTGTGTTATGCTCAAAGCATTGTAGCAACATCTCACTCAAAAGACCTATCTTTGCCAGGAGAGAGAATTGGATATCTTGCTATCAATCCAAAAGCTGAGTATCGAGAAAAACTCAGGCAGGCAATGGCTCTGACCAACCGTATTTTAGGATTTGTGAACGCTCCGGCAATCATGCAAAGAGTGCTTCCTCTAATTAAAGATGCAAGTGTTGATATTGATGCGTACAGAAGAAAGAGGGATATTTTTTGTGAAGGGCTTGCTGAATCTGGATACAAGTTTACCACTCCTCCAGGAGCATTCTATCTGTTTGTCCGCTCTCCAATTGAAGATGATGTAAAGTTTGTTCAAGCACTTCAAGAAGAGCTTATCTTGGCAGTTCCCGGGAGCGGGTTTGGAGGTCCGGGACATTTTAGACTTGCCTTTTGCGTTGAAGATGAGACCATCATAAAATCAATACCAGCGTTTAAGCGTGTTATGGATAGATTTCGTTGATGCACTATTAGAACTCAGGCTTAAATAGCAAGTCTGAGTTCTAAAGACTAACTAAAATCATCAAGATCAAGGTCATCAAACTCGCTCAGATCAAGATCGTCTAAAATATCATCAATATTTTCAAAATTGCCGCTCTGTTTTATAGAGCCGCTTGCAGCTTCTGATCCTGCAATAGCGGCGGTGGCTGCTGCTGTTCCAATAATCACAGCTTCTCCTGTGCTATCTTTTTTATCAGATGCACCGTTTCTGCCGGTTTTTTCATCAGCTCCTATTTTATCAGCCTTATTATCAATCGTATCCATAATCGTTGTGCTCTTTTTAATATTTGCTTTTTTCAACTGGATATCTGACTGGTGGTTGAACAGTATCATAAAAATTACAAAACCTATGCCGGTGATATTGAGCATTGCAATGCTGATTATGGTGATATATATTGCTGCCATTTTTCCTCTTTTAAAATTTATCTCTTTGTAAAAAGAGTGGGTTCTATTAGGTGCATTAATAATTTAATCAATTAAGGTTGAATCTTTGTAAGATACTCTATTTAAGATACAACTTTTTATATTAAATAATTTATCAGTTAGGTACAAGTGATATTAAAATTTTATAAGGATTTATACTATGGGCTGGCTTGGGAAAATGGTTGGAGGCACAATCGGATTTATGATTGGTGGACCAATTGGAGCAGTAGCTGGAGCTGCATTTGGTCATACCTTTGTTGATAAAAGAGATAATACCGCCTTCATTGATACAAATATATATCAGAAACTTTCATATGGTGAAGAGGCTCAATTAACCTTTTTTGTGGCAGCCTTTTCTATGCTTGCAAAAATTGCTAAAGCTGATGGTCGTGTTTCAGAAAAGGAGATTGAATCTATTGACTCCTTTATGTTTAACGATCTTCATTTGGACAGCCAGAGCAGAGAAAGTGCAATAAATATTTTTAGACAGGCTATCAATTCTCAAGAGAGTTTTGAAGCATTTGCCACTCAGTTTTACCAGACTTTTAGCAGCCAGCCTCGTATTATCGAACTTATGATGGATATACTTTTCAGGGTATCTGTTGCAGACGGCGGAATAACTTTAGAGGAGGAGAGGCTTCTGCTTAGTGCCGCAAGAATTTTCAACTACTCTCCTACAGACTATGCACGATTAAAATCAATGTACATTAAAGAGTCTAACCGTTTTTATGCTGTATTGCAGTGTGACGAGACAGCTTCAAACGAGGAGATTAAAAAGCAGTACAGAAAATTGGTCTCAGAATACCACCCTGATAAGATTGCTTCAAAAGGGCTTCCTGAAGAGTTTATAAATTTTGCAGGGGATAAATTCAGAGAGATTCAAGAGGCGTATGACAACATCAAAAAAGAGCGAAAAATTGTATAAGTAGTTAAATAACTTTAAGGAGAACCATTTAATGAAAAGAGTTTTTGTATATTTTATTACGGCATTAATGCTGGTCTCGGTTTGTATCACAGGCTGTTCAAATGATAAGGAAACAGATTCAGCCAATCAAAAAGGGGTTGTAAAAGAGTTTACTGATAAGGTTGCACATGAAGCTGTAAAAGAGATGACCACTCCGATTGACAAAGCTCAAGCAGTTAAAGATACGCAAGAAGGCGGTTACAGTGATATGAAAAAGACGTTAAACGAGTAGAGGCTTTTACCTAATTGAGCAGTAATAAATCTTAAAGAATAGCGGTTAGATTGTAGCTTACCGAGACTGATCTTTTGCAATAAGTTCTAATTTCTGATTTATCCTGCTGGCAACTGCATAGGCATCGCTTGGATTTTTTCCAGTCACTGGTCTTGCAGTTTTAAGCTGATTGATATTTAAATCTGCTTTTGTTCGGCTTGTCGTATCGATTAAGATATTTTCTACAAGGTTAAGAAGATAGGATAGAAAGTTGTATGTTTGGGTAGGTGTTACAATCCCTCTTGGAAATGGAATATTTTGAACAGGCAATTTATTCAGACTCAGCATCATCTGATAATTAGCTATACTTATTTTAAGCACATTTGCAGGTTTTTTCCCCTCAAAACGCTCTAATTTTATCTTGTCCGTCCTACCACATATCTCATTTGAAACAGATATTTTAATCCACCCATCAATAAGCTGCTCTATGATAATAAGCATATGGTAGATATCGTTTGGAGTTACAATACGTTCTTCTCCAAACCTGCTGACAATAAGGTTGAACAGCTCTGCAATAGATTCAATCTTTCTGCCTGTGTTCTGGCTCTTCTCAATCTCCTCAAGAGTACTGTAGCTGTAAGATACCACATTATCCATTCGTTTTGTGATCTGCTCAGAATTTTGGTTGGCTTCACTCATATTTTCATTCATTGCTGACATCATGCTGCTCTGCTCAACTATCAGATCATTGATTGAGAGTGTGATCTTATTCATCTGCCGGACAACCTTTTCAACTGTCTCAATAGACGATACAGATAATGGTATTTTATCCAATATTTTATCCACAACATGTGTGATCTCTTCAGACATTGCTGCTGTCTGTTTGGCAAGATTTCCAACCTCTTTTGCAATGACGGCAAATCCTCTTCCAGCACTGCCAGCCTTTACAGCCTCAATATTTGCGTTTAATGCAAGTATATGAGTTTGAGCCATAATCTCCTGTATTGTTTGCGTTGTTTTGGAGATGCTCTCTGCCATTGAGCTTAAATCTGTAATGATCATGCGTGTAGAACGTGATTCATTTAAAGCAGTTTCGCTTATCTCTCTACTGTTTTCTACACTCTGAACAATAACCTTGAACTTTAAAGAACTTTGATTTACAGCGTCCGCCAATTTCAAAATCAGATCAGTAACCTCTCTTGAAAAAGAGGCAACATCTTGAGCCTGTCTTGAAGTGCTCTGTGCAATCTCTTGAACATTAAACGAAGATGTTATTAACTCCCTTGAAGCTGAGGTAAGTTCTCCTGATGTGTTTTGAATCTGATCTTGAACAACCTTTTCCCAACGCTGCTGATTTCTCTCTCTTGTTATAAGTTCCCATGTAACTATAACTCTATCCTTATCTGTATTTGATTTTGATGGAAAAAAGTTTGTAGAGATAGGAGCTGCATAGGCAGAAATTATTTCACTGCCAATATCAAGAACTGATTTGATAGGAAAATTTTCTATATTTTGAAACAGCTTTTTTTGCTCTTCAGGATTTAGATAAAAATCAAAGTAGTTTAAATCAGAAGGGTCATGCAAATCCTTAATCGGAAGCCATGCAGATATCTTTTTAAATATTGATGTAAAAAAGCTGTTGTAAAAAAGAATCTGTCCTTTACTATTAATGATTAGAATAGCAAAGTTTATATTATTTAAAATCGCATATTCTCTTTTAAGCTCGCCCCTTTTTAATATAAAAAAGAGTATAAAAGGAAAGCTGAGTAGAGCAGATATAGAGAGCCTCAAAAGCGGGCTGCTTTCTATATATGAAAAGCCCAATATAGAATTTACCCCCTCTAATATGAATGAGGCGGCAAAACAGAGTGGTAAACTCTTAATAATTGCTGTAATGGGAAATTTTTTAAATATTCTCATTATTACTTGTTGTGTTAAGGTTGGGTTGATATTAAAAATGTTAAATTTCAAATATAGCTTCTACTTCAATATCTGCACCAAGCGGAAGAGCGGCTGCTTGAAAAGCACTTCTTGCAGGAAAAGGCTCTTTAAAATATTGAGCATAAACTGAATTGACAGCTTTAAAGTTGTTTATATCAGCAAGAAATACAGTTGTTTTAACTGCCCTATCAAGAGTTGTTCCAGCCGCCTGTGCAATTGCTGAAAGATTTTTAAAAGCTCTATGAGCCTTATCCTCAATAGTTCCCTCAATCAATTTTCCTGTTGCCGGATCAATTGGAATCTGCCCAGATGTGAACAGAAGATTGCCTGTTGATACTACGCCTTGAGAGTATGGTCCAATCGCTGCTGGTGCACTATCTGTCTTAACGACTATTTTTGACATTATTAACTCTCCATTATTTAGAGTTTAGGGTTAAATCTATTTACCGCTTATTTAAGAGTGAGATAACAGGATTTAGAGTTAAAGGTCAATCCAAATGAGCAGCAGATTTTAAAGTTTTGAATTGATATTTGCCATCAAAAATTGTAGATGCTATATTTTAAAGCATTCGCTCTCTCATATATAAAATCTTTTTTACACTTGCCAATCTTTAAGGCGATTTGGTTCTTTGTTTAATTTACTTATAAATGAATAGGTTTATAAAATATGAAAGACCAGATAGACATAAAAGACCTTAAGGGAAAAGTACTCTCTATTTTGAACAAAAATATCCAAAAAACTTTAGATTCTATTCCTAAGCAGATAGCTGTTTTAAACAGAGACGGTAAGATTATTGCCGTAAACAGTGGATGGAAAAAATTTGGTCAAGAGAATGGGCTTTGCTCTCCTCGCTACTGTTTAGGAGATAATTACATAGAAATTTGCAAAGCAGCATTAAAAGAGCGAGAAAATTTCATTACAAAAAAGCCCTCCCAAGAGCATATTTCATACGATATAGAACCAGACAGGGTCATAGAACAGACAGAAGGGGCACAAGAGGTATTAGATGGAATAAAAAAGATGCTCTCAGGAGATATTGATGTGTTTTATGTTGATTATCCCTGCCATTCGCTTGATGAAAAACGCTGGTTTAAAGCAAGCCTTATCCATTTTGCTTTTGATGATGAAATTTGGATCATAGTTTCGCACGAAAATATAACTCAATCAAAGCTCGCTGAAATTAATCTTAGGAAAAGCGAAGATAAACTTACAAGCATAATCCAGTCCATTCCTGATGCAATGTGCATGATTGATAGAGAATACTCTATTGTCTGGGCAAATGATGTGGCAAAAGAGTTATATCGCTCTTCATTGATTGGAGATAAATGTTATAGAGCGTATAAACGCTGCGACAATATTTGTCAAAACTGCATTGCGCATAAGACATTTAAAGATGGTAAAGTCCATTCAGGAGAGTATTCTCATTTAGATTTAAACGGAAATGAGATAACTATCGCTTGTACCTCAAGTGTTGCCGGCTGTGATGAGGTCGGCAATATCACCCATGTTATGGAGATTATGAGGGATATTACTCAGAAGAGACAGGATCAGAAGTTTCTTAAATTTATGCAGATTGCTGTTGATACTACAGGAGACGGCGTTTACTGGATAAATCCTGATGGCAGCATTAAATATGTAAACCAGTCTGTTCTAAAATATACAGGTTATAGTGAACAAGAAATTCTTAACTTGAAGATTTATGATATTGACCCCAATGTAACTACACGCTCATGGAGTGAGCACTGGAACGAACTAAGTCGTCTCAAAACTATAAGATTGGAAACTTTTCATAAAACTAAAGACGGGGTTCAGATACCTTTTGAAGTTACTGCAAGCCATGTTATTTTCGGCAAAGGTGATGAGTATAATTTTGCAGTCGTTAGAAACATAAGCGAACGAACTCAGGCAGAACGGGAGATTAGAAGATTATCCCAAGCAGTTGAGCACTCTCCGGTAAGTGTCGTGATTACAGATATTAACGGCACTATTGAGTATGTAAACAGAAAATTCACGCAAGTTACCGGATACACCCGTGAAGAGGCAACTGGACAAAATCCAAGAATTTTAAGTTCTGGACAGATGTCAAAGCTATATTACAAAAATCTCTGGAAAACTATCCTCTCTGGCAGCGAGTGGACAGGTGAATTTATTAATAAAAAAAAGAGCGGAGAGATTTACTGGGAAGCTGCCTCTATATCTCCAGTTATGGATAAAAATGGTACAATATTATATTTTGTTGCAATAAAAGAGGATATAACTGATCGTAAAAAGATGGTAGATGAGCTAAAGGCTGCTAAGAAAAAAGCAGAACTGGCAACTCGTGCAAAAAGTGACTTTCTTGCAACCATGTCTCATGAGATCAGAACTCCTATGAATGCTATTATGGGAATGAGTCATCTTCTTATGGATACAGAACTTGACGACATTCAGTACGGCTATTTGAGCAATATTAAATCTGCTGCCAACTCTCTTCTTTCAATTATCAATGATATTCTTGATCTGTCAAAAATTGAGGCAGGCAAAATGGAGTTTGAGTCTATTTCGTTTGAGTGGAATCAACTCGTTGAACAGATATTTAATCTGCTTAAATTTAATGCAAATGAGAAAAAACTTGAGCTTATCTACAGCTTTGGAAAAAATATACCTCAGTTTGTGGTTGGAGACCCGACAAGGATAAGTCAGGTAATGATGAATTTAGTCGGCAATGCAGTCAAATATACCCCGTCAGGCGAGGTTGCGGTACATGCGGAGCTGGCAGCAGAAGACGATAAAACTATAACCCTTCGTATAAGTGTAAAAGATACAGGCATTGGTATCAGACAATCAAAAATTCCATCTCTTTTTAAACCCTTTACACAAGTTGACAGCTCAACTACCAGAAAATACGGTGGAACAGGTCTTGGGTTGGTTATTGCCAAACGTATTGTAAATAAAATGGGCGGAGAGATTGATGTTGAAAGTACTCCAGAAAAGGGCAGTACCTTTACTTTTAATATGATTCTCAATAAGGCTGAACAGCCGGCATCACAGAACAGCCTTTATACAATATTTTCTGGTCTTAATGTTATGGTTGTAGAACCTCATATGAATTCTCGCAGAGCAGTCAGCACTATGCTTAAATCTTTAGGAATGCGTGTAATGGCTGCATCAAATGGAGAGGAGGCTGTTGAGCTGGCACAAATTTCTTCTAAATTTGATGTTGTTATGATCAATGCAAATCTGCCTGTTGAATCTATCCGCTGTACCGACGTTATAACAGCTTTTGTAAATATTGATTCTCAATCGTATAATGATCGTTCAACTTATAGTTGCAATTTAACAAATTCAGAACAACCTGATATCACAAATTATCTTAATCAAAAGACAAAATATATTGTAATACACGAATTTACAGCCGCTAAACAGGCATCTGAAATAGCTAAACAGGTTCATGTTGATGAGTTTATTCCCAAACCTATAACTCCAATTGCCCTTATTAAAACTTTTATGAGTGTTCTAAACATTCAAGATAAAAAACTATTAACAGATAGAGCTGCCTTTTTATCTGCTAAAGATATTCAAGAGGAGTTGAAAAATAATAATTTAGCTGTTAAAGATAAAAATATCTTAGTGGTTGATGATGATGAGATGAATCGTCAAATTGTAGCTGCAATGGTTAAAAAAGCTGGATTTGAAAATATTTCAGTTGCTCTTAATGGAGATCAGGCTGTAAAGATTGCTCATGAACGGTTTGTTAGAGATGCAGATAAAGGTCTAAATAGCTGTGATAAACCTTTTGATCTGATTTTTATGGATGTTGAGATGCCTGTTATGGACGGTCTTGAGGCAACTCGTAAGATTCGGCAGTTGGGTATAACAGCACAAGATAGTAAAGGGATATCACGCGATATTCCTGTTATTGCCTTGACAGGTCATGCACTTGATGAGTATCGTGAAAAGTGCTTTAAAGCTGGTATGAATGCCCATATAGATAAACCTATTCAGCCGGAAAAGCTCTTTTCTGTACTTCAAAAATGGCTGATATAAAGATCGCTGTTTTGTATTGTAAAGATTTTTAGTCTGTTTTTTACCGGCAAAATATAAGAATTATAATGGAATAATTATGGAAACAATTAAAGAGAGTAAGATTCTTGTAGTTGATGACAATGAGTTTAATATCTACCTGATAGCCTATATACTTAAAGATCAATATAATCTTAAAGTGGCAATGACTGGTACAGATGCGTTAAAGATGGTTGAAGAGGATAAGCCTGATCTTATTTTGCTTGATGTTATGATGCCTGAAATGGACGGTTATGAAGTGTGCAGAGTTCTCAAATCAAACGAGAGCACCAAAGATATTCCTGTTATTTTTCTTACAGCCTTAAGCGAAGATAGTGAGGAGATGAAAGGGTTGGATATGGGGGCAGTTGACTATATTACAAAGCCTTTTAATCCAAAGTTGGTTGCAAAGAGAATTAAAAATCATCTTGCACTAAAGTATCACAGAGATAATTTAGAGCTTATGGTGGCAGAACGCACAAGAATGCTTAATCTGACCCAAGATGTAACTATTGAGAGTCTTGGAAACCTTGCAGAGTATAGAGATCAAGAGACAGGCGGTCATATCAAGCGGACAAAGGGATATGTTAAATCTTTGGCAATGAATATAATCAATAACAAACGGTTTAATTCAACACTTACTAACGAATATATTGAGCTTTTGGCTAAATCTGCACCGCTTCACGATATTGGAAAGGTTGGTGTGCCTGACAGCATTCTTCTAAAACCGGGTAAATTGACAGATGAAGAGTTTGAGGAGATGAAAAAACACACTATTTACGGCAGAGATATTATTGCAGCATCAGAAAAGAGCTTAGGTGAAGAGTCGTTTCTCACCCTTGCCCGTGAGATAGCTTACTCCCACCACGAAAAATGGGACGGCTCAGGTTATCCTGAAGGAGTTTCTGGTGACGATATCCCGCTCTCAGGAAGAATAATGGCAATTGCTGATGTGTATGATGCTCTAATCTCCAAAAGAGTCTATAAAGCTCCTTTTCCACATGCCAAAGCTGTAGAAATTATAGCAGGCGGAAAAGGCAGCCATTTTGATCCAGATATTGCTCAGGCATTTATTGAAAATGAGAATCAATTTCGCATGATTGCACTTAAATATGCAGATTTTGACGAAGAGCGTGCTATGCTTCAATAATCTCACACCTTCAACTCCCCGATAAGTAAATCGAGTTTTGCTGCCATATTTTTCAAACTTTCAGCACTTGATTTTATCTTGTTGCTGCTTACTGCCATCTGTACAGTTTCGCTGTTGACCCTTTCAATATCTTTGGTTATCTCTTGTGCGGCTGAGGTGCTCATGCTTACAGTTGCACTGACATTTTCAATGCCGAGTGCTGTTTGGGCGATATTTTGTGCAATTTCACGGGTTGTTGATGACTGTTCTGCAACTGCACTTGAAATTGTTACCGCAATTTGATTGACTCCATTTATAACGTCTTTAATTTCATTGATCTCATTAAGTGTTGATGCTGTTGTTGTCTGAACCTCTTCAATCTGCTTTTTTATGTCAAGTGTTGCACCTGCTGTCTGTGCTGCAAGATTTTTAATCTCTCCTGCAACTACTGCAAAACCCTTTCCAGCCTCACCCGCTCTTGCTGCTTCAATTGTGGCATTTAATGCTAAAAGGTTTGTCTGCTCAGAGATATCTGTTATTGTCTCAACAATTTTTCCTATCTCCTGAGCCGCACGTCCTAAAGCTGACATCTTATTAGCAGCTTGGTTGCTCTGCAATACTGCCTTTTCAGAGATATCTTTTGATTTTTGGGTGCTGTGTGTAATTTCGGTTATGCTGACAGCCATCTCTTCAGCCATTGATGCCACCATTGAGACGCTCTCAGACGATTCTTCCATAGTTGATGCTGCATTATTTAGATTTTCGCTCATTTTTTGGGAAGATTCAGATACATTTCCAGCCATATCAGAGGTCTGTCCAATACCTGTAGATAAATATGTAGCAATATTAAGCAGTTGATCAGATGAGCTGTCCATTGTTTTCGAGTGTTCGGCTATATTGGTTATAATATTCTGAAGATTTTCGACAAATTTGTTAAATTGAACTGAAAGCTGACCTATTTCATCATTGCTATCCACCTTAAGCCTAAGTGTTAAATCTCCTTTTGCAATTTTTCCAATATGTTTAATAGCTCCATTTATCGGACGGATAATTGTTCCTGAAAAGAGCGTAATTGCAACAGCAGTAATCACAATTGAGACAAAACCAATTAAAACGCATGAAATTGTTATATTACGAGTAGTTTCAAGTATTTTGTTTACTGGTATATTTACCGCAAAAGACCATGGTGTATCAATGCTGCTTATATGGATTGGAACAAATATTGTCTCAACCTGAGATTTTAGTGTCTCAGAATAGTCTCTCATCGTAAACATAGAACCAGATTGGACTGCTTGAGATGCCTCTTTTATTGCTTCAGATTTGGATTGATTGATATCTGTACCGATTTTTTTACTATCTGCGTGGGCTACATACTTACCTGAATTTGATATAACTGTTGCCTCCCCAGTGTCAAACGGACGTAATTCAACTACCATTTTGCTTATATCTTCAAGTGTTATATCAATTCCAACAACTCCAATACATTTATCATTTTCCATAATTGGAACACAGGCACTTGTCATAAGAATCTTTAAATCTTCATCTTCATAAGGGTCAAGAAGAACAGGTTTTTTTGAGTTTTTAGGCAGGGCATAATAGTCTTCTTGGGCAATCTCTTTGTATGTCTCTTGAGTAAAAGTATCATCAGATACAATGACTCCATCTTCTTTATAAAACCATGAGTAATAGGCATCTTTCTCGTAAAAGGTATCTGGATCGATCATAACCCATATTCCGTGAAATTCACCGCTCTTCTCTATAACTTGGCGTACCATATTGTCTAAAAGTGCTGCTTCTATTTTTATGCCGCTTGCTTTAATCCCCTCAATTGTTTTAGCAATCAACATAGTTGAATCCATAGCTTTATCAATTTTTGATTTAACAACACTGCTGTGCCGGTAAGCCATCTCAACTGCCTTTTCCATAGCACTTTTTTCTGCCATATTTCCAAATTTTACAGCAATAAAGGCAATTGTCAGTGCAAATGTTATTATAACCACTGAACAGATCGTTAAAAGCATTTTGGCTTTCAGTTTAAGATTTCTAAACATTACTGCTCTCCTTGAAAGGGTTTAAAAGTATTGTTATAAGATGAGACATTATAAATATTTGATTCTTGAAAAATCAAATCATCTGGATCATACTAATTATATTTTGCAATATACAAAATTAAAAAGTAGAGAAGCACGGCTGTATGTCCTAAATAGAAAGAAACTTAATTCAAAGTTGAAAATCACGATTGTGTGTCTCAAATATAAAAAAAACTGAACTTAATTCAATATTAGTACGATAATTGCAATATATCTGTAGTTCTTTATATAATCATAAAATATCTATGGCTCTTTAGATAATCACAAATTCTTATTAATGGCAATACAAGGAGTCCCTACAAAATATGAGAGACAAATATTTTACAAAATATATTGATGTTGATGAATCTGTTGAGACAATTTTTGGCTGGCATGAAAAGATAGGAGCATTTGAACGTCTCACCCCTCCTTGGATGAAACTTAAAAATGTAATCAAAAGCGGAAATGGAATTGAGGCTGGAGCAAGAGTTGATATGGATATCTGTTTTGCCAATATTCCATTTCCAATAAAGGCAGAACATATTGGATATGAAAAAAACAGCTTTTTTAAGGATAAGCTGTCTGGAGGAATCTTTTCAAAGTGGGAACATACCCATAAATTCTACCCGCTCTTGAACAACGTCTCTTTTTCAAGGCTTGAAGATAGGATCGATTATGCCTTGCCGTTTCATATTCCTGATAAATGGCATGGCTTAATCAAATCAGAACTCTACCGGCTTTTTGATTATAGACACGCTGTAATGGTAAATGATCTTGAGAGGCATAGACTTTACGCTTCATCTCAAATTTCGGCAAAACCTTTGAAAATTCTCGTATCTGGTGCAAGCGGACCGGTTGGAAATGCCCTTATTCCATTTCTTACAACAGCAGGTCATAAGGTTGTTAAACTTGTAAGAACAGCTCCAAAAGCTGCAATAACAGCTTCTTCAAAAGGAGTAGCTGATGCTGAAGAAGCGTGCACAGAAATTGCTTGGAATCCTTACACCCGAGAACTTGATCTTGAAGAGGCTGGCAAGATTGATGTGGTTATTAATCTTAACGGTTATCATATCGGCTCTGGCAGGTGGAGTGATAAACTCAAAGATATTATAGTAAAAAGCAGAAACTTATCTACAACACTGCTTGCAGAAAAAATAAGCGAATTGCCTGAGCAGCTCAGACCAGAACTATTTATATCTGCATCTGCCACAGGTTTTTACGGAGATTGCGGTGACTTGTGCCTTGATGAGAACAGTTGCAGCGGCGATTTATTTATATCCAATGTCTGCTCTGAATGGGAACGGTGTGCTCTAACGGCTCAAGAGAGCGGAATCAGGACTATATTTGCCCGTATGGGTGTCGTACTTACACCTGCCGGCGGAGCATTAGAGCGGCTTTTGCCAGCTTTTATGGCTGGATTAGGCACAAAGATTGGTACAGGCAGACAGTACATGAGCTGGATAGCTATGGATGATCTTGTTTATGCAATGTATCACATGATAAATGATAAATCTATTGATGGAGCAGTGAACGTGATATCTCCAAATCCTGTGACAAATGAGGAGTTTACCCGTACTCTTGCAAAAGTACTATCAAAACCCGCACCATTTACAATGCCGGCTTCATTAATCCGCATGATGTGGGGTCAGATGGGGCAGGAGGTTCTGCTTGCAAGCACAAGAGCTGTACCAGATATGCTCGTAAAATCAGGTTTTAAATTTTCTTATCCTACGCTTGAACAGGCTTTAAGACACCTAATTGGAAAGACATTATGATTGTAACTATTTAAGGATATTTACTAATGAGTCTTAGAAAAACGACTTTGATTATAATAGTATTTTGTTTCACAATACTCGTTGCAGTAATTTTTACAACAACTCGAAATATTACCTACAATAAATTTAATGAGCTTGAAAACAAACTAACACTTTCAAACCTCAATCGCAGTGTAAATGGGCTTTCTGCTATCGTATCCAACATTGATGTGTTAGTTAAAGACTGGGCGTTTTGGGACGATACCTATCTTTTTGTACAGGGTAAAAAAGATGATTATATAGATTCAAACCTTCCAGTTGAAACATTTATTAATCATCAAAATAATATAATGCTCTTTTTGAACAGCAAAAAAGAGCTGTTTTGGGGAAAATATCTTCCACCTTCAGGTGAGGAGCTTGTCCCATTGCCTGATGGAGTTTTAGAGTCTATGCAAGGGTTTCTTAAAAACGTTAAATCTTTTGATGATAATAGTATCTTTAATGAAGATGAAACTTCATTTAGCGGAGTTGTTTTATTGGGCACCAAGCTCTATTTAGCTTCATGCGGTCCAATATTTAAAAGCAGTAAAAAAGGTCCTCAAGCCGGCTGGATTGTTATGGCACGAGAGATTGATGAGAGGGTAATAAAAGACCTTGAAGAGCGTACTGAACTTGATTTGGAGTTTTTCAGAATTGGAGAGAAAAATATTTCCGCCCAACTATCGAAAAGAGTTGAATCACTGTTTTTAAATAAATCTCTATCAAATAAATCTCTATCAACTGGTATGACTCAGTTTAAAGATATGACTCCGCTTATAGAGAAAGATGATCATCAAATAGTGTGCTCAATTATTATAAAGGATATTGAGGAAAATAGTGTTGCAGTTATAAGCGTTAAGGGAACAAGAGATATCTTTCGTTCAGGCGTTGACTCATCAAATATCTTACTTATAACTATAATTATTACAGGAATTTTCATGGGCTGTCTCTCTCTATTTTTATTAGAAAAGAGAGTCGTTAAAAGGATATTGCAGCTCAATGATGAAGTAGATGCTGTCGCAAAAGATAGAAGCCATAAGCTGGCTGGAATATCAGGCAGTGATGAAATCGCATCTCTTTCCAAAAGCATACAGGAGATGCTTAATAAAATACGGGAGAGCGAATCATTTTTTTCTCAGATTCTTGAAGCTATTCCGTCAGGTATTGTTCTTATTGATGAAGAGTCTGGTGAGATAAAGCAGATAAGCAAAGCTGCTCTTCGTATGATTGGCAAAGAAGATAAAGATTTGATCGATAGTAGATGTATCCAATTTTTATTACCATATCCATTTGAAATATTTGATAAATCAGATGGGTGTAACAGCAGCAGCCAAATCCTTATAAAATCAATGGAGAGCACGCTTATCACAGAACAGGGTGAGGAGATTCCTGTTATACGTTCTGTTGCTCGAATAATACAAGATGGTAAACCTATTCTGCTTGAGATGTTCCTTGATTTTACTGAGCTTCATGCAATACAGCAGGCATTGCAAAAGTCTGAAGAGCGATATAAAACCCTTTTTATGAATACAGGCAATGCGACCATTCTAATGGCAGAGGATTTCACGATTATACTTGCCAATCAGGAGTTTATCAATCTTGCCAAAGCCCCGGAAAACGAGTCGCTTATAGGAAGATCGTGTAAAGATTTTTTTCTTCCTGAAGAGGAAAAAAGGATAATGGCGTTTCAGCAACTCCGCAGCATGGGTATGACCGACTCTGCTCCAAGAAGTTATGAGGCACGTTTTAAGGATTACAGTGGATATGAGCACGTTATCAGCATGACTGTTGCCACGCTTCCGGGCACAACTGTCAGCATCTGTTCTATGTTTGACATAACAGATTGGAAAAAGGCGGAAGAGGCTCTTGCAAGAAAAGCCTTTTTTGACACGCTTACAAATCTGCCCAACCGCCAGCTTTTTAATAATAGACTTGAACATGCTCTTGATTTTGCACGCCGCAATGGAACAATGGTCGGTGTGTTTATGCTCGATATTGATGACTTTAAAAATGTAAATGACAGCATGGGACATCAAGCAGGGGATAAAGTTTTAAAAGAGATAGCTCTGCGTCTTAACAAACATATTCGTAAAACTGATACCCTTTCAAGATTGGGCGGAGATGAGTTTACTCTGATTGTTCAAGATGTTGATGATGTGAGATATCTTTTTAAAATTGCTGATACTATTATAGAGGATTTCAAGATGCCATTTAGCATCAACAATATAGATTTCTACCTTGGTATAAGTATCGGCATAGCTGTTTTTCCGAATGATGGAGATGATTCTGAGAATCTGCTTAAAAATG
This sequence comes from uncultured Desulfobacterales bacterium, assembly GCA_964539635.1. Classification (GTDB taxonomy): domain Bacteria; phylum Desulfobacterota; class Desulfobacteria; order Desulfobacterales; family Desulfobacteraceae; genus Desulfamplus. The sequence continues at coordinate 29,921 of CAZIJN010000006.1, read as the reverse complement.
CAGATTTAGCTATGTATCAATCAAAACGGCAGGGCAAGAACAGGTACAGAATTTTTAGAGAAGAGCTGAACCAACAGGCACGATTTAGAATAGCTCTTGAAAGAGATTTGCGTCAGGCTATTGCAATGGAAAATTTTGAAGTTTACTATCAGCCTAAAATTTTTCTCCAAAATGGTGAGATTTATGGTATGGAGGCACTTGTACGAGGTAAAAGAGAAGATGGTTCTATCATTCCACCTAATCAATTTATACCTTTTGCAGAGGAGAGCGGGCTTATAGTGCCTCTTGATCTGTTTGTTTTGAAAAAAGCGTGTACAGATACTGCACGCTGGATTAATCAGAATAAAAGAGAACTTGTAGTATCTGTAAACATCTCAACAAAACATTTTCATGCAGATGGATTTGTTGAATCTGTAAAAGAGATACTTAAAATAAGCGGTCTTCCACCCTCTGCTCTTGAACTTGAGGTAACTGAAACAGCACTGATGAAGGATATTTCTCAGGCAATTGCATCTATTGAGCAGCTAAATGATATGGGCATCTCTTTCTCTTTAGATGATTTTGGAACAGGTTACTCATCTCTTTACTATCTGAGCAATCTGCCTTTCCAAACTCTTAAGATAGATAAAAGTTTTATTGATAATATAGCTGATAATGAGAACAACTCGTCTGAATTGGTTAAAATCATAATCTCTCTTGCTGGTAACATGAATATGAAGGTTGTTGCAGAAGGTGTTGAGCGTCAAGAGCAGTTTGATTGTCTTAGGCTTCTCGGGTGTGATCAGATTCAGGGATATCTTGTTTCAAAGCCTATGCCTGCCTATAAATTTGAATCTTTTCTTTTTGACTATAAACCTCTGATATTTTGATAAAATATTTAAGGAGACGTTTAATGAACCAATATTTAAAACTTTTTTTCAGCATTATGATGATAATTGCACTCTGTTTCGGATATGCAGCAATCTATTTTCCCCTTGAGCATTACGATTTTGAGCGTCTTCACATATTTCTTTTTAATCTGTGTACAGGCGGGACGATTATCCTCTACTTTACCGAAGGGATAGATCGCATCTCTATCCGCACAGGTTCGTTTTTAGTGCTCTCTCTTTTTTATGCACTGTTTGCCTTTCTTGAGATATATCCTGTAACAATATTTATCTCCTTAGCCTTAGCGTCCATTGTTGAGAGTTTAAGAATTGAAAAATTCTCAATATTTCCATGGAATTTTTTCACAATGAAAGAGAGTGTTTCAGCAAAATTTCATCAGGCATCTCTTTTGTGTCTATCAATCGGGCTTTTGATGTCAACTGCTGTTATCATCAATAATGAATATATCCATGCAGTAACTATGGATAAATTGGTTCTTAATACTTTTTTCCTTGGTTTCTCTTTTCCGCTCTCTTTGATAACGCTCTCTGTTATCTTCTCTATGATAAGGGTTAATGGAGATTTTTCTGTTAAAGAGTGCATGTTTGAAAGTTTGAACAAAAATAGATTGTACAGGCTCTTTGGAGCAGATAAAGAGTTGTGTGATACCAAAATTTCGAGCATAGTTTCAGTTGCATGTTTCTGGACTATAAATCTTGGAGTCATTATATTTTTTATATTTATTCTGTTTGAGAGGTTCTATCCCCAGCTTGTTGTAACTTCCATGCTTTTTATAGCTGTTGTAACAGTATTTTATCTGTACAGAAAATATGGGAAAAAGATGCAGCAAAAGCAGTTTCTCTCTTCTGGAATTGGATTTTTGATTGCAACTGCAATCACTGGAATAATCTATATTTTCTATCAGATGTCTCCAGATTATGATCCTGCAAACACAAAATGGCTGCTTAGGATTCATGTGTTTGCCTCTTTGTACGGCTGGAATCTGTGCGGTCTTGCGGTTATATGCAGATTTAAGGATTTTCCGATAAAGCTGCACTCCGGCTTGGTGATAGCTGTCCATTGGCTTACAGCTCTTGTTCTTGCCCCTCTTGGTGCAAACTTTGGTTTTGTGGCTGTTATGGCTGTTGCAGGATATATTTTTATTGTTATTACCCTTTTTTTCAGCAACATAAAAAAACAGGCAAAGCCAACTAATTAAAATAGATATAAGAATCCACAAATAACCAATTTAAAACTTGATAAAGGTAACTATGAGTCAAATTCAGAGACTTGAAAAATTTCTCTCTCTATTTTCGTCAGACAACCGAGTGCTTATTGTTATTAATGCTGATCCTGATGCCATAGCAAGTGCGGTTGCTGTAAAACGCCTTTTGTGGAGAAAGGCGAGCGAAGTTAAAATAACCTATTTTAATGAGATAAGGCGACCAGATAACCTTACCATGCTGAGGGTTCTCGATATAGAGATTATACCTCTCAAAGATATTGATGGTCGCAATTTTGATAAATTTGTTGTTGTTGACTCTCAGCCAGATCATCATGAATGTTTTGCTATGTTCAAGTATGACGCTATTATTGATCACCACCCGCTTTCGTGTGATTGTGCTAAGTTTAATGATATCCGTCCTGAATATGGTGCATGTTCGACTATGATGACAGAGTACATAAAAGCTGCTGATATCAAACCCTCAGAAACTCTTGCAACAGCACTTATACTTGGAATCAAGACAGATACGGCTGCATTTTTGCGAAACACGGCACTCGAAGATGTAAGGGCATTTCAATTTTTATATAAGTTTGCAAACTCTTCGATGATATCAAGAATTGAAAATGCTGAATTTAAAGAAAAAGACCTTGATTTTATTGCAAAAGCCATAAAAAGAAAAAAGATCATAAACCACAGGGTCTATTCTTATACAGGAAAAATCGTAAACCCTGATCAGTGCGTTATTACAGCAGATTTTTTTATGAAGATTGACACTGCAAACTGGAGTATTGTCTCTGGCATTTACGATAACAAACTTATTATTATTGTAAGAAATGACGGGCTTCGCAAGAGTGCAGGCAACGCTGTAAAAGATGCTTTTGACTTTATCGGCTCTGCCGGAGGTCATCGAACAATGGCAAGAGTTGAGATCAAACTTGAAGAGCTTGCAAAAGAGCTTGGGCGAGATATAAACTCTGATGAGTTTGAATCAATAATTCCAGATTGGATAATCGAAAAGATGGAGATGAATGCAGGGGTTAAGATCGCATAAACTTCCATTGCTGGCATTTATATTGCATATATTTATCTCCAAGTAGAGCGTGTTTTCTAAAATTGAACTATAACTTCATGGAGGTAATAATATGAGACTTAATAATGTAAAAGATATAAAAAATGATCTTAGTATTGTGAATGCAGTTGATTGGGAGATGACCCCTGAAGAGGCTATTGCCCTTCATCTTGAGTGGGGACAGCTAAGAGGTTTAAACTATTACAGAGATAGTAACAACGAGACAGTATATTTTTCTATTAACAACTGGAAAAACCCTCCAATTGTCTCTCTTGTTAGACGTAAGGGATTTGATTCAGAAGAGCTTTTAAATTTCAGAATGCCTGAAAAACTTGAAAAGAGATTTATTGAATCAAATGGAAAGCATAAAGGTGTATTTGCAGTTGATGGAGAGATAAGAGATTGGCTTAAAAAAGAGTTAGAGTGTTAATGTTTGAAATTATTATAATAATTAGTTGTTTTACGCAGTAATAGAAATAATTATACTAAAATTGCTAATTTATTTATTAGGGGTGCAGCGTGCTGCACTCTACAATTAACCATATGAATCAAAACAACAAAAAAGCCCTGAAAAATAAAATTTTCAGGGCTTTTTTATTAAACTCTAATTTTTCACGTTCTTTGGACTACTCTTTTGAGAAATCCTCTTTTGAAGCACCGCAAACAGGGCATTTCCAATCATCTGGAAGGTCAGCAAACGCTGTACCGGGAGCAATTCCACTATCTGGGTCACCTACTGCAGGGTCATAAACATAGCCGCAAAGATCGCATACATACTTGTCCATAATTAATACTCTCCTTATAAAATTTAGATTTTAGATGTTACTGCTTGAACTTATTAAACTTAGAAATAACTTTGATTATCTTTACTTCATTATTGCACATTAAACGAATGCATAATACATGCCTAATTGAAATCTTAAATGAAAAAATAACTACACACTAAAAAAACTTACCTAAAACGCATTTCCCGACTTAATGCCGATTGATTTTAGTACATAAGCCATAGGGCAGAATCCTGTAAATGCGGCTTGAATGAGATTAACGCTTACAAAACCAGTCAACCAGAGCCAATGAATGCTATGAGCTGCTGCAAAAATTACGCTTATTAGTATTATGCTGCCAGCAACTGCAAAAACTATTCTATCAATATTCATTTTTTTAACTCCTTTGTCTATCTTTAATATTTATCAGATTTTATAGAAATAACTATTTGCGAAATATTAATATTCCATCTCATCTTTTGTCAATTTCCCCTTAAACAAATTGTATGACCACATCTGATAGGCAATAACCAGAGGGATAAACACAATTACTACGCCTAACATTATTTTAAGGGTCAAGGGGCTTGAAGAGTGGTTGAATGCTGTTAGGTGGTACTGAGAATCAATTAAAGATGGGAAAAGAACAGGAAAAAGACCTATTATTCCAAAGAATGTACAGCCCACAATTGTAAGGGCAGATGCACACCATGCGCTGAAATATGATCCTTTTGAAAGATAGAATTTAATGGATAGAAGAGCTGAAACAGCAATCACTATAACAATAATAAATGCTGGTGTAGCCAGATAGTTATCATAAAGGCGGGTTGCAAATGCAGATGCAATAAGAAAAATAACAGCTACTGGCACTAAAGCCAACCATATCTTCTCTGCAAGGGCTGCAACTCTTGTATGAAGGTCTCCTTCAGTTTTCATAGCAAGCCAGTTTGCCCCATGAAGCATGAACAGAAGAAGGAATAGAACTCCTCCAAGAAGCCCGTAAGGATTTAGGAGCATTATGATATTTCCATGATAAAGCCCTTGACCATCAAAAGGGATTCCTCTGAATATATTTGCAAATGCAACTCCAAACAGAAGGGCTGGAACAAAGCTGCCGATAAATATGCAGAGATCCCATGTTCTCTTCCAACCATCATTTTCAATCTGTCCTCTAAATTCAAATGCAACACCTCTTAAAATCAGTGCAAATAAAATTATCAGAAGAGGGGTGTAGAGAGTTGAAAACATTGTAGCATAAACTTTTGGAAATGCGGCAAAAGTTACACCGCCGGCAGTAATAAGCCAAACTTCATTTCCGTCCCAGAATGGACCGATAGAGTTGATCATTGCCCGCTTATCCTCTTCAGATTTGCCAAGAAAAGGATATAAGGTTCCTACACCAAAATCAAAGCCGTCTGTCATGAAGAAGACAGCCCACAAAAGTCCCCAGAGAAAGAACCATATTGTTTCGAGAATCATTTTATAAACTCCTTTATAACTATTTATAATTATTGATTTTTATAGTTTAGTATCTAAAACAGGACCTTTTATGGCATTTTTTGCTATCAGATAGTAACCGACTCCGCCAAGAAGAGCGTATATTACAATGAACGCAATCAATGATGTCATCACCTGATATCCTGCAATTGGTGAAGCTGCGTCTGATGTTCTCATCAATCCATACACAATCCAAGGCTGACGACCAACCTCTGCAAGCACCCAGCCCATCTCAATGGCAATATATGGAAGCGGAATGGAAAAGAGCATTATTTTTAGAAAAATGGGCGATTCCATAAGTTTATCTCTTCTAAACCAGCCATAAATCATAAGAATAATAAATAGCGTTCCAAGACCAACCATAGTTCTAAATGCTGCAAACGTTATGGTAACTGGAGGTCTTTCATCTGCTGGAAAGTCATTCAGCCCTTTAACTGTAGCATTAAAATCGTGGTAACCCAAGAAACTTAAGATACCCGGAATTGAACCAAACTCAACTATGTTTTTACCAGCTTTTTCGTCAGGAATGGCAAACATAACAAGAGGAGCAGATGTTTGAGTCTCCCAATGAGCCTCCATTGCTGCAAGTTTTGCGGGCTGGACTTCAGCCACATGAGTACCGTGAAGGTCGCCTGTAAATCCAGTGACCAATGAGGAGACAAGACCAAAAATGAGGGCAATTCTAAATGATCTTGTAAAAAAATCAATGTGCTGTTTTTTTAAGAGATGCCAGGAACTTACGCCCATCACAAAGAATGCACCAAGAAGACAGGCAGAGGGGATAACGTGTAGAATCTCAAGAATGCTGAACTTGTTGAACAAAAGCTCAAAAAAATCGGTCATTTCAGCTCTTCCGTTGCGGATAGTATATCCTACAGGGTGCTGCATAAAACCGTTTGCAGTTAAAATCCAGACAGCAGAGAGATTCCCTGCAATTGCAACAAGCCACATAACTGCTGCGTGAGCTTTGGCAGACAGCTTTTTCCAGCCAAATATCCAGATTCCGATAAATGTGGATTCTAAGAAAAAAGCAGCAGATGCCTCAATAGCGAGCAGAGAACCAAAAACATCACCAACATACTCAGAGTAGCGTGACCAGTTTGTTCCAAACTGAAACTCAAGTGTAATGCCGGTTACTACTCCTACTGCAAAGTTGATCAAAAAGAGCTTTCCCCAAAACTTTGTCATCTGCAGATAAACCTTATCTCCAGTTCTGACATACTGAGTCTCCATCCATGCAACAATAATGGAAAGCCCCAAAGTTAGTGGTACAAAAAGAAAGTGAAACATGGTTGCAACAGCAAATTGCAGCCGGGACAGAAAAACAGGATCCATGATCTCCTCCAAAAAATCATTAAAACGTTAAAAGAAAAATTCCTTAAAACTCCTTAAAATCTTAATAATCCTACATATATTACACACACCTATCCAATATTATCCAGTAATTAAACTTAAATTTTTAATTGGGAGATGAATCAGAAAGGTTGCTCTATAAAAACAGCAAATCAAAAATTAAAAAATATTTCAAGTATTAAAGCAATTGATATGCCATTTTCTGAATATGCAACAGAGTCGGAAAAGAGCAGGATAAAATTGTTGAGAATAATATAGCTGTCTCATTGAGACATATCTGTATTGTTTATAGATGCTACACTTAAGTTTCACTGCTATGATATATTTAAAAGATAAAGGTTGAAACAATAAATATATTAAAAATTAAAAAATGGTATGAATGGTGCATTAATTTAGCATTTAAAAATATTCTAATCCGTTTGCAGCTATTATAGAAGAAAAATCTCCGTTTTTATTAGTTAGATTATGTTGACATTTGATATTTATTCTCCAAATTTATTTTTATGATAGATTCACAATTTTACTTACCAAATTTATTCTTATTCTTATTCTTATACAGATTGATCATTTTATGGAGAGACTTTTCCCATGCTAAAAAAAAAATGTGATATTAATATACAAAAGACCATTAAACTTGCTGACGCTATGATACTGCTTGCAAGGCAAGGTGATGAGGCAAGGGAGGATTCTGGTTGTGGTGTGCTTTACGGCACCTTGCTTGATTCAGGATTTAAGCTAAAGCAGCTTGCGTTAAAAGAGAAGGCAGCTCACATTAATAAAGGCGGCTGGCAGGAAAAAGAGAGTACCTCACAAGGAGGCAGAGATGAGAAAACTAACAATTGATATAAGCGAATGTGTGTTGTGCGATATCTGTGTGGATATGTGCCCTGATATTTTTATAAAAAATGATGCAGGATACATTGAGATAGCAGAGAATATCCCAGATAATACATATGAATCTTTGGAAGATGATATAAATGAAGTGATAAAAAATTGTAGAGGAGATTGCATATCATGGGAATGAAAATATTGAAACAGCAGATATATCAACTGCTTACAATGGATAATGAAAATAGTGCCATAGAACAACTGCTTGAAATTTCTCCTTCAAGATCAATAAATCCTCTTTTTTCCTTTATACAGAGCACAGATGAACAGATAAAATGGCGTGCTGTCAAGGCAATGGGAAAAGTTGTAGGAATGATGGCATCTAAAAATCTTGAATCTGCACGAGTTGTAATGAGGCGGCTTATGTGGAGCCTTAACGATGAATCTGGCGGTATAGGCTGGGGTGCACCAGAAGCTATGGGAGAGATTATGGCTCAAGACAAGAGGCTTGCTGATGAATATTACAAGATTCTTTTATCATACACAGATAAAGATGGTAACTACCTTGAATACGAACCTCTCAGAAAAGGTGCAGTATGGGCAATTGAGAGAGTCGCTGAATCAATGCCGGCTATATCAAAGTGAACAATCTATCTGTTGTTCAACAGCTTCTATCTTTTGCTGTGCAGCTTTTATATGATTCTGCTCATCTTTATCTTTATGCTCAAACTCTCCTTTTGAGGCATTAATATTTTTGGATTGATTCCTAAATATTTTGATATGAACAAGAAGCATATAGAATACAAGTGCATATATGATTATTTTCCTGACAGTTTCGCTCATTGGAAGGGTCTGCTGAGTCCACAAAGCTAAAAAGAAATCAATGCTTAAGAAAAAGGTAAATAGAAGAAGAATATTTCTTGAACCCATCTTAACAGCTATATATGCAGCAAGAAAAAGCCCTCCAACGGTCACACCCGGGAGTGCACTGTAGAAAAGTTCGATAGGAACATCATGAAAAAGAAAGTTTAATATAGTACCAGAAAAAGACATAACTGCCATCAGTGATATACTGGTTACAATGGCAATAGCAGGATTGACCTTAAAGATAATTGTCATAACAAAATAGAATATAGTATCAATTCCAAATCCTATCCAGCCGCAAAGCAACCCTCCGATTATCGAAAAAAAGAATAGCGTTAAATAAGATAGTGGAGTCATCTCTATATGTCTATTCGGATATTGGGTATTTCTTATAATAGATATAAAGATAAATTGAGTAAATATGAATGATATAAAGTTAAAAATCAGGGTCAGAAGTTCAGGATTGCTTATAGGGAAAAATATCATGCTTGAAATTTCTCCAATAAGTCCTCCTATAATAGATATTGGCAGCACACTGAAAATAAAGAGTTTTCTATTAAATATAAACCATCTGAATGTGCCAAGACCCATTCCATAAGCCTGAATTACAAGATTAAACTGTGATACTGTAATTGGTGCAACGCTTAAATGGGTTAATATTGGAAAATAGATAATTCCGGCAGCAGCAGGGGTTATGTTTGCAACAACAGCGGCAACAGCTCCTACAAACGGCATGTAAAAGAGTTTAGAAAAAAATACCTCATAAAAAAATGGAAGTGCTATCAGCCACAAAACAGAAACAACACCCAAAATAATTAAAGGAATTTTATATTGTTTTTTCATATCAAAACCATAAAGCTGCTATTTAAAAAGGTTTTATATTTATATTTATAAATCTTCGGGTCTTCAAATTCTTTAAGACAACTCATCTCATATATCACAGTGAACAAAAATACCCTCCTGCTTGTAAGTGTGAATCCTTGTTATGGCAGATGCTTTTAAAACTCCCACATTCACATCTATATAATCATATATAACAGCCAAAGATTTTCCATGAGCAGGTCTAAGGATTCTTCCAATATATTGAATAAGCCTGCCTCTAAACTTTATCGGAGTTACCAAAAAAAGAGTTGAAAGTTTAGGCAGATCAAAACCTTCTCCAATCAACTGACCTGTAGCTATCAAGGTTGTTATTTTTTCTTGATTAAGATCATCTACAATAGCATCTCTTTCACTCTTAGGTGTAGTTCCGGTTAAAACCCTTGAAGATATTTTATATTTAAACTCAAGAACAGTGGCAAGAAGCTGGGCATGTTCTCTTCTGTCTGTAAGAACAAGTTTTATGCCGGCACTATCATCTGATGCAATATCACTGCATATAAGGAAATTTCTTTGCTGGTCAAGAGAAATCGCTTTTATTACTCTTGGATATTCAACGCTTGCATCAAGCTGGGTAGAAAATTGGGTGAATCTGCAAATTACTTCAGCTCTGCTTATATCGCCTGTTTCAACAAGAGGAGCCTTTTCAATATGATAACGCTCCTCTCCAAGTGTGAGATAGATTAAAGCTCCTAATCCGTCTCTTCTGTATGCTGTAGCTGTAAGTCCAAGCCTATATTTTGCCGTAAATCCTGATACTGCCTCTGTAAAAGTCTTTGATGGGCATTTATGGCACTCATCAACAACTATATGTCCAAACAGAGGATTGAGCTTTTCTCTATTTTTTCTAATGCTTTGATATAAACCAACTGTAATTTTTTCTCCAATTTTATATTTTCCGCCGCCTACCACGCCTGTCTCTTCCGGCAGTATATTCAAAAATGACCCTATACGCTCTACCCATTGATTCATAAGTTCAATGCTGTGAACTATAACAAGTGTTGGCTGCTTGCGTTGAGCTATTATAAAGAGTGCAATTACTGTCTTGCCGCTTCCTGTTCCGGCAGAGAGCACTCCATGAGACTCTTTTAAAATTGCAGTTGAAGCACCTTGCTGAAAATCTTTAAGCTGACCACTAAATGAGATATCAACTTTGGGCAGCTCTATCCGTTGGTCAATGATATTTATTTTTTCATGAAACATTTTGCAGATACGATAAGCCTTATCTGCAAAACCTCGAGGGCATATCAGGGCATGGTCTATCTGTTCATAAAATACTATCTTTTCAGGAGTTTTGCCTGTCCATTTACCAAGACGAGAGAGCGTCTGGTATTCTGGGTTAGGGTATGTCAGCTCCTGTTTTATCTGTTTGACCCCAATTTCATTCAGGTCTTTTAAAACTACTCTGTCACTTAAAATAAACTCCACAAATCTCCCTTGTGTTTGCAGTGTTATCAGCACGTATTGTTTGATTTTTTATGATTTTATCAGGATTGTGTCACATTGCAACACAAAAGAGTTTAGATTTTTTCAAGTTGATATAAACCGCTTTATCATGATAAAGTTAGACCATACTTTGAGTGTAGTGTAAGTTCTTTTTTTTCATTGTGCGGATAAAAATATATGAAATTGAAACTCGGAATTGCAAAAAAATTATCAATTTTTTGTCTTGTTTTTATACTTATTTTATACGGAACAGTTGTTGATCTTCTGATTAACATTCAGACAATGTCATGGATTTCAGGGCAGATTGTAAGTATAAACAATGAAATTTACTCTCAATCCAAAGTGATGCTGGATAGCCTTATCAGCATGGATGTAAATGATAAAAAATATAGGCTTCTTAAAAAGGATATCTATCTTACCTATTTTGATACAGCCAGAAAGGATTATATCAAGTCTCTTAATAATATATTGAATTTAGCCTCACCTGAATACAGCTTGTCCCCATCATGGTACACAATAAAAAACCAATTTGAACAGCATCTTGTGCCACACATTCAAGCAAACTCAGCCAAACTATCTTCTGTAACTGAAACTGCTCAAAGCAGCGGCTCATCTTCTGATGATTCTTCATCTGATAGTGCCAACAGCTTTTCTGAGAACAATAAAGCATCATGGATTTCTGAACAGCTTCTTGAAGAGTGGATGAAGTTGATTTCTGATGCTAAACAGGATAACGAAATAGAGATTGAGCAATCTCTTATTCATATTAATGATCGAAGCCATCAGAGTGTAAAAAAAGGGGTGATTGGTTTTGGAGTATCCATAGTTATTGGTATTCTTGGAGTTTGGTTTATATCTCAATCTATGCTTAAGCCTCTCAATAAACTTAAAAAAGGGTTAAAGGGCATTGCTCTTGATAATTATGATCATGTAGTTGATATAAAATCCAATGATGAGTTTGGAGAGCTTGCCTCTGTTTTTAATGACATGAGCAGGCAGCTTAAGGAGAGCGAGAGCATAAGATCAGATTTTATTGCCATTTTAAGCCATGAGATAAGAACTCCTCTTGCATCAATACGGGAATCGGTCAATATGATTATTGAAGATGTGTTTGGTCCTATCAACGATAAGCAGAGGAAATTTCTTGAGATTGCAAGCTCTGAAATAAGCAGGATAACCACCCTTTTAAACCATCTTTTGAATGTATCAATGTTAAAGTCTGATGCAGAAACGATAAAACCTGAGCCGCTTAATCCAAATCAGTTGATAAGCGATGCTGCAATGGGGTTGATCGGAACAGCAAATGCTAATAGCGTTGATTTGAGGCTGCATGAACTTAATGAGACTCCTGTGCCTTTAGTGATGGGGATACAAAGTGAGATTTTACAGGTTTTGCTGAATATTATTGGCAATGCCATCAAATTTTCGTATAAAAACAGTTTTGTTGATATTTCAGTGCTTAAAAGTACAAATGGAAATGAGCTTATATTTAAGGTCTCTGATCAGGGACCAGGCATACCCGAAGAGGAGCAGACGCTTGTTTTTAAAAAATATTACAGAAGCAAAGAGGTAAGAACACATATGGACGGTGTAGGGCTTGGATTGAATATATCTAAACGAATAATACAGGCTCACGGTGGAACAATTTATATGGAGAATAACAGTGATAAAGGATGTTCGTTCTTCTTCACACTGCCGACAGAAAATGGCAGTAACTGAATTTGAATTTAATAATAGAAAATTTTGTATGAAAATAGGCGGTCATATTTTTAACTATCAGGCTTTTCGCGTTTTTTTGGTTTTATCTGCGGCACTAATGTCAGCAGCAATATTTTCTGGCTGCTCTTTGGTTAAGTCTATTGATAAAATCAACTCTGTCAAACATACTCTTGAGTCAGGCGAAAGAGCTTTTCTAAATAAAAATTATAAGTTGGCAGAGTCTTTTTTTCTTCAGTCAATAAATGAGAGTAAAAATCCTTGGGATAAAAACAGAGCTATTTACAATCTTGCCTGTACAAAATTGATAACTGCTCAAAATGATTCACAGTTTATTGAAGCAATCTCTATACTTATCCAGTGGAAACCGTCTAAAAATCTTCAAATGTATTATGAAAATCCTCAGCTTATGATACAGGCAGTTATTCAAAGCAACCATGAGATTCTAAAAAACAGCGATTCTGAGAGTTTTAAAGAGTTTAATATAATCACTGATATGACAAATGATGAGCCTGATGCAGAAGAAACTGACTCTACTGAAAAAGAGGCTAATCAGATGAATACTCATCTTAACCGCCTTTTAAGAGAGCAAGACGGTAAGATTAAAGCATTGAACAGCATCGTTAAAAAACAAAATGAGAAGATTAAACTTCTGAATGCTATTTTTAAAAAAGAGACAAAATTAAAAGAAGAGATGGCAGCAAAAAAGAGAGAGATGGAAAAAACCATAAAAACACTTAAACATCAGATATCTGAGCTTGAACGTATTGACCAAAAACTTCAGAACAAAAGAACCAGCGAATGAACTAAAAGGATAATGTTAATTAACAAAAGGAATATTCAATGAAAGAGGTTTCCAGAATACTAATTGTAGATGATGATTCCAATATTCTTGAAGTTCTTGATGCAAGACTTACTGCATCAGGTTTTTATGTGTTTAAGGCTGGAGATGCCCAAACTGCAAAAGAGATACTAAACAGAGAACATGTTGATCTTCTTATTTCAGATATGAAGATGCCTGTTACAAGCGGAATGGATCTGTTTTTAGAGATACAGAAGAAACTTCCAAATCTTCCGGTTATATTTTTGACGGCTTATGGCACCATACCTGATGCTGTCCACGCTATCAAACATGGAGCAGTTGACTACATCTCAAAGCCGTTTGATGGAAGAGAGCTGATAAAAAAGATTCGACAGGTTCTTGAAGTTAGAGAGCAATCCAAGCAGCAAAATACTCAGACAAATAGCCAAACAGCACCGACAATACCTATTCCGGCAGATGATTCGGGTTTAGATGCAGATAAAGTAAAAGATAGTAGTGATTTTTTGATATTTGAAGATGAGTTTTACTGGAAAAAGAGTCTTGCAATGCAGGAACTCTACAGCATGATAAAAAAAGTTGCTGCAACCAATGTTAATGTGATGATTCTTGGTGAAAGCGGTGTTGGAAAAGAGTGGATAGCAAGATCAATTTACCGTAACAGTTCAAGAAAGGATCAACCGTATGTGGTTGTTGATTGCGGTTCAACGCCAGCGGGTATTTTGGAGAGTGAACTTTTTGGGCATTTGAAAGGCTCGTTTACAAGTGCTGTAAAGGATAAAAAGGGTCTTATAGAGACTGCTGACAAAGGGACTCTGTTTTTAGATGAGATTGGAAATATTTCTCATGATATGCAGTGTAGATTATTACGTTTTCTTGAAGATAAAACTATACGCCAAGTCGGTTCTGTGCATGAAAAAATTGTTGATTGCAGAATAATATCAGCTACTAATGCAGATTTAACAGCAGATATTGAGGCTGGCACTTTTCGTCAAGATTTATACTATAGACTGAAAGTTGTAACTTTAAACGTTCCTCCTCTTAGAGAGAGAAAAGAGGAGATTGCAGAGTTTGCAAAGTTTTTTGTGGATAGATATACCAAAGAGCACAATCTACCAAAAGTAACATTTGCTGACGACACGATTAAATTGATGGAGTCCCATGATTGGCCCGGGAACATAAGAGAGCTGAGAAATGCTTTAGAGGCTGGTATTGTTTTGTGCAAAAATAACATCATGCATCCTTCAGACCTTCAGTTGGGCAATAATCAGAAGTCTAAAAAGAATGAAAAATCTGCGGATAAATCTTTATCTGCCGATTCCCAGCACGGCGAAGATATCTCTTTTAATACAAATGGAGCATCAGGAGCTTTTGGTGAAACTGGATTTTCGATTGAAGATAGCGAAAAGCACACAATAATAAGGGCACTTAAAGAGTCTAAAGGAGTTCAAAAAAAGGCAGCAGAACTTTTAGATATCAGCAGGCGTGCTATCAACTATAAAATTAAAAAATATGATATAAAACCAAATGATTATAAGTAACCTACTACTAATTTTAAAGGAGTTTCCAAACATATGAATATATTGGCATTAACAGGAAGTCCGAGAAAAGGCGGGAATACTGAAACGCTTGTTAAAGCAATTATAGAAGGAGCAGAGAACAAAGGTGCAAATGTTAATTATTATGATTTGAGTCAGTTGAGTATTTCAGGCTGTAGAGCGTGCATGTACTGTAAAAGCAATGACGGTAACTGTGCTGTAAAAGATGATATGATTGTGATTCTTGACCATATGTTGAATGCAGATGCTCTCATTCTTGGCTCACCAATTTATATGTGGCAGATGTCCGCTCAAACTAAGCTGTTTGTTGATCGTCTGTTTGCACTTTTGAATCCAGATTTTTCGGTAAAGTTTAAAACTTCTCTTCCATTAGTTCTTGCTTATACTCAAGGACAAGTTGATACAAGTATGTTTAAGCAATATTTTGACATGAATGCTAAGCTGTTTGAGTTTCTTAAATTTAAGGTTGTAGATACTATTGTGTGTGGCGGATGCCGCAGTAAAAAAGATATTGAAAAGAATCAGGTTTTACTCTCAAAGGCAAAAGAGATTGGTCAAAATCTGGTAAGTTGTATGGTATGATGTCGTGAAAAACAGCAGCTACATTTTAAACAAAGATATACTAACGATAAAAACAGCATTTGGACACTACTCCTTTAAAATAGAGGATAGTGATATGCTTGATGATGTTGAACGTATTGTCAGGCTTATGTTCAATGAGATGGATAGTCTTGATAAGAAACTCAATTTTCGCAAGGAGAGAGCCGGACAGTATGCTAAACTGCTGCTTACAAATCTAAATCTTTGCGAAAAATATGTAAAACTTGAAGATAGCTACAGAACTATTACGGAAAGACTTGAATCTATAAATAGAAAACTTGAATCAGCAGCTATATCAACACAACTATCAGAAATTATATCTGAGCCGTTAGAAGTTTCTGTTGAGCAGATAACTGAACCTGTGGAAGCTGAACCTGTAAAAGTTGAACCTGTGGAAGCTGAACTTGTAAAAGCTGAATCAACTGAAATTGTTCCTCAGAGTGAATCAAACGTTGAACTTATACAAGGTAAGACAGGCTATTTAGAGTCAAAAGAGGAGTTGGAAGAAGATGCGGAAGATTTAAACGATAACGAGCAGACTACTCTATCCTCGGATAAAAGAGCCATAAGACCAGAAATTTCCAATTGGAAATTGACTCAATCATATCTCTCCTTAAAACAGAAAGCTATGGAGAGAATAATGCAAATTAGAGGACAGTATCAGCAGCAAGAAAGAGAGGATAACTGTGTTGATGTTTTAGTAACAGAGCCAGAGCCGTCTTTAATTGAATCTTCTATAATGGCTCAAGAGTTATCTAACCAAGAGTTATCTAACCAAGAAGCATCTAACCAAGAAGTGTCTAACCAAGAAGTGTCTAACCAAGAAGTGTCTAACCAAGAAGTGTCTAACCAAG
>CAZIJN010000006.1:0-13483 GCA_964539635.1 uncultured Desulfobacterales bacterium | reverse complement strand
ATGTATCTAATCAAGAGCCAATTGAGCCGATAACGCAGCAACAGACTTTTCAAGCAAGCGAACCTACCTACACAATAACAAGACCGATAGAGAGCTATAAATCTATAAATACACCAAATATACTTAAACCCAAGGTGTATCGTAAAGGAGAGTTTCAACTGCCTAATCTGTCGTTTCTTAAAAATACAAGCAGCCAGACAGAGGTTGATCACCACGGCATAAGAAGAGATGCAGAGCTTTTAGAGAAAAAACTTGGGTATTTTGGAATAAAAGGCGAAGTTATGGGTGTCTCTCCTGGTCCTGTCATTACTACATTTGAATATAGACCTGAACCCGGAATAAAAATCAGCAAAATAGTTAATCTTGCCGATGATCTTGCACTTGCTTTAAGTGCATTTAGTATCCGTATTGTTGCACCAATTCCGGGTAAAGATGTTATGGGAATTGAGATTCCAAACATCAAAAAGAGCTTGGTGCCGTTTATTGATATTGTCAGCTCTGATAATTTTATAAACAGCAGATCAAAGCTGCCGATCTGCCTTGGAAAAGATATTGTTGGAAATCCTGTAGTTGTTGAGCTGGATAAAATGCCTCATCTACTTATTGCAGGTGCAACTGGTACTGGTAAAAGTGTTGGTTTAAACGCCATGATTGCAAGTATTTTATACAAATCAACACCTGAAGAGGTAAGATTTTTGATGGTTGACCCAAAAAGGATTGAACTCTCTTTTTACAATGATATTCCTCATCTTCTGACTCCTGTTATAACTGATATGAAAAAGGCAACACTTGCCCTTCAGTGGCTGGTAAGGGAGATGGATCGCCGTTACACTCTTCTTGCAAAGTCTCAGGTAAGACATATTGAGCAGTATAATCAGAAGATAAAAAGAGGTGATTACATTAGTGATTTGGAAAACCCTGAGCAGCTTCCGTATATTGTAGTAATTATTGATGAGCTTGCTGATCTTATGATGACCGCATCACGAGACATTGAGTTCTCTTTAACACGACTTGCACAAATGGCAAGAGCTGCTGGTATTCATCTTATTCTTGCTACGCAAAGACCCTCTGTAGATGTTCTGACTGGTATTATTAAGGCAAACTTTCCCACAAGAATATCTTTTCAGGTATCTTCCAAAACAGACTCCAGAACAATTATTGATTCTAATGGAGCAGAGACGCTGCTTGGTAATGGTGATATGCTTTTTGTGCCTCCTGGAACTGCGCGGCTTACAAGGGTACATGGAACATATCTTTCTGAAAATGAGCTTATGGAGATAACATCGTTTTTAAAATCTCAGGGAAAGCCAGAATATGTTCTTGATGTGATTACAGAGACAGATGAAGAGCCTCCTCAAGAGAGTATGGACGATGATTATGACGATAAGTACAATGAGGCTCTGGAGTTTGTTATCGCAACAAAGCAGGCATCTATTTCAGGAATACAGCGGGCATTGAGAGTTGGATATAACCGTGCTGCCCGAATTATTGATATTATGGAGAAACGAGGTATTGTAGGACCTTCTGACGGTGTAAAACCAAGAAGAGTTATACTTGAAAATATTCAATATTAAGACCAATATTTAAGATAGATATTAAATGAGCAATACTTCTGAACAAAAATCTGACTCTCCAAGCAGCAGCCAATCTTCTGTTAGCCAATCTTCGGAAGATGCTAAAACCATTTTGCAAGATTCAGCACAAGCTCCAACCGTACCATTTTCAGATAATATTCAATCCTCTTTTTCTGACGATATATTTTCAGATGATCTTCTCTCATATCCTGTCGAAATTCACAGAGCCAAATGGTCTGTGTCGTGGTCTGATCTTATGATGACAATGTTTATATTTTTTGCGGTTTTATATATCTACAAATCAGGCAGCAGAGAGCTTGAATTTGGAGAGGGAGTTGAACGGCAGATTCACGGTCAGCAAGAGAATTTAAGAGATGCTGATTTAGGGCATCAGAAGATCTCTGATTCAGCTTCAGGTGCTGTTGTGGAAAAACAGATTGAACATAAACCCTCTGAAATATACGATCAAGCCCTTAAAGCGTTGAAAGATAGATGGGTTGATGAGTCCCTATCAGTTGAGCTTGTAAAAGATGAAGCTGTTCGTTTAACACTTTCAAGCGATCTTTTTTTCGATATCGGCAAGGCTGAACTTAAGCCTGAAGCTAAATGGGAGCTTAAAAATGTGGCAGATTTTCTTAAAGAGAACTCTTTTATTATAAATGTTGCGGGTCACACAGATAGCACTCCTAACCACTCTGCAATGTTTCCTACCAACTGGGAGTTATCTGCTGCAAGAGCATGCAGGGTGGCAAGATTTTTGATAGAAAACGGGGGAGTTGAAGAGAGCCGTTTTTTTATCAGCGGGCACTCATGGCTTCAACCGATAGCTCCAAACAATTCTGCAAGCAATCGGGCACTTAACCGGCGTGTTGAAATACTTCTTATGAAGGATATGCCATATGAGAGAAAATAAAATAGAATCTGAGCAAGATGAACCATTTTGGAGGCATGGCTACAAAAATATTGCAGGACTTATAATTTGCGTTCTTGTCTTCTGTTTTGGGTTTGTTCTTGACGGCAACTTTGGAATGTATTTGAACTTGTCAGGATTTACTATTGTGCTTGGTGGAACTTTTGGAGCAACTATTTTAAGCTACAGAATGGAGTCCCTTGAAATTTTAATCAAAGTTTTGAAATCGTCATACTCAAAACCTCTGAGAACTCCAGATTCTATTGTTGAGATACTGCTTGAGCTTTCAGTTAAAAGAAGACTTAAAGGGGTTATGGCTCTGCAAGATGACGAGGAGGAGACAACTATAATTTTTCTGCGTCAAGCACTTGGCTTTATTGTTGATGGTTACTCTCCTCAACAGATTAAGGAGTCTCTTAATGCTGAAATGTACTTTTTCCGCATGAGAAGAGATGAGATGGGAAGAATTTTGCACACAATGGCAGATGTAGCTCCTTCTTTTGGTCTTGTAGGCAGCGTTGTAGGGCTTATTGGAATGCTTGCAGGTGTAGGTGACTCATCTGTTATTTTAGCAACTGTCCCGATTGCTCTTACATCAACTTTGTATGGAATTGTACTCTCAAATTTTATATTTATCCCTTTTGCTGCCAATATCAGAGAACGGACAGTAAAAGAGCTTATCTTGCAAAAAATAATTACAGAGGGTGCTATGGCAATTGCTGCTGATCTGCCCCCCCGTATGCTTGACAGAAAGCTTAAATCTTTTCTCACACCTTCTGCAAGAAGAGAGTCTCTAATATCAATAACCAGAATAAGAGAACGATTTGGCATAAAAAGCGAACCTAAAGAGTATGATATAAACAGAGATGAGCAGAATATAACAGATGATTTAAATAAAGATTCTGCTAATTTGTGATTTGAATTATATTAACATTTATAACCCGTTAGGATTTTTAACTGATGTTATTTTATGAATCTGATTATGGACCTCAATATTACCGTTTTGATAATCTTTTACACTTTTCAAGTCTTGTGCACGGAGTTTTTACAAGAAATGGCGGAACAAGTGGACTTAACTTTAAATCCCTAAATGTTGGACTCTCTGCCGGTGATAATAAAGAAAATGTCTATTTAAATAGACAGATGGTAGCTAAGACAATGGGAATAGACGAGCAAAACTCTGTATATTTAAATCAGGTTCATGGAAAAGATTTTGTAGTATTAAAAAAAGATGACTTAAAAAACCAGAACCCCCGTAAATCTCAACAAGATGCGGACGGCATTGTAACCAATATTAGAGGGATTTTGACTATTATGCAGGTTGCAGACTGCCAAGCAATAATACTTTACGATCCAGTTAATCAGGTTATTGCCAATATCCATTCGGGGTGGCGTGGCAGCCTGCTCAATATTGCTGGACGCGGAGTAGATATTATGGCGGAAGAGTTTGAGACAGAGGCATCTGATATTTTTGCTGCTATTTCCCCTTCTCTTGGTCCATGTTGTGCTGAGTTTAAGAATTACCGTGATGAGATACCTGAAAAGTTCTGGAAATATAGGACAGATAAAAATGGACATCACTTTGATTTTTGGCAGCTTACCTGTGATCAGTTGAGAGAAAAAGGTGTCTGTTCTGAAAATATTGAAATTGCAGGAGTGTGTACCCCATGTGCATCAAATCTTTTTTATTCGTATAGAAAAGAGAACGTAACAGGGCGTTTTGCAGTTGCAGCAGGGTTGATTTGAACAGTCTAAAAGGCTGATTTTGATGGTTATAAGGTTGATGTACAATAAAAGAGAATTTTGACGTTGACTTGAAAGTAATCCTGTGTTAATTCCAGCAGAATTGTTAATTCGCTCTGGTTAGAGTTAAATATAAATAAGTTTTATTTTTAGATAGGCGTTATGAAAAAAGAGAGAGCAAAAGCCATACGTGAGCTTGCATATTATAGCAGTCTTGGCTTATCAGTAGCCCTATCAATATTTATAGGTCTGTTTTTAGGCGTGTGGCTTGATGGAAAATTTGATACTAAGCCTATTTTAACAATGATATTTTTAGGACTTGGAATTGCCGCAGGTTTTAGAAATCTTATAGCAGCAGCAAAGAGGAGCAGGAAACTATAAATTATGGGTTTTGATATTCAACAAAGAATGATAGGTTTTGTTACCAAATCAAACTGGTATCTTTTTATTGTTGTGACTCTTCTTGGTTTTATTAACACTCCATTTAAATTTGCCCTTGGTATTTTATGCGGAGGGCTTCTTGTTACCCTCAATTTCCACCTTCTCAGACGTACATTATACAAAGCATTTGATGCTTCAAAATTTCAAACTTTACAGATTGCTGCTGACAGCAATGAAAATATAGATACAATTAATGGTCGTTCTATATTAAGCAGTGTGATTGTAAAATATTATATTAGGTTTGCGATAAGCGGAATTGTGATATTCACGCTTATAAATAAGAATATAGTTGAACCGATTGGACTTATTATTGGTCTTTCGGTTGTGGTTGCAAGCATAATTGCTGCAACTGCTCTTGAATTAACAAGACTTATTTTCAAGGAGGCGGTCTAAGGTGGAACATCCGTATCTGTTTTTTGTAAAGCTGTTTGAATTGATAGGTCTGGATCACTTTGCCCATGCAAACGTACATGTTATTTACATGTGGGTAGTAATGGCAATATTGATTCTGTTTGGCTGGCTTGCAGGTAAAAATGCAAAGCTGATTCCAGAATCTGTCCAGAATGTTTTTGAGGTTCTTGTTTCCGGTCTTGAGGAATTTATGGTTGATATTACAGGCGAAGAGGGAAGATGGCTTTTCCCGCTTGCAGCATCAATATTCCTCTTTGTTTTTATTGGAAACCTTATTGGTCTTGTGCCCGGGTTTTTTCCTCCCACGGCAAATTTGAATACAACGGGCGCCCTTGCTCTTGTTACAGTTGTATTTACCCATGTTATTGGTATTAAATATCATGGAGCAAAATACTACAAACACTTTATTGGTCCAGTGTGGTGGATGATTCCTATTATTCTTCCCATTGAATTGATTGGTCATGCAGCAAGAATTCTCTCCCTCTCTTTCCGTCTTTTTGGAAATATGATGGGACATGAGCTTGTGCTTGGTATCTTATTTGCTCTTGCAGGTGCATTTCTTGCCCCACTGCCAATTATGGCTTTGGGTATCTTTGTTGCACTTGTTCAGGCATTTGTATTCTTCCTGCTATCTGTAATGTATTTTACAGGTGCTATGGAACATGCTCATTGATAATTGATAGATGAAAGTATGATTTAAGAATTAATTTGATGGTTATCAGCATGGTGCTGATGAGTTATAAAATAGCGGGTTTTTGGAAGAAGCCGCAGAATAATTAATTTTAATTTAAGGTAAAAAGGAGAAAAACAAATGGATTTTTTTACCGCGTGTGTATGGGCAGCAGGTATTGCAATCGGAATCGCAGCATTTGGTTGCGGTATTGGTCAGGGTATGGGTCTTAATGGTGCAGTTCAGGGTATTGCAAGAAATCCTGAGTCTTCAGGAAAAGTAACTGTAACTCTTCTTATCGGTCTTGCCATGATTGAGTCTCTTTGTATTTATGCCCTCGTTGTTGCTCTGATTCTTATCTATGCACATCCACAGGCTGCCGAGATTATCAAGACTGTAGCAGTAGTTGCGAAATAATTTAATTTAAATAAATTTCGTATAAAAAGATTATTTAGGGTGCTCCTGCTTTAAAAGCTGGACACCCTTTTTTTTATTCTCTTGTGATAAAAAGCTGTTAGATAAACGAGCTATTAGGCGAATCATTTTTAGAAAATATGTCGCTTTTCATATCAGTTATGAATAGATTGATGCTATATGATATAATCTTCATATCCAATTGAGTTAAGGACTTCGGCACCGTTTTCAGTAACTCTTACCATATTTTCGAGCCGTATTCCTCCCCATTCAGGAATATATATACCAGGCTCAACCGTTACAACCATTCCTGCTTCAAGCTCAGTATTGTCAAGCCGTGATAATCTTGGAGGCTCATGAATAGCAATGCCGACTCCATGACCTAAAGCATGAGCAAATCTGCCGTCAAACTTTGAATTATTAATATAATCCCTTGCAATCTTATCAATATCACTGCATCTGATTTTTGGTTTTATAGCATCTATAGCCATTTGCTGGGCATTAAAAAGAGTTTGATAAACCTCTTTAAACATATCATCAGGTTTTTCAATAATCAGAGTTCTTGAGATATCACTGCAATAGCCGTTCAGCTTTGCACCAAAGTCAAAGAGCAGGGGTTCATTTTTTCTGAATTTTCTATTTGTTGGTACAGCGTGTGGCAAGGCACAATTTTGTCCAGATGCTGCAATAACAGGGAACGATAAGGAATCTGCTCCATTTTCTCTTATGAGCCTTTCAAGAAGCCAAGCAGCCTCTTTTTCTGTCATATCAGTGCTTATATGATGTTTCAGCTCTAAAAAAGCAGTTTCAGCAATTTTTAGACTCTCTTTGATTGCAGCTATCTCTTCCGAATCTTTTATTATTCTGAAGTTTTTTAGCGTATCTTCAGCAGCAGTAAATTCACATTTCAACCCCTTTTCGTCAATTTTTTGTTTTATCTTGCTGTACAAATCAAATGTTACTCTGGCTGCCTCTATAGCAATATTAACAGGCTTATGAGTCAATGAGTTAAGTATCTCTGGCAACTCGGCGGCTAACCCTTTTTCATAGCAGTAAATAGAGTATAGTTCTGCCTCATTTTCAGCTTGAAGTTTATATCTTGAATCAGTTGCAAGTATAAGGTCATTATCTGTTATAACCAATATACCGGCACTCTCATCATAGCTGCCGTCTTCACCAGTAAACCCGCTTAAATATCTCCTGTTCTCGTCTGAAAAAATGATAACTGCATCAAAGTTGCTTTGATTCATCAACTCTCTTAATCTATCAATTCTCTGTTTCAGAAACATTTTATCTCCTATTACAGTTTTTATATTATAAATTTGTATTATATTATAATAATTTTATCTTATCTAATAAAAATAAAATTAACGCTGCATATCCTGCTGAAATAACATCATCAAATATAATTCCTGTTGAGCCTTTTACATTTTTATCTACATAATTTGCAGGAAATATTTTTATCATATCTAAAATTCTAAATAGGATAAAACCTATTAATGCAGTTCTGTGAAAATGGTTGGCACCATAGTAGATAGGAACGCATAAAAAACCGATAATCTCATCTAAAATAAATTGGGACGGGTCTTTTGATCTCCAGTAGCGTACAGCCCAAGGGGTTAGATAGTAGTTAAGCATCATTAGAGCAATAACTGCTGCAAGAAGAGATAATCTTAATAGATCAGGAGATACAGTTTTCCATAATATAAAATAGATAGCAATACCGGGGAGTGCACCAAAAGTTCCGGGCATTATTGGCGAGTATCCTAAATAGCAGGCAGAACCAGCTATGACCTTAATTGTTTCAGAAATAGATTTCTCTTTAGTATCTGTCTGATTTTGTTCTGTTTTAGATTTCATTAGTTAGCTGTTTATATTTATAAGGTTTATAAGTTAAAAGTCTCTATTTATAAAAAATTGTGCCAAGAAGAGCTGTGTTCTTTATCAACTGGAAAACAAAGTAACAAGTTAAAAATTGATGCAATGGCAAAAATCAGGTAAATGTTTAAAGAGCATATCAAATATAAAGGCGTTGACATGAAATAACATGCTCTATATAAACCTTCCGTGTTTTGATGCTGGAAAAAATTAATGATTACATTTTTTATAAACTTAATATTTTCGACAACAGATTTATCGTAACTTAATTGTAACTTAATCAGGATTATTATAACTAATTGATAAACATATCTATATTCAAAAACGCAGCTAAACTTAATCTATTGATATTTATTTCAATATACAGATACCATCAACTCTTAAGAGAGTTTGTTGTAAGAGACATCAAGGGACGTTTTGCAGGCTCTTTTGCAGGGATATTGTGGACTATCATCAACCCTTTAGCCAATATTGCTGCTTACTTTTTTGTCTTTTCACTTGTATTAAGAATAAATGTAACTGTTGAAGATGTGGGAACTGATAGGTTTATCCTCTTTTTTCTTTCAGGCTTTTTCCCTTGGGTGATATTTGCAGATAGCATTACAAAATCAGCAGGTTCTGTTGTTGCTCAAGCTGGGCTTGTAACCAAAGTCATTTTTCCTGTTGAACTTATACCTGTAAGTTCTATAATCTCTGCATTTATTATTAACGGAACTGGATTTATAATTTTTCTTTTATATCTTGCCCTTACTGGATTTGCCAACATATCTTGGTTTTGCATTCCAATTCTGCTATTTATTGAGCTGCTGTTTGCGTTGGGACTATCTCTGTTTTTTGCAGCTTTTTGCGTCTTTATAAGAGATACAACAGAGATATTAAGCATTGTGATGATGCTTTGGTTTTACGCAACTCCTGTGTTGTATCCCAACTCTATGATACCTGAACAGTTAGCTGGCATACTATCGTTTAATCCTATGGGACTATTTGTAGAATGTATGAGAGATATTCTTTTAAGCAACCAGATTGATGCGGTTTTGATGCTGAAATTGTTTGTTATATCTATCATAATGCTTATTCCATGCTCATATTTTTTTATGCGTTCAAAATCTGCATTTGGAGATGTTTTATAATTAATGTTTGCAATTGAGGCGGTAAATATTTCTAAGGTTTACAGATTGTATCGTAAGCCGTCAGACAGGCTTAAAGAGTTTATAGTAAGAAAGCCTCTTCACACTCCATTCTCAAGCCTATCTGATGTCTCTTTTTCAGTGCCGTTTGGAGAATCTCTTGGAATCATTGGAGACAATGGTGCTGGAAAAAGCACAATGCTCAAAATTGTTGCAGGAACTTTAACGCCTTCATCTGGCACGTTAAAGACAAAGGGCAGGGTGGCAGCTCTCTTAGAGCTTGGAGCAGGATTCCATTATGAGTTTACAGGCAGGCAGAATATATGGATCAACGCCTCTTTAATGGGTCTTGATAGAGATGAGATAAGAGCAAAAGAGAGTAAAATCATTGAGTTTTCAGAACTTGGAGATTTTATAGATAGACCAATAAAGACTTACTCTTCAGGTATGGTTGTAAGACTTGCATTCTCAATAGCTACAAGCGTTGACCCAGATATTTTGATAATTGATGAGGCATTAAGCGTTGGAGATCACTATTTTCAGAAAAAATGTATAGATAGAATGGTTGAATTCAAAAACAGCAATAAAACCATTCTTTTTTGCAGCCATGCAATGTTTACAGTAAATCAGCTTTGCGACAGAGTTCTCTGGTTTGATAAGGGTCAGATTCGTGAATCTGGAAGAACCACCCATGTTACTGCAAATTATGAAAATTATAATAGAGAAAAATCAATTGCAGCAAGGGAAAATAGTAATTCATCTTTGGATTTAAATATAAATAATGCTCCTGTTATTGTAAAATCAATACTGCTTAACGGCTCTTCTGATGCAATAGATATTTCTCAAGACAGCTCTCTTGATGTAGAGATTGAATATGAAAATGCCAATGGAATGCCGTTTTTTGTCGTTGTCGGCATTCGGCGTAATGATGATCTTATCTGTCATGCTGCAAACATGGCAAAAAAAATCAGCACTCCATTGAGACAAAAAGGCAGTGGAAAAGTCATATTAAAATATAAAAAGATACCATTTCTGCATGGTCAATTTTACGTTGTTGTGTGTGTTATGGATAATTCCGGGCTTCAATGTTTCCATAAACGAGAGTCTGCATCGTTTTCTGTCCTTCCAGAAGATAAATGGGAGAATGAGATAGGGCTTCTTAAACTTGATCACGAGTGGCATATTGATTCTAAATGAGAAAAAGAAAAATTTTAGAAGGAGAGGTTGTTGAATAACAAAGGAGATATCAGCGTAGAAAAAAATAGTATGTCTTTTTGGCGTGATTTGATTCTGGAACTTTCTCATATTGATTATGGTGAAAAAATTCCAGAGCTTGATGAACCTTTTTTAAAGATGTGGTCAGATCACTATTACGCTATAAGCAGGATAACACTTCCTGACGCTGATTTTCTTGAGATAGGAACAGGTTTTGGCGTTCTTGCAACTGGTATTACACGGCTTTCAGGAAAGAATTGTTTTACAGTTGAACACCCGTCCCGCTCATATTTTAGAAGAAGCAGCTATATTGATTTTCTTAGCTCTAACCGTGTGCATATTATAGGAAGCGACTTAACTGAGGGGCTGCCGTTTAAATCTGAATCTTTCTCTTTAATTTATCTTTGCGATGTTATTGAACATCTTTTTTTTCATGATATAAAGACTATGCTAAACGAGATTGTACGCGTTCTCAAACCAGATGGACAACTCATTATTTCCACCCCCAATTTAAACCGTTTAGGTAATATAATCCGTGTTATGTGCGGCTACTCTCCAAATCCGCCTCTTTATGCTGAATCATGTGGTCAAACATTCGGACATATAAGAGAGTTTGCACCTAAAGAGCTTTTATACCTTTTATCTCTTCATGGATTAGAAACTCAAAATATCGATTTCGGATTAAATCCCTCATTCTCTTCAGATGCGTTTGGAGCGGAAAATATTTTTTCTAAAAATCAGAGTAAATTGATTCACAAAATAAATATGGTGCTTTCAAAAATGTTTCCAACTTTGGGTGATGAGATATATCTTTTGGCAAAAAAATAATATATAGAAATTGAAAAATTCTCTCTTGACAACTATTTAACTTCCATGTAAAAAGTCCACGTCTTTTTTAAAGATTCTCTTTAAGAGCGGGAATAACTCAGTGGTAGAGTGCGACCTTGCCAAGGTCGAAGTCGCGGGTTCAAATCCCGTTTCCCGCTCCAGACATCTTCAATATTTCCTCCTTATTCTTCAGTTTATCTATTCCATATCCTTTAAGTCAACTTTTCCAAGTTTTTGCTTTTTTTCTTGATTGTTAATAGTATTTATATCTATCTTACTAAAGTTATTGTTATTTTTGATGGTTGTTTTAAACAATAGATAACTGTTAAAATCTTAAGCTCATTTATAATTTAAGGGCTGTAAAATATACTAAATAGGCGACAAAGTTATGAAAAAAATAAAATCGTGGAGGCATCCTGGTGCATTTTCCATTTTTATAATAGATGACAGGCTTTTGTTGATATGTATCGGTATTATTGTGGGGCTTTGCAGTGGTCTTGCAGCTCTTGCACTTAATCGTTCCCTTATATTCATGATGGATAATCTGCATAATTTTCGTCATTACTGGTGGGCGTTTTTACTGCCGGCAGCAGGAGCTTTTTGTTCATCAGTTTTTCTTAAAAAGATTATAAAGGAGGGACCAGGTCATGGAGTACCTGAAGTAATTTACAGTGTATCAAGGTATGGCGGTCTTCTCAAACTTCGTTCTGTAATATCACGACTTGTAGCAAGTTGTCTCACAATTGGAAGCGGCGGTTCAGCAGGTCCTGAAGCTCCTGTGGTTGTAAGTGGTTCTGCTATTGGTTCTAATATCGCACGTTTTTTCTCTTTAAACGAACGGCAGAGGATAACTTTGGTAGGGTGCGGAGCTGCCGGAGCCATTGCCTCAATTTTTAATGCCCCGCTTACTGGAATTATTTTTACCCTTGAAATTCTTCTTGGTGAGTGGTCAATGGTAAATATTATCCCTATTGCTGTAGCATCTGTTGCTGGTGCTGAGATTAGCAGAACTTTTAGAGGAAATATAATTGCATTTGAAAGTAATATAAATTTTCATATCAGCCATTCTGATCTTTTTGCCTGTGTCGGACTTGCCCTTGCTGCATCTATTGCTTCAATACTTTTTACCAGATCATTAAGAGGTATGCAGAAGATATCGAGCAAGGTTATGCTGCCATTCTGGATCAAAGCAGCACTTGGCGGTGCTGGTGTGGGAATTTTAGGATATGCAGTCCCTGAAGCTATGGGTGAGGGATACCACGCAATTCACGAGATGATACAAGGAGTTTTTAAAGATGGAATTGCTATTGCAGCCATAGCCTGTTTAGCAAAAATCCTTGCCACATCCTTAACTCTTGGTTGGGGAGGCTCAGGAGGTATTTTTGCCCCAAGTTTAGTAATCGGAAGTTTTGCTGGTCTTGCATATCATAGATTATTGGCTTATTTCTTTCCATCAATCCAGTGGGTTAATGAGGGGTGTTTTGCCCTGCTCGGAATGGCTGGCATGATAAGTGGTATTTTGCAGGCACCTCTGACTGGTATTTTTCTAATCCTTGAAATTACAGGTAGTTATGAGGTAATGCTTCCACTTATAATTGTTTCTGCCCTATCTACGACAATTACACACTATTCAGAACCATCATCATTTTATCTAAAAGAGCTTGCAGAAAGCGGAAAATTACTCAGACCAGGTACAGACTCAAGGGTTCTTGCAGATATAAGTATCTGTGAAGTGCTTGAAAAAGATTTTATTCCGGTTGCTCCTAATATGCTGCTAAGAGAGTTTATCCATACTGTAAAGCAGTCAACACGAAATTATTTTCCTGTTGAAGACCCAAAGAGTGGAAAATTTCTTGGCATGATTCAGCTTTACCATATAAAACCCTACATTTTTAACACGTTGATGTACGATACTGTGCTTGTAGAACAGATAATGGATGCTAATCCAGATACAGTTAATTATTATGATGATCTTGCTGAAGTGCTGCGTAAGATGGATATGAAGAGATGTTTTAATATGCCAGTTACAGACAATGGTAAATTTGTCGGTATGATTTCTAAAGCTACACTATTAGATAAATACAGAGATGAGCTTAATGTTCAGACTACACATTTTTTTTAGTAGTCATTAATTGTTTTTAGTAGCAGTTATAGGTAGATAGCTGTAATCAAGCAGCTATTTTTGTTATTCTAATGGGCAAAAAAATAAATTTTTTTAAAAAAGTGTTTGACATGGAAGTGAAGTGTCTGTATAAAGCCCGAGTCTTTGTGA
>CAZIJN010000005.1:0-161701 GCA_964539635.1 uncultured Desulfobacterales bacterium | reverse complement strand
CAGGAAAATATGATATATAATTGTAGAGACGCACGGCTGTGCGTCTCTATTTTTTGTTGCGTCTATATTGTTTATTCTCATTTACGTCTTTATTTTTTGAGTTTTCCGCTATTGTATGATTTATGAAAATGCTAAGAAAAAAGTTAAAGGTATCTAAATGACCTATACTACAAACCCGTATAATACAAAATTCATGTTAGATAGTTTTGATTTTAGCAAAATTGATTTTAT
Source organism: uncultured Desulfobacterales bacterium (assembly GCA_964539635.1). Taxonomy (GTDB): domain Bacteria; phylum Desulfobacterota; class Desulfobacteria; order Desulfobacterales; family Desulfobacteraceae; genus Desulfamplus. The sequence continues at coordinate 161,470 of CAZIJN010000005.1, read as the reverse complement.
AGACATGTTATGCCGTTCTGATTTAGGAATTTTAATGACAGATGATAAAGGTATAATGGTCTATTATAATGATGTTCAGGCAACCATTGACAAACTTGATCCATCAGATGTTCTCGGAAAAAAAATTACAGATGTTTATAAATATAATAATGACTCAAGCACCTGCATGAGAGTTTTAAAACATGGAAGACCAATCATTAATTATGCACTTTCCTACAGATCAAGAAATGCAAACGTTGGAAATACCATCCATAGTGTTTTCCCTTTGATTAAAGATGATAAAATTATTGGGACGATCTGTTTTGTTAAAGATTATAATATTATGGAGCGTTCAATTCCATCATTTTTATCTCCAAAAAATAATGAAAAATTTGCGGAAGGAACTCAATTTACATTTGCAAGTATTATTGGTTCTGACCCTGCGTTTGTTGATGCTGTAAAAACAGCTAAAATGGCTGGGAACTCACCTTCTCCTGTAATGCTTTATGGAGAGACAGGCACAGGCAAAGAATTGTTTGCTCAAGCAATCCATAACTTTTATTATTCAAAAAAGAGACATTACATGGATATTAATTGTGCTGCAATCCCTGAAAGTTTGATAGAGGGCATTTTATTTGGGACAGTAAAAGGAGCATATACAGGTGCTGTAGATCGTGCTGGTCTTTTTGAACAAGCAAATGGAGGAACGATTTTTCTTGATGAAATTAATTCAATGCCGCTGCCTCTTCAAGGTAAGTTATTACGTGTCCTTCAAGAAAAAAAAGTCAGGCGGGTTGGTTCTCTTGAGACTATAAATTTGGATGTAAAAATAATCAGTTCATTGAACAAATCCCCCAGAGAATTGGTTAAATCTGGTGAGTTCAGAATGGACCTTTTTTATCGGCTCGCTGTTATTTATATACAAATCCCGGCATTAAGAGACAGGCGATTAGATGTTGAAGAGCTTGGTCGTCATTTTTTGCAGAAATATAACGCTGTTTTGGGCAGAACCATTAAAAATATTGCACCAGAATTGATTGATTTTTTTTGGAATTATTCTTGGCCTGGAAACGTAAGAGAGCTTGAACACGTAATAGAGAGTGCAGTTAATATGGCTGGCTATGAAGAAACAACATTGAGATTAGAACATTGTTATTTTGTAAATCTACTGGGTAAGGACAATAATTCAGGATTCGATTATAGTAAGCCTTTAAGAACTATTGATTCAGTAGATAATTTGATGGAGAAGGCAAAAGCTGAAACTGAAATATTTGATTTGGCTGCAAAACAATCTCAATTAGAGAAAAATACTATCATAAAGGCACTTGAAACGACTGGCGGCAATATTGCTAAAGCTGCAATGCTTCTCGGAATATCAAGACAGCTTTTAGGGTATAAGATGAAGAAGCATAAATTACGACTAAATTTATTAAAGATTAAGTTAAATTCAATATAGATTGATTATATAAAAATTTTTACTTGCAAAATATTTTTTGCAAGTATGACAAAATAATTTTACAATTCTACAATTTTACAATTCTAAGAAGTCCATCTTTTTTTTCTCCCGCCCTGCTCCATCAAGGCTTTTCAAAGATTATACATATCTGGCATGTAACTTGCTGAAGATAGTACAAACATTTCGTATTCATACTTCTTGAGATTAGTTTTAAACTTTGATCTCAAAGCAAGAAAATGATTTTTATCATCTTTTAAAGGAGACTATTATGGCAGAAAAATCAGCAGACATCGACCATGGTCTAATGTGGCCGGGTGTTATCGTAACAGGAATTATTGGGCTTCTATTATCTCTTTTCCCAGAATCAGGAAAAGCAGTCGTAGATTCACTTTTTGGGGTATTAACTCACAACTTCAAGTGGCTTTTCCTTCTTTTTGGATTGTTTTGTGTGCTTTTTCTAATCTGGCTTGCCTTCTCAAAGTGGGGTAATATTAAACTTGGATCCCCTGAAGATGAACCTGAATTTTCAACATACGAATGGGCTTCTATGATTTTTTGTGCAGGAATCGGAATTGCCATAGTATATTGGGCTTTTATTGAACCTGTATATTATCTCAACACAAGCATACTTCATGTTGATCCAGCAGCACAAAAAGGACTTTTAGGAGAACTTGCTGGAATGTATGGACAATTTCATTGGGGCATAACTCCTTGGGCGATCTATGCACTGCCAACATTCCCAATCGCTTATGCCATCCATGTTAAGAAAATACCCGCACTTCGTTTAAGTGCAGCATGCAGAGGAATTATTGGAAAGCAGGCTGATGGACCTTTGGGAAAATTAATCGACATTGTGGTAATCTTTGGAATGATCGGTGGTGTGGGTACAAGTTTAGGATTGGCTGTTCCTCTTGGCACTGCCCTTGTCGCAAACATGACAGGTTTACCTGAATCATTTTCACTCCAAGTTATTATTCTTCTCATCTGGACAGCCTTGTTTACAATAACTGTTTGGGCGGGTCTTAAAAAAGGAATTGCAAAACTTGCATCACTCAATACTTATATTGCTTATTTCCTTTTGCTTTATGTTTTCATAATAGGACCTACAACCTTTATTCTTAATAACTGGTGCAACAGCTTAGGACTTATGTTCAGCGATTTTTTTAAACTGAGTCTATGGACGGATCCTATCAGCAATGGCGGGTTTCCAGAAGGATGGACTGTTTTCTATTGGGCTTGGTGGGTTGCTTATGCCCCGATGATGGGACTTTTTGTTGCCCGTATTTCCAAAGGACGAACAATCCGTCAGGTTGTATTTGGAGAATTGGTTTATGGCAGTCTTGGCTGCTGGGTATTTTTTGCTATCTGGGGTGGATATGCTATTCACCTTCAAACTTCAGGAGCTTTAGATGTTTACAGCATCTTAAAAGAATCAGGCTGGTCTAATGACGTTACTATCGTTGCTATTCTCAATGCTATACCCGGAGCCAAATATATCTTTATCCCAGTTTTTACAATATTGTGTTCTATCTTTCTTGCAACTACTTTGAACTCTGCTGCTTACACTCTATCATCACAGGTAACCAAAAATATCACAGGAGATCAAGAACCACCCCGCTGGAACAGGACATTATGGGGTATTTTATTGGGTCTTTTGGCATTGGGATTATTATCAACTGGTGCTTTAAAGGCTGTTCAATTATCTTCAATAGTTGTAGCACTGCCTTTAATACCAGTTCTATTGCTTATGATTTTTTCTTTAATGAAATGGCTGAATGAAGATTATGGTGAAAAATTAAAAACAGATGTGCAAGTATTGAGTTATGATCAAATCAAAAAAGCCATATAATCTCATTTTATAAGAATAGAGTAAAACCCCTTATCTCTTGGAGTTTTACTCTATTCAAGACACTTGAAAATTACGGAGAAATTATATGAAACAAAGAGAGTTGTTAAAAGCGTCATCAACTATATTAAAAAAAGCAAAAGAATTTGGTGCATCACTTGCTGGTTTTGCAAGTGTAGAAGAACTTAAAAAAGCACCATCATTTAAATTTGCACCTCAAATGCCCGGAGCAGGGCAGGGAATTGGTACCAGAAAAAATGATCTTGGTCTTAAACCAGGTGAGGCAACATGGCCTGATAATGCAAAAACTGTATTAGTCATTGCGGTTGAGCATCCTGATGACAAACCTGAAATGGACTGGTGGTTTGGAAGAGTTGATCCTCCCGGCAACAGGGTTTTAGCAAATGTAATACGAGAACTTTGTACATGGATTACAGACACATATAATATTGGTGTTTTCCATCTGCCTTATCATGTAGAAAAAGGGGGGACATATTTAAAAGATGCTTCTGTGCTTGCAGGATTGGGGTGTATTGGTAAAAACAATATACTTGTAACCCCTGAGTATGGACCAAGGGTAAGACTTAGAGCCATGACAATGGATGTAAGCTTCCCTTCCACAGGACCAAGACTATTCGATCCCTGTGCTGCATGTGATGAGTGGTGTAGAAAGGCATGTCCGCAAAAATCGTTTGCAAATAAAATATATGATTCAAAAGATTATGCTCAGGATATTCTTCCCGGTCGTGATGGCAGCTTTAGTCGTCCTCAATGCAATATTCAAATGGACAAAGATAATGTTGATGCTAAAGAAGAAGTGGTTGCAGAATTAGATGAGCCTGTTAAATTAATTAAGTATTGTAGAAATTGTGAATTAGCATGTCCTATCGGAAAAACTTGATGGCTTTACTTTTTAATGTTCCAATCTAAGCATTTAACACCCCAGTACTTTAACAAAAGGACTTGATGAAATTAAGGAAACCAGATTTTTAAAATCTATGATACAAAAACGATACAAAAATAAACTAATGAAACCCCAAAAAGGTGAAACCTTATGAAAAAAGTAATTGTAATTACCTTTATTGCGTTGCTCTCTGTAACTTTCTTTACAGCATTATTTAAAGGCACTTGTTCAGCAGAAGAAAAAATTATTGTAGCTGCGGCAGACCCATATCCGCCCTTTGTTGATCCAGCAGATGTGAAAGAAGGTCTTTCGCTTGCGGTTATAAGAGCTGCTTATGCAACTCAAGGCTACACAGTTAAAATGGAGCATGTTCCATGGGCAAGGGCAAAGGCATTCGTTATTAAAGGAGATGGAAAATATGATATTCTTCCTGATGTATGGATGAGTGAAGAAGGTAAAAAAGAGATGATGTATAGCGATCACTATGCAGTTAATATGATTAAATTTATCAAAAGAGCAGATGATCCGTTTCAATACAACGGGCTTGAAAGTCTTAAAGGGAAAAAGGTTGGAACGATAAGAGGTTATACCTATAGCGATGCGTTCAGAGCCTCAAATGACTTCATTCGGGAAGATGCGGTTGACGTTATTACAAATATCAAAAAACTTATCTCTAAACGAGTTGATCTCACATTAGAGGATGAAATAGTAGCCAGAGTCATTGTAGCAAAAGAAGATGCTTCCATGCTGGATAAAATAAAATTTACAGAGAACTCCTTTTCAAGTGCGAATCTCTGTATTTCAGCAGGTCTTGCAAACCCAAGATGCAAAGAAATTATTGAAGCATTTAACAAGGGGCTTGCTGAAATCAAGACAAACGGAGAGTTTAACAAAATTTTTGAAAGTTATGGTATAAAAACAAACTAAAAAATCGTAAAAAGTATAAATAACTGATCTCGATTGATAATCAAAAGATAGAGACGCACGGCTGTGGGCTGTACGTCTCTATCTTTTTTCATTTACATCTTTATTTTTGGTTGCTATGAATCTATTTTTCGTTCTCTGTATCTTTTTGTTTGTTTAAATCTCTAATTGTTTATTGTGAAATTTTGATCATTTCTAATACGTTCAGACAGCTCTTTTGTTAAAGACAACACCTTTGTTGCATGTTCCAAACTCAAAGAGCCTGTTCCGCAGCTTGGGGTAATAAGGCTTTGAGCAAGAATCTTCTCCCTGCTTATTCCAAGAGAGACCAACTCCCCAACCTGATCGTTCCACATTTCCCAAAGAGAATTTAAAGAGGCTTTTTCCACATACTCAGGATTTCCAGTTGGAACGATTCCCCAAGCAAGAATCCCCCCTTTTTCTATAAACTTCTTTAAAGGCTCGCGATAGAGAATCAGCCTGTCAAAATAGGAGTAGGCATCAAAATTGATTATATCTGTGCCAGACTCTAACGCCAATGTCCAATCGCCATTTGCACAGATGTGAATGCCTGCAATTCCGCCCGCTTGATGAACTGAATCAATCCCCTCTTTAAGAGAATTAATAATCTGCTCGCGGGTGATGCTGATATATGTTGAAGAGCCGAACCCAACAACGCCCGGCTCATCAAAAAATATAATCGGCTTGCATGGAGTATTTAGTTTTAAAAGCTGAAACACCTGCCATCTTGCGTTCATTGCGACCTGTTTGGTTACAATATCCCTCATACGCTCATCGTAAAAAAGAAGTCTGCCAGCCTGATCCTTGATGCCAATGCCCATTGTAATCGGTCCTGTAACCTGACCCTTTACAGCAACTGGAACTTTAGGAAGAGATTTTACAGTCTCCATAAACACAGAAAAACCTTTTGCAGTCGTGTCAGTCAATGCAAATCTTGAGTCATTTAAGATCGATTTTGAACCGGCACTGCTTTTTGAACTCACGCTGCCATCAAAATTAGAACCCTCAAACCTTGAAGGGCTGTCAATTATAGCCATATACTCTTCATAAAACGCAAGAACATCATCTTCAAAATTTTCTGCTGATGTGTCAATGTAGAAATCTTTCTCTTTTGATGAATCGCCCTTCTTTACCACAAGACCCGGCATTCCTGATAAGAACTGATATAGCATACCCTCTTCTTTATACATTGGAAGCTGAACCCAAAGAGGGATTTCAGGTGTATATTGCAGCATAAGATTTGTTGCCTCAAGATGGTCAGCCATAGGCAGACTTCCAACAAGAAGAGGCAGGCAGTTGGGTTTAAAATCAATCATTTGCTAACTACTCCTTATCTGCTATTTTGCAGGTTTAGACACTATGCTTTTTGCCTGCTCAACAATATTTGCTGTGCTGATGCCGTATTCTTCAAGCACCCGTGATCCCGGGGCAGATGCCCCAAATCGGTTGATTCCGATAACTTTTCCTTTATCTCCAACATACCGCTCCCAACCCATTGTAATTCCAGCCTCCACAGCAAGCCTTATTTTAATATCATGGGGGAGGATTCTCTCTCTGTATGGTGCTGGTGCTTTTTCAAACAACTCCCAGCTCGGCATGCTCACAACTCTTGCGTTAATGCCGGCTTTCTCAAGCTCAACTGCTGCATTAAAGCAGAGATGAACTTCAGAGCCTGAGGCAATCAAAATAATATCAATATCTTTAACATTATCAACGTCTTTAAGTATGTATGCACCATGACGCAGAGAGCCGTCTCTGCCTGTCTGATCTTTTGGTAAAATAGGAAGATTCTGACGGCTTAAAATAAGAGCAGTAGGAGCATCAACCGTTATCAGAGCAGCTTTCCAAGCATCTGCTGTCTCATTTGCATCTGCTGGACGAATCACACGGAGATTAGGAATTGCCCTTAAAGATGCAACATGCTCAATCGGCTGATGAGTTGGACCATCTTCTCCTACTGCTACGCTGTCATGTGTAAACACATAAATTATCGGCAGTTTCATCAAAGAGGCAACTCTTACAGACGGACGGACATAATCGGCAAAAACAAGGAATGTTCCCCCATAAGGACGAACGCCACCGTGCAGATACATTCCAGACATAATTGCACCCATTGCATGTTCGCGGACACCAAAGCGGATATTTCTGCCGTGATAAGCCCCTTTTTGAAAATCATCAAATCCAGAAAGGTATGTGTTGTTAGATGGTGCTAAATCAGCAGAACCGCCCATAAGAACAGGCAGATTTTTTGCAATTGCATTTAAAACCTTGCCAGATGCTGCACGGGTTGCAATTGGTTTATCTGATGGAGAGAACGCCGGAATTTCACTATCCCAGCCGTCAGTAAGATAACCGCTCACAGCATCAACAAATTCAGAAGTTTTTTCAGGAAACTCATTTTTATAGCTGTCAAAAATCTCCTGCCATTCACGCTCTTTAGCCTCTCCCCGTTCAACAGCTTTACGGCACTCTGTTAAAACCTCATCAGGCACGTAAAAATCTTTATCTGCCGGCACTCCATAAAACTCTTTTACCAATTTTATCTCATCTGCTCCCAAAGGAGAGCCGTGCGCACTTGATTTACCCTGTTTATTCGGACTTCCGTAGGCAATCTGGGTTTTAATTTTTATAAGAGTCGGCTTTTCTGTCTCTTTTTGGGCTGCTTCAATAGCAGAGCCGATTGCATCAGTATCATTGCCGTCATCAACCACAATAACCTGCCAATGCATTGCCTCAAATTTTGCCTTAACATCTTCTGTAAATGCAATTGATGTAGAGCCTTCAATTGAGATAGAGTTGTCATCGTAAAGGCAGACGAGTTTACCAAGAGCAAGATGACCTGCAAGAGATACAGCTTCAGCAGCAACGCCTTCCATAAGATCACCATCTCCGCACATTACATAAGTAAAGTGGTTGACAAGCTCTTTTGTCCCTGTGTTGAATCTTGCTGCTAAATGACGCTCTGCCATAGCCATACCAACAGCATTTGCGATTCCCTGTCCAAGAGGACCGGTTGTGGTTTCAACTCCCGGGGTGTGACCAAATTCCGGGTGTCCGGGCGTGCGGCTTTTCCACTGCCTGAAATTTTTCAGATCATTAATGGTAAGTCCGTAGCCGTCAAGATAGAGCATACTGTAAAGCAGCATTGAGGCGTGTCCGCCTGATAAGACAAATCTATCTCTGTCACTCCATGCTGGATTTGCAGGGTTGTGCTTCATATATCTGTTCCATAACACATACGCTGTCGGAGCAAGACCCATCGGAGCACCAGGGTGTCCTGAGTCTGCCTGTTGAATTGCATCAATTGATAATGTTCTTATAGTGTTAATACATAACTGTTCAAGCTCTTTAGCGGCACAAGCCATTGTTTTCTCCTAATTGATTTATTTATAAATTTTTTTGTTCCGTTATATAGTTGGTTTATTTATGAATTGTTTGTTCTGTCATATTTAATTGATTTATTTATAAGTTTTTTGTTCTGTCATATCTAATGGGTTTATCCCATATTTTTCTAAAATTTTTCTATACTCTTCAGACTCTTTAAATGACTCCAGAGCTTTTGAAAAATCATCAGATAACTTTTGCAGTCCTTTTATTTTGGAAAAACCCACATATAATTTTTGAGTGTGGATTGGAGGCTCAAGAAATTTTATTTTATCCTTAAACCCCATTTTTGCAGCATATCCAATTATAACCACCTGATTTTCAGCAGCTAAATCGTGCCTGTCATTTATCAGCTTTTCAATAAGCATCTCAGGAGTCTGGGCATAATCCTTTTTTAGATAATCAGCTTTATCAAATGCCTCTCCATAAGTAAATCCTGCTATAACACCGATGCTATAACCTTTTAAAGCTTCATAACTGCCGTTGAATCGGATATTTTTATCGACCTTTGTAAAGAGCATGGTTTTGGAAAGACTTATATAGGTGTCTGGAAATATAGTATATTTTTCTCTTTCACCTGTTTTTAGAAGAGAGACAACAGCATCTGACGTTCCCTCTTCCAAATTTGTCAAGCACCGCCTCCACGGGTATTTTACAAATTGAGGAGTTATACCCATATTTTTCATAACCGCTTTGACGATTTCAATCTCAAATCCACGAGGTTCTTCATTTTGTTTATAGGTATATGGAAACCAATCTGTATATGCAACCTCTATCTTGTCGGCTCTGCCGTAAGTTGTATCTATATGTGTTAAAAATATAACAATAAAGACCAATAAATAACTTACGATAATTTTAATTTTTGATATATTCATAAATTACAAAAGCTCTTTTAAACAAGCTCTTTTTCTAAAAAATTAAAGTGTTTTCATATTAAAACGCTCTGGTATATTAAAGTGCTCTCATATACTCAGGTTTAAGCCTCACTTTGCCGTCAAGAGCCTGAGCAATTAAAGCAAGAGTTTTCTCTCTATCTCGTGGAAGATGTGCTCTGATTGGAAGATAGTTTGAAGCGTGGTTTGCATGAAAAAGCCCGTCAGTAAGATGAGTAGCAGCTATCATAGTTCCAAGCTCTTTGAGCATCTCTTCAGGAGTAATAAGATCAAACCTGCCATTCTCATAATCAGTGTGCATCGGTGTACCGGGTATGAGCATAAGGCTTAATGCACCAACATATTCAGGGTCAATTGCCGACAATACCCGTCCGGTCTCTGCTGCATGAATCTGCGATCTCTCTCGTCCTGCAAGTCCAAGCAGCACGGTTATAGATAGCTGAATCCCTGCACTGCGTATTTTCTTTCCCATCTCAACCATTTTTTTGGAATCAGCACCTTTATTAACCCGCTCTAAAGTTACATCATCACCAGTTTCAAGACCCATGTAGGCTATCTTGACACCAAGTTTACGCAGCTCTTTCAGCTCATCAAGGGTTTTCATCTTTATGCTCTTTGTGTTTGCATAAAGCCCCACCCGCTCAACCCATGGCAGCCGCTGCCTGATCCGCTCAAGTATGGGCACAAGCCGTTTTTGCGGTATTATAAGAGCATCGCCGTCACAGATAAAAAGCCTTGTCTGCTGTCTGCAATATTTTGCGGCAAACTCAATGTCTTCAAAAATGACATCATCTTTTTTTATTGTAAAACGCTCTCCTTTATACGCTCCGCAGAAGGTGCATTTATTGTGGGAGCAGCCGACAGTCACTTGAAGCAGAATGCTGTAAGCCTCGCTTGGGGGTCTTATTATGTTGCCTTCGTAATGCATAATCTCCTTAAACTTTATATATGTTATTCAATTACATTATCTATATACTACTATCAAATTTCATGCTGTTTGCCAATCGGCACACACAAGATTTCACTATATTTTGCTAATAATGGTGTTTGTTATGAAAGGCTGCTGGAGATGCGGCTATTTGAAACAATAGATATAAAGGAAGGATTTCACCGGCTTTTATACAGTAATACATTTGAGAGCAAGCTGTGGAATTTTATCAATATCTTCAATATAATCAACGCACCCGAGTTTTACAGCCTCACGAGGCATACCATAAACAACACAAGAGTTCTCATCTTGAGCAATATTAATGGAACCAGCCTGTTTCATTGCAACCATTCCAGCAGCACCGTCACTGCCCATGCCTGTTAAAATTATCCCAAGTGCATTTGCTCCTGCATATCGTGCTACAGATTTAAAGAGCACGTCAACCGCTGGTCTTTGATGCTGCACCATTGGACCATTTTTTACCTCAACATAGTACCTTGCCCCACTCCTTTTAAGAAGCATATGATAATTGCCGGGTGCAATTAAAATCCTGCCGTTTGATATGGTATCTCCATTTTCAGCCTCTTTTACCTCCATCTCACAGAGACTGTTCAATCTTTCAGCAAAGGTGGTTGTAAACTGTGCCGGCATGTGCTGAACTATAAGTACTCCAGGAGAATTTCGAGGAAATCTTGATATTACTCTTTTTATTGCCTCTGTTCCGCCTGTAGATGCTCCTATGGCAATCAGCTTATTTGTAGTTGCAGCAAGAGATTTTGAGTTCAACTGTATGACAGAATTTGCCTTTTTATTTTCTCCATCTTCTGTTGATGCCCTTGTTTTGGCTATCCTGACTCCGTAAACAGCCCTTATCTTTTCAACAAGCTGAACGCTCATATCTCCAACCGAATATGCTGCACTTGGTTTAGAGATAACCTCTAAAGCACCAACCGAGAGAGCTTCTAACGCAAGCTTGCTCCCTTTTGGAGTAAGAGAACTTACAATAATAACTGGAAGAGGGTAGTGCTGCATCAGCTTTTTAAGAAATGTAATTCCGTCCATTCGCGGCATTTCAATATCAAGAGTGATAACATCTGGTTTAAGACTCACGATCTTGTCTCTGGCAACATATGGGTCTGGTGCAGTGCCCACAACATCGATATCTCTCTCTTTTGAAAGCTCTTGAGAAAAGACTTTGCGTACAATAGCAGAATCATCAACAACAAGCACTTTTATTGGTTTTATAATCATAAGTAGTTTACTCTCTATATAACGACCATGCAATTAATCACACAACGAGAAATGAAAGCCGGTTAAGAGACTTTCATATAAAAATTAATTGATATAGGCTAATTTTGTTCTACATCAGCTGCAATTCCTATCCGACCGTTCATTGTCTCGACTACAAGCAGAGGGGTGTTGGAATATTCTCCACTCTCTTTGATTCTGTTTAATACCTCAGCAGTATTAATTTCAGGAACTCCAAGACCAAACGAAGATTTATCGTCAATTTTGCTGAATGTATTTCCAGCCAGCATATTTAAAGCCTCTTTAAGAGTACCTTCAAGATGGTCAACGGTTAAATGCTGCCTATTCTCTCCCATAAAGTTCTCAGTCATTATCATAAGCAGATTTTCAGGGACAATAAGCCCTATTGTTCCTGAAAAAGCGATTCCATGAAATGTTATTATAGCAGATTTAATCTTCTCTGGTGTTGTGACAGGATTATATGGTGAAGATACGGCTGCTCTATCAGTAAATAGACCAGATTTCCCGATTGTGGTGTAGCTATCACGCGGTTCTACTGGAATGTAAAACATTGTCTCCATAACTTCAGAAATCGAAATCGCTATCTGAGTCATTAGATTGTTCATTGTCATGTGACTCTCCAAGAATATCTGTTATAATGTCTCTTATCTGTTCAGGTGTAAAAGGCTTTTTTATATAACCTGCTGCACCATTTTTCATAAATTGATCTATCTTCTCTTTACTGCCTTCAGTAGTAACCACAACCACAGGAATAGTTTTAAACAGATCATTTTGCTTAATCCGAATAAGCATCTCAAGACCATTCATTTTCGGCATAGTAAAATCTGTTACAACAATATCAATCCAATGATTTGCAAGTTTTTCAAGAGCTTCCATACCATTTGCAGCTTCATGGAACTGGGAGCCTGAATATCCTGCTGCTTTAAAGGCTTTTTTTATTACAGACCTCATCGGCATGGAGTCATCTACAAGTAAAATTGAGAATGTCATCTAATTGACCTCAAAAAGTATATTTATACAACACGCAAAAGTTCTTCAACCTTCTGCATATTAATTGTAAAGTCAGCGATGATCTTTGAAATATCATCTGGTGAAATTGAAAGTTCTTTAATAATCTTCTCATTAAAACGGTATGCAAGTGCATCAATACCAGCACCAACACCCATCATCATGCAGATACAGTCCGCTAAATATACAATGGCAATATCTTTATCTTTTTCCATATTCTCATCAGGAATATGGTGATACCTGATAATATTTACCATTTTAGGGCTGAATTTCCATATTTTTGCAATCATTGCTCCAAGTTCGGCATGATTTATACCAATAACCTTTTTTTCAGCTTCAATGAAACTGTATCCATTTTTTTCGATAAGCTCCTGAATTTTATCAGAAGATATCTGAATAAACTTATCCAATACAGTTTTGCCGATATCCTTTAGCAAGGCTGCTGTAAAGATGGTATTTCTGCTTTCAGGAGCTATTTTTATTGCAATATCCTTTGCAATAAGTGCGGAGGAGACAGCATGTTTCCATAGAGCACCCTCATTCAGACCATAACCTTTCCACGGCTTATTGAGTGTATCTGCACTTGTATTAAGAAGTGCCAGCTCAACGATCTGATCTATCCCAATTATAGAAACAGCATCTTTTAAGGATTCCACAGGGTTGGAAAGTCCAAAAAAGGCAGAGTTGCAGGTTCTCAAAAGGTTTGCAGTGAGTGCTGGATCGTACTGAATGACATTTGCAATATCTTGCATTGATACAGAAGGGTTATCTACCATATCAACTATCTGATTTATAATTGCAGGTATGGGCTTTAAATTTTTGATATCCTTGATAAGAAGCTGAATAGATGTCATATTTTCACCTCACTTGACCCTGAGGTTTTCACAAAGATATTACCCGTTTTTACCTCAAGACGAACTGTCCTGTTTACATTACCGCCAACATCTTCGTAATTAATAAGGACATTGTTTTTAAACAATATCTTTTTCAGTGCCATATAGTTGCGTTTTCCAATATTAAAAAAACCTTTCTGGTCAAGTATCTGAGCGCCTCCAAAAACAGCTATTTTCATTCTTGATTTTAAAGCGTTGTGCTTATAAGTCTCTTTAAACAGCAGCGGGATACCGCTATCTGCAAACATATATGGATTTCGTTCAGCCTTGTCTCTGTCAATAGATGATTCTGGCAGCATGTAATGGAGTATTCCGCCTGCTTTAACAATAGGATCAAAAATAACAAGTCCGATGCAGGAGCCTAATGAATAGGTGACAATTTCACTTTGCGGATCATTACTGACTTTCATATCTGAAACGCCGACTATAATTTTCAATGTGTTAAACCTCTTGGCAAATCAGCCTGCTAAACGTAATTTCTATAGAGATGTTTATTTATTTATAAATTGGAAGCAAGTGCAAAAATACCGTGCATATCAAGAATGAGACCGACCTTTCCATCTGCAAGTATTGCCCCGCCAGAAAAGCCCGTAACATTGGCAAGAGTGCCTCCAAGACTTTTTATCACATACTCGTCTTTTCCTAAAAGCTCATCTACAAGCAAACCTCTTTTTTCATCTTTTGACTCTACAACCACAACAAGACTCTCCCAAGGAGTTGGTGCGTCATTATCAACATTGCAGATATTCTTCATACGGATAAGAGGGATAATTTCATCACGCTCTTTGATCATCTCTCCCTTGCCTTTTAGGGTAAAGCAATCTTTTTTGTCAGGTCTGAATGAGCGTTGAATAGATATTGTCGGTATTACATATCTCTCTCTGCCTATTCTTACCAACATTCCGTCAATAATGGCAAGGGTCAACGGAAGGCTTATGGTAAAACAGGTACCAAGCCCCTTATTTGAACGGATATCAAGGCTGCCTCTAAATCTATCAATACCATCTTTAACAACGTCCATTCCAACGCCCCTTCCAGATATATCAGTAATAGAGGCGGCAGTTGAAAATCCGGGTGTCATGATAAGATTAAATATCTGGGAATCTGTAAGCTGGCTGTCTTTTTTAATCAGATTGTTAGCAGCTCCTTTTTCAAGAATTTTATCTCTATCTAAACCCTTTCCATCATCTTCAATTTCAATCAAAATACTTCCACCTTTATGGTAGGCACGAAGAAATATTGTTCCATGAGCAGATTTTCCAGCGGCTATTCTCTCATCAGCAGGCTCAATTCCATGATCAACAGCGTTTCTTATCATATGCACCATTGGTTCATACAGTGCATCTACAACATTTCTGTCAATCTCAGTCTCTTCGCCAGACATCTGCAAAGAGACCTCTTTTTTTGACCTTTTAGATAGATCACGCACAAGACGGATCATTTTTGTAAAGGTCGAATAAATTGGAATCATACGCATAGACATTGCAATACGCTGAATATTGGAGACAATCTGCTCTAAATGGTTGATACTCTGATAAAGAGAGGGGTCTTTTGAGGCTTGCTGCTTTAACATTGACTGAGCAATTACAAGCTCACCTGCATAATCGACAAGATCATCAAGTTTATTTGTATCAACTTTTACCTGTACAGAAGCTGAATGTGTAGAAGAATATTTTTTCTGATGTTTTTGCTCTATAAGTGCAGAGGCAACATCTGTAGAAGCAGCAAAATCACCGTCAATCAGTATCTCGCCAATCTTCCTGCCTGTACGATACTGCATATCAAGAGCATTATCTAAAATATCCTCATCAATAACCCCTTTTCTCAAAAGAATCTGACCAACAGGTTCATGGTTGCTCTGACTAATAAGAAGCGAGGGTATCTGCTGCAACTTAACTCTTAAAGGCTCAATATCAATATCGTAATGATCTGGTCTTATCCGTTGGTTAATAGAGTCTTTAACTCGTTCAAGGAGCTTTTTTAAAGTATCTACAGATTCAAGAATAGCATCTGCTGCAACATCATTAATAAAGAAATCGCCATTCCGGGCACCGTCAAGAAGGGTCTCTGTAGAGTGTGCAAGTTTGTTGATCTGTTTTAGATCAAGAAAGCCTGATACCCCTTTAATTGTATGAAAAGGTCGAAAGATGTTGTTAATAATATCGTTGTTTAAAGGATCACGCTCAAGCTCTATCAACTCTAACTCAATTGTTTCAAGATTTTCTTCTGCCTCTGCTACAAATTCCGAGAGTATTTGTGCATCATCATCTGATATCTGCTCAAAAGTCTTAGGTGTTTTTTCTGATGATGCTGATAAAGAGGTATCTGCACAAGAGTCTATCTCATCAAGTTTTGATATTGCTTGATCAGAACATGGTGCCGGGTTTTCTCTATTGTCAAAAAAAGAGGTGTCAAGAATTTGAAGCACATCAGATATATCAAAAATAAATTCAACATCTCTTTCAAGATGGCGGAGCAAAGCGTGTAAAAGCGTCAACCCCTGCTCTAACGGAGATGTTGTTGTAATCTCATGGGTCGTCATACTTTTGACGTAGGACTTATATGCACCAGCAACAGTGTGTAAGGTGGGCGCATTCAAATCTGACGATAATACTTCAATCTCTTCTAATGTCTCTATCATTTTATCTAAAGCACGAGGTTGTTCATCACTGCAAAGACCTGCCACTTGAGAAGAGAGATTTTCGATAGCTTCCTTTAACCGATCCATAATATTCTTATTAACCTTATCCTTACGTTCCTTAAGTTGCTTAACCCAACACACCTTAAATATTTTTAATATCTCTTTAAAATATTGGCAGAATAGTTCATGAAAAGCAAATATGTCAAGGCTGTAATAGTGTTTAATATCAAAAAGAAATCCTCTCCCCATAAAATTGGAGAGAGGACTTAAGAGAGGTAGGTTTACTATAAAAACATTTCTCATCAAATTAAGATGATAGTGTAAGGATATTATAAGTAAATAATATTTGTTATCGCGTGCCTGTCGATTTTTCAGGCGGCTGGCAGAGGTGGATTAAACCGGGCATAATACTATTTCTTCCATTGCGTTTAGCCTTGTACATCATGGAATCTGCCTCTTCAATCAAATGGAGCATATCTACAGAATCTTGGCGTTTGTATGACGGATTTATTGACGAAATACCAAAACTTGCTGTAACATTTACAATATCACCTGTATCGGTAATAATAACCTGTTCTTCAATTTTATGTCTTAATCTTTCAGCAAGCTCCATAGCTTCGCGTTTCCCAGTTGATGGGAGTATAGCAATAAACTCCTCTCCGCCGTATCTTGCAAGAATATCGCCCGTCCTGATATTATTTCTAACTGTTTCAGATACTTTCTGCAATACAATATCACCCGCCTGATGACCATAGGTATCGTTAATCTTCTTAAAGTAATCGATATCAAACATAAATACCGAAAGCGTACTATTCTCTCTTTTAGCTCGTGAAATATTTTTTCTCATCTGCACTTCAAATTCACGGCGGTTATAACAGCCTGTAAGAGGATCAATAGTTGCGGCGTTGGTCAGCATCTCTATATTGATCTGCTTTGATAGTGCAACACCTGTGCTTTTTAGAATAATAGCCACAATATCATCGTGATAGGAAGACATTTTTCTACTTATGAGCATATAGATTTTTCCATGGCACATATCTTCATCAAGAGTGTATGAGACAAGATTTTCAAGGCTGAATTGCTGCTCTTTTTCGTCACTATCAAACGTGTGGTTAAGATAATTTATCTCAAACGCACCTGAAAGATTAAAATCTTGGATAACCACTGACTCTAAAGATTTCTTGTACATTCTTGGATCGAGCCACGCATCAACTCCTGATTTACGCTGTATCACAAATGCAAAGAGCCTGTAATTTAAGATATCTTTCAGGCAGACCGCCATTTGATTAATAATAGCCTCAACAGAGTTCTGCTGATTCAAATTGATGATATGCTTGGCAAGTTTTTTATGGTCAGCACGGTTTACGGCAGCACTAAAAAACAGCGGCAGGATTTGGAATAATTTAGTGAATTCAACTTTCATAGCTCTCTCCCATAAATTCAATTACTTATCAATCTCTATGACCATATATTAATCAGACATTACAAATCAAAATCACAATATCTAAGTTACTAATAACAATATAAACTATAAAGCTGCTAATTTAAAATAATGATAAGCAAATGCTATGCCACAGCCCGATTCAACGCTATGATTACAAACTATATCTGTTTTAATTACAAGCAGTTATTACAATAAAAATGTGCGATAAAGGCAGATTATCGGCATGTAGATTATATCATAATGGAAAATTGTGCCGGCATATGTCTAAATTTTGACGCATCTAAATAGAGATTATGACCGCTGTTGCCAGCAATATCGAATCATGTTAAAGTAAATTTAAGATAAATTGACCTTACTTACGCTGATATCTCTTGGTCTAAGCCGAGAATATCAAGTATTTGCTATCAGTTAAGGGAGAGAATAATTTAATGAATGCCAAAAATATATTTCATGTTCTGGTGGTTGAGGACAATGATGAGACTATCAAAACTTTAGAGCTTCAACTAAGCGGGGCAGGATATGATGTTCTGAGTGCTAAAGGCGTTGAAGCCGCTCTTGCAATTCTTGATTTCAAACAGGTGGATATTGTTATTACGGCTCTTCGTATGCAGGCAGGAGCTGATGGTTTAGACTTGTTGCTATATATAAGAGATCATTTTACAAATATTGAAGTAATGATTATCACCGCATATCCTGACATTGAAAGTGCAGTCCAATGTATTAAAAATGGTGCTCAGGAGTATTTAACCAAACCATTTACCGAAACAGACCTTCTTGTTAGTTTGGATAGGATTAAAGAGACAATAACAAGAAGACGCTCGGCTTCTCCTGAAACAAAACCATCTCAATTTTTGGGTATTATCGGTATATCTCCCCGCATGGAAGAGGTGTTCCAACGAATAGATAGAGCTGCTCAAACAAATGCAAATGTGCTTATTTCAGGAGAGAGCGGAACAGGCAAAGAGCTTGTAGCCCGTGCGATTCACTATGGAAGCTATAGAGCAGAATCCCCGTTTGTCTCTGTCAACTGTACTGCAATTCCAGATTCCTTGCTTGAGAGCGAACTATTTGGTCATGTAAAAGGGGCATTTACAGATGCTAAAACTTCACGGCAAGGTTTTTTTCAGATAGCAGAGCATGGAACGATCTTCTTAGATGAGATAGGGGACGCAAGCCCTGGAATGCAGGCAAAACTTCTCAGAGTTCTTCAAAATAAAGAGATTAACATGGTCGGCTCAAGCCAAATTCAAAAAATTGACGCTCGTATTATTGCTGCATCTCATAAAGATTTAAAATCTATGATTCCAAAAGGGCTGTTTCGAGAAGACCTTTACTACCGCTTAGATGTGATAAATATTACTATTCCGCCTCTTCGAGAGAGACGTGAAGATATCCTGCCTCTTGTAAGTTTTTATCTAAAAAAATTTTCAGAAGAGATGGAGTTTGAAAATCCCCGGCTCTTCACTGATAATGCACTTCAAGCTCTTAAAAATTATGATTGGCCCGGCAATGTAAGAGAGCTTGAAAATCTTGTCCAAAGACTTGTGGTGATTGTAGATAATAACCAGATAAAAGTCTCTGATCTTCCTGAATCTATGCGATTTAGCGTAAATCAAAAGAACAGCAGCCAATTTAAGACTCTAAAAGAGTTTGAAAAAGAGTATATTAATTCAGTGCTTGCAAGTGTTAGAGGAAACAAGACTAAAGCTGCCCAGATTCTTGGTATTGACAGAAAAACATTGCGGTTAAAACTTGAGAAATAGCGACAAAATATAAAAATTAAGATATAAAAAAAGGGTGCAGCACGCTGCACCCCTACGGAATTACGCTATATAATTATTTAAACTACAAAATGCTATCTATTAAAATCATCTATGATTTAAAATATCTATGATTTCTTAAATATATTAAGGTTTTATGCTTATTGTTGGATAAAGCCCTTTATTTTTGCCTTCAGGATAAGGTTGCAGCGTGTTGAACGATATGAACTGGTTTTTCTGGGCATGACCCTTTTTCTCGCTTCCATCAAAAAATGCGCCATTTGCCTCTAAGATGTGGTGGATTCTCTCTCTAAATGCACCGATAAAACTGCTGCCGCTCCCTTCAAAAAACATGCTGCCCATAGTAAAACTTGACTCTATTTTAGAGAAATCCTCAATAGCAATGCTGTGACGGGCAAGGTCTGCTTCTGATTTTATCATACCCCAAACCAAGTGCCCTTCAGGAATATTTAACGGTACGCGGACATCAATAATCGTATGAGGCATTATGATACAATCATTTCCGATTGTAAGACCTTTGCCGGCAGCACCTCTTAGAAAACCATTAAATCCCACAAACACATTAGTTCCAAGGTCAGCACTGATTATTTTTGCCCCATGAGCGGTAACGTTATTCCCCTCAAGACGGGAGTTGATAATATAGCAGTTCTCCTGAGCATTTGCACCTTTGCCGAGCCATGCGTTTTGAAGATATGCACGCTGAGAGACCAGAACATTCTCTCCTATGTGTGTGGGCGGCTTATTCACTGCATATCTATCTAAGGAGGCACTGCTTGGAACAGGTGTTGAGTGCTCAATATTAACAACATCAAAAACCCTCTGAAATGCCTCTTTTCGATCCTCAACAAAGTCGATAAAAATACCCCGTGGAGGGACAGCAGCCTTAAAGTATATATAGTCATTAAGCAGATCAACAGGGTGCTGGTACATAAAGTTAAACTCTTCTGGATTTCTTACCCACACCGTGCCGGGAGCAATATTTAAATGAGATATCTCTCCAGCCTGTATGTATGCAAAGTTGCCGATAACGCAGTCTCTCATTGTTGTTAAATCTACTGTGGAAAACGATCCCACAAAAGAGCCGTCTGACGGAGAACCATGAATATTTGCGTAATTGGCAGCTACTGTATTTCTAATGAAAAATTCCTCAAGCGTCTCTGGATCATGTGAATAGTTATGCACAAGAGTCTTGATCAGCATACTGTCTTGGATATAAATCTCTTCGTCCCTGCTTACTGGAATCTCAAAGTTCTGATACTGAAAAATATCGCCCTTTTTTTTCAGCTCGTCTCCTCTGATATCGCTTTTGTATAGTAATGAATTTGTAATCTTACATTGACCCAAAAAATAGCTGCCTGCAAGATTGGAGTGTTTGAATTGAAAGTTTAAAGGATGGTGTGGAGAGATACCAAAAAATGCGTAAAATTTACACATCTGTTCAAATGAGATAATATCCTTGACATAAGGATTTACGTCAAACTCCAACTCTCTTAAATTGATATTTACTCTCTGAATAATTCTATCATAAAGTTTTTGTAACTCCTGCATAAGTTTTTATCCCTTAAATAAAATATTAATTTATGTAATTTTATAGTCTCAGTCTATTATTTATTGATCTATCTCTATCATGTATGAACTGTTATATCAAGATTTTGCATAAATAGAGTAGCAATATGACTGACTCATCAGTCAGTAATTAAACTATCTGTAAATACAGTGAAATCAAACTATTATCTTATACTCTATCTTGACCTGATTATCACTTTGTGATAGGCGTATGCAGTTTTTTATAAGCATAATGATGGGAAAATGGTAATATCTGAAAACATAATGACTTTAAAGCACAGTAGAGTGCTGAATGTATAAATAAAGAAGGAGAGACAACATTGAAAAACTATAAAGTAAAAGAGCTAATGGTATCACTGTCAAAGTATGCGACAGTAGAAGAGACAGCAACTCTTTTTGAGGCTGTTTTGGCACTTGAGAAAGCTCAAGATGCTTATCAGGGGACAAAATATCCCCACAGAGCAATACTTGTTCTAAGTACAAATGGTCAGGTGTTAGGCAAGGTCAGCCAGATGGACGTGCTGCGTGCTCTTGAGCCTAAGTATTCAGAGATGCAGGAGGGTTCTAACCTTGCAATGTATGGATTTTCGAGTAAGTTTATCAAATCTCTTGTAAATTACTACAACCTTTGGGACTCACCCCTTGCAGACCTCTGTAAAAAAGCAGGAGAGATATCAGTTACCAAATTTATGAGAAAACCTGCAGAAGGAGAGTATATTGATGAGTCAGCCTCTTTAGATGAAGCTATACACCAAATGGTATGCGGTTATCATCAATCTCTTCTTGTAACGAAAGATGATACAATTACTGGAATCCTTAGACTTACCGATGTTTTTGATTATATTTGCGATTCAATGAAACAGTGCGGGCTTGATGATGGAGGTAATAAATAATGAACGCTGTACAAGAAGAAAAAAAGATAAACTGGACTAAACTTATATGTCTTTTTGTTGGTGTTGGGCTGTTTGTAATAGTATTTTACTCTCCAATGTGGCCTGACGCTGTTGATCCTATGGGAAAACATTTTGCATTAAGCCCCCAAGGCAAAGGTGCAATTGCACTATTTCTCCTTGCAGGTACATGGTGGGTATTTGAAGTTGTGCCCATCGGCGTTACAAGCCTTGCAATCGGCGTTGTGCAAGCACTTTTTTTAATCCGTCCTGCAGATAAGGCTTTTAAAGATTTTATGGATCCATCTGTTATGTTTATATTTGGCTCTATTGTAATCGGTCTTGTGTTTACCAAAACAGGTCTTACCAAACGACTTGCATACAAGATGCTCGCCATTGTCGGTGAAAGAACCAGCATGATATATTTAGGGTGCTTTGTTGTTGTAGCCTTTCTGACCCTTATTATGGCACACACTGCTGTTGCCGCAACAATATACCCTTTATTGATAGCTATCTATTCACTTTATGATGATAGCGACAAGCCGAGCAAATTTGGTAAAGGGCTTTTTATGGGTATGGCTTATGTAGCAGGTGCTGGCTCTGTTGTAACTCTGCTTGGTGCTGCCCGTGGTGCTGTTGCTGTTGGTTTTTTCAAAGATATTGCTGGAAAAGAGATTGGATTTTTTGAATTGACTTATTACATGCTTCCAGTCGGCTGGCTTATGGTAGCTCTTCTCTGGCTCTACTTTATGATCGTTATGAAGCCTGAAAAAAAGACCATTCCAGGTCTTAGAGAAAAGGCAAAATCTCTTTACGCTGATCTTGGACAGGTAACTAAAAAAGAGTGGATGGCTGCTATTATTGTTGGCGTGGTTATTATAGCTCTTGCCTCTTTTGCAATTATGAGTGCTTATATTCCCGGTTTTAAATCTCCTAATAAAACCGCTGTAATGCTTATCTCAACAATTTTATTTTTCATCACCGGCATCCTTGATATTGACGATTTAGAAGATATCCCATGGAACATCATTCTTCTGTTTGCTGGTGCAATGAGTATCGGTTTCTGCTTGTGGGAGACTGGTGCTGCTGAGTGGATGGCTATCAACTGGCTTGCGATATTTAAAGATGCCAACTGGTTTATATTTGTAATGGGTATAGCGTTCTTTGTAATGGTAATGACCAACTTTATTATGAACGTTGCTGCAATTGCCATATCACTTCCAGTTGCCCTTGTTATTGCTCCATATTTAGGCGTTGCCGGCGATGTAATTCTTTACGCTTCACTTTTAACTGCTGGTATGCCGTTCCTTCTTCTTGTTGGTGCTGCTCCAAATGCTATTGCATATAACTCCAAGCAGTTTACACCTGGTGAATTTTTTCTTCATGGAATCCCTACAAGTATTATTTTGATGGGCGTGGTGGCACTTGCTGTATTTGTTATCTGGCCTATGATGGGTATGCCGATTCTTGTTAAATAGTATAAAAATAGATTTTTATACGAAATTTTCCAATATATTTAATTACAAACAATTAGAAACGCATAGCCGTGCGTCTCTAATTGTTTTAACTCTATTTTAAATAAAACCTAAAACCTTACACCCCCCCCGCATTTAAAATGGGGAGTTATGCCTCGCTGAGTCATAACTCCCCATTTTTTATCCATAGCAGAATATTATCTATTTTTCTATGATATTCGTCCGTTTTTTACCCTATTTATAGCCCGAAGATGCCTGATTTTTCAAGGGTGTCGGCTTCTTTTACACAGTGTAAAAGAAGCCGAAGAGAGCTAATCGTTAATAGGTAGAAACGGCTATTTACAAATATGGATAAATCCGCACTCCAAAATATTTTATCTTATATAACATATTGATTTAAAAAGATGTTTTTACAAATTAATATAAACTAATCTTTAACAAAATTGTGGTAGATATTAAAAAATATGACTAATTAATGTTTGGCATGTATGTTGCTAATCTAAATTGCCATAATTAAGAATAAGCGGCTGATAAACTATTTAACCTGTTATCTCAGGCGGTGAATTATGGAAAAGGCTTTACAGAAAACTCTGTCAAATTCTCAGCAAGAAGATTCTAACTCAAAAAAAGACGAATCTAATTTGAAGAACCGTGAGTCTAAAACAGATAAAAGCTATTATCGTTCTCTATCCAGAAACATTATGTTTACTGTGATCATAGTCTCTTTCATGCCGCTAATCTTTGTGGCTGGAGTTCTATTTGTGCAGTTCACCACAACATACAGTGCAAAGGTAAGTGCCCATCTTGATACTCTTGTAAAAAAACATCGCCAGAACATTGATGTGTTTCTTAATGAACGTCAAAACAACCTAAATCAATTAGTATCAATAACAACATTTGAACAGCTAACAGATCACGATCTATTGGAAAAGCAGCTTGCCATACTCCAA
Organism: uncultured Desulfobacterales bacterium; assembly: GCA_964539635.1. Taxonomy (GTDB): domain Bacteria; phylum Desulfobacterota; class Desulfobacteria; order Desulfobacterales; family Desulfobacteraceae; genus Desulfamplus. The sequence goes on along the minus strand of CAZIJN010000005.1, from coordinate 137,218 downwards.
CGCGAATATGGGGAGGTTTTCACCGATCTTGCAGTTCTAAACGATCAGGGTGAGCAGATTGCATATGCTGGACCATTTGGGCTTGAAGGTGCACACTATAAAGATGCTGACTGGTTTAAAATGGCTATTACACAGCCCCACTATATCAGCGATGTTTTCTTAGGAATGAGAGGATTTCCTCATTTTACAGTAACAACCCGCCAGTTCAAAGATGGCAAGCCTTGGATACTCCGCACATCAGTTCATTTTCAGGCATTTACAGACCTTGTTGAAAATATAAGAATCGGCGAAACAGGAGTTGCATTTATCCTTAATCAAAATGGAGAGTTCCAGACCCACGCATCTTTAAAAATAGACGATCCAAAAGGGCTGTACAGCAAAATGCTTCCTGCAAACTCTGGAAAGATTATTGACAAAAGACAAACCTCAATTGAACACAGACGCATTGGAAAAACACTTTATGTAGCAACAATGCTTCAGAACAAAGATTGGGTTTTAATATTTCAACAAGATGCAGATGATGCATTTGCAGACTTAAACCGCATCCGCATGATAGCATTGATAGCATTTATATCAGGTGGTATCGCCATCATCACCATGGCACTTATTCTGTCTCGGAGAATGGTGGCAAGACTTCTTAAGGCAGAAGGAGAGAAAGAGATGATGAATCAGCAAGTAATTGAACACGGCAGACTTGCAGCACTTGGGGAAATGGCAGCAGGTATAGCTCATGAGATCAACAACCCTGTAGCTATTATGGTTGAAGAGGCAGGGTGGATTAAAGATTTGCTTGCAGAAGAGGAGTTTCAGAAGAGTGAAAATCTTGAAGAGTTTACCCGTGCTTTGGATCAGATACGGAAGCAGGGTTTAAGATGCCGTGATATCACCCATAAACTGCTGAGTTTTGCAAGACCAGCAGAGAGCGGAACCCATATCATCAATATCAACGATCTTATAACTGAAACTGTAAATCTTTTTGCCCATGAAGCAAAGTTCAGCAATATCAGCTTTGAACAGCATTTTAAACAGAATAATCTCCAGTTCATGGCATCTCAAACAGAGATTCAGCAGATTCTCTTCAACCTTATCAACAATGCAATGGATTCCATGAAAGAGATTGGCGGTAAAATTCTCATCTCCACATCAAAAGAAGATAAAATGGTAAAGATAGTTGTTGAGGACAACGGCTCAGGAATTTCACAAGAGCATCTTGCAAGGATATTTGACCCATTTTTTACTACAAAGCCAGTCGGCAAAGGTACAGGATTGGGGCTTTATATATGCTACGGAATTATCAATAAATTAGGCGGCAACATCACTGTAAAAAGTGCGACAAATGAAGGAACGGTATTTACGATATCAATCCCTGCTATTGAAGATCAAGAGTAGAATAAATATAGAATAGATAATTACATTAATACAATAATCTTAAGGAGGAAAGTTATGAACGAACCAAAACTGCTTTTAGTCGATGATGAAGTTCCCTTTATCGAAGCAATCAGCAAACGCCTGAAAAAACGTAATTTTAACGTAGAGATGGCTCACAGCGGAATGGAGGCATTAGAAAGATTAGGGTCAGGAAACTTTGATCCAGAAGTTGTTATTCTTGATGTAAAGATGCCCGGAATGGACGGAATTGAGACACTTGAAGAGATTAAGCGTAAATATCCATTAGTTGAAGTTATTATGCTGACAGGACACGCGACAGTTCCATCAGCTATTGACGGTATGAAAAAAGGGGCATTTGACTATCTTATGAAGCCTTGTGACATGGAGGTTCTTGTTACTAAAGTGGGTGAAGCTGTTGCAAAAAAACGGGCGCAGGAGAGCAAGATAGTTGAAGCAAGAATGAAAGATATTATGCGTAGAAAAGGTTTCGATTGAAAATAACGATCTCATCAGAGATAGGAGACAAGATCATGGAAAATCAGACTAAATCTGACACCATTGAACTGCTTCTGGTAGATGACGAAGAGGGATTTGTTCAGGTGCTTTCCAAACGCCTTGGCAAACGCAATATCAACGTTACCACTGCACTAAGTGGAGACGGAGCAATTCAGCAGTGCAAGAGACAAAAGTTCGATATAATGCTGCTTGATCTCAAAATGGAGTTCATGGATGGCATTGAAGTTTTAAAAGCATTAAAGGAGATAGGTATTGATATGCCAGTCATCATGATTACCGGACACGGTTCTCTTGAAGATGCAAAAAAAGGTATTGATTCCGGTGCTGTAGATTGCCTTCCCAAGCCCTATGATTTTGAGGAGCTGGTAAAAAAAATCAGGGAAATTCATGAAAATAGAAAAAAGTATCAATGATCGGATTGAATGTATTGCTTATGGAAGGAGGGGATACAAATGGACGGATTCAATGTATTGCTGGTTGATGATGAAGAGGATTTTTTAGTGCCTTTAGGTAAAAGACTTAAAAAGCGCCAGCTCAATATTTTGATGGCTGGCAATGGCGAAAAGGCTCTCTCCATCATAAAAGAATCTCCGGTTGATGTGGTAGTGCTTGATATGAAAATGCCCGGGATAAATGGTCTTGAGACCCTTAAAAAGATAAAAGAGATCAATGGACTGATTGAGGTCATCATGCTCACAGGACACGCCAACATTGAGGTTGCGGTTCAGGGAATGGAGTGCGGAGCTTACGATTATCTGATGAAACCAATGAATATTGATGAGCTGTATTACAAACTCCAAGATGCTCATGCAAATAAGGTTATTCAGGAAGGAAAATTAAAAAAATAGAACCGATTTCAGGAAATATCCTGATCAAATGACAACAATAAAAAAAGGAAATTTAATCGTATGAAATTTTTCAAAGAGTTTGGACAATTTATGATGATGGGAGCGAAAGCTCATGCCAAGTGGGAGATGGATATCTCCAACACTATTATGAACGACAAACGAAGATTGATCATACTTCTGCTTCTGTGCATTCCTATAGCAGTACTTGGAGTTGCCTTTGCAGATCAAGTAGGAGATGTAATGCCGCACATGCTTGGCGGTAAAACTGCATACAGCCCTGCATTCTTCACCCCGTTTATCTTTATTGCATCAATTCTTATCGGTGTTTGTGCAGGTCTTATTACAGGCTGTATTGGTGCTGGCGGCGGATTTATCATTGCTCCTGCACTTATGAGTGCCGGCATTAAAGGTATTCTTGCTGTTGGAACAGACCTTTTCCATATTTTTGCAAAAGCTATAATGGGAAGCGTTATCCACAGAAAACTTGGCAACGTATCTGTTGGATTAGCTCTTATTTTCTTAATTGGAGCTATTATCGGTGCAACAGTCGGCGGTATGCTGAACCGTGTTCTTTATGAAATCAACCCTGTATTGAGCGATGCCTTTATTACAACTGTATATTCTCTTATGCTTGGAATGCTTGGTGCCTATTCAATGATGGACTTTCTTAAAGCAAGAAAAGCCGGAGATACAGGTGGTGCACACGGCGGAAAAGCAGAAGGTACAGATTTAGGTAATCTTCCCAAAAAACTTCAGGCAATCAATATTCCTCCAATGATAACATTTGACGAAGGCGTAGTGCCTGGGGGTAGAAAAATCTCCTGTGTATTTCTTATTATGAGCGGTGCTCTTGTTGGTCTTACTGCTTCTATCATGGGTGTTGGCGGCGGTTTTCTAACTTTCCCAATTTTTGTATATATTCTCGGTGTCTCCTCAATGACCACAGTTGGAACTGATATTTTTCAGATTGTTTTTACTGCTGGTTATGCTGCAATAACTCAGTATGCTATTTACGGTTTTATCTTCTACACAATGGCAATGGGCATGCTGCTCGGCTCTCTTATCGGCATTCAGATTGGTGCATTAGTAACCAAAGTTGTTACAGGCATCACAATCCGCGGATTTTATGCAATGGCAGTTCTTGCAGGTTTTGTAAACCGAATTTTCGCCCTTCCAGCCAAACTAAACTCACTCGACATTATATCAATCAGCCCAAAAACAATTGCTATACTTGATGGTATAGGAGTCTATTCATTCTTTATTGTAATAGGCGGTTTTGCTGTCTGGGTAATAGGAACCTTTCTTATGAACATTAAAGTACTTAAAGGCGAAGGAGGCAGATAATAATGATTGCTCATAAAAATATATTTCTCAAAGGTGCGGTTCTGATGGCTGGATTTCTCATAGTTCTATTTATGATGTTCATGCCGATTTTTAACGGACACCATGCGATTAACGCTATGGATAATCTGTATAACTCCATTTCCAAAGGTTCTGCCTACTATATACCCGGACTTATTAAAGACACTGAACAGCATAAAGATAACAATATAGCTGTTAATTTTGATTTAAAATCAGCAGAGATGGCAGCAGAAGCTATGCAGATTATAAATACAACAGGTGCAAAAGCTATACAAAATGATGTGAACGTAGCAGTTGAAGGCAGTCTCGGAGCAATTCTTCAAGCTGCACTTTCAGACGCTGATGTAATGTTTGCAAATGATGGAAAAAAACTCAAAGAGAAATATGGTTATGATGAGAGTTATGACGAGAAAAAGGTTCTTTACAACTGGTGGAACATTCTAAAAGGCATTAACAAGTCACTGACAAAACAGGAAAAATTTGCTGAAGCCAAGTTTGTAAATAACATAATGACCAGATCAGTCGAGTGCTCATATAACTACTATAAAGTTCCAGCAGAAAAGATAAAAGATAAAGCTGGCGTTGTAGTATTCTCTCTTGTTTTTTATGTAATCTACACAATGTGGTTTGGTTTCTCTATTATGTTCCTCTTTGAAGGATGGGGTATGAAGCTATCTCATTAATTGCAGCAACGAGTTGAAGTCGAATCCATCACATATCAGGTGTATCCTGCATGTTCGCCCATGATTATCCGCTTGATGTGTGCAAGGTTGGGGTAGAGCTTAAAAATGGGTTCTACCCCATATTTTTATATTAAAGTTTCATTTTTAATTGTGCATAATATACCTTAGGAATTGGAATAAAATATTACCATAGCAATCCTATAAATTTAGTTTTTGAATATCCAAAAGCAGAAGAGGGAAAATATGGGCTGGATTGATACGCTGAAACAGTGGTTTAATATAACAGAGCCTGAAGAGACTCCTGAAGAGCGTCAAAAGGCAGAAGAGCTTAGAAATGAATTTAAAGAGCGATACCATAACTTTAAAGTCCTGCTTGCTGCAAATCAGAAATCTCTTGAAGGAATGGCAGAGATTGAACATGCACTTGTAGGCAACAAGCCTTTTCCAATAACATTTATCCGCTCTAAATGCACAGATGTTTCTGTAAATGTTCTCAGAATGATAAGAAATATTGAACTTCTTGCACCTGAAAAATATGATATGCTCTCTCCTGTATTTTTTCAGATACGTAAATCTGTTGATGATATCTTGATGGAAAAACGTCCGCTCATACCAAGAGATATTGTCGTTCCTCTCCAACTTCCTAAATCTCAAGAAAACAAACTAAAAAATGCTGCTCAAGACTCTTTAGCTCTAAAACTTCCGTCTGATCTTGTCGGCAGCAAGATGGCATCTCTTGCAGAGATAGGCAGATGCTGCAATGTTAGCATTCCACTTGGTTTTGTAATTACATCTTATGCTTACGATCTTTTTGTCCATGCAGGTGAAGAGGGAGTCCAAACTGAGATTGACCGCTTGGTGCAGACAACTGATCATGATGATATGGAGGCTATGCACCTATTGAGCGGTAAGATACGCCAGATGATTATACAGGCAAAAATACCTGATGCCGTGAAAAAAGAGATTGAAACTGCATGGGATAAAATTGAGTCTGAACATAATATCATGGATAAATCTCCGTTAAGGGTTGCACTAAGAAGCAGTGCACTTGGAGAGGACTCAATGAAAAGCTCGTTTGCAGGGCAGTATCATTCAGAACTCAATGTGAGCAGAGAATCGCTCTTTGAAGCATACAAAACAGTTGTAGCAAGTAAATATACCCTTCACGCAATGATGTACCGTATAAATAAAGGGTTCAGAGATGAAGACCTTCCAATGGCTGTCGGCTGTGTCCAGATGGTTGATGCTGTGGTCGGAGGGGTTATGTATTCGGGCAATCCAGTTGACAAGAGCGACAACTCCATATTTATAAACTCTGTTTTTGGTCTTCCAAAGGCAGTTGTTGACGGAGCATTGCCAAGCGATCTTTTTGTGGTATCGCGTAACGGGCTTAAAATTATCAGACAGGAGATTGTGGTTAAGGAGAAAAAATTTGTCTGCTACCCTGAAGAGGGTGTGTTTCGGACAGAGGTAGCAGAAGATCAGCGAAATATAGCGTCAATTTCATCAGATCAGGTTATTGAGCTTGCAAAGATTGCCCTAAGACTTGAAGAGCATTTTGGTTCTACCCAAGATATTGAGTGGGCAGTTGACAATGTAGGTAATCTGCTGATTCTTCAAAGCAGACCTCTTCAGCAGAACAGCTCAAACGATCAGCAAGATGATTTTACAGGGTATGGCAATTCAGATGAGACTATATCTATTGAAGATAGACTCTCTCCAGAGCAAAAGCGATATATTGAAAAAAATCTAATTTCAAGAGAGGGTATATCCGCCTCTCCTGGTACTGCTTCAGGTGAGGCATTTGTAGCACTTAAACATGTAGATATATTACGATTTCCAGTATGTTCGGTTCTGATTATCCGTCAGGCACTTCCTGAATGGGCAAGCGTTGTGGCAAGAGCATCGGCTATTGTATCAGAGCAGGGCAGTGCTGCAAGCCATCTTGCAAGTGTGGCAAGAGAGTTTCGCGTTCCTGCAATTTTTGGAGTCAAAGGGATAACCTCAGCAGTAACGCAAGGTGAGCAGATAACCGTAAATGCAGATATTACAGCAGTCTGGAGAGGAGCAGGTTTTCAAAATGGAGAGTGTCTTGAAAATATAGGCAGCACGATTAGTACTGATGATCATAATGTAAACGATGGAAGGCAGAATTTTGATAAATGGATAGATAACAGTGGGTGCAGCCTAAAAACAAACCCTATGAAAGACAGTCCTGTTTATAATATTTTAGAAAGATGCTCCCGCCATATAGTTCCTTTAGGACTTCTTGATCCAGATTCTACTGACTTTAAACCGGCTAACTGCAAAACATTTCACGATATCACACGCTTTATCCATGAAAAATCTGTAGCTGAGATGTTCAGCTTTGGAAAAAACCACAATTTTCCAGAAAAGAGCAGCAAGCAGCTTCATTACAAAGTTCCTATGCAGTGGTATATTCTTGATTTAGATGATGGGTTTGCTGTGCCTATAAAGGGCAAATATGTAAAACTTGAAGAGATAGCCTCAATACCGATGCTTGCATTTTGGGACGGATTTGTTGCAATACCATGGGACGGACCTCCTGCAATGGACGGAAAAGGAATGATGTCTGTAATGTTTCAGTCAACTGCAAATACAGCCCTTACCACCGGCATACAATCTGCCTATGCACAGCACAACTACTTTATGATTTCAAAACACTATTGCAGCCTAAACTCAAGGCTTGGATATCATTTTTCAGTGATGGAGGCATTGGTAAGCGAGCGTACACCTGAAAACTATGTCAGCTTCCAGTTCAAAGGCGGAGCAGCAGACAGGCAGCGCCGCCTTAACAGAGTTCACTTTATAGGAAATATTCTTGAAGATTACGGCTTTAGATCAGTAATACGAGACGATCATTTAGCTGCAAGGATTCAGGGCTATGATGAACCTTTTATGAAAAGTAGGCTTAAAATTCTCGGTCATCTGACTCTTCACACAAGGCAGCTTGATATGATAATGACCAATCCTGTGCAGGTTGATTTTTATAATAAAAAACTTAGAAAAGAGATCGACTCATTAATCGATCCATTAAATGTCTCTGGCTAATAAAATAGAGACGCACAGCCGTGCGTCTCTACTTAAATGTGAAAAGCTCAATTAATGCCCTATTATAGAGTATATATATCAGGGGCTGTCTTTATTAATCTCTAATTGTTCATCATAACGTCTTTTATTTTCAAGTATCTGCTCTCTTGCATCTTCTATTTTTCTCTGTTCATGGCGAGGAGATTGGGGAGGCTGAACAGCGTCATCTCTATGCCTTCGATCTTGTCTTTCTCTTCGATTAGGATTTTCTCGTTCCGGCATAACTCTATCCTTTTGGACGTTATTATCTGGTCTTGGCTTAAACCTGTCAGGACGGTTGCGGTTATCATTATTTGGCTTAAACCTGTCAGGACGGTTGCGGTTATCATTTCTTGGTTCAATCCTGTCAGGACGGTTGCGGTTATCATTATTTGGATTAAACCTGTCAGGACGGTTGCGGTTATCATTATTTGGGTTAAACCTGTCAGGGCGGTTATTATCCCTTCTTGGCTCAATCCTATCATGTCTGATATTGTTATCTCTTCTTGGCTCAAACCTGTCAGGGCGATTTTGGTTATTATCTCTTCTTGGTTCAATTCTATCATGTCTGATATTGTTATCTCTTCTTGGCTCGAATCTGTCAGGGCGGGTGTTATTATGATTCCGATCAGGAGAAAAACGCCTATCCGGTTGATCGTGTCTTCTGTTCGGCTTAAAATCTTTCACACCCCAATGGTGCTCTCTCTCCCAATGTTTTTTATTTTCCCACTGTCTCCAGTTACGCTCTACATGTTTATAAGGTATTCTCTTATGATTCCATTCATGTCCTCTCCATCGGCGGTTTCTATATTCACTTCTCCAGTTACCGGGTATAGTTCTATAAAAATTCGGCACACCTCTATGGTGTCTCCAGCCGGAACTATAGTGTCGTGATTGATACCATCTGCCATTCCAAGGTCTCCACCACCAGCCGTCATAAAAAAAGATATCAACAGTGGCATCAGGAACAGCATACACATAAGTTTCTGGTATAACTACCAATTCTGGTGAATTGTAAAATTCAACCGGAGGCGGCGAGTCAGAACTATAAGAATTATTATAATCATAGCTGTTTGTATAATTATCAGTATAGCTGCTTGTAGCCGGGTCTTGATATACTACACAGCCGGTTAGTAGTGCAGTTGACACAATAGCAGTGCAAAAGAGTCTCGTATAATATCGCTTATTCATATTAAATTCTCCTGACTTTTAATTGTTAGATTAAATTTTTTGCCCTTTAGTCGTTGTTTGTACTATTTAGATTGTGGATGTAAAAATTCTCCTTACCAATCGCTGCAAGGCACAGCTCTACAAGGTGGCTGTGATGGGTAAAAAGAAATATCTGGGTACGTTGAGCCAATTTTGCAAGCTGCGGAATAATGGCTTTAGCCCTCTCATCATCAAATGTAATCAGCAGATCATCAAGAATAAGCGGCATTGGTTCATGCTGCTCAAGGTAACGCTCAAGTGCTGCCATACGAAGAGCAAGATAGAGCTGATCCCTTGTTCCATCGCTCATTCCTTCAATAGGAACAGCAGATTGATCTGCACGCAAGCCGACAAGTATGGGAGTATCATCAGCGTTAAACTCAGCCCCAAGTCCTGAAAATGCCCCCTGCGTTATGCTGTTAAATATCTGTCCAGACTTTTCTAACAAAGGACCTTGATTCTCCTTTCTAAAACGCTCAATCTGCGTTTGCAAAAAATTGATAGCCAAACGAAGACGAACAAATCGAGAAGCATCATCTTTTAATATTGCAGCACAAGATTCAGCCCTCTGAAGATAGTTTGATGCAGCGTCTCCTCTATCTTCAAGAGACTTTTTTCTCTCTTTAAGTGAGTACAAAGTGTCATTTAGCTGCTGGAGTTCTTCCATCTTATCCTTTTTAAGGGTGTTAAGAGAGCTTTTTCTCAATAAAAGAGTCTCTCTATCCTCTGCTTTTATGCGTGATATAAATTGTTCTACAATCTCTCCACGGGCAAGAGCACTTAATGTATCACGCAAACCTGCTATTTTATTGAGTATCTCATTTCGCTGCTCTAAATTTGAAATAAAAGACTCTAACTCGTCTGAACTATTAAGCCGTGCCAAGCGTGTAAGCTCTTCTAAATCGCCCGCTGCCTGAACAGATAACTCTTTAGCAGCTATTAGTTCAGTTGATGCCTCCTCTATCCTGCTTAAAATCTGCTTGCGATTAATTTCAGCCTCTTTAGCACTGGCAAGTGCCTTCCAAAGTCTTGATACTTTAGCCTCAGTAGTTTCGTTTTCCGCTTCTGACAAACTTTCAACCCCAAAAACAGCTCTGTTTTGCAATAAAATAGAGTTGTAGAGGGATTTTACATTATGCTCATACTGTTTAAACTCGGCAAATTTTTTTTCATACTTTACACTCAACTTTTTCCATCTATCAAATGTTGAAAGAATTTCTGTCCTCTCTCTCAAAAGAGCCAAACCAGATGAAGCAGATATCGTATCTGAAATACCAATTTTTGCACACTGTAATTTCCAACTCTCTAAAGCACTCTCTTTTCTTTTACCTATTTTAAGATCATTTTGATTTAAAGTTTCCAACTGGCTTTTGAGCATACACAGCTCTTCTAATATACCCTCTCTTCTGCCTCTTGACTCTTCTCCCTGCTGCACCAGTTGTCTTGCCTTATCATAAAGCAGCTCAAACTCGTTATCTTCTGATACAGCAAGAACAGTGCCAAGTTCTTTTTTTGCCTGCATTATCTGCCTCTTTTTTCGATCCAAAGACTCTTCAGAAGACCTTAGTTGGCGAAGCAGATTTTTGAATTGACTCCATTTCTCACGCCATTCGTCCATCTCAACAGGAGTCAAAGGTTTAATGCTGCATTCAAGCCATACAGATTCCCACGATAATTGAGCCTCTTGCAGTTTAGCTTGAAGCTGATTGACAGCCTCTTCGGCATCTCTGTTCTGCTGCTCAGATTTAGCTATCTGAAATCGTTTCTCCTCTACCTGTGCGACAGCTTCAGCCTGCTCACGCAGTTGATCTGCAATGCGATCAGCCTGTGCAATTGATTGAGGAAAAGCCGTTTCAAGAGGAACTCCTTGAGTGAACTCACTTTTACTAACATAACTTTCATGCTCATCTTTTGGATTAATATCGGTATATCCCTTCCAATCTGAAAGAACCAGTTGCCAGCCATAATCTCTGAGTTCCCGCGCTTTGCAAAGAGCATCTTCTGACGGCAGCTCTCCACGCCTGTCTATTCTTCCAAGTTCAGCTTGAATCGATTCTATGCGCCTCTTTCCGTCAGATATTTTATTCTCTTCTATCTTGATGAGCCTCTTTATCTCAGCCATCTCTTCACCAATTCGATGAATAGTAGATTTTGAAGGGATAGGAAGAGCTGCTGTTCTATTTAGATCATCAGGAGCACCTTTAAGCTCTTTGTGCAGATCATTTATCTCCAATTGCAGCCGTTTGACCTCAGACTCATCACCTCTAAGGGTTTTATTCGCATCAGTTGCAACCGCAGCAGTAGCAAGTGCATCTCTAAGATTTTGTAAATCCTTTTCAGGAAGAGTCTTTAACTGCCTCTCTTTTGCCTCAATCTGACGTTGGATATCATCTATCTTATCTCTATTTTTATCGTAATCATCTGCTGCCGTTTGCAAAATGCCAGCCGCCTCTTCGCACATCAGCCGATCTTTACTGCTCAAAACCAACTTTTCAAGCTCTGATATAGTTCCAGCAGCTTCAAGCCGCTGCATTCCTGATCGTAATGTTGATTCAATCTCAGCAATCTCGCTCTCAAGCTCAATAAGCGAGTTCTTTTTTCCGTAAAGAGTCATATTCTGGTGAAGACGCTCTATAGTATCAGACTCAGCCAACAGGGCAGGGGAGGTATGGCAATCAGCTAACTGAGTTTCCAATTTATCAATAATGTTTGACAGACGATGGACTTCTGCCTCTGAGTCGCTTGCAGCTTTTCTTGCGATTCTCACCCGCCCGATAAAATCACTTGAAAGCTCAGGCATAGAAGGGATAATCTCCAACTTTCTCATCTCCTCGTCTAAACGCCCTACTATGGGCAGAGCAGATTCACAACTGTTAATCCACTCCAAATCTATTGTAAATCCAGCAATCTCTTGTTCTAACTTCTCCTTTTTAGATTTGCTTAGATTAAGCTCTTGTTCAATACTTTCCCATAGTTCAGGATTTACAGCAGCATCACGGCTAAGTTTTAAAAGCTCTTTATATTGTTTTAAATTAGGACGTATTGAGACATTTGCGGTTGCCTTACCTTTAAATAGACGTTCAGATTCCTGAATCAAAGATGATAAAACCATTTGCACCGGAGTTCCGCCTAAACTTGCTGAAAACAGGGCATTGCCCATATCACCCTCACCCCGGAGAAGCTGCTCTGCTCCGTCACGTAGTTCGCGTGCTCCAAGTCCAAACATTGTAGAAAAATAAGAGATATCAACACTTCCAAGAAAAGGAAGAAGAGCTGTTTCTGGAATGGGATTTCCATCGTTATCCAACAAGGTGTTTTTATTGCCCTTACGGCGTTGAAATATAAAACGCTCTCCGGTTCTATTGTTCACCTCTCCAACTATGCGTAAATCTTTGTAATCGTGCAGAAAATTATCTGAAGAGTGTCCGCGGATACCAAACAGCAGATCACGGAATGCACGTAAAAGAGAACTTTTTCCAGCCTCGTTTGATCCGTAAATAATATGAAGATCAGATACGGCTGAGGGGAATCTAATATCAAAATTTGTAAAAGGACCAAATGCGGGTATAAGCAGCCTCTCAAATCTCATGAGTTTTAACCTCCAATTGTACTAATCTTTTAATCTGTGAAATCTCTTAAATTCTCTGGCAATCCGTGATTCTAAAACGCCCACAACACCCCTGCCCAAACATCTGTTATCAGCCTTCCCAATCTTCCAGATGCAAACCACTTACTCTTTCAAATTCACGAGTATTATGAGTTACAAGAATAAGGCTGTTTTGTAATGCAATCGAAGCTATAATTAAATCATTTGGACCAATAGGCGTTCCTTTAGCACTTAAATCTGCTCTTATATCTCCATAAATCTCAGCAGTATCATCATCAAAAGAAAATGAATGAAAAAGATTAAAAAATTCAGATAGTTTTTCAAGATTCTTTTCACGATTATGACTTTTACAAGCACCATAAAAAAGTTCAGCTTTTACAATAGAGCATACAGAGAGATTGTAAGGCTGTTCGATCAAAAAGCGGTTTATAACTTTTTGATTTCCAGCTTTTAAAATGGCAATACAAATATTTGTGTCTAATAGATACTTCATAGCAACATTTCTCTCTCTTCAAAATCGCCTTCATAATCATTTTCAGGAAAATCAGGCATACAACCAGCAAATTTCTCAACAAAATCATCTTGCCAATGAGATTTTTCTCTTTGGGTTTTAGTGCTGATTACAATCAAAACTTCTATATCCTGATTTTTTATAGATAATGGAATATTAAGATTTAACATTCCACTTTCATTAATGTGAGTTGTTAATTGTTTAGTCATCATTATAGTTATCCTCCTAATCTAAAACTATCAGAATCACAAATTAACATCATTTACCGCCCACGAGCTAAAGCTCAGGGCTATCTTTTCACCCAAGCCCTCTTAAGAGGGCTTCTTTTAAAGGTTAGCCGAGGGCTTCAGCCCCACGGCTGCAAAAACACATCATCGGCTATCCCTCCTTATCCTTCTATCCTGCCAATCCGTGATTTTGATGCACGCCAAGATTATTTATTGCATAAACAAGCCTGTGTTCATCATTTATGCGTCTGCTCCAGAATCCACTCCATTCATATTTTAAAGATTCAGGCTTACCTATTCCGTCAAAAGGATTTCACAATATATCTTTAATCAACATATTTATACGTTTTACAATACGCTTATCGTTTTCCTGCCAATAAAGATAATCTTCCCATGCGTGAGAGTGCCAGCTAATCATTTAATAACCCATGAACTTCATATCTGCCTTTGTTTATATCTGCAACAGCCCTGTCAAGACGCTGCTTATTAACATTTGATTGAGCCAGATAGAGAGTCTCTTTATATGCACTATCATGCTAAAGACGTTCTTCTAATATCTCAATAATGAACTCTTCAGGTGTTTGATGGAAAATGCCCGCAAATTGATTAATCTTTAACGTCAGTTTCTCTGGAATTGTTATATTAAGCATTGTTTCCCCCCCCCGTTGATTTTTTTTAAAGACATCACCACGTCTATCTTTATCCTTCCTTATCCTTTATATCCTGCCAATCTTGATTCAGAATCACGGATTCCACTGATTTTTAAATCCGTGAAATCCCTTAATCTGTGTCAATCTGTGATTCAGAAACATATCCCCCCCGCCCCTGAGCTAAAGCTCTGGGCTATCTTTTCACCCAAGCCCTCTTAAGAGGGCTTCTTTTAAAGGTTAGCCGAGGGCTTCAGCCCCACGGCTGAAATATGAATTAATCTTTATCATCATATTTTTCCAAAACAGGTATGATTGCCCCTGTATAGTGATGCTCTTTCTGTTTAACCACATAATCCACAGCATTATCCAACTGTTTAGACCCAAGCGAAAATACTCCATATTTCTCCTGCCAAGCGAAAAATTGGGAATTATCAAATCTATAGTTCACAAAATGTGAACTGCTGCCCTTTATTTTACCAACATATTCTGAAATAGATAATGCAGGCGGAATGGATACAATAATATGAATATGGTCATCAATACCGCCAAGTGCATGGGTAATGCTTTTTAGCTCTTCACTCTTCATTGTTATATATTTATACAATTGTTCTTCTATTTGCTCTGTGATTAATGGCAGCCTATTTTTTGTTCCCCATACAATATGATAATAGAGTTTCCAAAATGCCATGATTTTTATTTTATCCAAATGAATTGATTTAATCCGTGATTTTGATGCCCCAGAGCTAAAGCTCAGGGCTGCATTTTCACCCAAGCCCTCTTAAGAGGGCTTCTTTTATGGTTAGCCGAGGGCTTCAGCCCCACGGCGGCTATACGGCTGTAATCTCTCTTCTCAGCTATCCTGATTCTATCCTTAAGTTATTTTTTTCTATCCTGCTCAAGCTCCAGCAGCACCCTTTGTTCCTAAAGCATCAAGGATAATGGCTCTTACATCTTTAAGCAAAAGGGAGCTATTATCTTCTTTAGTTAAATCATACTCTATCTCTCTTTGAATTTCATTTGGAAGAATTCCGAGCATATCTTTTATTTCGTGAGGAAGATTTTCAGGTTGAATATTTGCATTATCAATGGTCTCAAGGATAATTTTTGTAAGAGTATCTCTCTGGGCAAGCTGTTCTAAATCATATATTGGAGTGGTTAAAACTTTTATCTGTTCAATCCAGACAGCATCTTCTCCACGATCTTGTGCAATGCCGAGAATTTCTGCACGCCAGCGGGAAGTTTCACGATGAAGAGAACCATGAAGATTTGTAGCTCCTGTAAAGATAACTCTTGCGGCTACAAGCCTATTTCCAGAACTATTTACAGCAGAGATAATAGATTGCGAGACACGGCGTAAAGCCTCAGACTCATCTTTAACAGCTAAAAGATCGATCTCAAGCGTCTGCCATCTGACAACGTCAAGGTTGTACCAATCAACACTCTCAACCTCTAAAGAGTCATTGACACTAACAATAAAACAGCCTCTCTCTCCAGACTCTCTGATATCACGCCCCTGACAGTTGCCGGAAAATACGATCCAAGGCTCTCGGCTTATAATCTCAGGCTGATGCACATGACCCAATGCCCAATATCCATAACCTTTTTCGCGTAAATCCCGATCTGAACATGGGGAGTATGTGTCGTGTCCTGTGCGTCCGGTAAGACTTGTGTGCAAAAGACCTATGTTAAACTTATCAGCAAAAGCCAAAGGATAATCTTTTGCAAGATTTTCAGGCACAGCACGATTTGGAAATCCCCGTCCATGAATAACCACAGGGAGAGCGGCGGGTTCTAATGATTCAACTGTGCGTGTGGAAAAGATGTGGACATTTTTTGGCAGCGTAAGTTTTTTAGAGATAACAGAAGCTGCATCGTGGTTGCCGGCAACTATATAGACATCAATACCCTTATCTTTTAATCTAACCATCTGCCCGCGGAAAAAGAGACCTGTGCTGTAATCTCTCCAATCTCCATCATAAAGATCACCAGCAATAAGGATAAAATCAACCTGCTCATCAATTGCAAGCTGGACAAGATTTTCAAAAGCACGCCTTGTTGCACTGCGAAGAGTATCAACAGGTGCGCCCTCGTGAGATTGAAGTCCTTTAAGGGGGCTGTCAAGGTGGATATCTGAAGCATGAATAAAGCGTATCATAAAATCTCCTTAAAACCCATCTTCTGTAAAAAGATATACATAAGATGGGCGAGATAAAGGCAGGGGGTTCACATTTTATATTTTTTGTTTAAAAAATGTCAGAAGTGCGTGGAGGTTTGTCAAAGGGTGGGAGGGGCAACCCGGAATATAGAGATCAACCGGCAGAATTGTATCAAGACCTTTGGATACTTCAGGGCTTTCTCTAAAAGGACCGCCTGTAATAGCACAACTGCCGACCGCAATTACAACTTTTGGTGCAGGCAGGGCTTCATAAGTTTGGAGAAGGGCTGTCCGCATATTTCTTGATATTGGACCAGTTACAACCAGCCCGTCAGCATGGCGGGGAGAGGCTACAAAGTTTATTCCAAATCTTGCAAGATCAAAAAACGGAGTTGCAAGAACATTTAAATCTGCTTCACAGGCATTGCAGCCGGCAGCAGAGACTTGACGAAGCTGTAAAGAGCGTCCAAACAATTTTTTGAAATGCTGTTTAGAGTGTTTTGCAAGGTCTGGCAGAGTTCCGAAAGTGAGAAGATGCTCTCTTTGGGCTGTTGAACACTCAAAATTCTGGGTAAATGTTATAAATTTTCCTTCTGAGACCCTTTCGCAAGTTCCGCAAAAAACGCACCGCCCCATATCGATCATCTTATTTGCTACATCAATTGCATCTTGAGGACACGCATCAGCAGCAATTTTCACCACAGCAGCATCAGCATTCTGATTGATCGCTGGCAGACCACGATATCTTTCTGGTAAAGATATTGTCTGTTTTGGATATTTACTTGTTCTATATCCCTGTTCTATTCTATTTTTTAGTGTATCAAGCATTTTTTTATTCTCTTTATAAATCAAAACCGCAGTATGAAAGATTATAGCTCTTGTTATTAAGAGGAAAATCTGAAATTCCAGTATCTCTAAGCGACATTGCAAGAGAGCTCCAATTATGAAAAGAGGGGTCTTTTATCTTGTAACGTAGTATCTTACCTGTTTCATCTGTAAGAATGCAGTGGGAAAGCTCTCCTCTCCAAGCCTCATTTACGGTTGCTACAAATGAGTTGGGTGGAGTAGTTCTATTTAGATAAAAAGGCTCTGCTGCGTAAGATGTCTCAATCGGCTCGCTTAACAGAGTTTTTATGATTGAAATTGACTGCATAACCTCATCTGCCCTCACCTTTGCCCGTGCATATACATCGCCTGTTGATTTTGCATTTTCTGGAATTTTAATGTTTGGGTAATATTCGGTTGGAAAGGCTCTTCTTGCATCATAAGAGAGACCGCAGGCACGTCCGGCAGGTCCGACAAGCCCAAGCTCATGTGCATCTGAACGGCTGACAACTCCGCAATTTTCAAAACGATCTCTTACGCTTGGAGTTGTTACGAGCAAAAGCTCAATCACGTTGGCAACCTGAACCTCAAGTTCAGTTATCCGCCTCATAAGCTCATTACTAAGCTCTTGGTCAATCGTAAATCTAACTCCTCCGGGTCTGACCAACCCTTTGCCAAACCTGTTTCCGCAGATAAGAAGAGTCATATTAAGAAAATCGCCCCTCATGCGTCCGCAGTAGTTGGCAGGAGGCAGAAAGGCAACATCGCCGCTTAATGCACCAAGATCACCAACATGGTTTGCAAGCCTCTCAAGTTCAAGTGCAATGGTTCTTATCTTTTTCGCACCTGTATCTGGTTGTAAATCTTGTTTTAATTTCAGCCCGCTCTCTCTATCTGAAGATATTTTTGTCAATGCTTCAATCGCTTGGGCAAAAGAGACGGCATTCGCAACTGTTGTATCTCCTGCAATGCCTTCAACAATAACAGGCAGCCGTTTTAAAGGAGCGTTGACAATAAGATTTTCAATGCCTCGATGCTGATATCCCAACTGAATCTCTAAATGGAGAACTCTTTCTCCAATGCAGTTGAATCTAAAATGTCCCGGCTCGATAACTCCTGCATGAACAGGACCCACTGCAACCTCATGAATCTCTTTTCCCTCAACTGAATAGTAAGGATAATTTCCGGGAATATCTTGGGTATAAGAGCAGCGTCCGCTACTATCATAAACGCAGTCATTGCCAAACACATCGGGTTTGCCTTGGCTGTTTGGGTGGTATCTGACCATTTTAAGCCATGGATGTCCCTCTGGAACTATTCCAAACTGCTCTGCAATTTCACGCTCAAACAGATGAAAAGGCTCGCATTCAGAGGTAAAAGATGGATAGCTGTCAGGAGCATCGCATGTGGCAGCTAAAAGAGTGTAACGTCTATCGCTGTAAATCCTGTTTGTTCTAAAGAGTGCAAACAGCTTTATTTTGCAGCTAACTTCATTGTTATCAAATTTGTTATTATCATCTTTGCAAACTGGTTTATCATCTTGATATCCAAAAAATTGGACAATCTTTGCATTGTTTCTGACCAGTTTCAGAGAGATATCTCTAAAATCGTAAAATGGCAGATGGGGAATCAAATCTCTTGATATTGCAGCACCATTTTCAACTTCTAAAAAATTTATCATTTTAATCCTCCCATAGCTGCCACTGCATTGATGATTGTATGATAGAGCGAAGCCGGCATCCAGAAGCACAATATTATTGATGTTATCAGCAGCAGATATTGGGGCAGTATCATACTTGGGCTGGATTCGATCTGACGCGTGTGCATGGTCATTTTATCAATAGCTGACGGAGCAAATGAAATTTTCATCATCTGATTGGAAAATCCTGCAAATATTATGCAAATCGTTAAGATGAAAATTCCAACTTCAATAAATTTTCCTGAATGAAAAGCAGCCATGATAATAAAAAATTCCCCGATAAATATCCCAAAAGGCGGGAATCCTGAGATGCCCGTAAATCCTGCGAAAAATACCACAAAACTTTTCGGCATAAGATTTACCATATTACCTGTCTTTTTTATAAGACCTGTTCCATAACCAAGCAGCATATTACTTGATGTGAGAAAAAGAGAAGATTTAATAAGGCTGTGGTGGATAAGGCACAGTATCGCTCCATAAGCACCCATACCGCCGACACCGGTTCCAAAGGCAATTATTCCCATATTTTCAATGCTTGAATAGGCAAGCAGTCTTTTATATTCAGTCTGTCTAAGGATAAACGTGGCAGCAGCAATAATAGAAATCAGACCAAACACCATCAAAATAGTGCCGGAAAAATCGCCTAAACCTGCACCGTGCATTATCTTGTTTGTCTTAAAAATCCCAAGATATGCACAGTTGAGCAAAACTCCTGATAATAGAGCAGATGCAGGACTTGGAGCTTCAGAGTGGGCATCAGGAAGCCATGTGTGCATTGGAGCAAGTCCCATTTTGGTTCCATATCCAACCAGTATGAATACAAAACCTGCTTTCAGCCACATAGGGTCAAGCTGTTTTGCTACGGAAGTGATTGCAGAAAAAGAGACCGGCACATTTACCTTTCCAACATCCATTGCAATCGCTATAAACATTGACCCTAAAAGTGCCATTGCAATGCCCACAGAACAGACAATCACATATTTCCATGTAGCTTCAAGAGCTGCTGCTGTCCGGTGAGAGTAGATAAGAGGGGCGCTTGCAAGAGTTGTCGCCTCTATTGCAATCCACATAACCATTATATGATCAGATAGTGTTACCATAGTCATGGTTGATAGAAATATGAGCATTGAGCCGATAAATATCGGTTCTGATTGAATAGCTTCAGTATCAAGCGTTCCAGCTTCAAAATGCTCTGATTCAACCTTCAGATATCCGGCTGAATAGATAGATATAAGAAAAAAGAGCAGAGATATGACAAGAAGAGATAAAAGCCCTTCCGGTGTAATGGCGAAATAGTCGGGAAAAGGCGGAGGAGGTCTCTCTATCCACAATAGAATTGAGGTTACAATGTGGATAGAAGCAGTTAGAACTAAAATTAAACGCCCAGCTTTTTTAGGAAGAAAAAAGGCGATAGAGCCGGCAATAAATGGAAGAAGTATAAGAATTTTAACCATGATGAGAAAATCTATCTCCTTAAAATTAAGATGTTTAGGGGTTGGATCGTTACTCTTTTAATTCGCTTAAAAATGAGGTGTCAACATCATCAAATTTTTGTTTCATATTTTCAAGCATAATAGCCATAATCATAACTCCGGCAAGCACATCAAGAAGAATGCCGAACTCCACAATATGGTGCGTTCCCATCGAAAATGTCGTTCCGACAAGATATATTCCATTTTCCATCATAATATAGCCGAGAACCATAGCTATGGCATTTCTTCTTGCAATTAAAATAAACATTCCAGTTACAAGAATCGTAATGGCTGTCGGCATAAGAAGAACACTGTTTGTAGTTACGGGTAAATCAAGTTTGTGGTTGATAATTGAGGAGGCAACAATCAGAAGAAGACCGGCAAACAAAGAGGCGTGATATCCTATTATAGGCTGAACTTCCCGGCGGATTGCAATTTTTTTTATCAGAAGATAGATAGACAGAGGTATTATGACTCCTCTAATCGTCATGGTAAACATGTAAAAAGTTACTGCACCGCTGGTTACATTATACTCAATAAATATCGGCACAATAGATACGACTATACCCTGAAAACCGACAATTTTGATAAGTCCGGGAAGGCGGCTTGAACAAATTGCAAACAGACTTGATAGAAGTGCTAAAGATAGAACAGTGTCAACTGAATAACTCATAATGGCAAACTCCCAAAATATTATAAAAATCCAAATAACAATTAAGCATTAATCTAATCTGAATATTGATTATTTTATAAATTCCATAGTTATAACTGTGGCAAAAAAAGCTAATGCAAATGATGTGAGAATAAATTTTGGGACTTTATCCATTTTGTAGCGTGCAACCACAGACTCCATGATTCCTACGCAGCCATATACAACTATCATGGATAAAAAGCCCAAAAACAGCGAATAAGGAGAAAAGATACCATCTCGTTGAAAAGGCATAATAAGGCTTGATATCATAGTTGAATAGAAAAACAGTTTGGTAAAAGCACCCAGTTCAATAAAGGCAAGATCAGGTCCGCTGTGATCAAGAACCATAACTTCATGGATCATGGTAAGTTCAAGATGAGTTGCAGGATCGTCAACTGGAACGCGTGAGTTTTCTGTTAAAAGAACAATAAATAGTGCAATCACAATAAAAACTATTGAAGTTCCAGCCATGTTCCAAAGATATGAAGGATTCGCTCCTCCAAAATAGCTTTGAAGGCTTAAATTACCTGTAAGTTTATAAAACAGAATACAGATCATAAACATTGTGGCTTCGCAGATAATTGGGAAAAAAGCCTCTCTTGCAGCTCCCATGCCTTCAAATGGTGATGCTGTATCCATTGCAGCGGCAATTGTGAAAAAACGCCCTAATCCCAAAAGATAGAGCACAAAGATGACATCGCCCTCAAATGAGAATATCGGTCTATGTCCAAAAACAGGCAGAAACATCAGGGCAGTAAGAGCAGCACCAAGAGAGACGACTGGTCCGAGTTTAAATATAAATGTAGTGCTTGTGCTGTAAACCGACCCTTTTTGAAACAGCTTGATAAGAGTGTAGTAGTTGATAAAAATCGGCGGTCCCTTTTTTCCTCCAAAGAACGCCTTGACTTTAAGAATCACCGCAGAAAAAAAAGGTGCGGTGATAATCCCGATAACCCATAGTAAAAGTGATTCAATCATAAGTTTTTTCCAAAAGTTTTGTTATAACAATAAGAAAAGCGATGAGTGTGATATTCATCTGCTTGACCACTTGATTAGCAACGGTTTATATGCCATATATTGCGAGCAAGGTAGTCTTTCCATTCGGTGAGTGGAGCTACCAATTTTATAGGCAACAATCCAACAGCATCTGAACTGATAACAACAACAGGTCTGCTTTTTTTAATTTCTGCTCCGACAGTCGGGTCAAGACATACTCTCCAAATATCACCACGACTAATATTCATCACTGAACTCTCCAGATTGCCAATTCTGACGTTCTTCTATATTCTGCTGATAGTGCAAAATCATCTTTTGGGCTTGTTCTTCCATTATCATACGCCGTTCATTCAAAGGAAGATTCATAAAATCTGATTTTTGGGATATTTCATCTTCTTTTTTTTTATTTAAATCTTTCAAATAAATATATTTTCTCCAATTCACACAAAAAACATCGCTACAACTATGGCAAGAAGTATGTATCCGATATACAGATGAATATCTCCGTGCTGAATCCAGTGGAGCTTGTCAAACAGAAACATCACAGGCTTGAGAGTTACTTTATCCATATAAAGCTCTGCAATATCGTTGATATGGCTCTGATAATGCGACCGTCCAGCCATTCTGCCTTTTACAGGAGCATGATCTTCATGGACGGGTGCAAATGGTCTAAAAAATTCCACAATTGAAGCAGCATAAGATGTTCCTGTGTATTGCATTTTTACGGTAGGTCTTGTAAATCCGCACCCCCAAGTAGATGATGTGGTAATTGGTTTGTTTTTGTATGCAAAATTGCGAAGCATCAGAATAGATAAAATAGTTGAGATAAAGAGCAAGGCACCGCCTGAAATAGTTCCTGCCATCTCAACCATTCTGGTTGTCATAGCAAGAACTCCTGATGCTGTTCCAAGATTGGCAATATTTAAAGAGGATACTGCATTCATACACATCAAAAGTGCAGATTCAGGGAAAACACCGATAGCAAGACATAAAACTGCAAGAACAACCATTGGGAACAGCATTGCAAAACCTTTTTCATTTACGTTTTCAGCAGCACGAGTTCGAGGCTCTCCTTGAAATACAACTCCTACAACTTTAGTAAAACAGGCTAACGCAAGACCTCCTATAACAGCAAGACTTACAACCGCAAAAGCTGTAGTGCCAAATGTCAATCGGCTTATGGCAAATTGATTAACTGAAAATCCAGCCAAAGCAGCATCATTTAGTGCACCGCTGTTCATGCCAATACCTTTGAAACCTCCCATATAGATAAAAAACTCACTCGCAAAACCGTTAAACGGAGGAAGTCCTGAAATCGCAAGCGAGCCGATAAGAAACGTTGTGCCGGTTACCCGCATATTCTTTATAAGACCGCCAAGTGCATCAATGGAGCGGGAACCTGTTTTATGAAGCACAACTCCTGCACCCATAAAAAGAAGAGATTTAAATATCGCATGATTAAGAACATGAAAAAGCCCGCCTGAAAAACCCAATAGTGCCATAATAGGATTTGCAGACGACACGCCAACCATACCAATTCCAATTCCAATAAGAATAATGCCGATATTCTCAACGCTGTGATATGCTAAAAGCCTTTTTATGTCATGCTGTCCTAAAGCATATACAACTCCAAGAACGCCTGAAACAACTCCAGCTATAACAACTATGTGTCCTATAAACTGAGAGCTGCCTATAATCAGTCCATTGTCTCCCATAATTGGTGAAGATAAATTAAGAAGCGAATAGATTCTTATAATGCCGTAAATTCCAGTTTTAATCATCACGCCAGACATTATTGCTGATATGTGGCTTGGTGCTGCCGGGTGGGCATAAGGCAGCCATACATGAAAGGGAAAAACACCAGCCTTAGAGCCAAATCCGATAAAAGCAAGAAGAAAAATAATAAGCTGGATATTTTCCGATAAAGCTCCTGATGATAGAGCTGCAATATCTTGAAAACTAAAAGAGCCGGTAAATGAGTATAAAATCCCAAAAGCAGATAGTATAAACATAGCTCCAACATGGGAAAATACAAAATATAGATAACCGGCTCTTCGGTTATCATGCGTTTTGTAATTATATATTACTAAGAAAAATGAGGAGAGCGACATCATCTCCCATGAAAGCATAAAAGCTATCATGTTCGAGCCAGTTACAACAAGGCACATGGATACTATAAGCAGGCTGAATAAAAAGTATTTTACAGCAGTGGCAAGATTCTTTTCAGGCTTATCCATGTAATGGAAACTGTAAATTGATGCCATTAATGAGATACCAAAGATAATAACCAAAAAAAAAGCCGACAAGTTATCGATCTGAAATGAGAATGTAAAAGATTTTAGATAACTTAATGATGCTGTATAATCGTATGAATCTATTATTTTAGATTGTCTCATCAGCTTAGAGCCTGCGTCAATAAGACCTATAATAGAACCAACAATCATTGTGCTGACAGCCGTCAATTTCATAGTGGTAAAACTACGATTTAACAGAGGAGCGGCAACTCCTCCAGAGAGTATTATTAAAAGAGAGAGAAAAAAAAGATTCATGCTGTCCTCAACTTAGATTAAGTAGTTTAATTTTTAACTTAGCAGCCTAAATTTAATTGTGGAATGAAAATGTAAATTTATATATTGTAAGAACTCTTGTGAGTCAAGCAGCTATTCCATTTGGATATAGTAATTTAAAAAAAATAATAAAAATAACTGGAATAAATAAAATTGGAACAAAAAAAAAACGGATCAAAACAGATAGAACTATCAGAACAGCAAAAACAAGCCATAGAGCATTACGGCTCGCCAGCTTTGGTAGTTGCTGGTGCAGGATCAGGAAAAACACGAACTCTTACGGCAAAGATAGTTGATATTATAAATAGAGAAAATGCCTCACGATCTGCATCAAAACGAATCCTTGCAATCACATTTACAAACAAGGCAGCAGATGAGATGAAAAGCCGCCTTTACGAACTGACTGGTAAAGGCTATGCAGATTTTCCTTGGGTTAGAACCTACCATTCAGCCTGTCTTATGATATTAAAAAGACATTGTGAACTTGCAGGATATAAAGAGCCTATACAGATATGCACTCTGTATCATCAAAAAAAGCTGTCTGAACAGATACTTCTCAATTACAATCTTGAAAAAAAACATGCTTCAAATCTTCTATCTATCATATCTCATGCAAAAAATTCTGCTAATCCTGAACGATATTTTGATGAGCATCCAAGAATGATGGGTGTGCATGTAAGGGCTTACGAACTTTTTAAACAGTATGAAGAGAAATTAATGGAGGCTAACAGCGTTGATTTTGATAATATTTTACTTAAAACAAGAGATATATTACGAGATAACAGCAAGGTAAGAGTAGGAGATAAGGAGGTAAGAGTAGGGGATTATTACAGAGACTATTTTACTCATATTCTTGTTGATGAATATCAAGATACAAATAATCTGCAAGATGAGCTGACTCGCCTGCTGCTTGGCTCTCACGGTAATCTTTTTTGTGTGGGAGATGACTGGCAGGCTGTTTATGGATTTCGCGGCAGCAATGTGAGCCATTTTCTCGAATTTCCCAAACGGTATAAAAATGCACGGGTATTTAGATTAGAGCAGAATTATCGTTCTGCAGATGAGATTGTTCAAGTTGCCAACGGGTTGATCGACTTTAACAAAGACAAGATGGATAAACGCTGCTTCTCAATAAAACAGGGCGGCAAGGTTGAGATTTATGATTTTTCATCTGATATTGACGAAGCTCAATGGGTATCAAGCAGGATAAAAGCTCTAAATCAGCGTGGTGAGGGCATTCCTTTTGAAAAGATGGCTGTTGTTTACAGAACAAAATTCTGCTCTCTTCCATTTGAGAAAAATTTCCGCATGTTCAAGATTCCATACAAACTTATGGGATCACAAGGCTTTTTTGAACGCATGGAGGTTATGGATATCAACTCCTATTTGGCAGCATCACTATTTCCTAAAGATGATGTCTCTTTTGAGAGAATTATCAACACGCCCAAAAGAGGCATTGGTCCTGCTAAAATAAAGGAGATGGGAAAGCTGCGGCTCGAGGGCATGAGTCTTCAAGATTGTGCAAGGGTAATGGTAAAAGAGAGGATTCTTGCAAAAAAGATACACGAACAGCTATCTGAACTTATTTCCATAATTGATGATATCCGTGATTTAGAGCCTGCAACAGCTATTCAAACAGTTATCGAACGAACTGACTATTACGAATATTTAAGGCAGCAGGTAAAAAATCAAGATGAGTTTATCTCAAAAAAGGAGAACCTTGAGCAGTTGTGGCACACAGCAAAAGATAAGGCAGATATTTTAGAGTATTTAGAAGAGGCTGCACTGATTAGAGAGGATAAAGAGGAGTCTGATGATAATGAAAAACAAGACTGCGTTGCACTTTTAACTATCCACTCTGCTAAGGGCTTAGAGTTTGATACTGTGTTTGTAGTTGGGTGTGAGGAGAATCTATTTCCACATTGGCGTTCGATTGACTCTGGAGATAAGGCTGTTCAGGAGGAGAGAAGGCTTATGTATGTTGCTATGACAAGAGCAGAAAAGCGTCTCTATCTATCTTATTCAGAATACAGAAAAGGGCAGTATTCCATGAAAAGCAGATTTATCAACCAGATTGAACGATGTTTAAGATAAATATCAGATGCAAATTTAGGTGCAAATAATAGAATTGAGTAAAATCCGTACATTGCTATGAAAAATGTGAAAATTTTGTAATTTTAATCGTAAGAGAAAAAGCTAAAAAGCTCTTCTACACAACTAATTCTCCTTGTAATACTTTGATTTACTGATTGTTTAAAATATTGGTACAGTTATTGCTAACATGTCTATGATTAAAAATCATAGATGAACAATTGGTGGTTATCACCAGCTATATATTACCAATAATACGAGTATTAATTACACAAGTATCAATCATACAAGGAGATATTAAATTATGAAACTGGTTTGGATTTTAAAAACAGCACGTTTTGTTGCTGCAGGTATATTTATAATGCTTGCTGTCAGTTCAATGGTAAACCCTGTAATTGCTGATGAAGTTCTAAACAGCAGCAGTAATAGCAAAGAGGTTATAATTAAAGGAACTGTTATTCAAGCTGACGATGTGTGCGGTGTTATAGTAGAAGATAACATCTACATAATCCCATGCGATCAGGTTGGCGGATTTAACGAAAAAAGAGTTGCTGTTGTCGGCATGGTTAGTCAAGAGGGTGATGTCCAGAGCATTTACGCAACACAGGTTAAGAGAGCTGAATAAAAAACTGTAAATCACCCACTGATAACAAAACTCTTATATATTCAATGGCGTAATGTTCCATATATTTTCTGCGTACTGCATAACAGCTCTATCGCTGGAAAACTTACCCATATTTGCTGTATTTAATATAGATTTTTTTGCCCAATCGTGAGGATCATTATAAGCCTTGCGGACTGCATCTTGTGCTTCAACGTATGAGCGGTAGTCTGCAAGAAGCATGTAGTAATCGCCCTGATCCAGAAGAGAGCGGACAATCGGGGTAAAGAGATCAGGATTTTCCGGCGAGAAAAATCCGCCGCCAATCATATCAATAACCTGTTTCAGTTCAGGGTCTTCCTCATAAAATTTACGCGGATTGTACCCTCTATCTCTTGTTGAGGCTACCTGCTCTGCATTAAGTCCAAAAATAAATATATTATCCTTTCCAACCTCCTGCATGATTTCCACATTAGCACCATCAAGTGTGCCGATAGTAAGGGCACCATTGAGTGCAAACTTCATATTTCCAGTTCCAGATGCCTCCATTCCAGCAGTTGAAATCTGCTCAGAAAGGTCTGCTGCCGGAATAACCTTTTCAGCCTGTGAGATGCAGTAGTTAGGAAGAAATACCACTTTAAGATGCTTTTGAATCTGCGGATCACGATTCAGCTTGTCACTAACAGAGTTGATGAGCTTAATAATAAGTTTTGCCTGAAAATATGCTGGAGCTGCCTTTCCTGCAAATATAACTGTCCGCGGCACGCTCTTAAAAAAACCATCAACATCAGACTTGGCAGAAGAAGAACCTTTTGATAGTAAATCATCTTTAATTACAGCACCAGATTTTATGCGGTTATACAAAGTAATAACATGAAGAACATTGAGAAGCTGTCTTTTATACTCATGTATTCTTTTTACATGCACATCAACAAGGCTGTTTACATTAATTATCAAACCGGTCTTTCTAAGAACGTAATGTGCAAGCCTCTTTTTATTTTCCTGTTTAACAGCTATCCAGTCTGTTCTAAACTGTGCATCATCTGCAAGCGGAATAAGTTTTTTTAAGTGGTCAAGATTTTCTATCCAATCTGAACCAATAGCAGATGTGATAAGATCAGATAGAGCAGGATTTGCCTGATAGAGCCATCTTCTTGGCGTGATGCCGTTGGTGATATTTTTTATTTTTCCCGGAAACATGCGGTCAAACGGCTTGAACATACCCTGCTTAATAATCTGCGTGTGAAGTGCTGCAACTCCGTTTACAGAGTGGCTGCCAACAATTGCAAGATGTGCCATTCTTACGACTTTTCTATCCCCGTCTTTTATGATTGACATCTGAGATGCAAGTTCAGGCTCATTTGGAAACGCTTTTTTAACCTCTTCAAGAAAGTATTGGTTTATATCAAAAATAATCTCAAGATGCCTCGGCAGAATACGCCCGAGCATATCAACGGGCCAAGTCTCAAGAGCTTCTGGCAGAACTGTGTGGTTTGTATATGCAAAGGTGTTTACACATATATTCCATGCATCTTTCCACTCTAATCCCTCATCATCTATCAAAATTCTCATAAGTTCAGGAATGGCAATTGAAGGATGTGTATCATTAAGCTGGATTGCAACAAATTCAGGAAAACTTGTAAATGTACGGTTCTGTTTTTTATAGCGTCTAAATATATCTTGAAGAGTTGCACATACAAAAAAGTATTGCTGCCGCAATCTCAACTCTCTTCCTTTCTCCTGCTCATCGCTTGGATATAGAACTTTAGAGATTGTTTCGCTCAAAACTTTATTCTCTACAGCTCCGACATAGTTGCCCTGATTAAAGTAATCAAGCTCAAACTCACGGCTCGATTTGGCAACCCAAAGACGCATATTGGTAACAAAGCAGAAATCTGATTTGTCTTTAGGATCAGAATCTGAAGAGTTAGAATCTGATTTTGGAGTATATCCGGGTATAAAGATATCGCAAGGCATAGCCATTACGCTGTCTGTTCCAACCCATCTGTGGCGGAGCCGTCCTGTTTCATCTGAGTATGTCTCTGTTCTGCCGTAAAATGAGACTTTATAGACATTATCACGCCGTTTTATCTCCCATGGATTGCCGCGGCGCATCCAGTTGTCGCTCTCTTCAGTCTGATATCCATTTTTGATAACTTGGTGGAATATTCCGTAATCATAACGTATTCCGTAGCCATAACCAGCCAGACGAAGTCGTGCCATTGAGTCCATGTAGCAAGATGCAAGCCGTCCAAGCCCGCCGTTTCCAAGCCCTGAGTCCCACTCCTCTTCCTCAATTTCGTTAATATCAAATCCCATCTCATCAAGAGTCTGTTCAGCCTCCTCTTCCATGCCAAGACTTATAAGATAATTTTTTAAAAATCTGCCCGGCAGAAACTCTAATGATAGATAATAGACCCTTTTTGCAAGGTTATCATAACAGGCTCGCTGCGTATCAATCCATTGTCTGATAAGCCTCTCTCTTACGCTGAATGCAAGACCGGTAAAGCAGTTGTACTTGCTTGTGCGTGAAGGGTCTGCACCAAGTGTCGCAAGAATATGGCGGCAGATATTATCTTTAAGATCGCCGTAAGGCTTGGAACACTCATTTGAATCAGTTGATGTAAATTGATGTGTCATAACGGTTCTCCTGATTTTTAGGATTTTTAATATAATTTCAAATAAATAACAGTAGCATATTGTTGAATCATATTGCAATATTTCAAAAGATTGTAGCCTATAACACTACTTTATTATACTATTATCAAAACTGAACCATTTATAAGTCAGGAAAGAAGTAAATAAAGATAAAATATGTAAAACAAACTAATTGAAATTTTTGAACAGCAGTAGAGAGATATTTTCATGGAAAAAAGATCATATAAAAAAACTTTAATTTGGCTGGTTCTCATTGCACTCTTGATTGGAGGGGGATTTTTTGCCCGAAAGATGTTTTTTGCAAAAAAAGAGATAACATTTATAACAGCAGATGTTGTTAAGATGGATATTGTAGAGAGTGTTCTGGCAAGCGGAATATTAAAGGCTTTTAAAACGGTAGAAGTCGGTGCTCAGGTTTCAGGACAGTTGCAAAAGCTGCACGTTAATACAGGAGACAGCGTTGAAAAAGATCAGCTTCTTGCCCAGATCGATCCTGTGCTTCAAGAGAACTCACTTAAAGAGGCAGAGGCTAAGGTTGAGAGTTTGCAGGCTCAGAGGCGTTCAAAACAGGCATTGCTAAAACAGTATGAGGCAAACTATCGGCGTCAAAAACAGATGCTTTCAGAAGATGCCTCATCGCTGTCTGATCTTGAGAGTGCCCAAGCCCAATTAGAGAGCACCAGTGCTGAGACTTCCTCTTTAGATGCTCAAATCAACAGTGCTAAAATCGCAATTGATACAGCAAAGGCAAACTTAGGATACACAAAAATAACAGCACCAATGGACGGAGTTGTCTTATCTATAAATACAGAAGAGGGGCAGACTGTAATATCTACCCAGACTGCCACAACCATTCTAACATTGGCAGACTTAGAGACAATGACAGTAAAGGCAAAAATTTCAGAGGCAGATATTATGAGGGTAAAACCGGGACTTACTACATATTTTACTCTGCTTGGCGATTCTGATACCCGTTATTACAGCACGCTTAGAGCAATAGAGCCTGCTCCGGCTTCGAGCAGCACATCGTCTGCCGGCAGCGGTTTAAGCTCCTCGTCTGCTGATACCGGCAATACAGCAATTTATTACAACGGGCTGTTTGAAGTTCCAAATCCTGACAATCGGTTGCGTGTCTCAATGACGGCTCAGGTATCTATAGTATTAAACGAAGTTAAAGATGCTCTATCTATTCCGCTCTCTGCACTCGGAGAGAGGCAGCAAGATGGAACATATACGGTAATGGTGCTTAAAAATAAGGCTGCTGTAGAGCGTAAAGTAAAAATCGGAATCAACGATAATGTACGCACTGAGGTATTAGATGGACTTAAAGAGGGAGACAAAGTTATTTTAGGAGACAGCGATTCAGCAGCCGCAGCACAAGAGGCTGATCCACAAACCCGTAGAAGACCGCCTCGGCGTTAAAGAGAGTTACTATGACCAGACCTTTACTTGAACTCTCCCAAATAACACGCTGCTTTTTGTCAGGAGAGCATGAAACTACAGTTTTAAAAAATATTGATCTGACCATTTATGCAGGAGAAATGGTTGCGATCATTGGTGCATCTGGTTCAGGCAAATCAACATTAATGAATATTTTAGGATGTTTAGATCGCCCCACTAAAGGCAGCTACAGCATAGATGGTCGTGAAGTTAAAGACCTATATAGTGATGAGCTGGCAAGATTGAGGCGTGAGCACTTTGGTTTTATCTTTCAAAAATACCACCTTATGACCCATCTAAATGCGATTCAAAACGCAGAGATACCCGCAATCTATTCAGGAATGTCTAAATCTGGACGCAAAGAGAGAGCACTCCGACTGCTGAGTCGTCTTGGATTGGAAGATAGATGTTATTACCGCCCGGGTCAGTTGTCAGGCGGACAGCAGCAGCGGGTAAGCGTTGCCCGTGCTTTAATGAATGGAGGCAATGTTATTCTTGCTGATGAACCTACAGGAGCTTTAGACAGCAAGAGCGGGCAGGAGATGCTCAAAATTTTGCACGAGCTGAATGATATTGGTCATACAATAATTTTAGTTACCCACGATATGCAGGTGGCAAACAGTGCAAAGCGTATTATTGAAATTAGAGATGGAGAGATTTTAAAAGATTATCCAAATGCCAATTTTATTGATAATCAGATAGAGGGAATAACCAAAGAGGAGCTTGAAAAACTTCAAGATCAAGAGTTAGAAGCACAAAACCAATCTGAAATTCTACCCCAAAAAACAACATGGCAGGCACACTGGGGACGTTTTGCAGAGGCGTTTAACATGGCTATTGTTGCAATGGCATCTCACAGAATGCGTACTCTGCTCACTATGCTTGGTATAATTATCGGTATAATGTCTGTGGTCTCTGTTGTTGCATTAGGGCAGGGTGCACGCCAGAAAGTTATTAACGATATAAGCTCTATGGGCACAAATGTTATCAGCATCTACCCGGGAGAGGATTTTGGTGATGAAGATGCAGCAACTATTCAGACGCTTGTTCCGTCTGATCTTGAGGTTCTTCAATCTCAAGTTTATGTGGATAGTGCAACACCGGGCACGGGAACAAGCCGGCTCTTGAGATACCGCAATATAAAAGCTGATGCTTCAGTAAGCGGGGTAGGGGATCAATATTTCAGGGTTCGAGGTTTTGAGATTGATAAAGGTATTTTATTTGATCAGCAGGATATTAAAATACATGCCCAGGTAGTTGTTATTGATCCAAATACGTGTAAAAAATTATTTGCATCTCATGAAGAGCCGATTGGAAAAATTATCTTTGTCGGCTCTCTTCCCTGCCAAGTAATCGGAGTTACTAAAGAGA
Source organism: uncultured Desulfobacterales bacterium (assembly GCA_964539635.1). Lineage (GTDB taxonomy): Bacteria > Desulfobacterota > Desulfobacteria > Desulfobacterales > Desulfobacteraceae > Desulfamplus. The sequence continues at coordinate 104,560 of CAZIJN010000005.1, read as the reverse complement.
AAGAAAGCCCATTTGGCAACAACCAGAATTTAGAGGTATGGATGCCGTACACATCAGCAATGAGCAGACTTTTAGGGCAGCAGCACTTTAATTCAATTACAGTGAGGGTAAAAGATGGAATGTCAAACCCAATTGCTGAACAGAGCATTATCAAACTTCTAAAACAGCGTCACGGAACTAAAGATTTTTTTACCAACAGCAGCGATACAATTCTTAAAACTGTAGAGAAAACCACAGCAACTTTGACCATTATGATCTCAGCAATTGCTGTTATCTCTTTATTAGTAGGAGGAATTGGAGTTATGAATATCATGCTGGTCTCTGTTTCTGAGCGGACGCACGAAATAGGAATCCGTATGGCAATCGGTGCAAGGCAGAGCGATATCTTGCAGCAGTTTCTGATTGAGTCAATTCTGGTCTGTCTGCTTGGAGGAGTAATCGGGATTTTAATGTCTTATGCAATTGCCATGATTTTTCCCTTCTTTGTTACGGCAATTACAATGAAATTTTCAGCAGCATCAATAATTTACGCAGTTTTATGCTCTTCGCTTATAGGTGTTTTGTTTGGATTTCTTCCAGCCCGCAGTGCTGCCCAACTCGATCCGATTGAGGCGTTGGCACGGGAATAGAAAATTATAAGTGTATATTATGATCAGCATCATATAAATGGATTTCGCAAACGCTCAAGGATATTATCATTGATACGGAACATCATAAAATTTAGATATATAATTACAATAGTTATTTCAGCAGCTCTTCTTAACTCATGCTCTAATATGCTGCCGAAAAGCATCTATAAAAGACCTACGGTTGATATGCCGCATGAATGGCAGCAAGAGCAGAAATTACAGCAAGCGGCAACAGAGAATATAACAACCGCTGAAGATAAAAATTTCAGCTCCACTTCAAACGAAGAGCAGTGGTGGAAAAATTTTAATGACCCAACGCTTGATTATCTGATTGAGCGGGCACTTAGAACAAACAACGATCTTGCAGCCGCAGCCGTAAGAGTTCAAAGAGCATTGCTGCAATTGGGATTGACCAGCACAAATTTAACTCCGTCAGCGAGCGTATCTACAGAGAGCGGGCATAAGTATGATCTAAAAAACAGCATTGGATCAACTGCATCAACTGTTGTAGGCAATTTAAGCTATGAGGTTGATCTGTGGAATAGATTAGAGACGCTTCGTGATGCAGATCGCTTTGCAGCAGAGGCAACCGAAGCTGATCGCCAAAGCACAGCACTCTCATTGATCGGCACAACAGCATCAGCATACTGGCAGGCTGCATATTTAAACCAGCAGATTGACTCAACAAAAGCAAGCATTGGTTATGCAGAAAAAACCCTTAATTTGGTTGAAGTAAAATATAGAAATGGTGCAGTTTCAAGGCTTGATTTAGTACAGGCTCGGCAGAGCGTTGAAAATCAAAAGGCTGGTTTGAGCCAGTTGATTATGCAGAAAAAAGAGGCAGCAAACGCTCTTTCAATTCTATTTAATCAGGCTCCTCAGCAAAAAAGCGTACCAGAACCAAGCCGGCTTCCAGAGAGTCAGCTTCCTGTTATTGCAAGCGGTATTCCAGCCGAAATTTTAAGAAGACGACCTGATCTTAGAGCTGCTGAACTAAGGCTTCGTGAATCTTTTGCCAATATTGATGCGGCACGCCTATCTTTTTATCCAACCTTTACACTTACTGGAAGTCTTGGCAGCAGCAGCAACACACTTATAAATGTTCTGCAAAATCCGTTAGCTTCCTTAGGTGCAGGAGTTGTTCTGCCGTTTGTTGAGTGGAACAAAATGCAGCTTACCATAAAGGTTTCAGAGGCAGAATACCAAGAGGCAGTTATCAACTTTAGGCAGAAAATTTACAATGCGTTGGGTGAAGTTGAAAACGCACTCTCTGCAAATATAAGTTACCATGAGGAGAGTATCCGTCTTAAAGAGGCTCTATCTTTGGCAAAAGAGGCAGAACATCTGCTTGAGATACGTTATAGAAGCGGAGCAACTTCAATGCAGTCATGGTTAGATTCTCAAGAGAGCCGAAGAGCTGCTGAAATATCGCTTGCTCAAAATAGGTTGAACAGACTTACGAATATGATGAAGCTCTATCAAGCACTTGGAGGAGGCTGCAAAAGCGTTGAATAATTCTTGACATAACTAAATATTTTAGCTATTGCCAATAACCATAATTGTTCAGGTGCTTTAAAATAAGCTGATTTTTAAGAAAATAGACTTTTTTATCAAGCTGCTTGTTTTAAAAGCGTAATAGGGAACCCCGTGAGAATCGGGGACGGACCCGCCGCTGTAATTGGGGACGAACGCAGCATTTAAAGTCACTGACCTGTTTTTATATTAGGTTGGGAAGACGCTGCAAGTAGGGTGAGCCAAAAGTCAGAAGACCTGCCTGAGCAAAGCACTATCGAACTTACGGACAAAAGTTACGTGCACTGCATTCGATGGATAAAAAAGGGAATCCCCGAATCGAGCTGTTTTCGATTCGGGGATTTTTATTTTTGCAGCCAGCGAAATCTGCCGCAGCAAAAAGTCCTTAAGATTATTTAAGCAAAAATATAAAATTGCAACTTAGTAACAATAAAGAGGTTTAAAAGAGGAGAACGTTTTATGGAGTTAAAAAGTCTGTTTCTTGGGATTCTGTTTTCTGTCGGCATATTTAGTTTTAAAGCTGCACGTATATCTATATTTGCCTCTATTTTAATCGCACTCTTTGTTTTAGCTTACAATAACGAGAGTATTGCATCTGACGATAAAAAAGATTCAATCACACTTGAAACCATGACCGTTACTGCCGAGCGGTTTCCAGTTCAAGAGAAAGAGAGTTCCCGATTTGTAACTGTAATATCATCAGAAGAGCTGAAAGAGAGCGGTGCGATAAATCTTATTGATGCTCTAAAGCGTTCGGGCGGCTTTTCTTACAAGGCTTACAGCCCATTAGGAACAAGTCATGGAGGCATGAACAGCACGCTCTCTATCCGCGGAATTAAAGATGGGGAGTTGATTCTCATCAACGGCGTTCCAATCCAAGGGGCAGCAGGACACGCTTATGATTTAAACACCATTCCAGTTGAGCAGATTGAGCGGATCGAAGTTCTAAAAGGTGCAGCTTCAACAATTTACGGAGCAGACGCTATGTCTGGTGTTATCAACATCATCACAAAAAAGGCAAAGAAAAAGAGGATTAATAGGAAAAAAACAGATAGTTCAGATAAAGCAGAAAACATATTAGAAGAAGTTTTAGTTGAAAAAAAGGATAAATCCATAAAAATATCTGCTGAGGCTGGTTCTGAATCGTATCAAAACCACACGATTTCTGCCTCCTGCCCCGGGGTCAATATCGGAGCAAATTATCAGCATCTTGGAGCACAGGAAGAGATTTCGCGAAGCTACACAAAAAAATATCGTTACGACACCGATTCTACAGACAGATATGGATTCAACTTAAATGCAAATCTGTTTGAAAATCTCTACTTTGACTATTTAGCCTCGTTTAATAAGACCGGATTTAAAAAGGTGTATGACGATATAAAAAAATCATTTGAGGGAACAGAACAGGAGCAGACCAAACATTTTGCAGATTTAAGATTTGAAGCTGATTCAGTTAGAGCAAAAATATTTGGAAATTACGATATTCTGAGACGCTCTGAATACACATCATCTGATCCTGATGATGATAACCGCAATTACAACGCTGGTGTAGAGGCTGATTATCGTTTTACTCTCTCAGATTGGCATTTTACCAGCGGAGCAAGCGTTATACACCGCGGGGCAAATTATTCAAATCAATATGGAGAACATCACAGAAATGATGCTGCTGTTTTTATGGAGATAAAAAAATCGTTTTTTCAGAATGTAACAGCTACAGCAGGACTAAGAGAACAGTTGATTGAAGGAGAGTCTGGAACCGCAGATTACGACCGATTTCTTCCGAGTTTAGGATTGACCTATAAGATAAATGAACAGCTAAATATTTTTGCAAATACTGGCAAAGCATTTCGTGCCCCAACTTTTAACAATCTATATTATCAAAGCTCTTTTACGGTTGGAAATCCTGATCTAAACCCTGAAGAGGGGTGGACGTATGAAACAGGTCTTAAATATGATGCTGATATGTTTCGGGTTAGGTTTGCAGGCTTTTACATGGCTTATGAGGATAAAATCGAAATTGACCGCTCTAAAGGTTATCCGCAAACCTATTTTAACGCAGGAGATTATGAGTCAACAGGCGTTGAGTGGGAATTTGGAATATCTCCTTTTATCCATCAAAACGGCTGGCATCAACAGCTTTGGCTCTACACTGCCGGATATTGGGCAGACCCGACAGCCGAAGATACCGAGGGGCTTGAGTATCAGTCTGGTCCCAAATTTCAGAACAGCATTGGATTTTCATACATTACAGAACCTCTTGTGCTTAATCTGAACTGCCAGATGCTTGCATCAAGAGAGAGAAATCTTGACGGTTATGCAGCACTCAATTTTTACGGCAAGTTAAAAGCTGGAATAGGATATCTCACCTTTGGTGTTGATAATATCTTTGATCAAGATGTGCAGGTTACTGGCGATTTAAGTGAAGGTTCTTTAAATCTCTACGTTTATGAGGATTTAGGAAGGCTTTTCAAGGCGGGTTATGAGATTGAATTTTGAGATTTTTTATCAGCATTTTTTAAGGGTTGTTTGGTTGTAAAGTTCTTTGTTTTAGCTTATTTTTTATTTCAGTCTGATTATTATTCAAACCTTTACGAGTACATTGTTGATGATGTGGGAGAGGAGACAGAGATGATATGTAGAAGACGCACGGCTATGCGTCTCTGCTTTTATATAAAAAACAATAAACATATTTAAGGAGAATTAACCATGAAAGGTAGTATGATTAAAAAAAGTGTTATTTTTACTATTGCAATAGTTTGTCTTTTGCTCATTTCAAATTTTGTTAGTGCTAATGCAAGTCATGGCGGAAAACAAGAGATGAAAAAGGGAATTTTGCTTGTGGCATTCGGCTCAAGTGAAGAGAGTGCACAAATCTCTTTTGACAATATTGATAAAAAGACAAAAGCTACGTTTCCTGATGTTCCAGTTTACTGGGCTTACACATCGCATATAATCAGAAACAAACTTGCAAAACAGGGCAAAATCCTTGATGCTCCAGAGGTTGCGTTAGCAAAAATGCGTGCAGAAGGTTTTACCCATGTTGCAGTTCAGAGCCTTCATACAATTGCTGGTGAAGAGTACCACGATTTGAGAAAAATAGTTGGGGCTTTTAACCAGATGGGAGGATTTGAAAAGGTTATGCTTGGATATCCAATGATGTCAACACAAGATGATATGGTTAAAGTTGTTGATGCTGTTTTGAAAAATATCCCAAAGGATAGAAAAGCAAACGAAGCAGTAGTTCTTATGGGACACGGCACGCCCCACCCGTCAAACGCCTTTTATGCAGCTTTGATGTTTCAGCTTCAGTTAAAAGACCCAAATATCTTTGTTGGAACGGTTGAGGGTTATCCCGGGATTGAAGCTATCAAATCGCTGATGGCAAAATCAAAAATCAAAAAAGCGTATCTGATGCCGTTTATGTCAGTTGCTGGAGATCATGCAAAAAATGATATGGCTGGAGATGAAGATGATTCTTGGAAATCAATTTTGACCAAAGCTGGAATAAAATGCGAGCCGATATTAAAAGGAACTGCCGAGTTTGACGATTTTGTCAATATCTGGGTTGAGCATATCAAGGTTATAGTAGCTCATTTTTAGAAAAAGGGGCACTTCACAATACAAATCACAATACAAAAGCATAACTTTTGATATAAAAGTGCTGCCTTTTTAGATTTAAACAAAACCGTAGAGACCCGCTTGTTGTGTGGTCTCTACTTTTAGTGAGCTACCCAATGCTAAAGCATATGGGCTTCCTGCTTCACGATAAAAAAACAACCTTTTGAGCGGTGAATATCTTTTAATTATCCTTTCCGCTTTGAAAAATCTAAGATAATCTATAATTATCTATCTTTTTCTTCCTGATTCATAGAGTATGCCCGAATTAACTACTTAGGTCTTATTTCCTCTCCACAGGCTTAAAATTCCGTCAAGCTGACGGTATTCTTTTTGGCTATGCTGCCATTAGTTGTGGATATTGTTTTAAATTTATGGCGGCGTTTAAATCTCTATCTATTGTGAAAAAACAAGAAGGACATTTAAAGATTCTATCAGAAAGTTTAAGTTCTTTATGTTTCTCTCCACAGGCTGAACATCGTTTTGAAGAAGGAAACCAGCGGTCTGCAACAATTACATGAGCAGAAGAGATAACCGCTTTATAAGCAAGCTGACGGCGGAACTCATTAAATCCCATGTCTGCAATGGCTTTTGCTAATTTTCCATTGCTCATCATGCCTTTTACATTCAAATCTTCAATCACAATTACGCTGTAATCGTTTGCAAGCCGGGTGGTCAGCTTATGAAGAGAATCCATACGGATACATGAAATCCGATAATGCAGACTGGCTATTTTACGCTTCTGCTTTTCCCTATTTTTTGAACCTTTCTGCTTTCTTGAAAATGACTGCTGAAGCCTTTTGAGTTTTTTCTGTAATTTGCGGTATGCTTTAGGTCCTTCAATAGTTTCCCCGCTTGATAGAGCTGCTAAATTTTTAATTCCTAAATCCACACCTGCAATCGCTTGATTTTCGCATGATGCAGGTGTGATATTCATAAGAATATTGATACTTACAAACCATTTGCCAGCTGTTCGTGAAACAACAGCATTTTGAATTTTTCCGTTGCAGCCTAAACATTCAGCCATTCTAACCCAGCCGAGATTGGGTATTTTTATTTTTTTACCTTCAATCCTGAATTGGTCATTGCCAATATAAAAACTGTCATGTATCCCTTTTTTCTTGAAAACAGGATATTCAGCATCACCTTTAAAAAACTTTACGAATGCTGTCTGAAGCTGGATAAATGGCTGCTGGCTTGCATACTTGGTAACTTCATAAGTCCATGGGAATTGTTCCTGTTTTATCGCATTAAAATCTTTTTTTAACGCTAAACCAGATGGTTTTAATCCTGCTTCATACTGCCGTTTCCATTCAGCAAGCCCCCAGTTGTAAGTAAATCTGGCAGTTCCACAAGCCTTATTGAAATATTCCACCTGTTTTTTATTCGGGTTCAGCCTGATTTTGTGCCCCAACGTTATTTCCATTTTCAATTCCTTTAACTACTAAATTTCTGAATAGCAGTAATTCTCCAGTATTTTCCCATTTTCTGAGGGTTCAAGGAGTTGTGTCGAACATTTTTGCTGTGCTGCACCTATTTGACTAATTTATTTTCCATAAGAGTATATTTTAATAAATTATAGTAGATTTTAAAGCACTGTTAATTACCCCACAACGCCTCTGTAAGACCTGAATATCGCTTTATAGGATTGTTTATCATATGCGATATAGTATCTTTTGAAGCTGCTATAATAATCTTCTTTTTTGCTCTTGTTATGCCTGTGTAGAGCATCTCTCTTGTAAGAAGCGGGCTTTTACTATCTGGAATAACAAATAGAACTTTATCAAACTCTGAACCTTGACTCTTATGCACAGTCAATGCGTATGCAATTTCGTATTCTGCAAGCCTGCCCGGCATAAATTTTCTAAAACCGTGCTGCCCCTGAAAAAAGACTCTCAACCCATCTTTATCTTTAAGAAATATCCCTATATCTCCGTTATAAAGACCCATTCCATAATCGTTTCTTTTAATGATAACCGGAAGCCCCGCATAAAACACTCCACGCTTTTTCGTAAGAGCATTCGTATCTGTTCTTGCTAAAGAGTCAACATACCTGTTTATATCTTCAACTCCGCCTATGCCTTTTCTGATTGGTGTCAAGATTCTAAAACGCGTTAAAAGCTCAAATGCCTCTTCTGGAGTTGATGCTTGAAAAGATTTTTCGTACTCTTCAATAGCAGCAGATTCTATTAATGAATGGATATCTTTTATATAATTATCTTGCGATTGGATATCTGATCTATTTATCCGGACAAAAGTAATATCGCTGTATTGACCGCTTACAAGAAGCTCAACCGCCTCTTTTGATTTTCCATTATTAACCATAGCACTTAAAGCACCGATACCGCTATTTTCATCAAATCTAAAACTCTTTTTAAGCATGACAATAGAGTTTGCAATTGATGGAAGCTCTTGTTTTACTTGAACATCATCTAAAATTAAATCGTCTCCCATTGCTTTTATTTTATCTGAAAAATCTTGTGTAAATCCTTCAGCTCCAGAGCAGATATCGCCAAGCACTGCACCAGATTCTACTGATGAAAGCTGGTTATTATCTCCTAATAAAATTATCTTTGCTGTTAGAGGCACCGCATCAAACAGCTTTGCCATAAGAGGAAGATCAGCCATAGAGGATTCATCAACAATAACAAGATCATAAGGAAGAGGATTTTCTCTGTTATGTCTAAAAAATACAGAGTTTTTCCTATATCCAAGCAGCCTGTGTATTGTATGTGCTTCAGTTGGAACAGCATCTTTAAATCTTGCTAAATCACTTATGCTTAAAATTTCGTCAGCAGATTTTTCAACAGCAGAGTTTATAGATTCCATAAGCCTTGCAGCAGCCTTGCCTGTTGGTGCTGTGATTGCTGCTGATATTTTTCGTCCATTTTGGGCGTTAATATAGCAGAGGGCAATTAATATTTTTGCTATGGTTGTGGTCTTTCCAGTGCCGGGTCCCCCTGATATAACGGTAAAATTATTCAAAATAGATGCAGCAGCAGCAACTTTCTGCCAGTCAGGTTGAGCGGATAAATCTGACTCTCCATTTGATGGAAAAAGTTTATCAAGAATATACGAAACATCATAAGATAATTGAGAAGATATCTGAATCGTTCTATTATTTATATTATTAAAAAGAAGATTTTCGTAATACCAATATCTTTGAAGGTAAAGCCTGCCGCTATTGTCAAGTATCATGGGTGCAAAATCGTCAGCTTTACCCACTGCCGGACTATTTTGCAGAATATCTATCCATATATCAAGTTCAGGCAGAGTATATTTAGATTCTGTATCAGCTATTGCATCTTTTAGCGGGGTGCTTGCGATTGCCGGAAGATATAGGCAGACGTTGCCGGACATTGTTGTTCTGCTTACAAGAAGTGCAGCTAAAATTGTCTCAAAGCTCTTATCAATGCGTGATATAAACAGTGCAAACTCCTTATCAATATTTGAGAACTCTTTTTCTATATCAGCAGAAAATAGTATATCTGCGGGCAGTTTTTCGTAAAATTTGTAAGGATTGAGCATTAAATTTCTCCTTTAAGATAATAGATGAGGCTGTTCAGAGTTATTTTCGGAACGGCTCGTAAGCTCTTTTGCAATCTGCTTAACCATATCACTATCAGGAAGATCAAAATAGATGCCTGTATCAGACCCCGGTTTTATCCCTCTTATAAACAGGTAAAAAACACCTCCAAAATGTTTATCATAAGTGTAATCTTTAACTCTTTGTTTTAAATAGAGATCAAGAGCTAATGTATATAGAAGATATTGAAGAACATAGCCCGATCTTTTCATCTCTTTGTTAAGTATAGATATCTCATAGTGCTCAAAGCTGTTTCCAAGATAGTTGGTTTTCCAGTCAACTATATAGAACTTTTCATTATCGCAAAATATCATGTCAATAAATCCTTTAAGATAGCCCCCTTTTTGAGAGAAACCAAGACTCTTCATAGTTGATGAGAAATCGGAAATTGTTGTATTGCCGTATTTTTTCATTACCTCTGCAATAGCTGTGGAGTTTGTATTGCCGACTGGAAAGAAAAACTCCATTTCGTTTATTCGCTGTCCGTTTTTTATCTGTTCTAAAGATAGACTATCTTTAAGATTGGCTTTAAGAACATGGTCGAGCATCTCCTTAATTTTATCAATTTCATCATCTTCATTAAATCCAAATTTTTTAAGCCTCTCTCGTGCAATATCAACGTCCGGCTGAGTAAAATCTATGTTTTCCATTATCTCGTGGATACAGCTTCCAGCCCTTGCACCTCTTGGGAAATCAAAGAATTTTCCTTCTGATTGGTTCTTTTCAACAGGTAAGTATTCAATTAAAAAAGGCTGTGAATCTATCTCATCATGATCTGGAAGCTGTGCATCTCTGCCTGCAAATATCGATGAAAAACTTGATATTCTCCAACCTTCAGGCACACGACCTTGCTCTTGCTCCTTAAACTTTTTGCATGACAATCCTAATTTATTATGTAAAGGGGATAAATAGATTTGAGGCTCAATATTGGTATTGCTGATAACTTCAACGCTGATTGTGTTATTAGAATTATCAGCAATTATATTTATATCTGATCGCATCTTCTCCCAATCATAATTTTTAAAACCAGCACAATCAGACGTGGTGCTTTCAATTGCATTTTGAATAGAGCTGTTATGAAAAAGCCATGCAAGTGCACTATTGTCCGATTTATTTATTCGTCCCCAAATTGTAAAACAGGCATATCTTGCTCTTGTAAGTGCAACATAGGCAAGGCGTATTGACTCTGCAAACTCCTCTTTGTGCATCTTTTGTCTATTTTCAGGAAAATCGTCAGAACCAATATCAAGAGTCTGAGTTCCATTATTATCGTGAAATTTCAAAATATCGTCTCTGCTTGAATCTCTTGAGTGGTAAAGATATGGACAAAAAACTACTGGAAATTCAAGCCCTTTGCTTCTATGAACAGTAATTATCTTCACCGCTTTTTCATCTGTTTCAAGGCGGAGTCTATACTCATTAGAAGAGGTCTTCTCATCTTTATCAACTGCAAGCCTTCTTTTTGCTAAAAAGTTTATAAGCCTGTCAATTCCGGGTTTCAGCTCTATATCAGCAATATGCAGAAGCTCTGCAATATGCAGATAGTTGGTAAGTTTACGCTCGCCTGATTTATATTTAAGCACTCTTTGGCGAACTCGTCTTTTTCCTACCATATAGCGGAACATGGAGATAAAGCCCGATTTTCTCCATAATCTGTTATACTCTAAAAATTCGTTCTGCAAAGAGTCATACCGTTTTTCGTCAACTGCAAGCTCAAATATCTGACTGCTGTTAAACCCGAAAAAACCAGTAATAAGAGCTGCTTTAAGATTTCTTTCATTTGACGGCTCGGCAGCAGCCCTCATAAATCGTTCAATCTCCATAGCCTCTTCTTCAGCATAAACAGAGCCGGCACTATAGATAACTGCCGGAATGGAAAGTTTTCGCAGCTCTTCTAAAACGATTAAAGTCTGCCGGTTGGTTCTTACAAGCACAGCTATATCTTCTGGAGATAAATCTTTAGCATCTGTTATAACTGCCTTTTCAGCAGCTTTTTTATCATCTATTATAACTGGCTTTTCAGCAGCTTTTTTATCCTTTATTATAACTGTCTTTCGATAAGAACTCTTATTTATCATTTCGCTTATTTTAGAAGCTGTATATTTAGCGGCAAACGTTTCTGCATCACCTTTAGTTATAAAACCAGCAGCCTCTTTTTTAGACGATTCTTCTTCCGATGACGATAAATTACTGCCGATAAATGCTATGTTCATAGGAGTAACTGGAATAAGTTCTACGTTCATAGGAGCAACTGGAATAAGTTCTACGTTCATAGGAGTAACTGGATTGGGGTTAATATAAATATATAGAGAGCCTTGTTCTCTATCTGGAGCGTGGCTTACAGGAGAAAAATCTATACCGTCAATAACAAAAGGATTTTTCACCTTTAAATCAAAAATGCTATTCACAGCAGTTACAAGACCGCCATCTGATCTCCAGTTCGTCTCAAGAGTGTATGATGAATCTACGCTCTTTTTAGCCTTTAGATATGCGTAGATATCAGCACCTCTAAAGCCGTATATAGCCTGTTTTGGATCGCCTATAAGATAGAGAAGAGTATTATCTGATTTAAAGATATTTGTAAAAATAGAGTATTGAAGCGGGTCTGTATCTTGAAATTCATCAATAAGTGCGGCAGAGAATCTATTTCTAACTGCACGAGCCATTGGAGTGCTGCCATCTCCTACTGCATTGTGCATAGCAGCTAAAAGATCGTCAAATGCTCTTACATTTTTTGCCATTTTGCTCTTTTTCATTGAATCTTTGGCAGATTTCAAAAAATATAATTTTAAGCATAAGCAGAATTTATTGATTCTATGCTGAGTTTTATCAAGAAGATTGATAAAATCCTCAATATCTTGAAAAATCTGGTGGGCTGGAAGTTTTGAGCTGTCTTTTGCTTTCTCCTGCATAAAGCTGTTTGTAAGTTTCTCAATACTTATAGTTTTTTCAATTTTATCGTCTTTTTTAATTTTATCGTCTTTTTTAATTTTATCGTCTTTTTTAGCTTTATCGTCTTTTACAATTTTGGAAGGCTTAACAATATCCCATAAATTTCCATTTTTAACATAAGTGTCCATTTCAGCTATAGCAGTTATGTATGTAGTTTTCTTTATGTATGTTCCGTTAAAAGCCTTGTTATCCTGTGCTTTTAGAATAATATTTGAAATTTCTTTTCCTTGATTTATCCACATCTGCCTGATTGAGCTGAAAAGCGTTTCAAGCTCTTCAACTGCTGATTTGATTGCAGTTTGGCTGTCGTTTGGATTATCGCATATGTCAGTAATTTTAGGTATAATAGTAAAATCAGGATCAATTGAGAGGCATTTTATCAGCTTTAAAAGAGAGTCAGGCGTTATTTGTTTAATTTGAGGATTGCTGAATAGAAGCGGACACATCGTAATAAAATGTCGTCTGTAGTAATCGCGGCAGACTTCAATTAAGATATCGCTGTCATCTAAAAGAAGTTCTGTATCAAAAAGGGTGCTGCTTTCAAAAGCATTTTCAGATAATAACTTCTGACAGAATCCGTGAATAGTAAAAATTGCTGCCTCATCAAAACAGATAATAGCCTCTTTTAAACGATTTCGGATAGTTATGTTGTTTTTATATTTACCCGCAAGCCAAGCAAGAACAGCGTCACTGCCTTGATAGCCGTCTATTAGTGCATTTAATCCCTCTCTGAGCCTCCGCCGTATTCTATCTCTTAATTCATCTGTTGCAGCAACAGTAAAAGTTACGACAAGTATCTGATTTACTTTAAGATTACCCTCAACAATAAGACGTAGAAAAAGCCCTGCTATTGCATAGGTTTTTCCTGTTCCTGCACTTGCCTCAATAACAGTTTCGCCTTTTAACGGTGCTGATGTTATATCAAATTTATTCATCACTCTATTTTATCTCCTCCATATGAGCGAAAACAGGCATAAAAACATCTTCAGATAATAAGCAGAACTCTTTGTCTAATATTAATTCTCTCTCAATGTGTCTGAAGCAGAGTTTAACCTCTTCTGACTCACATTCTCCCTGCTTATTCATATTACCTAAAAACTCATTATTTGCCTTTTTAATTCCGTTTGATATCAAATCGGTTTGTGATGAATCAGCTTTATTATTATTTGTTTGACTAAACAAACTATTTGCATATGCCATTGAAGATGCTGGAAAAAATTTAACTGGAGTTTTTATGCCGTTTCTATAGATAGTTATGAGCCTGTCCAAAATAGAGAGAGGATTTTCAGGAGTTGTAAAAATATAGCTTTTATCAGTAGCAATAAGAAGCGTTTGAGATTTCTCTATCTTGCATTTACAAGAACAGGCATATGCAAGATGGATAAGCCATGCCCTTAAAATATCCTTTGGCTTTACAGATGCTATCCTAAATCTTACCAACTGATCGCCCCATATATCTGAGATTATCCCCTTTAATCTCCAGCCGTTTATATTAAGGCTTTCATTTTTCGTTGTGTGATCTATTCCATGGTCGTTTATATGAAAGTCTCTTAACTGACTTTCACCGCTCGTTGCGTTATTTATTTCATGGTAGTTATATGTAATGTCAACTTCAACAGAGCCGGATCGCCCGTTTGTGACATATGGTTCTATTTTACCGTAAAAGGCGTTGACCATGTTTGAACTCTCTTGAAAAAAAGCTCTGCCCGCTGTTCCGTGGGGAAGAATGCCTCTTGCTTTGTAAGGCTTAATTTCTATGTTACTATTTTTTATCTTACGCTTGAGCATATCATCTTTCAGATTGTAATTATCAAGAGAGTCAAGGCTGAACAGTTCACAATCGTCAAGCGTTTCAGCCTGATCTTTAAGATAGATTCCCAAGCTGTTTTCGAGAAAATATTTTTGTGGTGCACTGAAAAAAGCTATAAGATTATTTAGTGATATCAGATTAGAATTCAGCTGTTCATATGCTCTATTATCCTTTTGATCTTCACTTTGTTGTACGCTGTCAGATACGAACGGCTCTAACGATATCTTATCTGATCTTAACGCTGATGCAGCAAATAAATTATCTTTAGAGTAACTAAACAGCCTTGAAGAAACAGAGCTATTTGAAATATTTCCTAAAAGTTTTGATGAATCCTGTTGGCAATCAGCTGAATCAAAAGATGCTCCCTGTTGAAAATATAGAGGGTTAAACGGCTGAAGCGGGTGTTGTACAACTATGTATGACGATAACTGAGTTCTATCTAAATCAGATCCCTGCACAACAAAAGCTCTATCCAAATAGTCAATAAGTTCGCTTATAACCACAGATGGAGGAATTACGCTGTTATCCTCTATTCCCTGTCCTGTATAGCTTAAATAGAGTTTCTCTTTTGCCGAGATAATAGTTTCAAGGAAAAGGTATCTATCTTCATTACGCAAAGAGCGATCCCCTCTTCTTTGACGCTGTTTTATCAGATCAAAATTTGGAGAGTTGTCTATTCTTGGAAAGGTCTTATCATTAAGCCCTAAAATAGAGATAACTTTTGCCGGAACGCTTCTCATAGGAAGCATCGCACAAAATGTCACTCCGCCGTTGAGAAAGTTTGAATCGTGATACTCTTTTCCGATCTCTTGATCTAACCAACTCTTTATAATCCTTGAGTTTACAGATGATCTAAATCCTGTACGCTCCTCCATCTGCTTAAGATCATTTATCGTGTTTCTTATCTGCTGAATCATGCCTGAACTCTCTTGATCTGGAAGGAAGAAGTTGTTGGCAGCCTCCATAAGAAAATCGCTCCATTCAGACAAGCTCTTATCAACTGTCATCTGTTCTGCTGTAATTGACAATATGTTGAAAAAACGGGCAAGAGAGCCGAGAACAGCACTTGAATTTCCCTCAACAATATCGCAGGGTAAAATATCTATATTGTCTCCATTATGATTTGCCGTGAAAAACTGCTCTGATTCTCCTGTCATTGCATAACCAGCAATAAGCCTGTCAAGACCTGCTCTCCAACTGTTCTGATCAAAATTAGGAAGCCCTAACTTCTCTCTGTATTTACCATCTTCTCCCCATCTTATGGCTGTCTGTTTAATCCACTCTCTTATAAGATCAATGTCTGCTGCCTCAAGGTTAAAACAGCGTGCAACATCGTCACACTCTAAAATATCCATAATATAAGCTGCTTCAAAACGGGTTTCAGGCAGAGATAGTATATTCATAAACACATCTACTGCACGGCTTACGCTCTTTATACTCAAATCTGCAATAGAGAACGGAATCCTTAACCTCTCCTTTTCAGGAGTTGTGAAAACTGCCCGAATAAAAGGTGCATAGCTCTCTATATCTGGAGTCATAACCAAAACATCTGCCGGAGTGATATCAGAATTTGAATTGAATAGATCAAGAAGATAGTCGTTAAGAACTTCAACCTCTCTCATCGGGCTGTGGCATGAGTTTATGATAATAGAGCGATCTTTATCTATATCCTTTAGAGTGAGATGTGCAGCCGCTCTCTCCTCCATAAGAAGGATATCTTTTTGCACCATTTCAAGTATTGTGTTTCCAGCAGGTTCGAGAAATTTTCGGTCAATATCCTCAAGATTATCGTAATCAAGAAGAGCGTCCATAAAATCTGCGCCAGCTCTGCCAAGAGATGCTAAAAGAGGATTTCCAGTCTCTATATGTAATAATTCTGATGAGTATCGTAAGTTATTCCCGCTATCTTTATCTGTTATCTCTCTATTTTCGATCTTCATCTTCTGTTTAGCTGATCTTAAATCGCTGAAATAACCTTTTGCAGGAGTCATAACATAAAACGAAATATCAACCATTGGAGAGAGAGATGCCAATATGTTCAAATGAAATGGGGGAAGAGATGGTATTCCAAACACAGATATCCTCTCTGGCAGGCAATTAATCTGAATGTTTTGATTTTTCATAACCTCCAAAAATTTATTATATTTAACAGCTTTATGGGTAAACTCTTTTACATCTTGAGATTCTGTTTCAATATTTTCTCCACAAGCAATATTTTCTTTACAAATAGATCGCCAAAGTTCTGCCTGCCAATACCAGTTATATTTTTTAGAGTCATATTTAATCTTTTCTTCAAACTCAGGCTTCATTTTTTCTTGAAACTCAGATTCAATTTTTCGCTTAAACTCATAGTCAGATTCCATCTTCTCCCACGACTGAATATAATCGGGTCTGTAGGTAAGATATTGATCATAGGTCATGGCAAGCTGGCGGGCAAGCTGGAACGCTCTAAACTTTCTTTCGTTTTCATCGAAACTTTTATCTCTGCCGCTGCAATACTCTTCCAAATGGTTAAATTTACCCTTTAAATGGTTAGAGTTGAGCAGACGATCAAGTATCATCCATGCAAGTATCTCTCTATCAAGAAAAACTTTTTCATCTATATTAGGAAGCACTTTGGAAAGAAGGCTGTTTATAAGGGCGTTGGGAAAAACCATACTGCTGTTTGCAAATACACCAAGCCGTTTTGCAAGTTCCAGATTGACCCATTTTGCCATTCCAAGACTTTGGACTAAAATTATCTCTGGTTCAAACGGTGAAGCAAGCGGCGATTGTATGCTGTCTGCTAAAGCATCAGCTAACTCTTCAACGCTGTTACTTCTATAAAGTTTTATACCTGTCATTATCTTCCCCAACTTAAGATATTTAAAGATTTGATAACCTCTTTTTTCTATTTTTAATATTTTGAATTTTTATTGGTAAACCAGTTTTTTATGGTGTTAAAATGCGAAAATAGAACAAAAATGATGATCGCAGCTATAATATACTGAATTATATAAAGATACTCCTTGAGAAAATCAAAACATAGAACCCATAGCAAAATTGCCAAAAATGTGCCTGATAATACTGCACTGAAGTTGTGTGAGAGCCTCATTTTAAGGAGATATCCAAGTATAGAACCCCCTACAGGACCGCTTCCCGGAAATGGAGCAAGCACAAACAAAAATATACCTATCCAGCCGTATTTAGCAATTTTATCCTTATGTTTGTCAGCGTTATCTCTCATATCATTTGCAATACGAAGAACCCATGGAATTTTTATATAATTTGTGATTGCAAGGACAAAAATAGAGTAGGTAAGGGCAAGTAATTGAATTTCAATAAAAAAATTGTAAATTAGTGTAGTAAAAAAATCGAGCTTCTCCATAATGCACAAACCAACGCCGGCAGCCCTGCCTCCAAAGGTGTGGGCAAAAAAGACAAGGGTAATTATCTTGGCTTTTGAAGGCTCTGTAATTAGATAATAAACAATTATACCTATAAGCAGCAAAGTGAGAAAAATACCTATCCAGAGAATTTTACCTTCTGTTGTTTTATACAATCTCTGTTGTTTCTGATTGTTTATCTTGTTAATTTCGTTTTTCAGGGTGTCCATCCATCTTAATTGTATCTATTTATAATTGAAACGGCAGCTTTTATACCGTCTGATGCACTGGAGATAATACCTCCTGCATGTCCGCTTCCCTCGCCTGTCATATAGAGATTATCAAATCCTATACAGCAGCCGCTCTTATCCCTAACCACAGAGAGAGGAGAAGAGGTCTTGCTCTCAAGTCCCATTATTATTCCTCTCTCAAATCCTCTTATTTTCCGGCTGAAATCCTTTAAACCCTCACAGATTGAATTGCTTATCTCAAGCGGCAGAAGCTCCCACAAAGGTGCAATCTTTAATCCTAAGGGATAGCTTGAATCTAATCGGTTGACATCAGAGCGTTTATTGGTCAATTTCTTGTCAATAAAACTTTGGATAGTGCAGCAGGGTGCAGCATATCCATCTGAATATTTGTAAAAATCGTGCTCAAGACTCTCCAACCAATCTAAAATCCTCTCTGCTTCTCTCTCCTCTTTTAATTTTGAGATATTATTTTTTCCTAAGCATGATATTGCACCTTTTTTTTCAATTAAATAGTCAGGATTAACGCCTGCAACACAGGCAGCATTGGCAAAATTTCCATTTCTCTGATACCTGCTCATGCCGTTAACAATATTTGCATTTTCATAAGCTGTTGATGGAACTATAACACCTCCCGGGCACATGCAGAATGTATAAACTGGAAGCTGTCCATCTCCTCTTGATGTGAGGCGGTATTCAGCAGCTTTAACGCCTTTTAAGGATTTTGTTCCCCACTGAGCAATATTTATAAGCTCTTGAGGGTGTTCAACCCGGCAGCCGACAGCAAAATTTTTGGTTTTAAACAGAACGCCTTTTGACATAAGCATTCTGTAGGTCTCATAGGCAGAGTGACCAGATGCAATTATAACTTGATCTGCTTCAATTTCCTGTAAAGACTCACTATTTACAGATGATAAACATACTCCTAAAACCGTGCTGTTTTTAATCTTCAAATCTTTGAGCATGGTTTCAAACAAAATTGTGCCGCCGATATTGATGAACGACTTTCTCAGATTTTTTACAATCTGCTTTAAGTTATCGCTGCCAAGGTGCGGATGTGCCATGTAGAGTATCTCTTCGGGTGCTCCTGCTTGAACATAACTTAATAGAACAAACTCTTTCTCTTTGCTGATATGTTTGCTTCTTGATGTAAGTTTTCCATCAGAAAATGTTCCAGCTCCCCCTTCACCAAAAGCGTAGTTGGTTACAGGGTCGAACCTGCCTGTAGATTCAAACTCCTTTATAGATGCCTCACGCTTTTTTACTTCAGAGCCTCTCTCGATTATGGTGGTATTAAAGCCTGCTTTTTGCAAAACATACGCTGCAAAAAAACCTGATGGACCGCTGCCTGCAACAACAACTCGTTGCGATCTCTTACGATGTTCAATATCAAGCTCGGGTTTTATGCGTAGCTCATCAGGATCAGATGTAACTGCAACCTTTATAACCCAGTGGATATCGCTCTTTTTTCGTGCATCAAGGCTCTTGTTAAGAATCTTAAATTGGAACTCTTTATCAGTTATTTCAGGTAGTTCAGCCTTTTGATTTAATTCAGATGACTTATCAAATTCAAGACAACAACTACTATTAATGCTGCTGCTATCTATTTTTAAATATTTTAATATTGCCTGTCTAATCTGAGCATCATCATAATATGTCGGCATCTTTAATGAAATTTCACAATACTTCATATTGTATGATAAACCTTTTTTATCTCTATTTTTAATATAAAATCCTCAAAGCAAGAAAAGTCATTATGATATTTTTTACTTTGAGGATCGGTATCAATAATTTAACAAAATATCATATTTATTTTAACATGTCTTGACTTTGATAGATAAAGATAAATATCATTATATTTGAATGGTTCAAGTTATCTATAACCAATGGATACTCTTCATACTAATGCGGAAAGAATAGGAGATTTTAGATGGATAAAAAAGAGGTTGGATATAACGACCATGCGATAAATCACACAGCCAAAAATGAAGGTCAGTTAAGAGACTTTCATATAAATCTTGATATGATTAAAAACGGACAGCAAGAGCTTATCGGTCTTACAGGAGGTATTGCTGGCGGTAAAACAACTGTAGCAGAGATGTTCAGACAGTGTGGTGCACAAATTATCGATTTTGATATTTTGGCAAGAGAGGCTGTTGAACCGGGAACCAAATCTTTTAACAATATAGTATCCCACTTTGGTCCCGGCATTCTTGATAAAAACGGATATTTGGATAGAAACGCTCTTTCAAAGATTGTCTTTAAAGATAAACAGAAGAGAAGGGTGCTTGAAAAATTGACTCACCCTGCAATATTTAAGCTCTTTTGCGACAAGGTGAACTATTATAAGACAAATAAGAGAGAGTTTGATGGTTCAGATAGTTCAGACAATTCAAAGAGTCCAGACGATTCAAATAGTGGAAAAAGAGTTATCATTGCTGTGATTCCGCTTATGATTGAGATGAACCTTCAAAACCTGTTTGATAAGATAGTTATTATCTATCTCTCTTCTGAAAATCAGCTAAAACGGCTGATGCAGAGAGAAAATATTGATGAAGATAGAGCAGCTTCTATGATCAAATCTCAACTTCCAATTGATGATAAGATACAATATGCTGACTTTGTAATTGATAATTCCGGCGATCTTGAAAATACATTAAAGCAGGTGAAGAATGTATGGAAAAAGCTATAAAAATGTACAAGAGCATAGTTTAAAAGATAGATTAGTAAAAATTGGAATAGACTCCATAAAAACAATATATAAGATAAATCCTCTTAGCTTTGTTAAAAACTTTAGAATACGTTACAAACTTCTCTTTATATACTCCGCGACTTTTATTGTAATAATGGGTATTGCAAGTTTTATACTCTACTACATTGTAAAATCCACAGTTGAAAACAATATTGAGAGCGAGCTAAAAAACTCCACAACAGCTATACTAAACAACGTAAAGACAGCAGTATCTGTATCAATAAAAAACCATATCAGGGCAACTGCAGAAAAAAATTACGAAATTATCCAGCATCTGTACAATCGACAACAAAGGGGAGAAATTACTCTTGAGGAGGCAAAATCTCTGTCTGCTGAAATTATTTTGTGCCAGAAAGTCGGAACTACAGGATATCTGTGCATACTTGACGGAAAAGGCAAAGTGCTCAAACACCCAAGATTATCAGAAGGACTTGATATATCTGATCATCAGTTTGTACAACAGATGATCACCATTAAAACAGGATATATTGAATACTTTTGGCAAAACCCAGAAGATGCTTCTCCTCTGCCAAAAGCACTATATATCAACTATTTTGAGCCATGGGACTGGCTGATAACAGTATCGTCATACAGAAAAGAGTTTGAACAGCTTGTAAATATCAGCGACTTTAAAGAGAGTATCTTAAGCCAGAGATTTGGAAAGACTGGTTACTCGTATGTTATGGATATGAAAGGAAATGTTATTATCCACCCTGAACTTGAGGGGATAAATGTATTTAAAGATAAAAGATTCTCTTCAAGTTTTTATCAGCAGATGCTCAAACAGAAAAACGGCAAACTTATCTATGAGTGGAAAAATCCAAACGATAAACATTTAAGAAAAAAACTTGTGATATTTAACGCTATTCCTGAATATGAGTGGATAGTTGCATCTGCAAGCTATCTTGATGAGTTCTACTCCCCGCTTAATATTATTAAAAATATAATACTTGTTATGGGATTTGCATCTCTTATCATTTTTATTCCAATCACATTTCTTTTAAGCTCCACAATTACAAAACCTCTGCGAGAGTTAATGAGCCGCTTTAATCAAGAGATTAACGATGGTTTTTCCGATAGGCTTGTGACTTTAGATTCAGATGACGAGGTAGGACAGCTTGCCTTTTACTACAACTCATTTATGGAAAAACTTGAACGCTACAACAAAACCCTTCAAGCAGAAATAGCAGAGAGAAAACTTGCACAAGAGGCTCTTGAGCTTAGTGAGGAGAAGTACCGCTCTGTAATGGAGGCAACTCCTGATCCGATTATTGTTTACAATATGAACGGAGAGGTGAGCTATCTTAATCCTGCTTTTACACGAGTTTTTGGTTACACATTGGAAGAGAGCGTTGGTCGCACAATAGATAACTTTGTTCCTGCAGAGGATTGGCAAGAGACAATGAATGCGATTAAGATGATCTTAAAAGGAGAGCCTGTCTCAATAACAGAGACAAAAAGAAGATCAAAGTCAGGCAGATTTATTGATGTAAGTATCAGAGGGTCTGTTTATAGAGATAAATATGGACAGCCTTTAGGCAGCGTTGTAACGCATCGTGATATATCTGAGGTGAAATTTCTTGAAAAGAGCATAATGGAGACTGGAGAGCGGGAGAGGCAGAAGATAGGAAATGATCTGCATGACGATCTATGTCCTCATCTGATTGGAATCGAGGGGTTGACTAAAGTATTAAAACGAAAGGTTCAGCACTACTCTTACGATGCTTGTAATCTATCCGATAAAATTACAGAGCTTATAAAAGAGGCGATCTCAAAAACAAGACGTTTGGCAAGAGGGCTTTGTCCTGCCTATTTTGATTACGGTCTTGAGTCATCATTACGCGAGCTGGTGAACAACATAGAACTTTTATATCAGGTTAAGTGCTCTCTTGAATGCCCCAATACAGTTGATATACGAAATCCTATGATGGTTATAAATCTCTACCATATAGTTGGAGAAGCAATCCAAAATGCGATAAGACATGGAAAAGCAGATAAGATAGTTGTCTCGCTCAATACTGAAGATGAAAATCTCAATCTTTCTGTCTCTGATAATGGAATCGGCATGGACAGAAAGATTGAGACTAAGGGAATGGGAATACGAATCATGAACTACAGGGCAAAGTTGGTTGGTGCCTCTTTTTCGATTAAATCCAACAACAGCATTATTGATAACGACTACAGCAAACCACAATATAGTAAAAATAGAGCTTTGTCTCAATCAGGCAGACATACAGGGACTTCGGTTATATTAACTCTTCCTTGTATCAAAGAAAACTCTTCTTCGCCTCATTGTAAAGAATATTGATAACCTTTTCATTCCAGCTTGTGTGCGGATAAGGAGTCTGAAAAGCCTCTGCCCTGAAAAGCCTTGCTACATCATTTGATGAGAAATCTTTCTCCTCTTTGAGCCAGATGATATTTTTCAGCAGAAGTTTTGAGTAATTTGCATCTATAATTCCCATATTAACCTTCTGGTCGTCAGAAGAGATGCTCTTTTCTGCCAGGCTCTTTTCAAGCTCTGCAATCTTTTTCTGCTGGCTGCTTAAAAATGAGTGATATACTCTCAACTCCTCTTTTAGCTTAAATATATCTTGTTTAAGTTTATTGATATCATCTCGCTGGGTATCTGTAACACCAATAATACTTGTAAACATCTCCTCAATAACCAAAGGGGTTTGAATCTGATTATCTGTAATTTTACCATCTTGTTCTATATTAGAAGAAGGCAGTTTTGAAGCAGCAGAATCAGCTTCTATCTGTGACAACTCTCTTTTTTTCTCATCAGCTCTTTTCTGGACAAAAAGCTCTATATCAAGCAATGAAGGCTTCTTTTTCATATTAAAATTTCCTTTTTTATACTGAGTACTTTATTGACCAAGTATTTTAATTATCTCGTTTGATAAGTTATTAATCTCAGTGCTTGCAGCATCATTATTAAACATTTCAGTTACCCCCTTACCATATATAAGAGAATATTTATAAGCCACCCTGTTTGAAATCTGGGTTGTTAGTATATCCATCTCATACCTGTTTGTAAGAATTTCAGCTAACTCTTTTGCAAGTACAGTCTGAGGCTGGATACGACTCAATAAGAAATAGCACTTAAGATCAGGATTAAGCGTTTTTGCTTTACGGATAAGATCAACAGTAACCTTAGTGCTTCTGATATCAAGCGGAGAGTCTTGAACAGGAATAATAACAAGATCAGAGCAGACAACAGATACTGTAACAATCTCATTATCGTGGGGGGGAGTATCAATAATTGCGTAATCGTAGTAAGAGTCATACTTCTCAAGAGCCTGATATATATCTGAATAGACTGCAACAACCTTGCACAGCTTATCCTCACCTACCTGAAGGGTCTCATAGCTGCTTTTTTGAGGATCAGTGTCAAACAGAATAACACGTTTTTTTTGTAAAGCCCAGTTAAGAGCAAGGTTAATAGCTATCGTACTTTTTCCACACCCGCCTTTCTGGTTTGCCAAACTTATTACTTTCATTTCAATTCCACTATTTCACAAGTTATTGTTTATTTTAATTTAATCAAATATCTGTTATTTTAATATTTGAATACAATAGTTTGAATATTTGGGCAAGTGTTAAGCAAACAAAGTAGTTACGAACATACAATTTGGTGGAAATATTGATATTATGACATATGGGATTTTGCGCAGCATCTTTAACAGAAAAATGCTGGTTGCACTTATTATGGGATTTTCGTGCGGAGTTCCTCTGCTTCTTACTATTTCTGTACTGCAAGCGTGGATGAAGCAGGAGGGAATTGATCTCGCAACAATAGGTTTATTTTCCCTTGTTGGTCTTCCTTACACCTTAAAATTTCTCTGGGCACCTATTTTTGACCGCTTTACACTTCCATTTCTTGGCAGACGAAAAGGGTGGCTCGCTGCATCGCAGATACTTCTGATCGTCTCTATCGCCCTTCTTGGATTTACAAATCCCTCAAAAGCACCATGGACAGTTGCGTTTGCAGCATTTTTAGTGACATTTTTTAGTGCATCACAAGATATTGTTGTAGATGCCTACCGCCGTGAAGATTTAAAAGATGAAGAGCTTGGGCTTGGCTCTTCAATGTATATTTACGGATATCGTGCTGGTATGCTTCTCTCCTCTGGAGGAGGTCTTATTCTTGCTGACAAAATCCCATTCTCAATGGTCTATCTTATTATGGCGGCATCACTTATACCATGTGTGGCTGCTGTGGTTCTAACCCCTGAACCTGTTTCAGTTGAAGGACAGCCTGCTACAATTGCAGAGGCAGTAGTTGAGCCATTAAAAGAGTATTTTGAAAGAGATGGTGCTCTATTCATTCTTCTATTTATTCTTTTTTACAAGATAGGAGATACAATGGCATCTGCAATGACAACACCTTTTTATCTTGATATTGGATTTACAAAAACAGAGATTGGTGCTGTGGTAAAGATATTTGGATTTTGGGCAACTTTAGCTGGAACTTTTGCAGGCGGAGTGATGATGCTCAAACTTGGTATTAATAGCAGTCTATGGCTGTTTGGTATCTTGCAGGCACTATCAACTGCATGTTTTGCATGGCTTGCTGTGGTAGGTCACAGCATCTCTCTTCTTTCAGGTGTTATAGCATTTGAAAATATATCAAGCGGAATGGGGACAGCAGCCTATGTTGCGTTTATGGCTTCAATGACAAACCGAAGGTTTACAGCAACACAGTACGCACTTTTGTCAAGCCTTATGGGTATTCCCCGTGTAATTGCATCTGCACCAACAGGTTTTATAGCAGAACATACAGGGTGGACAGGATTTTTCATTGTCTGCACCCTGATCGCCATTCCCGGGATAATATTTCCTTTTTATCTATCTAAAAAAGGCTTTAGCTAATTTACGCTTTTTTGAATGACTTCTCCGGTTTTTTGGATATCTTTACCAACTCCCTTAACTGTATTGCAGCCTTGAATGGAAACACAAAACAAAAAAACCGCTGCAACTGTTATTATAATTTTTTTCATAAATATCTCCTATTTTTTATCGGTGTTATGTACCTCGGCACCCTTATAATTTGGTTTGCTTAGGAGTCCGCAGTTTCGAGCTTTTTATCGTATGCCTGCCTTATCTTGTCTAAAAGCTCCGGCATAGGGGCAGGTTTCATAACATAATCAAAAGCTCCAAGCTGCATTCCTGTGATGCCAAACTCCACTGAAACATGACCTGTAAGCATAATAACTTCCACTTCCGGTTTTTTGGCTTTGATCCGTTTAAGAGTCTCAATTCCATCAATCCCCGGCATTTTGATATCAAGCACTACCACATCAAAATCTTTTTGGTCAAGAATTTCAAGTGCCTTAAAGCCATTTTCTGCACCTTCAGCATACATCTTTCTATTAATCAATCGTTTGACAATAGTTTCTCTGAAATCGTCTTCATCGTCAACTATCAACACTCTCAATTCGCTCATGTTTCACCTTTTAATAAAAAATAGATTTTTATA
The DNA here is from genome assembly GCA_964539635.1 of uncultured Desulfobacterales bacterium. Taxonomy (GTDB): domain Bacteria; phylum Desulfobacterota; class Desulfobacteria; order Desulfobacterales; family Desulfobacteraceae; genus Desulfamplus. The sequence continues at coordinate 78,588 of CAZIJN010000005.1, read as the reverse complement.
ATACCAATGCAGCCTAAGGGGGGAAAATACAAAATATGAACAAAATCGGCTAAAGTGGCACTACATATTTAAAAACTTTCTATTCTTGCAACCATAAAGCCTGGTCTGATTCTTAAAATATCAGTTACTGCACTTGAGTTTTCATTGCCGATATCTTTAACAATAACTTCAGATAGAAGCTCTCCAGATTCATTAAACAGGTTGATCTTTTCACCAGATTGAAGCCCATGCTTTTTACCAAGCCCAAAGAAGATTTCAAGCCCGTTTTCATTCTTAAGGACTCGATATATTTCTGCCAATCCCTCTTGAGCCATCTGATCTTCAATTTTACCAGATATGATGAAAATCAACCCTCCTGATATCAACACGATAGGAAAAAAGGCAACTGCTATGGACCATGGAGAGATGCCTGTAAATCGTTTTATAAATGAAAGCTCGCTCTCTCTTAATGCTTTAGCATCACTATAGACATTTACAGTATAGATAGAAAGCTTACCCACCTTTTCACGATCCTCAGCTTTTATCATTGAAGTGTCGTTAAATTGAATTTTTATATTATATTTTCCAGGTCTTAAATAAGAATCTGCCCGTAACTCTCCTCTCCACATATCTTCTCCAAGCCAATATCCTGAAAAGATATTTTTATCCAAAGATAGCGTTAAATATGGAGAATCTGATATAAAGCTGATATCTTTATCACTGGTAACTTTACCATACACCTTTCCTACCATCTCCATTGAACGACCTGTGATTATATCAATATTATTGGCAGGTGTTCTGTAAGATGCAATTAAAGCATCAAAAACAGATGCAAGTGCAATTATAGCCGCTAAAATACATATCCTGCCGAAAATGATTCTGTTATTTAACAATTTGCCCTTATCTAAAGATACCATAATTTAAGAACTCTCCTATTTAGATAAACCTACTCTATAATACTTTACACCGTCTTAATTTGAGCTTTTAATTTTTATAGCCCAGAGCAGCTCAAGCTCATAGTATTGTGATGTGATAATAGTTGTATTACAGATAAATCCTCTTAATATAAAAATAGAGGAGACAGCAGTGTATGCACAGGCAAATGGGCATTCATATATTCTGCTGTCTCCTGTAAGGCGATGGCAACCGCCGTGGAGCTACACTTTCTAACTATTTTTTATATAGGTCTGTTTTTGTAACATTCATCATACGAATTGCCTTTCCCAACTCGTGATAGTAAATTCTAACTTCATCACCTGCTGACCATGTCTCGTCTGGCAGCGTGAAATATTCATCAGGCAGAGAGAATGTTACAAGTATCTTTTGACGGCTTGAGTATATCTGTATAGTTTTGGCAGCCTTATCAATAATCGGAAACTTTTTGCCTTTTACAAGAGAATCCTCTTTGTTCACTTTCTCTTTTTTCTCAACAAGAGTGTATGGAATCTCTTTAAACTGCTGTGCAGCTGTGTCAAAAATAGTTACAGTATTATTTTCAACATCAAGTTTCATTCTCTGACCTACATCAGGGTGTGCTCCCATCTCATTCTTGTCCGCAGGTGTTGTAAACACAACCGGCGGAAGAGATGTATATTCAGGTTTTCCTTTTACTATGCTCTTATCTTCGATAAAAGTTACCTGTTTAGTCTCTTTATCATAAGCTATTACTCGTCCCTGGATAACTTTACCAGTGTCATTGCAGCTTGAGATTACCATCACAGCGGCTATTGCGAGTGCGACTCCGACAAATCTTTTCATATTTCTCTCCTTATATGTGCTCTTATTTTCATATAATGGTTATTGTTTTTTTGCTTTTATTTATTCTTCTTTGCAGCAACCTCTGCTCTTGCACCCTGAATCATTTTTACTGTTATGTAAAGAGACATAGCAAATACAAGACCAAGTACCAAAGTGGTTGAAGAGTTGTCTAACAGAACCTTGTAGGTTGGGAACTCTTTGGCAAGAAGTTTAAGAATAATGGACAATGCACAACCAATAACAGCAAGTCCAAATGCAATACGGATACCATACCCTTTAATATACTTTGTAGCTACAGTTCCAATCTGGGCACCTATTGCTGCACCAACAAGCATTATAATAGCAGCAACAAGCTCTGTACGACCTTTCATTGTGTAGGTAAATGCACCATAAAGACCTGAAATCATAACCTCAAAAAGGTCAGTACCAACTGCTACGTGGGTCGGACATCCAATAAGATAAATAAGAGCCGGCATACGGATAAGACCGCCGCCAATACCAAGAATACCAGCAATCCACCCTGTCAAAAAGCTGATAAGGATAGGAAGCCATGCTGTACAGGTTATTCCAGCAGCGTTGAAATGTACCATAGGGGCGATTTTAATTTTGTGCAGGGTTTTATGCCACTCTATACCTGTTGAAAGAGCATCAACAGCTTCGCCTCTTGCACGAGCCTGTCTATCTTTTTTCATCTTTTTTGACACATCAGCAAATACCATCCATGCTATAAGACCAAGAAGAACAAGATAAAGGATACGCACTACAAACTCAACGTTGCCGATCCTCTCAAGCCACATGATCATCTGGGCACCAACCTCAAAACCGACAACAGTACCGACAAGCATGATTAACCCAAGTTTGTAGTCAACGTTTCCAAATTTTCCATGACGCATGGTTGAAATCAGAGATTTGCCTGCCATGTGTGCAATGTCAGTTCCAATTGCAAAAGCCATTGGAAAACCAAGTATATTAAGACCGGGCGTTACCATCCAAGCACCACCCATACCAAAAAATCCACCAATAATTCCTACGCCCACTCCAAGAATGATAAGTCCGGGCCAAAAAATCGTAACACCAGAAATAGGCATCAATACATATAGCCAATCCATAAATATATCCTCCATTCGTTAAATTAGTATCAGTATTCTACTAAAAGAGAGTATCAATCCAGCAAAATCCTCAAATATTAGTGTTCAGCAAGGTCTCTATGCTCTAAATCGATGCCTATGGTTCTCATAACAATATCTGCTACTGTTCCAAAAATAAGACCAATAACAGGTATTAATATGATTGTGAGCAGGGAAAAATAGATATGGCTCTCGTTGTAAAGAGTTCCCCACGCATGAAGAATACCTTTAAGACCTCTGGTATCTGCCACAATTACAACTAATGAAGCTTTTTCACCTGCGGCAAGAACGGTTTGGGGCAGAAGAACGCACATAATGATTACAAAACTGCTGATTTTCATCCAAATTCCTTTCATCATTCCTTTCATTTTTTACCTCCAGATTAATTTATTGTTAAAACTTGAATAATCTTCCTCTATTTTCAAAGCTATATCCATGCTTTGGGTTCATTGAAGTCTGTATTACGTATTACCAAGTTTCGTGCCATGTTGATTAAAAGCAGATAAAATCTTGAAACGCCTTATTTGATGGGATATCAGAAGAAAAAATAGATACTATAATAATTTCTCATTAAAGATATCTGATTTTTTGGGGTGTCATATTTCTTTACACTGTGTAAAAGAAAATAAAAATGTATGTAAAGTGGGATAAAATAGAACTTACTCTCGACAAAGCAAATTAACACAATTGACATTAACAATTGATGGTACGGTTCTTGATTACTTGATTATAATATCATTAAGGATATAAGAATAATAATATTGAGCTGCCTAAGGGGTTATTACACGCAAAAAAGGAGTCGTTAATTTATGCCGACCATTATAGGAAATATAAAAAAACTTATTAAATCAAGACTCGCTAAATCAAAAGAGAAGAGCGGCAATATAAATGGAGAAGATGAGCGTGCTGAACTGAATGCTGTATTCAGATTCAAATACACGCTTTTTAAAGAGCTTCTTGCTGCAAATTCAGAGCTTTTGAACATCTTATCTGACGTTGAGGAGAAACTTAAAGGCAACCATATTTTCGGCGGATCATACATAAAAAGTCAGGCAAACAGATCCCTTATGCACACATTTAAAATGGTCAAAAATCTAAATGTACTTTCAGGCAGCAAATATAAAAAGCTCTATGAGGTTTTGGACAGCCTTAATCAAAATATAAAATCAATCATCAACGAAAAAAAAGAGCATGAACCACCATTTAATGTAATTCCATACACCAATATTTTTAAAAAAGATGCTGACTGGGTAGGTGGAAAAAGTGCCAATTTAGGAGAGATTCAAAACCGCTTAAATATTCCTGTTCCAGATGGTTTTGCTATAACAACAAGGGCATTTAACAGCTTTCTTGATCATAACAACTTAAGAGAAGAGATTTTAAGAAGAAAAAATCTGCTTGATCCAGATGGAATAAACAGCCCTGTTGATATAAAAGATCAGGAAAATAGCGGCAGCTTTGACGGCAAGAACGGTTTAGAGCTTTTGAACAGCTTAAGCAGTGAGGTTATTGAGCTTATAAAATCCAAACCAGTGCCTGAAGATATAATGGCTGATATTAAATCTGCATCTGATAATCTATGCAAAGGCGATAACAATATTCGTGTTGCAATGAGAAGCAGTGCTATTGGTGAAGATGGAGAACTCTCGTTTGCCGGTCAATATCTTACTATTTTAAATGTGCCTCCAAATAATATAGAAGATGCCTATAAATCAATAATTTCAAGCCTCTACTCTGCCCGTTCAATATCGTACAGAATTTCTAAAGGGATTTATGATGACGATCTTGCTATGGCTGTTGCCTGCATCAAAATGGTCAACTCAGCCGCAAGCGGTGTTATGTACACCCGCCACCCTTATAATATTGTTGATGAGAATATACTTATCAATGCTGTTTGGGGATTGGGTCCTTATGCAGTAGATGGAATTATTATTCCAGACGCATATATTGTTGAAAAAGGCAGCATTACAATTGAATCAATTAAAAGCCGTTATATCTCGGAAAAAAAAGTCCAGCTAATCTGTAATGCTGATGTTGAAGGTGGAATACATGAAGTTGCAGTACCATCAGAAAAACAGTCTGCTGCCTGCCTTACAGATGAACAGATAGTTCAGATTGCATTTTATGGACAGCAGCTTGAAGAGCACTATAAATGTGCACAAGATATTGAGTGGGCAATTGACAATAATGGAAAAATTATGATCTTGCAATCAAGACCGCTTAAAATCAAAGCTGTAAAAAATGGAGTAACTATTAAATCTGAACCTATACCGGGTTATAAAATTCTTATAGATGAGAGTGAAGTTGCATCTCAAGGAGTTGGAACAGGAAATGCTTTTCATCTCTTATCAGAAGCTGATTTGACATCATTTCCCAAAGGTGCAGTTTTAGTTGCCCACCACTCTTCTCCTGAATATGTGGTTGTGATGAAGCAGTGCAGTGCAATCATTACAGAATCTGGAAGTGTCAGCGGTCATATGGCAGCTCTTGCGCGTGAATTTAATGTTCCAACTCTTATGGGTCTTAGGGCACAAGATGCTTTAAATATCATACCAAACGGAGCACAAATAACTGTAGATGCCTATGCAGGCAGAGTCTATGATGGAGTTGTAACTGAACTTCTATCAGCAGTTGAAAAAAAAGATGCCCATATGAAAGGAACTCCGGTTTATGAGCATCTCAAAAGAGCAGCAGAACTTATGACACCCTTATATCTTATTAATCCAAAAGCTCCTGAGTTTACACCGTCAGGCTGCAGAACCATTCACGATATCGCAAGATTCTGCCATGAAAACTCATATATGGAGATGTTTAATGTGAGCGATATTGCATCAAAACGCCATAAATGCTCATTTCGACTACAGGCTTCTCTTCCTATCGACCTGCACATTATCGATCTTGGTAATGGTGTCAACTATTCACAAGATGATAGTGAAAATTATAAAAACACATGCAGCGGACTTCTTCCAATTGAGCAGATAAAATCTATTCCGTTTCTTGCTCTGCTAAAAGGAATGCTCAACAAAGAGGTAAATTGTATGGAGCCGAGAGCTGTAAATTTTTCAGGACTTCTATCTGTTATGCAAGAACAGATGCTATCCCCGGGTCACGCAGGAGGCGAGAGGTTTGGAGATAGAAGTTATGCCATAATTGCAGATAAATATCTAAATTTTAGTTCAAGGGTTGGATACCATTACAGTGTTGTAGATGCTTACTGCGGAGATACTATTAATAAAAACTATATCACCTTTTCATTTAAAGGCGGAGCTGCTGACGATATCAGAAAAAACAGAAGAGTTAGATCAATTGCCCTTATTCTTAAAGAGATCGATTTTACCGTAGATGTTAAAGAGGATAAAGTTGACGCAAGGCTTCAAAAATATCCCAACTCATTTATACAGAACCGTTTGGATACCTTAGGACGGCTGCTTATTTTTACACGTCAGATGGATATGCTTATGACTTCAGAAGAAAGCGTTGCGTTTGTCGCAAAAAATTTTCTTGCTGGTAATTATAATCTCTCTCTTTGATAGATAGATTTATATAAATTAATCAAAATATACTCCATTTAATCCATTATTATATTAAGAGGATTTAATAATATAATAATCAAAATATACCCAATGATATAGCTGAACCAACTGCAACAAGCATTACACATACAATCAATTGAATGGTGCGGAATTTAATTTTTTTAACTAAACGGTTAGCAGTAAATGTTCCGATAAAAGAGACTACAGTTGCAGCAATAACAAGATGCCATATTTCATTAGATAGGGTATTCAATTTTGTAGTATATATTGAGAATCCATAGACTAAAATACGGCAGATATCTACAATAACTGTTGCCACTGTGCCTGTTCCGATAAAAGCCTCTTTGCTTAATCCAGATTTTATCAAAAATGCTGAACGCAATGCCCCTTGGTTACCTGATAAACCTCCAAAAAATCCAGAAATAATACCTCCTAAAGGCATGTACTTTTTATCAAACTCAAGTTTGTCTGCAAAAGGGGAAATTTCAAACAGTGCAAATCCCACTATAATAACTCCTATAGATAGCTTAAGAACAGTTATCTCATAAGTTCCACTACTTATAGAGTAACTCATCAACACAGGAATTTTATCTAAAAAAGTAAGCAGGGCGGCACCCACCATAGCAGATATAGCAGCAGGGATTCCAAATCTTACAACAGTAACCCAATCAGCATTTTTTCCCACAAGAAGAACCTTAAAGATATTATTTGCAAGATGGACAACTGCTGTTGCTGCAATCGCTAACTGAAGAGGGAAAAATAGGGCAAATGCCGGCATAAGAACCGAACCCAATCCAAAACCTGAAAAGAGCGAAAGTATTGAAAGAATAAACGTTACTGAACATACAACAATATAAGACATTTTTTTATCTCCTTAATATATTTATCATTTATCAATTTTTGACATATCTATTTTCTGCATTATAGATAAAAGTTACCAATTAACTTTTTTCAATGGACATCTTAGGACTAAAACAAACTATCAACATATTTTTTATAAATAAGGAATACAATAAACTATGACAATTAACGAAAATCAACCAAAGAATACAAGTTCTTCCGATAAAAATCGAGATAAGAAAGATGAGCCTTACACAGGATTTGAACTTGGTCCGATACGACCTCCAAGTGAAGCATCAAGTCTTTTGATTCGTGTTACCAGAAACTGCCCGTGGAACCACTGCCGTTTCTGCGGAATTTACAGAGGAAAAAAGTTCTCTCTCCGCCCTGTAAGCCATGTATTAAAAGATATTGATATGATTAGCAAATATACCGCTCAGATAAAAGATGCAATATCAGAGCAAGAGAAAAATCCTTTAAAACGTATCAATATATCTACCAACAGCTTTGATGATAGAGAAGAGACAGCATTTTATTCAGCACTCAACTGGGTTAGAAACGGAATGAGATCAATATTTCTTCAAGATTCAAACTCCCTTATCATAAAGCCTGACGATCTTGTTCATATACTTCTCTACATCAGAGAAAAATTTCCAGAGGTTGAGCGTATCACCTCTTATGCCCGCTCTCACACAATTGCCCGAATAAAAGATCATGATCTTGAGATGATTGCAAATGCAGGATTAAACAGAATTCATATCGGGCTTGAGTCTGCATCTGACAAGGTGCTTGAACTTATGAGAAAAGGAGTTGATAAAGCTGCACATATTCGTGCGGGACAAAAGGTAAAACGTGCTGGAATTGAGCTGTCAGAATATTACATGCCGGGTCTTGGCGGAAAGGAGCTTTCAAGAGACCATGCTTTGGAGAGTGCTGATGCTCTAAATAAGATAAATCCAGATTTTATACGTTTAAGAACCCTTGCAATTACCCCTGCCGGTGATCTGTTCAACGACTGGAATTCAGGTATTTTCAAAAAATTGACAGATAAAGAGACAGCAGAGGAGACTCTGCTCTTTCTTGAAAATCTTGAAGGGATAACAAGCACTGTCAAAAGCGATCATATTCTCAATCTTTTTGAGGATTTAGAAGGCAGGCTTCCTCAAGATAAAGAGAAGATGACCTCAATTATCCGCAGATTTCTCGATATGCCCCAAGATGAGCAGATAATCTATCAAATTGGCAGACGCAGCGGACTCTTTTCAGGTATTAACGATATGAACGATTCAGGCAGAAGGGCAATCGCGGAGAGACACAGAAGAGATTTTAACGTTACATCTGAAAATGTAGATATGGTTATAGATCAAATTATGAGAAGGTTTGTTTAATTACCAGAAGGTCTGCTTAATTATGAGAAAGTTTGTTTAGAATTATTTTAAAAAAATATCTTTTTCCTCTTGACTATAAAAAAATACTCATTACTTTTTGTCTAAATTTTGAACGAGTAATATAAAACACTCTGACAAAGTAAAAAGAGATAAACGGATAACAAGTTTAAATTAGATAGATATAAAAACAGTATTATAAACCATAGAATAGAGTAACTAAATTTTATAACAATAGGACAAGGAGGAACAGCCATGATAACAAGAAGAATGTTTAATTTCCCATCAACTACTTTTCCAGCAGCAAACTGGGGTTCTCCATTCTCTGAATTTGATTCACTAAAAAGAGAGATGGATAAATGGACAAGCCTGTTAAACGGACGAAGAGTGTTTGGAGGCAGAAATTCTGGAGTATTTCCAGCTTTAAACATTACTGAAGATAAGGATAACTACTATATCCGTGCAGAACTTCCCGGAATTAAATCTGAAGAGATCGATATTCAGCTAAACGGCAGAAGCCTTACTATATCTGGTGAGAGAACATTGGAACAGAGTGCAGATAGTGTTAAATATCATAGAAGAGAACGTGAGGCAGGTAAATTTTCAAGAGGCGTTATGCTTCCTAATGATATTAATGGCGATAATGTAAATGCTCAGATGGTCAACGGAGTTCTTACAGTAAAGGTTGGTAAAGCTGAAATAGCAAAGCCAAAAAGAATCGCTATAAGTTAAACAGAACAAATCCGATAAAACAGATACAAATATTAAAATATATAGAATAAAGATATAAGGAGGCAAATAAAATGTCAGAGACAAAAGAGTTGCAGGTAAAGGAGAAACAGGAAGTTACTACTCCGGCAGAGCATACAAAACCAGGTCTTATCTTTACTCCTGCTGTAGATATTTATGAAAATGATAATGAGATTATACTTCTTGCTGATATGCCCGGAGTTGCAACAGATGACATCAGCATTGATCTGAAAGATGGAGTTTTAAGCTTAACAGGCGATGTAAAGCCTTGGGAAAATGAAGATGAGTCAGATGTTCTGATAGAGTTTGAGATTGGCAAATATTACAGACAGTTTACCTTGTCAGAAGCTATTCATCAGGACAAGATTGAGGCAGGTTTTAATGAGGGTGTATTAAAATTAACTCTGCCTAAAGTAGCAAAGGCAATTCCAAGAAAAATTACAGTTAATAACGGATAATGTGCAGCAACTCAAATCTTACTCCCCTGATTTGATCGAATAACGGGCAGCCGTCAACACTGCCCGTTATATTTTTGTTAAATTATTCTCCTCTTTTTAAATTATCTCGGGTGTGCTTTTCTTTATTAATATTTTTTAAAAAGATAATAATAATAATAAGGGGTGTTGATATGTTCATAACTATGATAACTATCTAAATTTTAAGCAAAAAATATACACCAAAAATGTTCATAACTATGTTCATAACTTGTTCATAACTATGAAGTTATGAACACGGTTGTGTTAAGATGTTCATAACTTCATAGTTATGAACATCGAGTGTTCATAACTATGTTCATAACTTAGTCAACTATCTGTATTTTAAGAGAAAAAAGTATGCTGATAATGTTCATAACTCTGCCCATTCTCTTATGTCGGTAATATCAACCTTTTTCCAATCTTCAGATATTCTCTTCTTAATAAAGTTATGAAATAGAATGTCAATAACTTCAAATAGCCTGTTATAAAGAAAGACCTTTTCAAGAACCGCCCCTTCTGTATCCTCTTCGCCTTCCACTTTTCCAGCAACCGGAGTTTTAAGAGATGTTATCTCCATACTCTCGCCCTTGATATTAAATCTCCACTCATTGTCATCAATGTGCATTATAAGATTCATATCTGTTACAACTGCACCTTTTTTAAGTGCTGTCTTTCCCTCTTCAAGACCTGCATCATCGCCTTTTATAGAAATCTTCTCAACAGATTCGTCTCCAAGAGAGTTTTCAAGAGCAATGCAGTTGCCTATCTCAAACACAATTGAATTGCACTCAACACCTGCTTTTTCCAACTCAGATTCTACCATCTTTTTGATGTTGATATCATTCTCAATCAGATACCAAAGCCATGTTAGAAACTCATTTCCAAGAAATTTATACTTATTATAACTTATTGATATATCTTTCATTAGTCATCTCCAATTACTTTGCCGCGGTTTACATTAGCAGGAACTAAATTGAGTACCATATCACGCTCTTGATCTGAAAAATGGGGTGATGATTCAATAATTGTGAACGGAAAGAGCCTTATCAGCCTTAGTTTGAATGATTTTGTGAACATAGTTTCAAGCTCTTCGTTTGCAGCTTTCTGGGTTGAGAAAAAGAGAACCTGCTGGGCTTCATGATTCCATAAAACATCATATATGTTTGGCGTTGAAGGCATCTGACGCATCAGTTTATCTGTAACGTTCTCTTTTATCTCTATTTTTTCATTTTTTGAGAGAAACTGGCGACCCTCCTCTTTAAGTTTTTTCTGCACTTCAATAGAGATATGTTTTTGAATAATCTTTGAAGGGACACTTTTTTTATCTATCCTCAAAGAGAAGAGAAAAAAATCTCCAAATGTAAATGTAAACTGCTCAAAATCAGGATTGAAATTGCTTTCAAATGGTGTCCAGCCGATTGTAATTTCTGCATATTCATCTTCAATAGTGGTAATTGCGTTCTGTTTTAGTCCAGCGTGTATGGTCTCGATGACATTATCTTCAATCTTTCCATCTACTCTGTACCTTGCAATAGATACGCTTGATGACAACAAACCCATAAATCAATACTCCTAATAATGTTGTTAATAATTTGAACTTTAGTTTTTAAATAGCATTAATTTTTTATAGTTAAAATTGATAGAATTTATGATAAATAGACCTCTGATAAGAGTTTTTATCTTTACAGTTTATCAAGTTTTAATTTATCCGATTCTACCACACTATCGAAAAAAGTTTTAAAATTGCAAAAAAAAAAATTTTTTCTTGATCCAGATCAAGGTTTTTCTTTTCAACATAGCCTATATTGCACTCAAAAAGGCGGAAGAAAAATATAGAGCCTGAAATAAGTTTTAAAAAATATATTAGAATTTAAGAGTGTAAAAATTTTAGATTAGACAAGAAGAACTAAGATCAAGTTGTAATACTAACCATATAATTATTTTAAGGAGGTTTTACCATGTTTTGTTTTCAATGTCAGGAGACAGCCAAAGGAACCGGCTGCACAGTTAAAGGTGTTTGTGGAAAAGAGGATTCAACTGCCAATCTTCAGGACCTCTTGATTTTCAATCTCAAGGGAATCGCTGTTCTTGCAACAAAAGGCAAGGCTGCTGGAGTTGATGTAATTAAAGAGGCTGGTCACTTTGTAGCTCAGGGACTTTTTACCACAATTACAAACGTAAATTTTAATGATGCAAACCTTATCCAGTGGATAAAAAAAGCTCAGGAGTTCAAGAAAGGTCTAAAGAGTAAAGTTGATGCTAAATGTTCTTGTAGCTGCTCCACAAATCTTGATGACTCTGCTGTCTGGTTTTCAGATGACGACTCAACCTATCAAGATAAGGCAAAAACAGTTGGTGTTCTTGCAACAGAAAATGAAGATGTAAGATCACTTCGCGAGCTTCTGATTATAGGACTCAAAGGTATCGCAGCTTATGCAGATCACGCAGCAATACTTGGTGTTGAAAAAGATGAGATTTATGAGTTTATCCTAAAAGCTCTTGCATCAACCACAGAAAATCTCTCTGTTGACGATATGGTCGGCTGGGTTCTTAAAGCTGGAGAGTGTGCTGTAACAACAATGGCAGCATTAGATCAGGCAAACACCACAGCTTACGGAAATCCTGAAATAACTGAAGTTAATATTGGTGTTGGCAAAAACCCTGGTATTCTTATCAGCGGTCATGACTTAAAAGATATGGACGAGCTTTTAAAACAGACAGAAGGAACTGGTGTTGATGTCTATACACACGGTGAAATGCTGCCTGCAAACTACTATCCAGCTTTTAAGAAATATGCTCATCTTAAAGGAAACTACGGTAGCTCTTGGTGGAAACAGAATGAGGATTTTGAGACCTTTAATGGTGCAATCCTTATGACCACAAACTGCATTATTCCAATAAAGAGCAAAAACACCTATCAGAACAGAATCTTTACAACTGGTGTTGTCTCATATCCTGGATTGACACACATTGCAGATAGAGAGGCTGGAAAAGCAAAAGATTTTTCAGCAATAATTGAGGTTGCGAAAAAATGTGCAGCTCCTCAAGAGATTGAAACTGGAAAGATCGTTGGCGGTTTTGCACACAATCAGGTTCTTGCACTTGCTGACAAGGTAATTGCTGCTGTAAAATCTGGTGCAATTAAACGCTTTGTTGTAATGGCAGGCTGCGATGGAAGACAAAAAGGTCGTGCATATTTCACAGAAGTTGCTGAGAAACTCCCAAAAGATACAGTAATTTTGACTGCCGGCTGTGCAAAATACCGCTACAACAAGCTCAATCTTGGCGATATCGGCGGAATCCCAAGAGTTCTTGATGCTGGTCAGTGTAATGACTGCTACTCATTGGCTGTTATTGCAATGAAGCTGCGCGATGCTTTTGGACTTGGACATATCAATGATCTTCCACTCTCATTTGATATCGGCTGGTATGAGCAAAAAGCGGTTGCTGTTCTTCTTGCACTGCTTCACCTTCAGGTAAAAGGTATCCGCCTTGGACCAACACTTCCGGGTTTTGTATCTCCAAATGTTCTTAAAGTTCTTGTTGAGAATTTTGACATTAAACTTATTGGAGAGGCAGAGGCAGATATTGCAGCAATGATGGCTGGTAAGTAGTTTGTATATATACGTAAATCTAAAATAGCTTGAGTTTTTTTGTAGGGGTGCGGCGTGCTGCACCCCTACATCGATTTGTTTACGTAAAACAATAAAACAGATGATAATTTTTTATATAAAAGGAGGGCTGCTATGATTAAAAAAATAGAGATATTTAAAGAGAACAGCTTTAACGACAAGGGTTTGAGCAGATTGATAGTCCATGATTCATCAGATTTTAAGATAATCAACTTTAATTTTAAAGCTGGACAAGATTTGCCGATTCACTCCCACGACATTGACGGTCAGCTCTCTATTGTTGTTTTAGAGGGAAAAGGTGAGTTTCTCGGTAAAGATAATGCCGTGTTTCCTGCAAATTTAGGTGATATTTTAATTTCTGATATTCGTGAGCCTCACGGAATCAGAGCAATTACAGATATGAGAGTGTTGGTTACCATTGCCCCGCCGATTTGATCACTGCTTTTAGATAACTATTTTATTTAACAGAACAAAATTTAAACTTAAACATAAAGAGGGATAAAGGAGATTGTTATATGCAAAATCCAAAAACAAAAGCTGTATTGTTGTTTATGTTGGTTTTGAGTTTTGGCGTTCTTATTTTTGGCGGTTATATAATCAAAAAAGAGAAGCCTCCAATTCCAGATAAGATTGTAAGTTCGACCGGCGAAGTGGTTTTTACCCATGACGATATTATGAATGGGCAGGATTTTTATTTTTCAAGAGGCGGTCAGCATATCGGAACAATATGGGGACACGGCTCTTATCTTGCTCCTGATTGGTCTGCTGATTTTCTGCACAGAATGGGGCTTTATATTGCAGCACGCCATAATGGAGTTGCCGCTGAAAAGGCAAAATTTTTCTCTCAACAGGAATTTGACGCTATTGATGCTCCAACACGAGCTAAATTAACCGCAATTGTTACTCAAGAGATAAAGACAAACCGCTACAATCCAGCAGCATCTACCCTCACATTAACACCGTATCAGGCAGAGGCGTTCAATGCTCTTAAAGAGTATTATGGAGAGCTTTTTATGAAAGGCAATGAGCGTATGGGGCTTCAGAGCGAGATTGTAAAAACTGCTGAAGAGACCCATAAGCTGACCAGCTTTTTTGCATGGCTCTCATGGGCTGCCGGCACTTTAAGGCTTGATAAAGATTATACATATACCAGTAATTGGCCCTACGATCCTCTTGTCGGCAACACTCCTCTTCCCGGAAATGTTACGTGGTCTATTGTCAGCGTAATTCTTCTGATTTTCGGCATTGCAGCAGCACTGTTTTTCTATCTTAGATATATTGGCAGAGATGACTATAAACCAACTTTAATAAAAGATTTTCCAGAACCTAACCCAACGCCGAGCCAAAAAGCTACATTGATCTATTTTTTGGTGGCAATACTGCTGTTTGTCATACAGATAGGAATGGGTTCACTTACTGCCCATTTTACAGTTGAAGGGACAAGTTTTTACGGAATCCCGCTTGGAAAAATCTTCCCTTATGCTGCTGCAAGAACATGGCATCTACAGCTTGCAGTTTTCTTTATTGCAACCTGTTTTCTTGCTGCTGGTCTATTTATCGGACCAATGGTTGGAACCGAGCCAAAAGGACAAAAGGGATTGGTGTTGGTTCTTTTTGGTGCTCTTGTAGTGGTTGTTGTGGGAACATTGGCTGGAACTTGGCTCTCTGCAACCGGTATAATGGGAGATGATACGTTTTACTTAGGGCATCAAGGCTATGAATTTATTGAATTGGGAAGAGTATGGCAGCTTCTTCTGATTGTAGGAATGATAATCTGGCTTATATTGGTGCTTCGTGCAATCTATCCAGCTCTTAAAGATGAGAAAGATAATGGAGGTCTGACCCATCTTTTATTATACAGCTCCATATCTATTCCTCTTTTTTACATGGCAGGTCTTCTTTACGGAAAAGGCAGCCACTTATCAGATGCTGAATATTGGAGATGGTGGGTTGTTCATCTTTGGGTAGAGGGATTTTTCGAGGTGTTTGCAACTGTTGTAATGGCGTTTTTACTCTCTCATATCGGTATTGTCAGCAGAAAATTTGCATTAATGACCGTTAATTTTACCATATTTCTATATCTTGGCGGCGGTGTTATCGGAACATTCCACCATCTTTACTGGACAGGCAGCCCGATTCCGATTATTGCACTTGGAGCGGTTTTCTCTGCATTGGAAGTTGTGCCTTTAACCTTGATGGGATTTGAAATTGTCCACAATTTAAAGTCTGTCCAAGAAGGTGGAGAAGGTTATGCTTATAAATGGCCTGTCTATTTCTTTGTATCTGTAGCCTTCTGGAATCTTGTTGGTGCAGGTGTTTTTGGATTTCTTATCAATCCGCCGATAGTTCTTTACTATGCACAAGGTATAAATACAACTCCTATCCATTCTCATACAGCACTGTTTGGAGTGTATGGAATGCTCGCAATATCTCTTCTTCTCTTTTCTGTCAGACACATTGTTACCCGTGCATCATGGTCAGATAAACTTTTAAAATACAGCTTCTGGGGACTTAACGGCGGACTTGCAGCAATGGCAGTATTCAGCCTTATTCCGTCTGGATTTTATCAGCTTCACTACGCAATAAAATATGGGTTGTGGTATGCAAGAAGCCCTGAAATTGCATCTGGAGATATTATCAGAGCATTTAGCTGGGCAAGAGTTCTGCCAGATATTATTTTTGCAGGCGGTGCAATACTTCTCTTAATTTTCCTTGTAAATGCAATTCGTCAATCTTTTTTCAATAAACAATCATAAGATTTTGCATTTTAATCTATGATTTTAAGTCAGTTTTTAATCCCCTTCTGATTTTATCAGGAGGGGCATTTCAATTTATTGTAACATATTAAATTTAATCTAAATTTATCTTAAAAACAGTGCAAGGAGGCAAATAATGAGCTTTGAAATTAAAAAAGGTATCTGGTGGGTTGGTAAGGTCGATTGGGAATTAAAACGATTTCATGGAGAAGAGTACTCAACTCATCGTGGTTCAAGCTACAATTCCTACCTGATAAAAGATGAAAAGACAGTTTTGATTGATACTGTATGGGCAAAATATTCAAATGAATTTATTGAGAATTTAGAAAAAGACATTGATCTTGGCAAGATTGATTATATTATTGCCAACCACGCTGAATCAGACCATAGCGGTGCTCTGCCTGAACTTATGAGGCGCATTCCTGATACTCCGATATATTGCACGGCAAACGGCGTTAATTCTCTAAAAGGGCATTATCATCAAGATTGGAATTTTCAAGTTGTTAAAACAGGAGATAAATTAAATCTTGGTTCAAAAGAGATTATCTTTATTGAAGCTCAAATGCTGCACTGGCCCGACAGCATGTTCTCTTATCTTACCAATGATAATATTTTGTTCAGCAACGATGGATTTGGTCAGCATTACGCTTCTGAACTTATGTACAACGATCTTGTTGATCAAGCAGAGCTGTTTCAAGAGGCACTTAAATATTATGCCAATATTCTAACCCCTTTTAGTATGATGGTAGATAGAAAAATCAAAGAGGTTTTGTCGTTAAACGTTCCAGTAGATATGATCTGCCCGGCCCACGGCATTATATGGAGACAAGACCCATTGCAGATTGTAAATAAATATGTTCAATGGGCAGACAACTATTCAGAAAATCAGATTACAATTATTTATGATACTATGTGGCAGGGAACGCGTAAAATGGCAGAAGCTATTGCAAAGGGAATAGCACAAGCTGATCCGGCAGTTAATATAAAATTATTCAATGTTGCACTTTCAGATAAAAATGATCTGATTACTGAGATTTTTAAATCAAAAGCTGTTTTAGTAGGCTCTCCAACTGTTAATAAGGGAATTGTTTCATCTTTAGCTGGTTTTTTAGAAGAGGTTGTTGGATTGAGATTTAAGGGCAAAAAAGCTGCTGCCTTTGGCTGCTACGGCTGGAGCGGCGAGGCGGTAAAAGTGATATCTGATAGGCTTAAATCTGGCGGTTTTGAGCTTTTAAATGATGGATTAAAAGAAAAATGGAATCCTGACTCACAGAGTGTGGAAAATTGTATAAATTTTGGAAAAGAGATAGGATTAAAGATTAAATAGAACTAAGGTCATATAGTGTGCCTTAAAAAAGTAACTGTAAAAATTCTGATAAAAGCGATCGTGGATAAATTTTCTCGTAAATTTGTCCACGATTGTTCAAATTTGGAGGTTTTATGAAAAGCAACACATTAAACCAATGCACAATAGGCTTTAGTGAAGACGATATTATTGAGGCAATGAGAGATATTTCAGGCTATTTAGATATAACTCCTTCAGATTTTAAAGAGATTTATCAGATAGCAGCAAGACACGCCTTAGAACGGCTCAAAAATTCAGTTAAAGCAGAGCATGTTATGACAACATCAGTAATAACTGTAGAAGAGAAAACGCCGCTTCTTGATGCTGCAAAACTTATGGCTGAAAACAACATTTCTGGAATGCCAGTCCTGGACAATAAACAATATGTTTGCGGAGTTATCTCTGAAAAAGATTTTTTGAAAAAAATTATCAGAAAAGATGGAAAAATCAACAGTTCATTTATGAGTCTTATAGCCCAATGTCTTGAAGTAAGCGGATGTTTGGCATCAGATATCAGGCTTTTGAGTGTAAATGATATAATGTCATCTCCTCCTGTAACTGTTCAGAAATCTATATCAATTATGGATGTCTCAGCTATATTTGAATTGCGTAAGATAAACAGGGTTCCTGTTTTAGATAGTAATTCCAAACTCATCGGAATTATTGCCAGATCAGACCTTGTTCAGGCTTTGTGCTGATAATTAATTTATTAAGGAGAAAGTTGTGATTGAGTTTTTCAAAAAGATGAGAGGCGGAAAAGAGAGTCCTCCTGCTGTAAATCTATCTGAAATTTTATGGTCATGGTTAGGAGCTTTTTTAGGTATAACAGCAGTTGCCTATCTTCATTACAACCTATTGTCAGAGGAGCATATTGTTCTAATTATCGGATCATTTGGTGCATCAGCAGTGCTTATCTACGGTGCAGTAAGAAGCCCTTTGGCACAGCCTCGGAATTTTGTTGGAGGTCATCTTATTTCAGCAGTTATCGGGGTTGCCTCGTATAAACTCTTTCCCGATGCAATCTGGCTTGCCTCTTCGTTTGGTGTTGCAACGGCAATTGCAGCCATGCACGCCACAAAAACCCTTCACCCGCCTGGGGGTGCAACTGCACTGATTGCTGTTATCGGAGGAGATGAGATTCATAAATTGGGCTTTTATTACGCTTTAGCTCCTGTTGGTGCAGGTGCTTTGATTATGCTTTTAGTTGCTCTTATTGTAAATAATATTGCAAAGAGCAGAAGATATCCTGAATTTTGGTTTTAAAATCTTAGAGCAATCATCAAAGATTTTAAATCGGTAGATACACAGATGCACGTCACGCTATACTTTTATAGAACATAATAAGAAATCATAAAGACAAAAGGAGATAAAAAAATGGCTATTCCCGGTAACCTTTTGACAACTGCAATGGCTGTTATGCCTCACAAAGATGTTGATTCAGCACTTAAAGCCGCCTGTTCCTTAGACATTCCATTCTGGCCCCAGCTTCCTCTTTTAAACTATTATGAAGATATGTATGTTCAAGCATCAGAAAATTTTCCCGGTATTCTTTTAGATATGGAAAATCGAACCCTTAGATTTTCTACAGATAAATTTGCCATGGAGCTTGAAGATGCAATGCTCCATTTTGATGATCCAGCCTATTTTGACATAAGCAGCACTTACTCTCAGGTGTATCATAAATTTTTAGAGATCGATTTTTCTGACAGACCAGCAATAAGAGGGCAGCTTGAAGGACCCGTCAGCTTTGGATTTAATGTGCAAGATGAGAACGAGCGTCCCATTCTGTTTAATGATACTGTTCGAGAGTTTATGTTTGATTTTATGGCACAGCGAATAAATGTGCAGCTTGAGAGGCTGAAACAGATCAATCCAAATGCCTTTATGTTTATTGATGAGCCGGGACTTCAGTATATTTTTAGTGCAATGTCAGGTTACAACGATATGACCGCTAAAACTGATCTTGATAGATTTTTCTCTCTTATTGAGCATCCACGCGGGATTCATCTGTGCGGCAATCCTGATTGGGGTTTTCTGCTCAATTTAGATTTAGATATTTTATCAATGGATGTCTATCTAAACGGCGATATTATTGTCTCTTATCACAAAGAGATTAAACGGTTTTTAGATAGAGGAGGCGTGCTTGTGTGGGGAGTTGTGCCGACAAATTTTGAGCCTTTTTATACTGAAAGCATTGATTCATTAAAAAAACGTTTTGTGCATTTATGGGATACGCTGTCAAAACGAGGGATTGATAGAGATATGCTGATTTCACAAAGCCTTATCTCTCCTGCAACCTGCTGTCTTGTTAATAAAGATGGAGAGCAGACAGTAGAAAAAGCATTTAAATTGGTTTCAAATCTCTCTCGTGAGTTGAGGGATATGTATAAAATCGGGTAAAAATGGTTCGATAGTTTCCAAAATAGAATATAAATCTATTTATGAACAGTAAAAACATATCTGTAAACAATTATACCGGGCTTTCCATAAGCCCGTATTTTCTCATTTCCCATCTAAAAATCCCCTTAAAAAATTAGCTTGACTTTAAAGTCAAGCATACCTTACTTAGAAGTGAATTTCAGTCGATTTGTTGATTAATTTAATGGAGCATATCTATATTGGACTCGATCTCACTTATCTGCATTCCTTTTGCCGGCGGTACCTCTTTTGCTTTTAGAGATATAAGTAAACATCTTTCAAATAATATTGTGCCGATTTACATAGATTTTCCGGGACACGGAAGACGGCTTCAGGAAAAAGTTCTGGTAGATATTCATGACATGGTATCTGATATTTTTCATCAACTTCCCTCTTTTGGGGATAGAAAATTGGCAATTTGGGGGCACAGTATGGGTGGAACTATTGCCTATCTATTAACTCGCCGCCTATTTAATGCTGGCAAACATCTGCCCTTACATCTGTTTGTAAGCGGTGCACCTGCCCCTTCAATAACTCGTAAGGAAAAAGATGTTCACAAACTTCCGCGTCCCGCTTTTATCGAAAAGGTAAAAAACTACGGCGGAGTTGCAGAAGAGGTTCTTGCTGAAAAAGATTTGATGGACATGTTTCTTCCTATTTTAAGGGCAGATTTTCAGGCATTAGAGAACTATGAGCATATTCCAGCTAAACGACCATTACCAGTGGCTATAACAGCGATGTTAGGAAGCGGTGAACATATTGTTGAACAAGATGTGAGTAAATGGCAGCAGGAGAGTGAATTGCCTCTAAAAGTTCATACCTTTGATGGCAACCATTTTTTTATTTTTGAGCATATGGAGTCTATCGGGCATATAATTTCAAATACCCTACAAAATAATAACAATTTTAGATAGTTATCATTAAAATAAATAATGTTGATTGTGTTGCATCAAGAGAGTTTAAAAATCAAAATCTTATTTAAACAGGAGGAGAAAGATGGAGAGAAGAGTATTGAGAATCACTATTATCTGGATAGCAATGCTGGTAATTTCCTTACCTTTTAACAGCATTGCTCAAGAGGCAGAAAAAACTAATGATAAGCAGCAAAATGAGCAGAAAGCTGATGTGAAAAAAAAGCAGGATATGAGCAACTGGTGGACACGTAACCCTTTGACCTTTGATCCTATGCCTACTGATCTTTTATGGCATTTTGAGACCACTTACCAATACGATCGCTCGACCGGCAACTGGACTACTGACAACCATGTGCTTAACTCCCAGCTATCTTTACGCTACAACCGTTTTACAAACCATGTCCGTTATACTTTTGACAAGAGAAATGTAGCAAAACCTACTGCACCGCCAAATTCCGAGCAAAATACAGATTTAAGAGATTCTACTCAGCATGAAATCCATGAAGACTTTAGATATGCAATCACCAAGCGTATTTATGCTGCTCCCGGAGTCTTTTATTTAGAAGATGATTACGCATATATTGATGAAAGATGGACTTATTATGCAGGCTTAGGAGCTGATGTTATAACCCACCCTCTTTTCCGTCTTTCAGTTTTTGGTGCTTATGGTTATGAGACTCAGCGATATATTGATGACTACCATCAGACAGCCCAAATTGTACAAGAGTGGGCAAATACAAATTCCCCTCAGGCTGATGAACTAAAAAATATCATGAAAGATTATGACCCGGGTACAGAAGAGGGTGATGTTGTCTATTTAACTGAGACTATCCGCCTATTTCCATATTACGGCGTTATGGTTACTCAAGAGCTTATATATGTTGCTGATGTCAGCGACACAGATATTTACCGTTGGACATTTAAAATCGGCGTAGATTTTAAAGTTATGGAGCATCTTTTTGTAAGCGTAGAGTATAAAGAGGAGTATGATAATGATGCAAACCAACTGCTTGGAATACGTAAACGAGATCAGACTCAAGGCATAGGTTTAAAGGTTGTATTCTAATTTTTTATGCAAAACAGTTTTTAACTTCAAAAATTTTAAGTTTTAGTGGTTAGGCGTAATAAGGGTTGATCTCAAAGATCATTACGGTTTATTTAAAAGAATAAGTTGAAAGGAGATATAAAAATGAGTAACAAAACAGATGATCTTAAACAAGAGAAGGCAGCCGCTTCAGAGGAGATTAAATCAGAAAATAGTCAGGAGCAGCCGGTAGATATTGCAGAAGCTGAATTTAAAGAGCGAGTACAAAAAGCAGAGCAAACTATCCGTAAACGGGTCTATGCTGCTATGGGAGCGGGTTTAATACCGCTGCCGATAGTAGATTTTATTGCCCTTACTGGAATCCAGATGGAGCTTGTCCACTCTTTATGTAAAATCTATAAAGTTCCATTTAGTAAAGATATTGGAAAGGCAGTTGTTACCGCTCTTGTGGGAGGAGGCTTACCTGTTCATACAAGTTCTGCATTAGCGTCACTTGTAAAAAATATTCCTCTTATTGGAACAACTACAGGAGCTATAACTTTGAGCATTGTGGGCGGAGCATGTACTTATGCTGTAGGAAAGGTATTTGTGCAGCACTTTGAAGCTGGTGGAAACCTTCTAAACTTCAATCCGGAAAAGATGCGATCATATTTTCAGAATTATTATAAAGACGGCGAAAAAATAGCAACTGAGGTATCCTCTAAGAAATGAGTTTAAGTAGTATGAGTTTAGGTGAAAAAAAAAAGATAGCGTTTGTTTATTCAGGCATCGGCACTCAATGGAAAACAATGGGTGCCGATTTATTAGAGACTCAACCTGTTTTCAGAAATGTAGTAGAACGGTGCGATAAAGCATTTGCCAAGTTTTCTGAATTATCTATTATTGAAGAGATAAGCCGCCCCTCCACAGCTTCTTGTATTGACGATCTAATGATTGCCCACCCTTGCAATATAGCCATTCAGATTGCTCTTTCATCACTTTTAAAAGATTGGGGCATTGTTCCAGATGCTATTATCGGACACTCTTCAGGAGAGCTTTCTGCTGCTCATTCCGCTGGTATTTTTTCTATTCAAGATACCATGCTCCTTACATGGTATCATTGCAGGCTTATGTCTGAAATAGTGGGTAAAGGCGTTCTGCTTCATATAGGACTGCCTGAAAATTCAGTAAGAAAGATTCTAAAAAGTGAGTCTGACAATATCTGGATAGCTGCCATAAACAGCCCGTCAGCAACTGTTGTAACTGGAGAGATGAATATTATTGCAGACTTTGCCAATCGTTTAGAGCAAGAGCGCATTTTCTGCCGAATACTAAAAATTAATATTCCCTACCACAGCCCTGTTGTAGAGCCGTTTCTTGATGATTTATATAACAATATTAAAGATATAACTCCTCGTTCTCCACTTGTAAAAATATATTCAAGTCTGCGAGGTTCTAAAGCACTTTTTGAAGATTTTGGAGCACGATATTGGACTGAGCATATTAGTAAACCTGTCCAATTTGAAAAAGCGATTAACTCAATGTTGTCAGATGGATATACGACCTTTATTGAAATATCTCCCCACGGAGTTTTAAGCGGTGCAATTGAAGAGTGCTGTAAAAATTTTTTCTTATCTTATGATTTAACCAAATCTTACGATTCAACTCCAAAATTATATCAAGATGATAAAAGTGAAAACTTATCATCTATTATTGCAGTTCCAACATTAAAAAGATTTACAGATGCAAACGACTGCCTGACTGACTCTTTAGCTGTTTTGGCTAAATTAGAACGCATTGATCCAAAAATTCTGCCCAAAGATATTCACGATATTGTGCTCAAAAAAATATCATCTATAAGCCAATCTACAAACAGCCAATATCAAAGTTCAACTATTACGCCTAAGTTTAATGCCGATGATTCTGATTCTAATGATTCAAAGGATATAAACAGTTCTAATAATATAGAGAAATTGATAAGAGAGGCTGTTAAAGAGGTTACCTACGGAACAGTAGAACCGCCATTAGACAACGCAGTTGGATTTTTAGAGATGGGTTTAACATCTCAACATGCAGTTAGAATGGCAAACTATCTTTCAAAAGCACTTGGAATGGATTTATCTGCTGTAATGATATTTACCCGTCCAAATATTGCAGCTTTATCAGAGTTTTTATCTGAATTTACTTGTCCAAATATTGCACCTTTATCAGAGTTTTTATCTGAATTTACTTGTCCAAATATTGCACCTTTATCTGAAGAGTCTTTAAAACAGAAAGAAATTCTCTCCAAACAAACAACCTCAAATAAAAAAGAAAACAAATATAATAGAGAAGAAATTAAATATACTATAATAGAAAATAAATATAATAGAGAAGCAGCTAAAGATAAAAATATAAAGCATAGAGAGAAAAAAAATAGAGATATCGCTGTTATAGGAATGGCTTGCCGTTTTCCTGATTCTGCTGATACGCCTGAAAAGTTTTATAAAATGCTTATGGACAGGCGTTGTGTAATCAAACAAGTTCCGTCAAGCAGATGGGATTCTAAGCTCTGGCTTGATTCCAATCCAGACGCTCCGGGAAAAGCATACTCTCAAGCTGGAGGCTTTTTAGATGATAAGCATATTTTTAATTTAGATGCCTCTTTTTTTAGAATCTCCCCTAAAGAGGCTTTATCTCTTGATCCGCAGCAGAGACTTTTGCTCGAAACAGTTTGGGAGGCTTTTGAAAATGCTGGAGTTGTTCCGTCAGCCTGTTCTCGCGAGCGTATCGCTGTTTATGTTGGAATCTCTACAATAGATTACATGGGCGCACATCTTTGGTCATCAAATCCAGCTCTTATTGATGCCTATTCTGCCACTGGTTCAATGTATAGTGCAGCATCAGGCAGAATCTCATATCTTTTAAATCTAAATGGTCCTAATTTTCCGATAGATACTGCATGTTCATCATCTTTGGCTGCTCTTGATAGTGCGTGTCAATCACTTAATTCTGGTGCTGCATCATTGGCAGTTGTGGCTGGTGTTAATGTAATGGTTCACCCGCACATGTTTGTCTATTTCTCCAAATTGGGTGCACTCTCCCACTCTGGACAGTGCAGAACATTTGACGCTCAAGCAGATGGTTATATGCGGGGCGAAGGTGCTGGAGCTATCCTTCTCAAGCCTTTAGATAAGGCAATAGCAGACAGAGATCAGATATTTGCAGTTATAAAGGGAAGTGCCGTAAACCATGACGGTGCATCTTCAAGTTTTACCGCTCCAAATGGTTTGGCACAGCAGCAGGTGATACGTTTGGCATTAAAAAACGCTGGCGTAAATCCATTAGATGTTGATTATGTTGAAGCACACGGCACAGGAACAAGGCTTGGCGATCCAATTGAGATAGAGTCTCTTGGTGCAGTTTATGGAGAGAACCGCCCTTTAGATCGCCCGCTTTGGGTTGGTTCAGTCAAAGCAAATATAGGTCATCTTGAAGCTGCATCAGGCATGGCAAGCATTATCAAGACAATCATGGTTCTTAATTTTAGAACTATTCCGCCTCAAGTCGGCTTTGAAACTCCCAATCCTCTTGTTCAGTGGCAAAAGCTGCCGATAAAAATTCCAACAGAGCAAATTCATCTTGGGCATGGTAAGCCAATAGAGCAGGTTGGTCAGGAAAAACTAACAAAGCAGGTAAAACTTGCTCAAAACGATAAAAAGTTAATTGCTGGAATAAGTGCTTTTGGTTTTTCAGGCACAAATGTTCATGTAATTTTAGCTCAACCGCCATCTGCTCAAACGTCAGTAAGTGTTTTGAAGGAATCCATAAAAGAAAAAATAAAACAAATATTTACACTAACAATTTCTGCAAAAAATCCGTCAGCGTTGCTTGCTTATTGCCGTGATTATATCCAATTTTTGAACGCAATAGATGATAATCCTCAATATTTGGCTGATGTCTGTTACACGGCTAAAACTGGAAGAACGCTTTTTGATTATCGTTGTGCGATTACAGGAAAAAATCGATCTGATTTAATAGAAGCTCTTGAAAAATTTATCGCTGATAAAGAATTTGTGCCAAGCAGCAGTTTAGATAAAAACGTTGATTTAAAGAAAAGCGTTAATTCATCAGATTTAATTGATTTAAGTGACTCAGACGAGAAAGCTAATAGGAAAAAAGTATTAATTCCAACTTATCCTTTTCAGCGTAAACGCTTCTGGATGAATCCTCTGCCGATTCAAACCGTGCAAATATCAGAACAAGAGAGTCAAATATCAAATAAAATCCTACAACAGCAAACTATACAACAGCCTAAAATATTAGGAACAACAAAAATAGTTGAATTTAATAGAAATTATCCCTCTTTCATACCTGAACATATAATTTACGGAGAGCCGATTGTTCCAGCAGCCGCATATCTTTCTCAACTTTTTTCGTATTTAAAGACAGTAAATTCAAGAGATAAAAATCTGAAAAAAAAGAGTTTATCAAGCGATGATGCTAAAAAAAGTTTGATTGGTGCTGCATTTGATATCAGCTTTACCGCTCCTATGGTGATTAATGAATCACGTTCAGTTCAACTTATCTGCCTGAATGAAGATAAATCGTCAACAGAGTTTAAGATAGTCAGCCAGTCCAGCCATAGAGACAACGAGCCTTGGACTGCACATTGCAAAGGATTTTTAGAGTTTGGAGATTTCGAGTTTAAAGATTCTAAGTTTGAGGATTTTGAGTTTGGAGATTTGAAGTTTAAATATTCTAATTTTGATGATTTTTGCAAAAACAGCAGTCAGATTATAAACGGCTCTGATTTTTACGCTGATTTTAAAAGATTTGGTTACGATCTTGGAGATGGATTTTGCAGAATAGAACAGGCTTTTTGCAATCAAAAGGGAGGGCTTAACCCCAATAATATTAATAATAATGATATAAATGACCAAAATATAGATCATATACAATATAAGAATATAACTAATATAAACGCTCTCTGCCTCATAAATCTTACACATAACAATAATTCTGCAACTTACGATTACGATCTATATCCCGGTTTTATTGATGCAATGCTGCAATCTCTCGTATTTGGCTCGCCTGAAATTTTGGATATTTTAGATAGAGATTCAAAGATTTTAATACCATTTGCATTAGATAGATTTGAAGTGCATTCAACATCTTTCAGCGAAAAAGTTGTATCTCTTGTTAATGCTCATAAAGAATCTGATTATCTTCAAGGAGATATAAGAGTTTTTACTGATGACGGCACTCAGCTTGTCTCTTTTATCGGCTTAACCGTCCGCTTAACTGATAGGGCAACTCTTTTAAAAGGTTTGAAATCTCTATCTTCAGATTCTCTATCTTTAGATTCTTTAACATCTGTTAAAAACGCTGATCTTAAACGCCCCGATTTTTATACGATTTCGTGGCAAGAGGTTAAAGATAACAATGAAAATAATCTAAATGAGTTGAGCGGTTTAATTAAATCGGTAAAATATCTTATTTTTGCTGATAAAGGCGGTTTAGGTGAGCAAATTGCTAAACAGCTTGAAAAAGTTGGGATAGATTGTCGCTTGATTTTACAAGACACATACTGTTCTAAAAACATGATAGACAGTTCTGAAAAGATAACTGATAGTTTTAAAAATATAACCGATATTGAGAAAATTATATCAAGCTGTGATTCAGAGCAAACGCTCAAGATTCTCTATTTATGGGGTTGCGATTTAATTTTAAATGGTGATTTAACTTCAGATAAAATCAAAACTTCAAAGCAAATCGAACATAGTCCAGAGCAAATCCAAAAAAATCAGATTGATGCTATTCATGCTGCAATGGTTATTGTTCAATCTCTTGCAAAATTTAAGCTCTCTGCAAAGCTCTATCTAATCACAAAAAGAGCGTTTTTAATTGAGCAGACAGATTCAGCTAAAAAACAAACAATTTCAATTGAGCAGACACAGCAATCTATTGCAACTGAACAGACAGATTCAACTCATCAATCTTTTTCTATCCAACAATCTATTTGGGGATTTGGAAAGACAGTTGCTATTGAATATCCTGAATATTTTGGCGGTCTTATAGATTTAGATATTGATTATAACTCTTCTGAATCTGACTCGTATCTCTCTAATTCTTATCAAATAGAAAATATTAATATTGGTAATCGTTTTATTTTCGATTTCTTAACTCAAGAAGAATTAGATCAACGGGCTTATAGAAATAAATCTAAGTTGTTTCAGCCGTGTATTACAAATACTCAAATTCAACACCTTGATAAGACTAATATTTCTATAACTGCAACTACATCAGAATCTGAATCTCGTCAGGTTACTCATAATCTTAATTCTGATGGAATTTATCTTATCACTGGAGCATTTGGGGGATTGGGTCTGCCGATTGCCCGCAGACTTGTTCGGCTTGGAGCAAAACGGCTCGTGCTTTTAGGACGAAGCCAGCCAAATTCAACCTTTCTTAAAGATGTTGAAATTTTACAGTCTGAATTAAAATCTAAAAGCGGAAATGTTTATATCGTTCAAGCTGATATAAGTGATTATAATAATTTGACTTCTGCCATAGAAAAAATATCAGGTGGATTAGAAAAGTTTTTGAATGAGCTTAAAGGCGTAATTCATTTGGCAGGAGTTCGGAAGGATTCGCTCTTACAGCTTCAAGATCGTAACAGTTTGAAAGAGGTGTTTGCCTCTAAAGCGGTTGGAGCGTGGAATTTACACAAACTGACAACTCACGCTACTCAATCAAATTATGCAATTGAGTCGAATCATGCTGATGAACTTAATAATATTACTAAATATAATTATACTGATGAATTAAGTAATACTAAATCAAAACTTGATTTTTTTATTCTATTCTCATCTGCTGCCGCTTTTTTGGGCAGTCAGGGACAGGCTAATTATGCTGCTGCAAACGCTTTTTTAGATGGATTGGCAGATTATAGGCGTTCAATCGACTTGCCTGCTTTAAGTATCCAGTGGGGACCTTGGGCAGAATCAGGCATGGCAGCAAAAGAGGCTGTTGTGCAGAAAAATCTGACTGATTTAGGATTTTCTTATATCTCTCACGAACAGGGATTAGATGCGTTTGAACTGCTTCTTACATCAGAAATTGTGCTTTCTCGATTGAAAAGGTTTACATCGGTTGCTGTTTTTGATTGCGATTGGAGAGCATATTTAAATCGAACTGGTCAGCACGATTTTGTTATGTTTAGGCGGTTGTTAGAACATCTTAAATTTAATGACCTTAACCCTGATAAACTTAAGTCTGTTTCTAATCTATCATCTTTGTGGAAAGAGTTAGAGGAGTTTTCAAAAGATCAGCAAACCACTAAATTATTACAAAGATTATCAGCTTTAGCAAAAGATGTAAGCGGGCTTGATATTTCAATTGATCCTGAACGTGCTTTAATGGAGCAGGGATTTGATTCATTAATGGCGGTTGAGTTTCGTAATCAGTTACAGAAGATATGCGGTTTTTCTCTGCCTGTTACGCTTCTTTTTACGTATCCTGCATTAAGCGATATTGCACAATTTCTGCAAAAACGGCGTAAGTCAGATATTAATAAACATGGTGTGATTAATAGTAATCAAAATATTGGAATTAACAGCAATCAAATAAATATTAATATTGATAATGACTTTGGAATTAACAGTAATCAAATTAATACTAATATTGATAAAGCTGCAAATATAGATGATAGCTCTAAAGATATTGATATCACTAAAGATTCAGATATTGCGATAGATTTAGATATGGATACAAATGACGACTTTGCCTATTTAGACAAACTAACTCCAGAAGAGTTAAATGAACTAATAGCCAAAGATTTAGACATATAAAAAATTTGGACATATAAACATTAAATTGATTGTAGGGGTGCAGCGTGCTGAACCCTTTTACCTTTTAACTTTGAGTATAAACATAGCCAAATATTTATAAAAAATTGGAATTTTAATGAAGATGTATAAAAAAAAATCATCTGCTAAAAAAAAACTTCTCAAATCTATAATAGAGCCTCTTAATTTTGCATCTAACGCTCTGTTTGCCTCAGCCGATTTTCTGACTAAACTTGCCCGTTATATTCATTACTACAAAACCGCACATTTAGAGTTTAAGCCGAGAGCTGATGATATATTTATCGTTACTTATCCCCGTTCAGGCACAACATGGCTTCAGATGATTTTATATCAGCTTGCCACTGACGGCAGCATGGAGATAGATCATATTGCCCAGAAAGTTCCATGGTTTGAGAGGCTTATCCATTATCGTATTTGGAATGCTGAAGATTTTGAGAACATGGATTCGCCACGCATTTTTAAGAGCCATCTACCAGTAAAAGAGGTACCTTATGGAGAGATGAAATATATATACGTAATTCGTAACGGCTGTGATGTTGCTGCATCATATTTTGAATTTTATCGATCTCATTTAGGATTTAAAGGCGGTTTTGAGCAATTTTTAAAGCTCTTTTTCTCTGGTAAAGTTCAATTTGGAAGCTGGTTTGAACATGCTGCAGGCTGGAAGGCAAAATCAGAAACATCTTCTAATGTGCTGTTTTTGAGCTTTGAAAAGTTAAAAAACGATTTTGACAGTGAGCTTGATAAGATTATAAAATTTGCTGGATTTAATATTTCAGAATCACGTAAAGCTGAAATTAGTAAGCGTTGCAGTTTCCAATTTATGAAACAGCACGAAGATAAATTTGACCATATAACAGCCCAGATATGGGAAAAGGGCTACAAAAGCTCCTCTTTTATCAGGCAGGGAAAAACAGGCACAGGACATGCCCGTTTTAGTGATGAGAATTTAGCGTATTTTCAAAAAAAGTTAAAACAATTTCATATTGAGAATTTATACCCATGACAACAAAGCCTAATGACCCGACAGATACCTTAAAAAAACTATATATAACGCTCAAACAGACTCAGGCAAAACTTGCATCTATTGAGTCATCAGCCCGTGAACCCATAGCTGTAATCGGCATGGGCTGCCGTTTTCCCGGGGGTGCAAATAGTCCTGAGCAGTTTTGGGAACTTCTGCTTAAAGAAAAAGATGCCATCAGAGATGTTCCGCCTGAACGCTGGAATATTGCAGATTGGCTCGATCCTGATCCAGATGTTCAGGGCAAGATGTTTACTGCAAAAGGCGGATTTTTAGATCAAGCTGTAGATATGTTTGATGCAGCTTTTTTCAATATCTCGCCTAAAGAGGCTTTAGGACTTGATCCCCAGCAGCGATTACTTTTAGAGGTCAGCCGCGAGACATTTGAGAATGCAGGCATTGCACCTTCGACTCTTAAAGGCAGTGCATGCGGTGTTTTTCTTGGCATGTCAAGCGATGACTACGCACTTGCTCATCGACACTCTGGAAATCATAAAATAATTGATGCCTATTCAATAACAGGCACCACATTTTCAACTGCCTGCGGTCGTATCTCATATATTTATGGTCTTGAAGGTCCATCAATTACTGTGGATACTGCCTGCTCATCAGCACTCGGGGCTGTCCATTTGGCATGCCGCAGTTTAAGAAGCAGAGAGTCAAACCTTGCATTAGCCGGCGGTGTCAACCTTATCTTATCGCCTGAATCTCATATCTGCTTTTCAAAACTTCGTGCAATTTCACCTGAGGGCTTGTGTAAATCTTTTTCTGCTGATGCAGATGGTTATGTAAGAGGAGAAGGCTGCGGTTTTGTGCTGCTGAAACGCCTCTCTGATGCAGTTGCTGATAATGATAGAATTTCAGCAGTGATTCGTGGAAGTGCCATGAATCAGGACGGAAAAAGCAACGGTCTTACAGCTCCAAGCGGTCCAGCTCAAGAAAAGGTTATTTTATCTGCCCTTAAAGATGCTGGTTTAACTCCAGTTGATATCGGTTTTATTGAGACCCACGGCACAGGCACAGCTTTAGGCGATCCAATAGAGGCTGAAGCACTTGCTTCTGTTTTTGCTAAAAATGTCTTATCTAATCAAAATATCTCTTTTACTCAAAACACATCTGCCAATCAAAACACCTCTTCTAAAACTGATAAAATTATAGAGCAACCTCTGTTTATCGGTTCGTGCAAGACAAACATTGGACATTTAGAGCCAGCTTCTGGAGTTGCAGCACTTATAAAAGCTGTTTTTTGTGTAAAGTATGGCAAGATTCCGCCAAATCTCCATTTCAACACTCCAAGCCAGTTTATACCGTGGGACGATCTTCCGATTAAAGTGCCAAAATCAACAATTGATTGGGATAACTCTAATCGTGAACGCTTTGCCGGCGTTAATGCTTTTGGTTTTTCAGGCACAAATGTTCATGTTGTTGTCAGTGAAGCTCCTAAGAATATTAGTATAACGCAAAATTTTGAAGATAGAAAGAACGAGCAATCTAACCAATTTAACGGCGTTGATTTTAAAAAAAATGGTAAATTAGATTACGTTGACCCTTCTCACTATATTTTACCTTTTTCTGCTAAAACAGAATCATCTGCTAAACAGCTTCAAGATAAGTATATTAAATTTTTAAAAGATAAAATTACACAGAAAGAGCAATTTGAACAGATAGGTAGCCTATCACAAGCTGAACAGCTTACAGACTATGAATCTACTCTCAAACCTTTTGACATCTGCCGAACAGCAGCTCTTGGAAGAGATCATTTTCCATACAGATTGGCTGCTGTTGGTGCTGATTTTAAAGGACTAATCAAATCTCTTGAAGCTCAATCTCCCGTTCAAACAGCCGTAAAACCTCCTCTTGCTTTTTTGTTTACTGGTCAAGGCTCTCAATATCCGGGAATGGGACGCACTCTTTTTGAGACTCAGCCCGTTTTCCGCAAAACCCTTGAAACCTGTAATGAGATTCTTATGCCTCTGATTGGCGAATCTTTAATATCAATGCTCTATGATATAGACTCACCTTCAAGCGGCGATCCTGATCGTTTGCATCAAACCCGTTTTACACAGCCCGCTCTTTTTGCTGTTGAGTACGCTCTTTACACTCTCTGGCGTTCGTTTGGAATTGAACCAGATTTTATGATGGGGCATAGTGTGGGCGAGTATGTTGCTGCCTGTGCTGCTGGTCTTTTCTCTTTAGAAGATGGACTTAAACTTATAAGCAGACGCGGAGAGTTGATGCAGAGCCTTCCAGCAGGCGGAGGAATGGCTGCTGTTATGGTTCCATACGATAAAATTTACGATGTTATTGCTAAATATCGTGATACTCTTTCTGTTGCTGCATTTAACGGACCAAATCACACAGTTATATCTGGAGATGAAAATCATCTTGAAGAGGTAATTGAGCCTTTTAAAGCTAAAGGAATTAAAGTTGTCCGATTAACTGTCTCTCATGCGTTCCACTCTCCTTTAATTGAGCCGATTCTTGATAAATTTGAGTCGGTTGCCGCATCAATCTCATTCTATCAACCGAAAATAAAATTAATATCTAATGTTAATGGAGAGGTTGCAGGCAAAGAGATTATGACTCCAGCTTATTGGAGAGAGCATATCCGTCAGCCTGTAAGATTTATGGAGAGTATGCTCACTCTTCAACGCGAACGTGTTGGAATTTTCATGGAAATTGGACCAAAGCCAACGCTTTTAGGAATGGGGCGGACAGCGTTATCAGATAAAGATGGTCTTTGGCTTCCAAGCCTTAGAGTTGGTCAGGCAGATTGGGAGGTTATGCTCTCTGCACTTTCACGGCTATACACAAACGGCTTTGATGTAAATTGGTCGGCTCTTTATCCTGATAAATCTTCCCAGCCCGTAGAGCTTCCAACATATCAGTTTGACAGACGGCGTTTCTGGCTGCCGATTCCATCTTGCAGCGGCTCTGCTGATTCAACTAAATTGAAATATGCTTCTTCAGGTAGTTCTATTGCAAATGATAAGGTTAAACGTGAAGCAAATTACTCTTTTACTGATCAAAGACTCTATCCATTAATTGATCGTAAAATCGTCTCTCCATTGATGCCGTCAATTTTGTTTGAGACCGAATTTAGCAATCAAGCATTACCATTTTTAGATGATCACCGAATATTTGGCAGAATAATTGTCTCTGCTGCTTCTCATCTATCTCTTTTGTGCGGTGCTGCTGGTCTTGCTTTTCATCAAAATGGGTGCGTTATTGAAGATATTTTATTTACCCAAGCACTTGTTATTCCAGAAAATATCGGCAGAACGGTTCAACTTATCTTTTCTCCAGTTGATAAGAGAGAAAAACAGGATTTTATGAGTGAACACAATGGTTTAAATATTGACAGCAACGATTTTACCATAATCAGTTTTGATCAAGAAGATGTTAATAAAAATCTTAATCCTAAACAGGAGAAAAAATATATCCGCCATGTAACAGGCAGAATTTCTTCAATAAATACTAATAGTAATTTAGAAAAACAGAGCCAAACCCAATTAGAACCTAAAACAACATTACAACCCAAATCTGATGCTAACAGTCTTAAAGATGCGTGGGAAAAATGCACAAATATTATCAATCCTCAAGATGTTTATCTGTTTCAAGATAATCGTCAAATAAGGCTTGGCGAGAGTTATCGCTGGATCGGCTCTATCCAGACTGGAACTGATATTGCCGTGTGCCGTTTTAAAACTCCTGATGGGTTGGATATCAACGCTTGGGGGCTTCACCCGGGGCTTATTGACTCCTGTTTCGGCTTGATGGTTACTGCTGCCGGAGGAGACCCAGAGACAACATATATCCCGTTTGCAATAGAAGAATTTAGATATTTTGGCAAACCTGATCCATCTGATATGCAGGCAGTTGCGACAATACGCAGAATATCAGGAAATTTTGATAAATTAACATCTTCTGATAAATCAACCATTTCAGATAATTCAAATGAATCTGAAAAACTTTTAGGAGATATCAAACTTTATGATCAAAACGGCTTAGTTGCAGAATGGATCGGCTTAGAGGGTCGCAGAGTTGATATGACGGCTCTTTTAGGCGGAACAGCAGATAATAGCAAAGATAGTAAAGATGATTCTTTAAATATACAAAATCTGCTCTACGAGGTTGTGTGGGAGCTTTGTCAGCCATCTGTAACTGAAAACATATCTGCTGCAACTGAGAATATGTTAGCTCATAAAACTTTGGATAAAGAGCAGTCTCAATCTGATTCTGAATGGATTATTTTAAGCGATAAAGCTGATTATGCCGCTGCTTTAGCTGACTCAATGGCTTCTAAAGGTGAAATCTGCCGCTGGTGGTCATGGGATAATCATAATTCTGATAATTTTAGAGATGCTCAAAATTTAAGTAATACTTTAAGTAATGATATTATTAACGCTGTTAAATCAACATCTTTAAAAGGCGTTGTTCATCTTATAACTTTAGATGGTATTAATGAGATACAATATTTGTCCCAAGTTCAAGACAAATCTGAACCATTATCTCAATCTCAACTTATTGAATCTATCCAGCGTAAAATATGCGGTTTTACATTGGAGATAGTTCAAGCATTAATTCAAAGAAATAGTGGTGATTTATTAAATGATAAGCATAGTGGTGATTCATTAAACGATAATTATAATAATCAACCACAGTTGATTTTGGTTACCTGCGGAACACAAACTGTAACGGGTCAGGAGAGCCGTATTAATCCAGAAGGTGCTGCACTTTGGGGCATGGGTCTCAGCATTGCGTTGGAACACCCTGATTTAAAATGCACGCTTGTAGATATTGATCCTGATAGAGTTGAAATTGATGAGCTTGGCAGAGAACTTGTTGCAATATGTCATAATGATAAAAACAGCGATTCAAACCGTATCGGCAGTTTTGCATATAATGGGGAAAGCCAGATAGCCCTAAGAGACGGGAAAATATATGCAGCAAGGCTTAAACGTGCGGATCACAATGTTACAAGCATAGAATCAGAGCAGACTACAACAAGCATAAAGTCCGAACATATCGTAACAACGAGAGAAGCAGATATAACAGCGTCAAGTCCTAAAATCTCATCTGAACACACATATCTTATAACAGGCGGTCTTGGAGGATTGGGTTTAGCTGTTGCACGCTGGTTAGCTGAAAAAAATGCTGGCTGCATTGTTCTTGTTGGTCGTAAAGAGCCGTCAAAAGAGGTTATGCAGGAGATTGAAGATTTACGAAAAAATGGAATCAATGAAGAGATAGACAAAAACGGCATCAATAAAGGGCTTCGCAAAAATGGAATCAACATAGAGCTGCGTTACGCTGATATGACCAACTCTGATCAGGTTGAATCTATGATCTCTGATGTAATTTATAAACTGCCT
Organism: uncultured Desulfobacterales bacterium; assembly: GCA_964539635.1. Taxonomy (GTDB): domain Bacteria; phylum Desulfobacterota; class Desulfobacteria; order Desulfobacterales; family Desulfobacteraceae; genus Desulfamplus. Next base: position 42,402 of record CAZIJN010000005.1, on the reverse strand, counting down.
CCGTTAAAGGGAGTAATCCACGCTGCGGGTCTTTTAGATGACGGCGTAATAGCACAATTAAGCTGGGAAAAGTTTTGGCATGTTATGGCACCTAAAGTCGTTGGTGCATCAATTTTAGACAAAAAGACAAGAGATATTGAGCTTGATTTTTTCGTATGCTTTTCGTCAATTGTCTCTATTTTAGGTGCACCTGCTCAAGCCAATTACGCAGCAGCCAACGCCTATTTAGACGCAGTTTGCCGCAGCAGAAATATTTTTAAAATGAAAAGTTTTTCTAAAATAAAAGAGATTCCAGAATCCGTTTCTGGATTAGATAACTTTTATAGAGAAAAAATATCAGTTGAAGAGAAATCTCTCTCTATTAATTGGGGACCATTTGCTGAAACTGGAATGGCTTCAAGATTGGACAATATCAATCAAAGACGTATTACAGCCCAAGGCTTTAATTTAATATCTCCTAAATCAGGCTTAACAGCTTTAGAGCTGCTTATCGGACAAAACAAACCACAGATGGCTGTAATGTCAGTGGATTGGTCAAAATTTATGTCAAGATTCCAATCAACAGCTTCAGTTATGGACGATAAAACTTCTAAGCCCCACGGCTCTATGTTTTTGAGGGATTTTCAGAAATTTTCAGATATAACATCAGCATCAGTATCGTCATCTATATCAAATATTTCAGCAGAAGCAGGAGTAGGAGTAATATCTGGTTCATGGCAGGAAGAACTTTCGCAAGCAGCTAAACATGAACATAAAGCTGTTATTTTAAACCGCTTAAGAGCTGCAACTGCGGAGATATTAGGATTAGACAGCCCTGATCAGCTTGATGCAAACGGACGGCTCTTTGATTTGGGTTTAGATTCTCTGATGGCTGTGGAGCTTAAAAACTGCGTAGAAAAAAATCTAAATTGCCGTCTTAAATCAACTCTTGTTTTTGATTATCCAACCGTTGCCTCTATGGCTGAATATCTGATGGGAACGCTGGCTGTAATAAAACATAAAGAAGTAGAAGTATCTAAAGAAATATCTATTGAACAGCCTCAAAAACGAGAAGAACCAGCAAATAAACAACATGATAACTCTCATAAAACCAATAAACCAGATACGCCTGATAAACCTAATAAACCAGAGAAACCAGAAAAACCTGATAAAGATAAAGCAGATAAACTTGATATCTCGTTATCTGATATGAGCGATGATGATGCAGAAGCTCTGCTGCGTCAAGAGCTTGAAAATCTGTTAGGTGAAATGTAAATATTAGTTGAAATATAAGTATTGAGTGAAATGTAATTAGAAGGCGAAATATAAATTTATGATTTCTCAAGTAAAGAATTTAACTTGTAAGTATATTAGGTAAGAATTTATGAATGCAGACAATACAAAATCGACATCACTATCTCCTGTAAAACAGGCTCTGATTGCACTTAAAACCCTTCAGAAGCGTTATGATGAACTTAAAGCAAAAAATGCTGAACCTATTGCAGTAATAGGTATTGGATGCCGTTTTCCGGGCGGATCAGACAACCCTGAATCTTACTGGAATCTGTTAAAAAATGGTCGTGATGCTGTTGTTGAAGTGCCTCAAGATCGCTGGGATATTGAATCTTTTTACGATTCTAATCCAGATGCACCAGGAAAGATGTATTGTCGTGAAGGCGGTTTTATAGGCAGAGTTGATCTATTTGACAGCCGTTTTTTTGGAATCTCTCCTCGGGAAGCCTCTCGAATGGATCCCCAGCAGAGGCTTGTTTTAGAGGTTGCTTGGGAATCGTTGGAAAATGCACGCATAGCTCCGTCAACTCTCCACGGCTCTTTGACTGGTGTTTTTATGGGCGTAACCTCTTACGATTACGGACTTCTGCTGTTTGGAGAGGGAGATGCAACCCGCGTTGATGCTTATACAGGCACTGGCGGAACTTTAGGGGCAACTGCCGGAAGATTATCGTATATATTTGGGCTTACTGGTCCAAGTTTTGCCCTTGATACTGCCTGCTCATCATCTTTGGTTTCAGTGCATCTTGCATGTCAAAGCCTGCGTCTGCGTGAATGCGATCTTGCTCTTGCAGGCGGTGTAAATCTGATGCTTAAACCAGAGGCTACAATAAATTTTTGTAAGGCTCGAATGCTTGCTTCTGATGCACGCTGCAAGACTTTTGATGCCTCTGCTGATGGTTATGTGCGTGGAGAGGGCTGCGGAATTTTGGTTTTAAAACGCCTCTCTGATGTTGATTGGCAAAAGGATTCTGTTTTAGCCGTAATTAAAGGTTCAGCAGTCAATCAAGACGGTCCATCAGGCGGTTTCACTATTCCGTCAGGACCAGCACAGCAGGTTGTTATACGTAAAGCCTTAGAGTCCGCTTCTTTAACTCCAGATCAGATTGATTACATTGAGGCTCACGGCACAGGCACAGCATTGGGCGATCCGATTGAGATTCATGCCCTTGATGCTGTATTTGGCTCAAGCAGCAGACATTCTGCACCTTTGCTTATTGGTTCTGTTAAGACAAATTTTGGTCATTTAGAAGCTGCTGCAGGAATGGCATCATTAATAAAGGTTATTCTATCTTTAAATCATAATCAGATTCCGCCTCATCTCCATTTTAAAAATCCAAATCCCCGCATTGAGTGGGAACAGATGAGGTTAAAGGTTAATACTACGTTAAGTGGTTGGACAAAAGATTCAGGCTTGCGTTTGGCTGGAGTTTCGGCATTTGGATTTTCAGGAACCAACGCCCATATAATTTTAGGTGATGCTCCAAAACCTCCTGAATCTATAAAGAGTGAAAAAATAGAAGTAGCAGAGATCCAACAAGAAAACAGAAAAGAAATATTGTGTTTATCTGCAAAATCTGAAAATTCTCTGCGATCTCTTGCAGCTCTTTGGGCAGATTTATTTTTAAAAATAGAAAACGAAAAAAATGATATTACGACAAAAAAAGATGTTATCTCATCAATCTGCAAGGCTGCCAATGCTGGACGCTCTCATTTTCCGTATCGTTTAGCGGTTATTATAGATATTGACTCTGTGAAAGACGCACAGCCGCGAGTCTCTACATCTGAAATTCTTAAATCTTTTCAACAGAATCAGGCACCTCAAAATATTAGCTCTTCTGACACCCTATTTTACGCAAATTTATCTGAACCTATTGGAGAAAATTTTAATCTAAATGACGATTTTACGCCTCAATCACGCCATCTATTTATTGAAAGCATAGCAAAAGCCTACATTCAAGGATATACGATAGATTGGTATTTTATCTATTCTGATACAGAAATATTTAAAGGAAATCTTCCAACATATCCATTTGAACGAAAACATTGCTGGCTGAATTTGGAGAGACAAAAAATAGAAAAAAAAGACGGCAAAGGCGGACTCTCTCCAGTTAAACAGGCACTTGTCGCAATCAAGAGTTTGAAAGAGCGTTACGACTCTCTTAAAGCTGAACAGACTGAACCGATTGCAGTAATTGGTATGGGTTGCAGATTTCCCGGAGGAGCAGATACACCTTCTAAGTATTGGGAATTGCTAAAAAACGGTCAAGATGCAATCGTTGAAGTGCCTCCGTATCGCTGGAATATAGACGACTGCTTTGATCCAAATCCTGATGCGATTGGCAAGATGTATTGCCGTTATGGCGGATTTTTAGGGAGAGTTGACGGGTTTGACAGCCTATTTTTCGGACTCTCTCCACGCGAAGCCGCACGCATGGATCCGCAGCACCGCTTGATTTTAGAGGTTGCGTGGGAAGCTCTTGAACATGCTGCGATTCCGCCCTCAAAACTTTATGGTGAACCAGTAGGCGTGTTTTTGGGCAGCACATCTTTTGATTATGGTGCTTTGCTGTTTGGAGAGGGAGACCTTACCCGTGTAGATGCCTTTTCTGGCACAGGCGGAACACCCGGTCCTGCTGCTGGTCGTTTATCGTATCTTCTTGGTTTTACTGGTCCAAGTTTTGTGCTTGATACTGCCTGTTCTTCATCTTTGGTGGCGGTTCACCTTGCATGTCAAAGCCTTAGAAATAAAGAGTGCAGCCTTGCGATATCTGGCGGCGTTAATCTAACATTAAGCCCTGCTGGAACTGTTAATTTTTGTAAAGCCCGTATGCTTGCCCCTGATGGTCGCTGCAAGACATTTGACGCTTCTGCAAACGGCTATGTGCGCGGGGAAGGGTGCGGAATTGTTGTGCTTAAACGTCTGTCTGATGTTGCTCCTCAAGATAGAGTGCTGGCTCTTATTCGCGGCTCTGCTGTTAATCAAGATGGTCCGTCTGGAGGCTTTACTGTTCCGTCTGGACCTGCTCAAGAAAAAGTTATAAAATCAGCGTTAGAAGCAGCAAAAGTTAAGCCTGAACAGATAGATTATATTGAGGCACACGGAACAGGAACTTCTTTAGGAGACCCGATTGAGGTTGAGGCTTTAGGCGGTGTTTTTTCAGAGAGCCGCAACTCTTCTAATCCCCTGTTAATAGGCTCAGTTAAGACAAATTTTGGTCATTTGGAAGCTGCTGCTGGAATGGCTTCTCTTATCAAAGTTATATTATCGTTAAATCACGGTCAGATTCCGCCTCATCTCCATTTTAAAGAGCCAAATCCTCGCGTTCAGTGGGATATGCTGCCGATTAAGGTTACAAATGGACTGACAGAATGGAATCGCAAACAAGAAGGGCGGTTTGCTGGAATTTCCTGCTTTGGATTTTCTGGCACAAACGCTCATATTGTAGTTGGAGAAGCCTCTTTAAAAGAGCCTTTAAACGATAAATATTTAAAAAAACGTAGCGAAGAATATAGTAAAGAAGTTTTATGTCTCTCTGCCAAATCAGAACGGGCATTGAAGTTATTAGCTGGTCGTTGGGCAGATTTTTTGACTATAAATTCAGAAAAAATAGAAAATTCGGACAATTCAGAAAATGTAAGAAATTCAGATAATTCAGAAGATACGATAAATTCAGGACATTTAAGAAAAAATATATCTGCTATATGTAAAATAGCTAATGCTGGAAGAAGCCATTTTTCGCACAGATTGACAGTTGAGGCTGAAAATGCGTCAGATATGGCTATGGTTTTAAATAGATTTTCGCAAAAAGCCCTGCCTGAAATCGTAATGGAATCTGCTGGAACTCTTGCGTATAAACAGGTTCGCCAGCCGTCTAAAATAACTTTTATTTTTAAAGGCGAATTGCTGCCTAAGTCATTTAAATATTTTGATAACACTGACAAACCATTTGATAAAACAAGCAAATCTTTATCAGCTTTTTACAATGCAGTTGCAGAGTGTAGAGATATTTTGGCAAATCTATTGCCTAATAAAACGCTTGAAGAGATGCCTAAAACAGCCTCGTTTATTTTAGAATATGCCCTATCAAAACAGTGGATCGATTTTGGGCTTAAACCTGATCAGATTTGCTTTAGCGGAGCGGGTGACTTTGCAGCTTCAACCGTTGCTGGAATTTTTAATCTTAAAGATGCTCTTGCACTAACAGTTGCGGGTGAAAAATGTAATTTAGATGAAGAATCTAATACGAATGAACAATCTAAAGAGCAATATCAAAATTTATTAAATTCGATTGAACGACAACCGCAATTAGTGAGTATTATAAAACTAGATGATTTTGATAAATTAGACGCAAATGATCTTAAATCAGATAACCAGTTTAAATCATCTAAAAAAATTCAATCAGATAACGATTTTAAATTAGACGTTGGATTAGAGCTTAAATTATCAGATATAAACTTTATTGAAATTGCAGATTTTATGCCTGTTTTCGCAGAAGCATATTTAAAAGGGATATCTGTTAATTGGGATAAGGTTTATGCAGATGTAGATACAGATTCAATTTTGTCTATATCGTCATTGCAATCAGAACCGCCATTTTACCCATTTGAGCATACACGCTGCTGGATTGAAGAGCCTGAAAAAATTAAAACGTCTGAAAAGAGATCAGAAAAATCAAAATTATATCCTCTTCATCTAAACGCCCACCCTCTGCTTGGTGTCTATTTAGAGCTTCCAATGTTGGAGCAGATTCGTTTTCAGAGCGTATTAAATCCTGATAATCCTCCACATTTAAAAGATCATCGTCTGTTTGGTCGTACAGTTGTTCCAGCAGCCGATTATCTTGTGCTTTTGCTTACTGCTGCAAATCGTATTAAAAATATGGAATTTACGATAATAAAAGATATTCTGTTTTCACAGGCAATCTTTCTTGAAAATGCAAACGGAGAAGCTGAAAATCGTGCTGCACAGTTGATTTTAGAGCCTAAAATATCTAATTCTGATTATCGTGAATTTTCAGCTAAAGTATTAAGTAGCAATATAAACAACAGTAAAGATAATTCTAACACTAACGAAAATACTAATAATGAGTGGCAGACTCATTGCATGGGAAAGATTCTTTTAACTAAATCCAACTTCTCATCAAATTTAGCACAGCCATTTGATTTTAATAATATTCAAGCCCGCTGTCCTGTTATGATAAATGGTTCTGATTTTTATGAAGAGCTTGCAGAGAGCGGCTACAACTGGGGAGAATCTTTCTCGTGGATTAAAACTATCTGGAAAAGCGATACCGAAGCCGTATTTACTATGAGACTGCCAGAATTGCCAGATAATTTAGATGACTATCCTGTATATCCGGGTTTATTAGATGCAGGATTTCAGGTGTTAGGAAGTTTTGGCAAGGACAATTATGATTCTAAATCGTCAGCTTTTATGCCGTTTTCAATCTCTAACTTAGAGTTTAATCGTAAAATCAACGCAGCAGAGGCATGGGGATATGTCAGCCTTATAGATGCTCCGTCACCAAATAGAGAGACTTTTAAAGGCGATATCTGCTGGTTTGACAAAAACGGAATTGCAATTAAAGTTAGCGGCTTTGAATTTAGACGCATAAAAACCGATTCAGATATTCAAATCCAGAAATTTCTCTATAAACCTGTATGGAAGCCTCAGCCTTTGAATATTGACCAGACAAATCTAAATAGTAAGCAAATATCTGTAAAAACTAAATTTTCTGGAGTTTGGCTTATTTTCTGCGACAAACCAAACGAACAAAATCAAAGCATTGGTTCTATTTTATCTGAAAATCTAAGAAAAGCGGGCGGAAAGTCTATTATTGCATTTGCAAAAATTGGAGAGGAGTTTAGTAATATTGGAGAAGGATTTAGTAAAGAGATATCTCATACTAATTCTTACTATCTTGATCCAACCAAACCAGATCACTTTAAAGAGCTTTTGAAAGTAACTCAAGATAGGGCAGAAGAGCTAAATACACAAATAGCTGGAATAATTCATCTCTGGAGTCTTAACCATCAATTTCCTGAATCTGTTTTAGATTCAAAAGGGAGAAATTTAATAAACGAATTAGATGTAAAAGATAAAACCTCGATAAACGCAATCATTAAAACTCAAGATGAGGGCATTGTCTCTATATTACACCTTATTAAAGCTCAGATTGCACAATACGGAAAACCCCTGCCGATGTGGTTTATTACTCGCAACTCACAACCAGTTGTAGAAAATATGCCTCTTTCTGGAGTTCTGCAATCTCCTGTCTGGGGGCTTGCCATGACTTTGAGTTTAGAACACCCTTCACGCAAAAATCTCGATCAAGTATGCCGATGCGTTGATCTGATTTCTGATTATTCTATCTCTAAAAATTCGTTAAATATAGAGGCGGATTTAATCTTAAAAGAGATAGAAAATGCAGGAGAAGATAGGCAGATCGCTGTTGGAGAGAACGGGCGTTTTGTTAAACGCTTAACTCGTTTAGACAGATATCTTGATTCATCTCCTATTAAATTTAAAAAAGATATAGCTTCTCGTAATGGAAGTTCTGGCAATGACAGTGTTTATCTGATTACCGGCGGATTGGGGGCTTTAGGAGTTTTAACAGCACAGCATCTAATCTCTTTAGGTGCAAAACATATTGTTCTAATGAGCAGACAGACTAAAAAAGATTCTATTAAATCGCAGATTCAGAAAGAGTCTGGTAAACCACAAATTAACTCGGTAGAGACATTATCGGTAGAGACATTAATAGAACAGGGTGTTGAGGTTCAGATACGTTCAGGCGATGTTAGCAATATAGATGATTTAGAGCAGATATTTGCCGATATTGAAGAGCGTGGATTACGTATAGCTGGAATTGTTCATGCTGCCGGCACAATTGACGATGGAATTTTGATTAATCAAAGCCGCGAGAGATTTCAAGCTCTGCTATCACCTAAAATTATCGGTGCTATTAACCTTTATCGCTGCTTAAAGAAAGGTCAAAGCTCAATATGCAGCGATAACAAAAATAATACTATCCTCTGCAAATCTGAACAGCCAGATAGGTCAGTCTCTAAATATATGAGATTTGAACAGCTTGATTTTATAATATTTTTCTCTTCAATCGCTGCAATAATGGGGTCGCCTGCTCAAGGAAGCTATGCAGCAGCCAACGCTTTTCTTGACAGCTTTGCACATCAGCTTAGAGCAGAGGGCATACCAGCACTCAGCATCAACTACGGACCTTGGAAAGAGAGCGGAATGGCTGCAAACAAAGATTTAAGCGTATCTGAACGGTGGCGTTCTGCAGGCATTGAGCCTTTACCGCCTTTGGTTAATCTCAGCCTGCTGGAAGTTGATATAAACTCTATTCCTGCTCAAGCAGGCATGTTTTCAGTTGATTGGACAAAATTTCTCAAGCGTGCCGGCGATGGCGGAGACTCTCTATTTTTGTCTGAACTTGTTTTATCTTCAGAACTTATTTTATCTAATGAGAAAGAGTGCAAGGCTGATGAAAAAATTTTGTCAGCCTCAAAAGCTCTTGATATTTCTCAAGATTTCAGCAGTCAATCTTCAAGCATTATAGCCAATTTAAGAAGATCACCTGCTATGCAGAGAGCAAACTTGGTCAGTAATATCATCTGCCAGAGGATTGCAGCTATTTTAGATTTATCCCCAAATGTCTGCATCGATCCAGACCAAAGCCTTTTTGATTATGGTTTAAACTCACTTATGGCAATTGAGCTTAAAGAGCAGCTTGAGAGAGATTTAGATTACAATCTGCCTGCTACATTTGCGTTTGATTTTCCAACAGTCAGGGGAATGTGCGAGTGTCTGCTTGAGACTGTAGAGCCTGTGCTGAATGAAGGCTCTAAACAGTCAGAGATAATAAATATGGACAATGCTGATCTTGAAGCTGAAATTGATTATGAAATATTAAAAGAGATGCGGAAAAAATATGATGCCCTTAAACAAGAACAAAACGAGCCGATTGCAATTATCGGAATGGGCTGCCGTTTTCCGGGAGGAGATAGTAATTTAGAGAGCTTGGCAGATTATTGGAATCTTTTGATAAATAAGAGAAACGGAGTTGTAGAAGTGCCGTTGGAGCGTTGGGATAACTCTATCTACTACGATCCAGATCAAGATAAGCCCGGGAGAATAAGCACGCGGTTTGCAGGAATGCTCAAAGATATCGACAAATTTGACGCTGCTTTTTTCCGCATAACACCTTTAGAGGCTCGAACAATGGATCCACAGCAGAGGCTTTTATTGGAAGTTGCTTGGGAGGCTCTTGAAAACGCAAATATCGCACCTCATACATTAGTTAGAAGCAAGACAGGCGTTTTTATCGGCATTATGGGGCTTGATTACGGCACTAATATCATGGGATCAGGAGATATAGAAGATATTGATGCCTATTTTGGAACAGGCAACACGCTCGGGCTTGCTGCTGGTCGTTTATCATACGTATTAAAACTCAATGGACCAAGTTTTTCGCTTGATACCGCCTGCTCTTCAAGTTTGGTGGCACTCCATTTAGCCTGTAAATCTCTCAGAGATAAAGAGAGCGATATGGCAATAGTTGGCGGAGTCAATATGATTTTAGCTCCAGAGGTCTCAATAAGTTTTTCAAAAGCCCATTTAATGGCTCCAGACGGACGAAGCAAAACATTTGACGCTTTGGCAGATGGATATGTCAGAGGCGAAGGCTGCGGAGTCGTCTGTTTAAAAACTTTGTCTAAGGCTATCAAAGATGGAGATCACATAATTGCACTTGTTCGAGGCTCTGCTGTCAACCATGACGGACCATCAGGCGGGCTGACTGTTCCATCTGCTCCAGCACAAGAGTCTGTTATCCGCCAAGCTCTCAGCATGGCAGAACTCGCACCAGACGATATTGATTATATTGAAGCACACGGCACAGGCACATCTTTAGGCGACCCGATTGAAGTTGGTGCTTTGTCAAAAATATTCACAAATCCCCGTTCAAAACCGCTGTTTATCGGCTCTGTAAAAACTAACTTTGGGCATTTAGAGGCTGCTGCTGGAATGGCATCTCTTTTTAAGGTGGTTTTAGGGCTTCAAAATCAGACTATTCCTTCACAGCTATATTTCAATACTCCAAATCCCAAAATCAATTGGGACTCGATTCCAATTAAAGTTGCATCTGATCGTGTTAATTGGAGCAGAGGGGAAAAGTTAAGGGCTGCTGGAATCAGCGGATTCTCTTTTGGAGGCACTAATGCCCATGTTGTTGTGTCAGAAGCTCCCGAAGAAATATCTGAATATCAAGAGGAATCAGCATTAACTGAAAAATCAATAGATAAAACATCTTCTAACTTAATACGACCTGCAGATATTCTGACGATATCTGCACGCTCTAAAGAGGCTTTGAAAGAGTTATATGATCGCTATTTAGCACTTTTAAATAACTCTGAATCTGTTGTCTCAAAATCTGAGATTGGATTAAAAACCCCGTCTTTTAAAGATATCTGCCACACTGCTGCAACGTGCCGTTCCCACTTTGAGCATCGCATGGCTGTTGTTGCAAAAAATAGCGGACAGGCAGTTGAACTTCTAAAAATGGCATCAGAAGGAAACCCTGACCAAGATATTTTTCAAGGCAGAACAGGCAGACGTCCGCGTATTGTCTTTTTATACACAGGGCAAGGCTCTCAATATCCAAATATGGGGTTGGAGCTGTATAAAACCCAGCCTGCGTTTAAAGATGCTGTTGATAGATGTTTTGATTTTATAGACAGGTCTGGTCTATCAAAGTTATTGCCTAAACCTTTGGCAGAGGTGATGTTTCCGCAGATTTATGCAGCAGGAAAAGATACAAATATTGATTCTTCCATTCCTAATGTTTCTACTGGTTCTTCTGATGCTGCCAAGCCGGTCAAACCCATGAATATTTTTTCATTTAAACCACGTATAGGGACAGCAGAATTAGATAAAACCATCTACACACAGCCGGCAGTGTTTATTCTTGAATATGCACTTACCGAGCTTTGGAAATCGTGGGGAGTTTTTCCTGATGCTGTAATGGGGCATAGTTTAGGAGAGTATGCTGCTGCCTGTGCTGCTGGTGTTTTAACGCATGAAGATGGTTTAAGGCTTCTGATTGAACGGGCAAATCTTATGAATGCTCTGACTGATCAGGGAAAGATGGTCAGCGTGTTTGCACGATTAGATGTTGTTAAAGAGGCAGTTGAGCCTTTTAAACGTAAGGTTTCCATAGCTGCAATAAATGGACCTGAAATCGTTTTGATATCAGGTTTCGCGGCTGAGGTTGACTTGGTTGTGAAAGAGTTGGAGAGCAGGCGTTTAAGGACGGTTCAAATAAATATCTCAACTGCGTTTCACTCTCCTTTGACAGAACAGATTATGGAGGACTTTAGAAGTGCAGCAAAATCAATATCTTATCAGGTGCCGATAGTTCCAGTAATATCTAACTTAACTGGTGAGCCGATTGGAGATAGTATTTGCAATGCTGATTACTGGTGCAGCCACATGCGTCAGCCTGTTCAATTTGTGAAAACGCTTGTTCATATCAGAAAAAATTACGATACTCTTATTGAGATTGGTCCTGCTCCAAATCTTGTTGATCTTGATATGACTCTGCCTGAAGAATTTTTAGATGAAAACGATATTCCAAAGAGCCATATATGCAGGTTGTCATCACTCTCCCCGCGAGTTGGTGACACTGTTAAGATGCTCCGCTCATTAGCAGAACTATATGTATCTGGAGTTGATGTAGATTGGAGAGCTTTTGATAAGCCTTTTTGTTATTCAAAAGCTGCACTGCCAAATTATCCATTTCAGCGTGAGCGGCACTGGATAGATAGAGCAGATAAAAATGTTAAAGACGATAAGATAATTTCATCAGTTTTACCCGCCAAACCCGCTCTGCCTAAAAATGACACACAATATCAAGTTGCTGCCGATAAAATTGAGGGCAGAGATAATAAAATAATAAGCGGCAATACAATAGAAGGGATAATGATTCAGCAGATTCAGACTATTAACCAACTGATGAAACGTCATCTTGAAATGTTGAAAAAATAAATTTAACTAATAAAAACATAAGTTTACGGATTAAACGAGAGGTTTAAAAAGATGGATACAATGAATAGTGACGGAATACTTGGAACCATTGGCAGCACGCCGATTATCAGACTTAACCGTTTATTCAAAGATGCACCTTTTCAGGTGTGGGTAAAATTGGAGATGTTCAATCCTGGTGGATCAATTAAAGATCGCACAGCCTTAAACATTATCAAGCAGGGACTTGAAAAAGGGGAGATAGACGCAGATACAACAATTATTGAATCAAGTTCAGGCAATTTAGGAATCGGGCTTGCCCAAGTGTGCCATTTTACTGGTCTTAAATTTATATGCGTTGTTGATCCAAAAACTACATCGCAGAATCTTAAGATGTTAGAAGTTTATGGTGCTAATATTGATATGGTGCCAAAACCAGACCCTGTTACCGGCGAATATCTTCATGCACGCGTAGCAAGGGTGAAGCAGTTAAAAGAGGAGATACCAAACTCATATTGGACAAATCAATATGCAAACTCATACAATCCAGGTGCGCATCACCAGACAATGCACGAAATAGCCCATGCTTTAAACCGCAAGATCGATTATCTGTTTGTAGCTGTCAGCACATGCGGAACTTTGCGAGGATGCCGGGAATATTTACGCTTTTTTGGAATGACCAATACTAAAGTCGTTGCCGTAGATGCCAAAGGCAGTTCAATTTACAACGATCCGCCTGCAAAACGGTTGATACCGGGTCATGGTGCTGCAAGGGTTCCAGAGCTTCTCCAGCCGAATCTGCAAGATGAGGTGGTTCATATTACAGATATTGACTGCATTGTCGGCTGCCGCCGTCTTCTTCATAAAGAGGCTATTTTGGCAGGAGGATCGTCAGGAGGCGTTATGATGGCAATTGAAAAAAAGCGGGCAGAGATTGAAGAAGGTTCTGTTGTGGCTGCAATAATTCCAGATAGCGGAGAGCGTTATTTAGATACAATATACACAGATGAATGGGTAGAAAAAAACTTTGGCGATATATCTCATTTATACGCTGTTGAGTAAATTAGGAGTATGCTTTTTGAGACACGAGATAACTACAAAAGAGGCTGGAACTTTATCCAATCTTTTTAAATTGAGAGTAAAGTATAGTTCTAATAAGATTGCTTTTAAATATTTTGATGAAACAGAAAAAAAATATATTGAAAAAACGTGGCGACAGACTGCTGACGGCGTTGCACATTGGCAGGCAGCATTAAAACAGGAGAATTTCTCTAAAGGCGATCGCATTGGTTTTATGATCAGGGCAGGTTATGAGAGGGTATTGTTTGAGTTTGCAGCTTTTGGTTTAGGGCTTGTGGTTGTGCCGATGCCGACAAACTCTTTTGAAATAGCTGATAACATTGCCAATATCTTCAGAGAAAGCTGCATTAAATTTTTGTTGGTAGAAGATGATGAGCAGGTAGATAAAATTTTCAGACAAGAATCTCTACGTTTTTCTATAAAAGATATTGTACAAAATCTTAAAATAGTCAAATTAAATCAGATAGACTCATGGCTGCCTTACAAATATGATCCAGATCGTTATGATACCACATCTGACCCTGATGAATTGGCAGCTATCCACTACTCGTCAGGCACATCAGGAGTGTCAAAAGGGGCAATGTTAAGCCACAAAAATATACTATACAATTCAGAGGCAATATCTAATTACACAGCTATTAATGATAACGATCTGCTTGTCCCTTTTACAGGCGGTTATATTTTTCCTGTGATGATGGATTTTGCAACTGCTTTTCCAAACTCTGCACGCCCGATCGAAGATTTGCAGATTATACGCCCGACCCACATTGTCTCTGCAAATCGGCTCTACGAATATCTCTATAAACAGATAAGCATTAAATTTTTACGACAGCCTGTTTGGGTTCAGCGTCTTTTTAAAAAGGCAGTTGAGATAGGCTGGGCAAGATTTGAGTATCGCCAAGGGCTGGCAGAATGGCAGACTCCATTTCTGTTTTGGTTTTTGTTTGATGCTCTTATTGCAAAGCCGATCAGGCAGATGTTTGGAGGACGGCTTAGATGCGGATTTTATGCAGGCGGAATACTATCTCCTGAAATTTCCAAAACGTTTGCAGGGCTTGGGGTGCCGATCTTAAACTGTTATGGTCAGGCTGAAGCAGGTCCAGTTATCAGCATGAACAGCCCAGAGGACAACCTTCCTTCAAGCGTTGGCAAGCCTTTAAAAGGGTTAGAGATTCAGATTAAAAAAGAAAATGGAGAGCTGCTGGTAAAAAGCCCGAGCATAATGTCAGGCTACTGGAATAATCCATCTGCCACTAAAGAGGCTTTAAAAGAGGGCTGGCTGCATACAGGAGATATGTTCCAAATAGATGATAAAGAACATCTCTTTTTTATGGGACGGCTATCTGATCTGATAATTTTGCAGAATGGAGAGAAAATCTCACCTGCCCATATAGAGGCAGCTATAAAAGGCGATATTTTATTTGATCAGGTTATGGTTGTTGGAAAAGAGAGACCTTTTCTCACTGCGTTGGTTGTTTTGAATAAAGAGCTGTTGGAAAAGACAGCAGAGAGTTTAAACTTAAATCCTCATGATCCTCTCACTTTAAAAAATACCACTCTGACGAACCTTGTTTTAAAACGTATTTCTGAAAAGATGAAACAATACCCTGATGCTTTTCAAATACGCGCTGCAACGCTGTTAAAAGATGAGTGGACAGCCCCTTCTGGTTTAATGACTGTAAGTGGAAAATTAAAAAGAAAAGATATATCAGCAAAATATTCAGAAGAGATAGAGTTGATGTATAAAAATATATAAGGCTGATGGAGATGATATTAGATAATGAAAATGAAAACCTTAAAGTTTATGAGTGGATTTTAAAATATACTGAAACAGGCAGACTTGATATTGTAACAGGCTATTTTACGGTTGGAGCTATTGCTTATTTATCGAAAGAGATAAACTCTAAAATCACAGATTTCAGGCTTATACTGGGCGATATTGTAAGTTTTGACACAGAAGATAATAGACCTCTTGATCTGTTAAATGAAAACATCACAGTTGAGGCAGCTTTAAAATTAAACAGCGTATCAAAAGAGGCTGTAAATTTTTTAAAGCAGGATAAAGTTTCTGCTAAAACTTTAGAGCCTAATTTCTGCCACGCAAAAAACTACCTTTTTTCACCTCAAAAAAAAGATGACAGAAACAACTATTTTATTTCAGGCAGCTCCAACTTAACAGAAGCTGGGATCGGGCTGAAAACCACAAGCAATGTTGAACTCAATATTGCTGAAACAGGCAATAACAACCAATATAAAGAGCTTGTTAAATGGTTTGACAGCCTTTGGAAAAAGCCTCAGACCCATAAAAATAAAACTATAATCTTAAAAGATGGTTCAAAAAAGAAAATCGATTTTAAGCAGTATCTTATCAGCGAGATCGAAAAAATCTTTGTCCAATATTCTCCAAGTGAAATCTACTATAAAATCCTGTTTGAACTTTTTGGCAGCCAGATAATTGATGAGCATAATGACCCTGAATTTAACAGGCAGATAGGCAGGCTTGAAAATAGTGTAATCTACAGTCTGCTTTACGATTTTCAGAAAAAAGGGGTTTTGAGCCTCATAAAGATGCTTCAAAAATATAATGGTGCAATCCTTGCCGATGCCGTAGGTCTTGGCAAAACATGGACAGCTCTTGCTGTTATTAAATTTTTTCAGTTGCAGGGTCGTGAAACTCTTTTAATATGCCCGAAAAAACTTGAAGAGAACTGGAATAGATACAGAAAACATCAAGATTCTCGATTTGAAAAAGATCAGTTTGACTACTTTATCAGGTTTCACACTGATATGATCAGCACAAGATTAGAGAGATATAACGACCGTTCAGACAAATATTTTACCAATGAAAAGCCAAAGCTCATTGTTATTGATGAAAGCCATAATTTTAGAAATGACAAATCAAACAGATATGAGCTTCTCATGGAAACAATCCTCAAGAAAAACCAAGATATTAAAGTCCTGCTTTTATCAGCCACTCCAATCAACAACTCATTAAACGATATAAGAAATCAGTTCAAGTTAATGGTCAAAGGAGATGTCCAAGGTTATGATGAAAAATTAGGCGTTAAAAACATTGATTATGCGTTTAGAGCTGCACAAAAAGAATTTAATGAATGGAAAGAAAAAGACAACCCTAAAATAAGCGGGTTTATAAAAAAACTGCCGTCTGGATTTTTCACTTTAACCGATTCCCTGACTGTTGCACGAACAAGAAAGATGGTTGAAAGTCAGAATCATCTAAACTCAGGCTTTAGTTTAACCTTTCCTATCAAAGCAAAACCTGTAAACCTTTTTGTTACTCCAACCCAGATGGGAAACTTTGATTCATTTGAAGAGCTTTTTGAACATTTCCCTCCAAAACTATCAGCATACCAGCCATTCTTCTATTTAGATTCAGGTGCAGAAAAAAGAAAAAATGTTCTCCATGATGAGCGGCAGAGAGATTTTTTTCTCGTAAAAATGCTCTATATCCTTATGGTCAAACGATTAGAATCTTCATGGTTTTCATTTTATTCCACAGTGGAAAAGATAAGATTCCACCATCAGAACGCACTTGATAAAATTAAACAATATCAATTAGAGACGTGCGGTCGTGTAGATCAGATAGAGATGCACGGACGTGCGTCTCTACAATTTGGAGTTTATGCTGATTCCAATTTAGAATGCAATCAATTGAATATGTTTGAAGATGATGACCTTGAAAATGAGATGGACAGCCAGACAGACGAGTTCACGCTCGGCAGAAAAAGAAAAATCAGCCTTGCTGATATTGATAAAAGCAAAAAATTAGATATGTTTAAAAAAGATATTAAACAAGACCTTGATGCCTTGGATAACCTTTTTATAAATATGCAGAAATTTGAGACTCTTATTAAAAAAGAGACCAAAATTCCGTGCAGCCACAAAAGCGGTGATGACAAATTAGAAAAGCTGATTGAAATAATAAATCAAAAACGGCTTAAAGGGGAAAACAGCAATAACCAAAAAGTTGTTGTGTTTACAGCTTATCGAGACACAGCAAAATATCTGTTTGAGCAGTTGAAAAGTCGTGGTTTTGATAAAATTGCAATGGTATCAGGTTCATGTTCTATGACAGATGACAGCTTTATTGAAGATAGAGTAAAAAACGAAGGGAGCAGATGTGCAATAAATAAAAACTTTGAGCCGATCTTAGAGCGTTTTGCACCATTTACAAAACTTTTTAATGAAAAAGAGTGGGATTTTACAACAGATAAAAAAGGGATAGATGCCTATCATCAATGGATAGAATGGGTATCTAAGCACAACCCTGCTGTTTATGAGAAATTATCAAAGCCCATTGATATTCTCATTGCCACAGATGCTTTAAGTGAAGGGCAGAATCTTCAAGATGCTGATATGGTTATAAACTATGACATTCACTGGAATCCAGTTAGAATAATCCAGCGTATGGGGCGGATTGACCGCTTGGGCAGCCCTAACAAGCAGATATTCGGCATAAATTTCTGGCCCTCCAACAACATCAACACCTACCTAAACCTTCAAGGCAGGATTGAGCAGAGAATGGCAGCCATGAAACTTGCTGGCTCAGAAGTTGATCATCAGTTTACAGAAACCTTTGAAGCAATGATCCATGATGAATCTCTTGACAAGAAAATGAACGATAGAATGATGAAACTCATGGAGACAACTTGGGAAGATATTGAGGTGAATGATGAAGCTCTTGGATTTGATGATCTATCTTTAGAACGATACCGCCAAGAGCTTTCAGCAGAGTTAAACAGAGATAAAAGAAAATATACAGACATGCCAAAAGGTGTTTATACAGGCTTTAAAGCAGATAAAATAATCTGCGGACAATCTGGAATCATAGCACTTTTAGGCTACCCTGCTAAACCATCTAAGACTCCCGCCTTTAAATACCAGCTTTTTGATCTTATTTATATTAATATGCAAGGAAAGGCAGTGCTGCTCAATCAAAAAGAGATACTTGATGCCTTAACCCGTCATAAAGATAAAAACAGATTTGTGCCAGATAGTGTTGATCGAGGAGAGAAAGATGCAATACAAGAGCTTGTAAATTCTGTTAAAGGCTGGCTTGATGATCAGGCAGCAGCAGTAGAAGTTCAAGAAGATGGCTCTCAAAAAGTTGTCATGGGAAAAGAGGCTCAAGATATTCTCTCAAAGCTCAAAAAAGGCGATAAAAGCTCTCTAACCCGTTTAAAACAGAACACAAAAATCAATGAAAAATATCAATTGAACAATTTTGATCTGATTGCTTGGTTTTTGGTTACTCTATAAAAAGGATTTAATACAAATGAATCTAACCAAATTCACCACAACTAATTTTCTATCAGCTCTAAAATCACTATTTCAAGAGCTTCAAATGCCTGTAAACTATCTGACTGATGAGCCAGCTTCTGCAAAAACAATATTAAAAGATACCTATAAAGATAATGAGACCTTTAATTTGATTGATGATCTCTATTTTCTCGGCATGGTTGATGATACTGCATTCAGCAATAATGACTCAGCTTTTATCAATAATGATGATGCAGCAAGAGCCTCCACCGCTCAACACAAAAGCATGGAACTTGCCCAAATAAAGTCCAATATAAAATCTGATTATGATGGTGTGCTTATCTTTGGAATAACATTAAAGCAAAGAGAAAACAGCCGTCTTCCCACCCGTTCACAGCTTGCACAAATTGCCAGAGCCTTTAACAGAGAATTTTTCTACACTCCAGTTGTTGCAGTGTTTAAATATGACAGATATTTAGCATTTGCCAACACAGAACGTCTAAAATACAAGCAAGAATGGAGAGAAGGCGAAAAAGCAGGTAAAGTTACTCTTCTTCGCGACATTGATCTTAAAAATCCACATGCAGGTCATCTGCGTATCTTAAATGACTTAAAACTTCCTAAAACAGGAAAAAACAAAGTTGATTCCTTTGCAACGATCTACAGTTACTGGCAAGATGTGTTTAGTGCCAATATTCTCAACAAAAAATTTTATCAAGAGCTATCAAATTGGTATTTCTGGGCAATCAAAGAGGTTACATTTCCTTCTGAACCAACAGAAGCTGATGCCCATTTAAAAAAGATAGACCTTGCTGCACTTAAACAAGAACATAACGCCAAAAACGTCATACGCCTTCTCACCCGATTTCTATTTGTCTGGTTTATCAAAGAGAAAAAACTGATTCCAGAAGAGCTGTTTGACATGCACTATTTAACAAATGATCTGCTGAAAAATATGAATCCTGTGCTTGATGCTGGTCTGTTTCAAGAGGCAAATAAAGAGAGCATCTATTACAAGGCTGTTTTGCAAAATCTCTTTTTTGCCTCTCTTAACTGCCCCATTGAACCAGACGAAAAAGGCGACAACCGTAAACGAGGCTTCCGCTTAAAAGATAATTTTGGTCAGCATAGAGACGCAAACTATTTAATGCGTTACCAAGACCATTTCAAAAATCCTGATAAATTTTTGGAGCTGATGAACTCAGTTGTTCCATTTCTCAATGGCGGTCTGTTTGAATGTTTAGATAACAAAACAGATAAAATCTATATTGACGGATTTTCAGATAATCTTGCAACCCCGCATCAATTGGTTGTGCCAGATTATCTATTTTTTGGATTTGATCAAGAAGTAGATTTAACAGAAATTGTCGGAATCAACAATAAAGCATACAAAAACGCCAAAGTTAAAGGGCTTATCTCAATTCTTGAATCCTATAAATTTACAGTTGCAGAAAACACCCCCATTGAAGAAGATGTTGCTCTTGATCCTGAACTATTAGGCAAAGTGTTTGAAAATCTTCTTGCAAGCTACAATCCAGAAACCAAAACCACAGCCAGAAAACAGACAGGCTCTTTTTACACTCCAAGAGAAATTGTAAATTATATGGTAGATGAAAGCCTGATTGCCTACCTTAAAACAAGTGTCAAAGATTGGGGTAGAATTGAAGAGCAAGAGTTGGACAAAAAGCTGCATGAGCTGTTTTCATACAATGAAATCAATCCATTTGCACAAGATGAAGCAGTGCAAAAACAGATAATCCATGCTTTAGATAACTGCAAGATTTTAGACCCTGCCTGCGGTTCTGGTGCGTTTCCAATGGGAACCCTTCAGAAAATGGTGCATATTCTTCAAAAAGTTGACCCTGACAACAAACATTGGCAGGAGCTGCAATTGAACAAAGCTGTCAAAGAGACAGAAGGAGCTTTTGCTCTTGCTGATAAAAAAGAGCGGGAACAAAAACTCATTGAGATCAATGAAGCCTTTGATGAAAAGATAAATGATCCAGATTATGCCAGAAAGCTCTTTTTAGTTGAAAACTGCATTTACGGCGTGGATATCCAGCCCATTGCAACACAGATTTCAAAGCTGCGTTTTTTTATCTCGCTTGTGGTTGACCAGAAGGTTGACAGAGAAAAATCCAACTTTGGAATCCGTGCCCTTCCCAACCTTGAGACCAAGTTTGTAGCTGCAAATACCCTTATCGGCATTGATAAACCTGATAAGCAGATGGATATTTTTAATAATCCAGAGATAAACAAACTTAAAATGGAGCTGAAAAATGTAAGACATCGCTTATTTTCAGTTAAATCACCATCTACAAAAAGAAAGTGGAGAGAGAAAGATAAAGAATTACGTGAAAAAATCGGGGATTTGCTGGTTAATGAACATGATTGGGCAGATGAAGCCGCAAAGCAGCTTGCAGCTTGGGACCCGTATAATCAAAATGACTTCTCTCCGTTTTTTGATCCAGAGTGGATGTTTGGAATTGCTGATGGGTTTGATGTGGTTATTGGTAATCCGCCGTATGTGAGTCATGATATAATAGAAAACAAAAAATATTTAAAAACACATTATTATGTATATAATTCTTTCTCTGACATTTTATGTTATTTTTTTGAGGCGGGATTTAAGTTTCTAAACACCATGGGGTCTATTCTATTTATAACTTCCAATTCATATTTACGATCTGATTATGCAAAAGCTACACGAGATTTTATTATGGAAAAAGGAAGGCTACAAAAGATAATCAATATGCCAGAATCCCAAGTTTTTCAGAACGCCATTGTTGATATTGTAATTACTGAAATATCTTTGTCGAGTAATATCAACTGCGTTCAAGTTGTTGATAAATCATTAAATTCAACAAATTTCAATGAATTTATAAAAAATAATAGTTATAGAATACCATATAATAATTTTTTTAATAGAAAAATTTGGAGCTTGCTACCGCCACATATTTCAACAGTTCAAAAAATAATGGAAAATCATTTTAGTTTGGAACAGCTTGGGGCTAAAATTAGATTAGGTATTGCTACTGGAGATAATGATGCATTTATTATTAATAGTCAGCAAAAGCAGGAATTTATTAATAGAGATCCGAAAAATATAGAAATAATAAAGCCTATATTAAGAGGGAAAGATATTCACCGTTATTCTTACACTAAGCCCAATTTATTTATATTGTTAACAAAAAATGGAGTGAATGTTAAACAAGATTATCCAGATATTTATACATATTTTTCAAATTTTGGAAATAGCTTCAAGACACGGGGTGCTAAAGGTAATCATTGGACTAACTTACGTGCATGTGCTTTTTTTGATGATTTCAAAAAAGAGAAAATAATATGGATAGAGTTAACAAATATAGGGAAATTTGCACTTTGTGATAATGAGGTTTATTTATTGAACAGTGCATACTTCTTAATACCTCCAAAGGGTATTAGAATTAAATATCTATTATCAATATTAAATTCTAAAGCCATTGGGTTTTATATTAAAACTATTGCTGCTACCAGTGGAATGGGTACAATTCGTTGGATCAATAATTATGTTAAACAATTTCCCATCCCACAGATTTCTGAAGAAGATCAAAATCCCTTAGTTGTTATTGTAGATATTATTTTATATTTAAAAAATATAAATTCAAGTAACAAAGTATGTTTTTGGGATTCGATCATTGATAGCCTTGTTTTTGAATTATACTTCCTCGACCACATGAAAGACCGCAAAATCGACATTCTCCAGTTTGTAGAAAAAGATATACAAGACGTGATGCAAGACAGAGAATTTGACCAGTTGACAGACGACCAGAAAGAGAAGGTCATCAATCAGCTTCATGCAAAATGGACAGATCCAGAAAGCGAGATTGTCAAACGCATGAATAGCTTTGCTGAAAAAAGCCCTGATATATTAAAGCCGATTTTGGAGAGTTGTTAAGTTTGAGAATTACAAGACTGATAAAAACGGAGGAATAAAATGGAAAGAATCATAAATATCCACATAGAAAAACTACCCGAAGGCTTTTATCTTGCCACGTCAGAATCAATACAAGGTCTTATTGCTCAAGGCAGAACGGTCTCCGAAACTCTTGAAATTGCCCGTGATGTTGCAAGAAAGCTGATAGAAGCACAAAAAGAGAGAGAATTTACTGCTAACTTGCCAATGGTTAATGATGATTTTGACTATCCTCTTATTGTTGGAGTTTAGAATGGGGAGACTTTCAGGTTTTAGTTATCGACAAATCATAAAAATATTAAAAAAGTTTGGATTTGCTTTTGACAGACAGGCAGCAGGAAGTCATGAAATTTGGCATAATGTTCAAACAGACAGATATACAACCATTCCTAATCATCATGGAGATATGCCAGAAGGAACATTAAGAGCGATATTAAACCAAGCTGATATTGATCCTGAAGATTTTTTATCATCTAAATAAACAAGAACAATTATTTGCAGCAGGATAAACAATGTGGCAAGACCCAATTATTAAAGAAACCAGAGAATTAAGGGAAGATTACGCATCTAAATTTAAAAATGATCCAGATGCTATATTTGAAGATATTCTTAAACGTCAAAGACAAAATATGTTATTTTTCTACCACGTAAACCTAAAGCAGAAAAAAAAGTTGCTTAACAACTCAGAGCATCAACGTTTTGTCAAACACATTAACAGTTTTGCTTAAAAAAAGTCCTGATATATTAAAGCCGATTTTGGAGGTCTCAATATGAGCAATATATCAAATAATGAACTTAATGATGAGCTTCGCCCTGAATATGATTTATCAAAATTAAAAGGCGGTGTAAAAGGTAAGTATGCAGCAAAATACAGTGAGGGAACTAATCTTATATTGTTAGCACCTGATGTAGCTGAAGTTTTCAAAGATAATGAATCTGTAAACGAAGCATTAAGGTTATTAATCAAAATTGCAGAAAGAAAAGTTGCTTAATAACTAAGAGCATCAACGTTTTATCAAACGCATAAACAGGCTCTCAGGTGTTTTTGATATAAAATTATTAAAAGGTGAATTTGGAGACTTCAAAAGATTGAGAGTTGGTGATTATCGTATTATTTTTGATGAAGAGAATAAAGTTATAAATGTTTATAACATAAAACACAGAAAGGAGGCATACCGATGATTCAAACCAGCTTTATCAAAAAAAACGAACAAATCGTTGCGGTTAT
The DNA here is from genome assembly GCA_964539635.1 of uncultured Desulfobacterales bacterium. GTDB lineage: Bacteria > Desulfobacterota > Desulfobacteria > Desulfobacterales > Desulfobacteraceae > Desulfamplus. The sequence continues at coordinate 18,543 of CAZIJN010000005.1, read as the reverse complement.
TCTTGATTATATGGAATATCAAAGGCTTAAATCTATTGAAGATGACTATAAAGACTATTATGAATCTGCACAAATAAAACAGACAAACACACATTGGTTTAAACATGACGACTTAAAGAAAGAACTTGGATTATAAAGGGTTGTTAAGTTTTCACCGTGCGAGTTATCGCTCGGCTGCAAGAATTATGATAAAATGATTTTGACAATTAAAACTGCTGTTAAAGCAGCAACATATTTTACAAATAAATTAAAAACAGATGAACAAGAGGATAAATCCAATGAAATATCAGGAACAGCCTATTTTGCTGATAACAGGCGATGAGATTTTAAATTTATTTAAAAATCGTGAAAAAGAGATAATGGAGGCTGTGGCTGGTGCAGCTTTGGTGCATAAACATGGAGATGCAGAGCTGCCTCATTCAAGTTTTGTACGGTTTCCTGTTCCGGGTAAAGAGCGAGATCGTATTATTGCTCTGCCCGGATATCTTGGCGGGCAGTTCAACACTGCTGGAATTAAATGGATTGCATCGTTTCCTGAGAATGTGAGCCAAGGAATTGAAAGGGCATCAGCAGTTCTGATTCTAAATGATATGCAAAACGGCCGTCCAAAAGCTATTATGGAAAGCTCAATCATCAGTGCAAGGCGGACAGCGGCATCTGCTGCTATGGCTGGCGATATAATGAGGGCTGGAGTTCCTGTTAAACAGGTAGGAATTATCGGGTGCGGTCCGATAAATTTTGAGGTGCTGCGTTTTCTTCAAGTCAGGCAGCTGTCAATAGAGAGTTTGATTTTATACGATCTTGATCTTGAAAGATCGAAACAGTTTGCAAAAAAATGCCTTGAGAGAAACCCCAATTTATCAATAGATTACGCAAAAGGTTATGATGATGTTTTAAGCAGAGGGGATATTACAGTTTTCTGCACAACTGCTGGAGTTCCCTATATTGATGATATTAGTGCGTGTAAAAAAGATTCAGTGATTCTGCACGTTTCATTGAGAGATTTGACTCCAGAGGTGATTTTACACTCAGACAATATAGTTGATGATCCTGATCACGTTTTACGGGCAAATACATCTTTGCATCTGCTTGAGCAGAAGATTGGAAGGCGTGATTTTATAAGAGGAACTTTAGCCGATATATTAGATGGTTCTCAGCCTCCGCGGGTTGAGGGAAAAATTCCGATTTTCAGCCCGTTTGGTATGGGTCTGCTTGATTTGGCATTAGGAGAGCTTGCCCTAAAACTTGCAGTTGAACAAAATATTGGACAGAAAATAGATGGATTTTTTCCGCCATCGTGGATCGAACGAGAAGAAGCGTGATTGCAGAGAAAATATCAAAATCATAATTTTTAGAAAATAAACAGAAGAGATGGAAACCTCCAAGCCTATGAAAACACAGATATTTGAGATACTTGCTAATATAGTTAAAAAAGCCTCTGGTATTGATATGAACAAGGTTGATATTGCAACTGACTATATCAGCTTAGGTTTTGATTCATTAGTTGTTGTAAGAATTGATCAGGGAATAAAGAAAAATTTTAACATTGAAATTGATATGGGGCTTTACTACGAAGAGCTTGATTCTCCTAAAAAGTTGCTTGATTACATAGCTTCCAATCTGCCTTCTGACTGGGGGCTAAACTCTGCACCATCTACACCAGAAACTCCTTCTCTAAAAGATACAGAGCTGTCTAATGAGGTTTTATCTTATGCAAATGATTTATCTTCAAACAATCTATTTTCAAACGATCCATCTTCAAGCGATCTAACTTCAAACAATCCATCTTCAAATTATTTGACTTCAACTGTTTCTAATCAAAATCTATTTGGTTTGGAGAGTCTTTTAAGCGAGCAGATGCGGGCAATGTCTGATCTGATGCACAGACAGTTAGATGTGTTATCAACTATTTCACGAGTATCTAAGCCATCTGTTCCGAGTAAAGCACCGCAAATTGTTACTCAATCAAAATCAGATACGCCAGAACCTCCTAAACCAAAAATGTCAGAAGTTCGTGCTATGAAATTCGATCCTGATAAGCTGAACGATGCACAGCAAAGGTTTATCGATCAATTTATTCCACCTTATATTGAGCGGACAAAAAGCTCTAAAGAATACGCTGCAAAACATCGTCCGCATCTTGCAGATTGGATAAACACGCTTGGTTTTAGACGCAGCATAAAAGAAATTGTCTATCCAATTGTTGCTGAACGCTCTTCAGGCTCAAGGATTTGGGATATAGACGGCAATGAATATATTGATATTGCAATGTGTTATGGTGTCAACCTGTTCGGGCATTCTCCTAAATTTGTGATTGAAGCTGTAAAAGAGCAGCTTGAAAGAGGGTTTGAGCTTGGTCCTCAAAATCGATTAGTCGGGGAGGTAGCAGCACTTATCAGCGAGATGACAGGCATGGAGCGGGTGGCATTCTGTAACACAGGAAGCGAGGCTGTTATGATGGCTCTGCGTGCTGCACAGGCTCTTACTCGTAAAGAGAGAATCGCACTTTTTATGGGTTCATATCATGGAAACGCTGATCTTGTAATTAAAGACACCTTACTTTTACGTTATGGAGAGGATTCAGCACTTACAATTATTCGTGAAAATGCCCATGAGCTTGCAGCAGTTTTAGTTGAGCCTGTTCAAAGCCGTAATCCTTCGCTGCAACCTAAAGAATTTTTGCATAAATTACGTGCATTGACCAAAGAGCTTGGAATTATTCTTATATTTGATGAGATGATCAACGGTTTCCGCTCACACCCTGGAGGAGCACAGGCAATATTCGGGGTTCGGGCAGATATGGCAACTTACGGTAAAGTGCCTGCAGGAGGAATGCCGATTGGAATTGTTGCAGGCTCAAACGAGTGCATGAGAGTTATTGACGGCGGGCTATGGGATTATGGAGATGATTCTGTTCCGGGTCAGGAGGTTATATTTTTCGGCGGAACTTTCTGCAAACATCCGCTTACTATGGCAGCAGCACACGCAGCTCTTACACATATAAAAAACCGCGGACCAGCTCTGCAAGATGAGGTGAACAGACGCACAGAAAAATTTGCAACTGAGGTAAACCAATTTTTTCAAGATAATAATATAGGCATAAAAATATCGTGGTTTGCATCGCAGTTTATATTTGAGCCGACAATCCCGATTTATAAACAGCCTGTTCCCCCTCCTGATATGACTGTCTGGTTTCATGTTTTGATGTCAAAAGGGATATACACATGGGAGAGAAGAGTCTGCTTTTTTTCAGAATCTCATACAGATGATGATGTGAGAAAAATAATCGAGGCAATTAAAGAGAGTTCTCTTCAATTAAAGGCTGCTGGATTTCCCTTATTTGGAGGAAAATATGAGGGTGATGATCCAATAGAAAATAAAAAAAAGTCAGATACTACAAATCGTGAAGAATCATTATCAGAGATAAAACAAGGCTCTCAAAATGAGTTGGACAGAGTAGATAAAGGTCAGTTGGAAGCAATAACTCTGCCCATGACTTTGGCACAGCAGCAGCTTTGGTTTTTATCGCAGTTGAATGAAAATGCAGTTCCAGCCTATATTGAGACTGTGGCTGTCCGCCTGACTGGAAAATTGAACATAGAAGCGTTATCTGATGCTGCATCTGATTTAGTTGCACGCCACTCTGCTTTAAGAACGGTTATGGTTGGAGATGGAAAACATCAGCGGATTTTACCAACGATTTCAAGTAAAATAGAGTTTACTCAAGCCTCAGATATGATTGTTGAATCAGATATGTTTAAATCAGACGTGCTTGAGTCAGACAACTTATCTACGTTAAAAGAGGACTCATCTGAAAAAGATAATTCTTTTGACTTCTCGCATCAGATTAACGTCTGGTTAAAACAGAACAGCCAATCTACATTTGATCTGGTTAATGGTCCGCTCTTTTCATTCAAACTTCTCCAGCTTGACCCTGAAACCCACATTTTAGCTATGAATTTTCATCACATTGTAATGGACGGTCGTTCTGTAAATGTGCTGCTTAGAGATTTGATGGGTTTTTATACGATTAGGCTGAAAAGTTCAGTTCAGATAACTAATCAGGAAAATGAAAATAATCTTATCTCTTCGCTCTCCTCTCCTGCCCCTGATTTAAGAGCGTATCAAAGCTGGTTAGAAGAATACCTATCATCAGAAGAGTGCAAAAGAGATCAAGATTTTTGGACAAATCTCTTTCCAGAGACAATACAGAGCTTTGATTTTCCAACAGATCACAGCCGCCCGTCAATTTTTACTTTCAAAGGTGCAAGATACCATCTGCCTGCTGATCCTGAAATTTTGAAACAGTGCCTTGATATTGGACGCTCTCAGCGTATGACCCCTTTTATGACAATGATATCTCTTTATACACTCTGGATACATAAACTAACTGGTCGTGATGAGGTGGTGATTGGATTTCCAGTGAGCGGGCGTTTTTTTGAAGATAGCGATGATTTAGTCGGATACTGCACCCATTTAGTGCCGTTTGCCAGCAGATATGATGCAGACATCTCATTTGTGGAGTATTTAAAACGCTCAAAAGAGACTTTGACTGCTGCATATAAACATCAAAAATACCCTTTTGGGCAGTTGATCAGAAATCTTCAATTTGAACAAGATATGAGCCGCGGATCAATCATATCGTCAGAATTTAATCTTGATCAGGTGCAGGATATACCGCCGTTAGAGGGATTAGCTCTCTCAATGATAGATATACCGTTAAGCTACGTAAAATATGATTTTAACTTAGAGATTATGGCTGTCGCGGGGCAGTATCAATTTAAATTTGAGTACGCGTCTGATCTGTTTGAGCAAGCTGCGGTTGAGCGTATGGCAAAGCATTTTATGACGCTTCTTGCCGAAGTTGCCGGCAATCCTCAAAAATCTCTTAAAAAAATCTCGTTATTAACTTTAGAAGAGCGTAATCTTATTTTAAACGCATGGAACAACACTTATAGAGATTTTCCGTTAGATAAACCGTTCCACCGCCTGTTTGAGCAGCAGGCTGCACTCACTCCAGATAGAATAGCTGCATCTTTTGCAGAGCCGAATAATAAAGTTGTTGAAACAATGACATATCGCGAACTAAACGCTCACGCAAATCGTTTAAAACGTCAACTAATAACGGCTTTAAGTGAAAATCAGAACTCAAGTAATCAAAATCAAACTTTAAATAGCACACAGAATTTGAGTAATCAGAATCACAATAATCAAGTTCCGCTAATTCCTATTCTTGCAGATAGAAGCTGCCGTTTTTTAACTGCCATGATTGGTGTTTTTAAAGCGGGTTGTGCTTATCTGCCGTTAGACCCTGAACATCCAGCAGAGCGGATTGCGGGAATTTTGAGTCAATTTAATGCAGAAATTATATTGGCGGAACGGCAGTTTAAACACCTTATAGAGGCAGCTATAAAGACTATTAACAGCAGAGATGACTTTGAACAATCTAAATCTGAATCACAAGCTGTAACTCCTACTATTCTTTGGTTTGAAGATGTTATCTGCAACGCTCCTCTTGAATCTGATGATTTTATAAATATTGAAGATAAAAATAGTCTTAATCCTAACACAGAAGATTCAATAAATACTCTGAATCGTAATACAAATGAAAGTTCAATAAATAGAGATTTATCAGAAAATCTTGCTTACGTAATCTTCACATCTGGCTCAACTGGCAAGCCTAAAGGTGCAATGGTGCAGCAAAAAGGCATGGTAAACCATATTTACGCCAAAATAGAGGATTTATCGATTACAGCAGATGATGTTGTTGCACAGAATGCTTCCCAGTGCTTTGATATCTCTGTCTGGCAGTTTTTATCACCTTTGCTCAAAGGCGGACGAGTGCAGATTATGAGCACAGAAACAGCACATGATCCAGCCCGTCTGACTGCTGTTGCATTAGAGCAGGGCGTAACGATTCTTGAGGTTGTGCCGTCTCTTCTGAGAGTTATGCTTGAACAGATTGAAGCGGGCGGAATCGAAATGCGGTTGAAAAAATTGAGATGGTTAGTTCCGACTGGCGAGGCTCTTCCGCCTGTTTTATGCACCCAGTGGTTTAAATACTATCCAGATGTTTCTGTGCTGAATGCTTACGGACCAACTGAATGTTCTGATGATGTTGCACACTATGCACTTCATCAAGCTCCATCTTCAGACGCAGCAACTATTCCGATTGGACGACCAGTTGCAAATATGAGGCTCTATATTCTTGATCAACATTTAGAGCCAGTGCCGATCGGCGTAGCTGGAGAACTTTGGGTTGGCGGAGTTGGTGTTGGATTGGGTTATTTGAATCAGCCAGAATTGACCAATAAAGCGTTTATCCCTGACCCATTTTATCTTGGTGAGTCGTTAAACCAATCTACAAATCAGCCTCCAAACAAGTGTATAAATCCTAAAAATACTTATAGTCTTTATCGCACTGGAGACCTTGCCCAATTTCTTCCAGATGGCAATATTCTATTTTTGGGAAGAGAAGATCATCAGGTTAAAATACGCGGATTTAGAATTGAGATTGGAGAGATTGAGGCTGTTCTTGCCCGCCACCCATTAGTTAAAGAGCTTGTGGTTACGGCTTCTGCAATAAACGCTGATTCTGCTGGAACTGATTCAGATAAATCAAGCAGCTCTGCACAGAGAAGTTTGACCGCATATATCGTATTTCATGGAAACGGTGATGATTCTTATAAAGAGTTAGATTTAAAGACAGATTCAGATTTCAAGTCAGAATCAAAGTCAAAGTCAGATTCAGACTCTGATGCAGAAAAGATCGATAAAATCCGCAATTATCTTGCACAACATCTGCCTGCATACATGATTCCAGCCTATTTTGTCCCTTTAAGCAAACTGCCTTTAACTGCAAACGGCAAGATTGACAGAAAAGCACTTCCAAATCCTGCATCATTATCAATAGATACTTCAGTTCTGTTCACTCCTCCACGAAACGAAACAGAAAAGATGGTTGCCCAAATTTTGGCTGGAGTGCTTAACCGCCCGTCAATTGGAATCCATGACAACTATTTTGCATTAGGCGGCGATTCAATTCAGGCAATTCAGGCAGTTGCAAGGATTCAGGCAAAAGGCTATACGTTAAAACTTCGCGATATCTTTCAATATCCTACAGTTGCAGAGTTAGCTACTCGTCTAACTTACCGAAGCCGTGAGATTGATCAAGGTGTTGTTACTGGTGAGCTTCTGCCTACACCTTTGCAGAAATGGCTGCTATCTCAAGATAGAGATGTTATCCACCACTATAATCAAGCTGTAACTCTCCATTTTAACAGCAGGTTAAATGTCGATTCTCTTCAATCTGCTTTAGATGCAGTTATGATTCACCACGATGTTTTAAGAATTACGGTTCAGATTGACAAATTAAATATCAAAGAGCCTGAGCTTAAGTCAGAACTTCTTCTCGTGCCGTTTGACTCTAAATCTGACAGTGTAGGATTATTAACAGAAACAAGACTCAAACTCCATCAGAGCATTGATCTTGCCAATGGTCCGTTGATAAAGGCAGCACTTGTGCAGGGGGAAAATCAAGATTCTCTGATTCTTGTAATCCACCATCTCTGCGTTGATGCTGTATCTTGGCAGATTTTGATTGAAGATATTGTATCGGCATATAATTCTTATTCTGCTGGACGATCTGTTGATGCTTCTGCTGATGGAAAAGTAGTTAATTCTTATTCTGATGTACGAGCAATTGAACTGCCTGCTAAGACAGATTCGTTTAAATATTGGTCTGAACTCGTTCACAAGTTTATTAAAGTTTCTGATGATGAGATAAATTACTGGAAATCGTTAGCACAAGATGAGTTTAAGCCTATTCCAGCCGATTTTTCAAACGATAACGGCATTTATCAAGACAGCGATTTTATTGAAATAACTCTGCCAGCACCAGATACCACGACTCTTACAGGCAAAGCTCAAATGGCTTACCACACTGACATGAACGATCTGCTTTTGACATCTTTGGCAATGGCTCTTCACTATTGGGCAGATATTGACAAGACAATAGTTGCGTTAGAGGGACATGGCAGAGACTTGATAGAAAGTAACGGAATAGATGCAATAGACGGAACAGATTCAATAGAAGGAACAGACTCAATAAAAGGTCATAACAAGAGCTTGAACGATATTGATATCTCCCGAACAGTCGGCTGGTTTACTGTTGGATATCCAATTCTGCTAAAGCTTTCCTCGTCTTATTCTGATCTTGGATTGCAGATTAAACAGATAAAAGAGAGTTTGAGGCACATTCCAAATCGGGGGTTTAATTTTGGGTTTATATATCCAACGCTGCCGCCTGAAATTCAGGAGCGATTAAACGCATCTATCAGCTTTAACTATCTTGGAGCAGTTGATGCAGGAGGAGTACCTTCAGATAGTTCTGACAGTTCTAATAAACAAAAGTTTATGTTCAGCATTGAAACTGCACCGCACAGCGAGCTTATTAATCCAAAAATGAGGCGGCAGCATCAGTTGGAGATTGAAGCTGAAATACGTAAAGGCAGGCTGCACATTCAATTTTACTATAACCGTAATCAATATGAATCCTCAACAATCCAGCGTCTTGGATCATTAATGAAAAACGCCCTTATTCAGATAACTGATCACTGCTCAGGGCGTAAGATTTCTGAAATAACGCCTTCTGATATGACATGGTCAAAACTCTCCTTGTCTGAATTTGAGACTCTTCTTAACGATAACAATCTTTTGGCACAAGATGTTCAAGATATCTATCCATTGACACCGATGCAGGAGAATATGCTGTTCCACCGACTGTATGATGCTGATTCTACTGCCTATTTTGAGCAGTTTTCATTTACTCTCAAGGGTAAATTAAATCTAAAATGGTTTCAGTCTGCATGGAATCACATTGCAGGCAGGCATGATATACTTCGGACAAATTTTATCTACAAAAGCGTTCCTAAGCCTCTTCAGGTAGTTCGTAAAAAAGGATTTATAGATTGGCATTACGAAGATTTATCTGGTCAGAAAGATGTTCAGGCATATCTTTCAGCATTTAAAATCCAGGAGAGAAAACGCAATTTTGAGCTTGATCGAGATATTTTAATGCGTATGAATATCTTTAAGATTGATGCTGATCAATATGCTGCAATCTGGAGTTACCATCATATTCTTATGGACGGCTGGTGTTTAGGCGTTTTGATTCAAGATGTCCAAGCTGCGTATATAGAGTTGAGCCGCGGAAGAAAGCCGAAATTTCCACCAGCACCGCAATATAAGGAGTATATACGCTGGTTAGCTAAAGCAGATAATTCAGGAGCATTGAGTTATTGGAGCAGCTATTTAGATGGATTTACGCCTATCACGCCTCTTCCAAGAGATTCTAAATATCTTGAAAATCAAGAGACAAGTTTAGAAACTGCGGATAACGAGGATAATAATCAGATATTGAAACCAGTAATTCAAAGCCTTTACAGTTTTGAAATAGATGCAGATATCAGCAGCCAGCTTGCTTTAATGTCAAGAGAGATGCAGATTACCATCAACACCCTTGTCCAATCTATCTGGGGGCTTTTATTGGCAGAACGCAATGGAGCCGCTGATGTGGTTTTTGGTGCTGCTGTTTCAGGCAGACCAGTTGATGTTCCTAATGTTGAAGATATTGTAGGTCTTTTTATCAATACGATTCCAGTAAGGGTTCGGCTGTCTGAAAAGATATCTTTTATAGAGCTTGTCAAAACTTTACAGAAAGAGAGTCTTTCAAGCGAGCCTTATCACTTTATCTCTTTAGCTGAAATCCAGACTGCCTGCGGTTTAGAGTCTGCTCTTTTGGATCATGTTCTTATATTTCAGAACTATCCTTTAAGCGATGAGCTTGAAGAGTTTCAAAAAAAGTATGATGCAGGCTTTACAATCGGTAATCTTGAGGCTTTAGAAGAGACCAATTACGATCTTTCTGTGGAAATCTATCCCCTGCCGAATCTCCATTTTGATCTTAGATACAACCCTTCTGCATACTCAAGCGAATGTATAACTAAAGCTGCAAAAGATATTGCAGCACTGTTTGAGGCAGCAGCAAAAACTCCTGATATCACTATCGCTGACCTTAAACAGCTTCTTGCCTCAGAAGATGAACTTAGTTCAGAAGCTGATTTTATAGCCTCAGCTATGAATATTGATGATGAGTTTTAGTGTGCGTAATTTAAATGAAAAACATAAAAAATACAGAAATTGATCTTCATGAGTATAATGGAAAGGAATTTTAAATAAACCATGTGCGGAATTAACGGTATCCTACATTTTGAATCTGAACGCAGAGTTGATCCGAACCTGATTAAAGCTATGTCAGATACGATTATTCACAGAGGTCCAGATGATGAGGGGATTTATATAGAAGGCTCTGTTGGTCTTGGTTTCAGGCGGCTTTCAATAATCGATCTTGAAACTGGACATCAGCCTATATTTAACGAAGATCGTTCAATATCATGTGTTTGCAACGGAGAAATTTTTAACTACAAACGGTTGAGAAAAGAGCTTGAAAGCAGAGGACACCAATTTAAAACAAACAGCGATGTAGAGGTTCTGCCTCATCTTTACGAAGATATGGGGGCAGAAATGGTGCATCGTTTGGTCGGACAATTTGCATTTGCCATCTATGATAAACGAGAACAAAGGCTTTTGCTTGCCCGTGATCACGTTGGCATTGCTCCTCTGTTTTACACTATTTTTGATAAATCTCTGATATTTGCATCAGAAATAAAAGCAATTTTGAGCTATCCGGGAATACAGCCGAAAGTGAATCTGAGGACATTAGATCAAATACTAACTTTTCCCGGACCAGTAAGTCCGAACACCATGTTTGAAGGCATACACTCTGTACCGGCAGGTCATTTAGTTTTAGTTGAAAATAGTTTAAACAAGAGAAGCCAAGATTTAAATCAAAATAGTGTCAAGTTAAAAGAGTATTGGGATTTAAGATATCCAAAGGCTGATGAGATTGATATTAACCAGTCAGAAGCTGATTGCATTGAAAAAATCGAAAGAGCATTGATAAAAGCTGTGGAGAGAAGGCTTCAAGCTGATGTACCGGTTGGATTTTACTTAAGCGGCGGGCTTGACTCTTCGTTGATTGCCTCATTTATCTCAAAAATTCAAAAAGAGAAACGGCACTCATTTTCGATAGGCTTTACTGAATCCAATATTGATGAGAGCCGATATCAGAAAATTATGGCGGATCATGTCGGCTCTTTGCACCACGAGACTCGTTTTGACTGGAACAACATATCAGAGCGTTTAAAACAGGCAGTTTATCACGCTGAAACACCTCTTAAAGAGTCTTATGACACCTGCTCGATTGCATTGTCAGAACTTGTAAGAAAAAATCAGATTAAAGTTGTGCTGACTGGTGAAGGGGCGGACGAGCTTTTTGCTGGTTATGTGGGATATAGATTTGATTTAGAGAGGCAGAATGCATACTCATCAGTGCAAGATGTTGAACAGATGCTGGATCGTGAAATAAGAGAGAGGGTCTGGGGTGATCCAGATTTTTTATATGAACGCAATTTTTATGAATTTAACGAGATCAAGCAGGCTCTATATTCAGAAGATATTTTAAGCTCTTTTAACAGCTTTGACTGCACGCAGAATCCAATAGTTAAATATAATAAAATAGCAGGGCTGCATCCAGTCCACAAACGCTCTTACGTTGATTTTAAACTTCGCATTGCTGATCATCTTTTAGCTGATCATGGAGATCGTGCAGCGTTTGCAAATTCAGTTGAAGCCCGCTACCCGTTTTTAGATATTGATCTGATTGATGTTGTAAAAACTCTGCCTCCCCAGCTTTTAATACAAGGCGGAATGGAAAAATATATTTTAAAAAAGATGGCTTTAAAACATCTTCCCAACGATATAACAGAGCGTAAAAAATTTGCCTTTGTTGCACCGGGCAGCCCTTATCTTCTCCGTCAAAATATCGAATGGATTGAAGATTTATTATCGTTTGAGACAATAAAAAGGCAGGGATATTTTAATCCGCAAACAGTTGAAAATCTCAAAAAGATGTATGGAGCAGACAGCTTTACATTGAGCCAGACATTTGAGAACGATCTTTTGATGATCGTATTAACTTTTGGTATTTTTTTAGATTTGTTTAAGGTTAAATAGTTATCTGTTAAATATCCGTCAAATAGTTATATGATAGAATTGAATTTTTAGAGTTATAAATTTAAAATGGCTCTATATTTAGATTAATTTTAAGTAGTTATCAAATTTTGAAGAAAGTTAAAATTTTGGAGAAAAAATGAACAAAAAAATTCTGCATCGAGTGTTTGAACATACAGCCGAAAAATTTCCAGAAAGAGTTGCCGCAGAAGAGACAGGCAAAGAAGGAGAGCAGGTAGAACAACAGCAAAAACAGAAAAGCTCTATTACGTATCGAGAGCTTAATGCAAAAGCCAATAAAACAGCCCGTTCACTGCAAGAAATTGGAGTTAAAGAAGGCGTAGTTGTTGGTTTGCGTCTGCCTGCTGGAATTGATTATATTATCACAGCTCTTGCGGTTTTAAAGGCTGGCGGGATTTTTATGCCGTTAGATGCAGATACTCCTCCTAAAAGACTTGAATTTATGCTCAAAAAAACTAAGCCTCATATAATCGTAAATAGTGATAAATCATTAACAATACTAAATAACAATAAATCACTAACCACAATAAATAGAGGGGATTGTTCAACCGTAAATCTTGAGATAGATAAATTTTCAGATAGAAACCTTGAATTTACACCAGACCCGCAATCAGCCAATTACATCATATTTACATCAGGTTCAACTGGAGAGCCAAAGGCAATTTTAGGAAAACATGTCTCTTTAAGCCACTTTATCCATTGGGAAATATCAGCATTCGGTTTTGATGAAAATGTGAGAGCAAGCCTTTTTGCTCCAACTACGTTTGATGTCTCGTTTCGTGATATTTTTGTTCCTCTTCTGTGCGGAGGAACTGTGTGCATTCCAGAGTCTGAAACTATGAGGAACACACCCCGATTAGTAGATTGGCTGGAGAGTTCACGCATTACGCTTGTCCATTGTGTTCCAACAATGTTTCGTCTGATTCGCAAAGAGTTAAAAGCACGCAAGGATATATATGAGTTATCTAAAACTACAGATAAATCTCATAAAAATGTAGATAATGAGTATAAATCGCAAAATATTCATTACAACCCATTGCCAGAGATGCAAAACATTCTGCTTGCTGGTGAGGCTCTTTATGGTTCTGATGTTATTGAATGGATTGATTTAGCAGGAGAGCGTATAAAACTAACCAATCTTTACGGACCATCAGAAACTACGCTTGCAAAAATCCATTATCGTATAAAAGATAAGCCGTCTGAACCAAACCGAATTATTCCATTAGGAGAGCCGATAACTAACACAGCCGTCTTGATATTAAAAGATAATCGTCTCTGCAAGGTGGGTGAAATTGGAGAGATTCATATTAAAACGCCTTTTTGCAGCCATGGATATTATAAAGAGCCTGAACTCACTGCAAAATCTTTTATACAAAATCCTCTGACAACTGAAACAGATATTATCTATAAAACTGGAGATTTGGGGAGGTATCTGCAAGACCATCAAGTTGAATTTATCGGACGGCTTGACAGTCAGGTAAAAATCAATGGTATCCGCATTGAATTATCAGAAATTGAGAGTCATCTTTTTGCCCATAAAGCTATTGAACGCCCTGTGGTTGCGGCTCATGCTGCGGCTGAACATGAAAGCAAGTTAGTCTGTTACTACACGTTAAAAGGTAACGATTCTGAGTCTGTGGAAAATATAGATGTAAGTCCAGCTTCGCTTCGAGCATATTTATCAGACTTTCTGCCGTCTTACATGATTCCATCTTTTTTTGTCCGTTTAAATGAGTTTCCGCTTAATTTAAACGGCAAGATAGACCGCCGCCGTCTGCCAAAACCAGAAGATTTGCTTTATGATAGAATCCCTTACGCTCCGCCTTCTAATGATCAAGAGCAAAAACTTGCTTCAATATTCAGCGAAGTTCTTGGTATTGATAAGGTTGGAGTGAACACGCCGTTTTTTGATTTAGGCGGAAATTCATTAAATGCAATCAGAATAATATCTCGTATTTTTGCTGAATTTAGAGTTGAGATTGCAATACGTGATTTTTTTGAAAATCCGTCAATATCTCAATTATTGTTAGTGCTGAATAAATATATTAAGCGTAATTTGAACAAAAAAAATGATTTGATTGATAAAGCTGAAGATGATTTGGAGGTTCAAAAAGGAGATATAGGAGTTGAAAAAAACAATATAGGCATTCAAGCGGATAAAGCAGAAGATAACAGCTTTATTAACATTAAACCAGTTCCTTTGGCTGAACATTATCCAGTTTCTCATGCTCAACGGAGGCTTTGGATTTTCGAGCAGTTAGATCCCGATTTTATTGCCTATAATATTCCGGGTGCATATTTGATTAAAGGCGAGCTTGATACTGACAATTTTATCAAGGCATTTAAGGCTGTTATCAAGCGGCATGAATCTTTACGCACTACATTTAAGGTTATTGATGGAGAGCCACGCCAGATTATTCATCAAGATGTCGATTTTGAGCTTCCTGTGCAAGATTTTACTCAAATTTCTTTTGATGACTCTACTACGAGACCAAATAAAGCTGCTAAAGCTACGGATAACCAATATACTTCACCTGCTATTGAACAGATTAAAGCAATACTTTCCCAAGATGCTGCAACTGCGTTTGATTTGGAAAATGGTCCGCTTATCAGGGCAAATCTATTCAAGGTTGATGAAGGTTATGTTATTGCTATTAATGTTCACCATATTGTTACAGATGCGATATCACAAGATATTTTCATTCGTGAACTTCTCGCATTTTATCAAGCATTTAAATCTGGTGAGACTCTATCTCTGCCTCCTTTGAAAATCCATTACAAAGATTACGCTGCATGGCATTCTATTCAAGAGCAAGGGGCAAAAATGCAGACAGCTAAAAAATATTGGCACTCTCAACTATCAGGACAGCTTCCAATATTAAATCTGCCGACAGATCGCCCTCGTCCAATGATGCAGACCAACCATGGGGATCGTTTCCAATTTGAGATTGATCCTGATATTTACCGCAGGCTGGTTGATTTTGGACAGCAGAATAATGCAACTATTTTTATGGTAATAAACTCTATCCTTAAGATACTTTTATACAGATACACAGGTCAGGAAGATATCATTATCGGAACTCCTATTGCATCAAGAACTCATGTTGATTTGGAAAATCAGATTGGACTCTATATCAATATGCTTGCTTTAAGGGATAAAATATCGTCAACGGACAGCAGCACGATATTTCTATCAAAAATCCGCCAAACCTGCATAGAGGCATTTGAACATCAGATATATCCATTTGACCGATTAGTGGGTGATCTTGCGATAGAGAGAGATTTCAGCAGAAATGTAGGCTTTGATGTTATGCTGGTTATGCACGATCAGCATCAATATACTTACACCTCCCAAGGACTAAAAGCTGAACCTTTAGAGTTTTTAAATCCTACTGCCAAATACGATCTCACTTTTACATTTAACGCTCGTAAGGATAATCTTTTATTTGAGATAGAGTATAATACTGATCTGTTTCTGCCTGAGCGTATTATGCGTATGTCAGCCCATTTTTCTACTTTGGCTTCAAGCGTTCTTGCCGATCCATATATGCCGTTGGAAAGTTTAGAGATTATGCCGCCTGAAGAGAGAGAGCTTGTAGTGTTTGGATTTAATCAAACTGATATACCTTATCCTAAAGATCGGACTGTTACCGAGTTGGTAGAAGATCACGCTTCTAAATATCCAAACGATCCAGCAGTTGCGTTTGAAGATAAGATTCTATCATATCACGAGTTAAACTATCTTGCTAATCTGCTTGCCCGCAAGCTGTTAAACAATTTTAATCTTAAAACAGAAGAAGTTGCAGCAGTTATAATGGAAAAAAGCCATCTTGCTCCGGCAGCAATGTTTGGTGTGCTTAAAACTGGTGCAGCTTATGTTGGAATAAATCTATCCAACCCGCCTGAGAGAATAAGATTTATTCTAAATGATGCAGACTGCCGTGTAATACTTACAGATTCACGAGTGATAGCGGACAAACTTAATGGAATCGAAGATATCTGCCCCATAATTAATGTCCCGGAATTTTTAAGTGAAGCATCTAAAAACGTATCTTCAAAATATATTGCCAATCCTAACGTTCCAAGTAAAAGCAGCGATCTTGCTTTTGTAATTTATACATCAGGCTCCACAGGACTTCCTAAAGGAACTTTATTAGAGCATCGCCAGATGATGAGGCTGATTTACAAGCCGAACGGAGTCGTTCTTGCCCGTGGTGATCGCATGGCTCAAACCACAGCTTTTTCGTTTGATGTTCATGTGTTTGAAATATGGGGAGGTTTGATCAACGGCTGCTGCGTCTGCATTCCAAACGAATCAGCTATTGTAGAGCCTCCTCGTATGCGTGATTACATATTAGGACACAAAATAAATACAATGTGGCTGACTACAAGCCTTTTTAATCAGTTTGTGGAAGCCGATATCACAATGTTTCAGGAGTTAGAACAGCTTTTAGTCGGAGGAGAAAAACTATCCACGCCTCACATCAACCGCGTAAAAGAGAGATATCCTCATATCAGAGTCTTTAATGGATATGGACCAACTGAAAACTCAATATACACAACACTATTTGAGATAACAAAATTATATCCAAATGATATCCCGATTGGAAATCCAAGTGCAAACTGCAAGATAACAATTTTAGATAAAAATGATCAGCCAGTGCCGATTGGTATTCCGGGAGAGCTGTGTGTTTGGGGAGATGGTTTGTGCAGAGGATACTTAAACCGTCCAGATTTGAACGAGACCAAATTTTGCACTCATCCTCTATTTCCAAGTGAAAGAATGTACCGTATTGGAGATATGGGTAATTGGGATTCTGAAGGTATTCTTCACTATTTTGGTCGTAACGATGATCAGGTTAAAGTGCGAGGCTACAGAATTGAACTTGGAGAGATCACAAACGCATTAATGGAACACCCTGATATTCAACAGGCAGTAGTATTAGTTAGAACCCTTGCAGATGGTTTTAACAAAGAGATTGCTGCCTATTTCACTGCTGACCGTGAATCTTTAAAACAGCTTAACGCTCAAACTTTACGTAATTTTCTTGCACAGCGGTTGCCGGGTTATATGATTCCTGCCCATTTTGTAGGTATGGAGCGAATGCCTTTAAATCCTTCTGGGAAGGTTGATAGAACTCACCTGCCTGCACCTGATACAGTATTGCATAGTTTAGATTTAGAGTCAGAAACAGATATTGCTGCTCCCCGCACGCCTGTTGAAGAAACGCTTGTGAAGATTTGGAAGAAGATTTTAGGGCTTTCTGAGATAAGTATTTTTGACAACTATTTCAATTTAGGCGGCGATTCGATAAAAGCGATTCAGATGGTCTCCTTGCTTGCCCGTGAAAATTATGTAGTTGAAGTGCGTGAGATTTTCCAAAATCCAACCATAGCAGATTTATCGCGATATATACGCCCAGCAAAAATTTTGGCTGAACAAACTCCTGTCTCTGGAGTTGTGCCATTAACTCCTATTCAAGAGTGGTTTTTTACCCATCATCGAACATCACGCCACCATTTTAATCAGGCACAGTTGATACGCTCTTCTGAATTGATGAATCCTGATGCTTTGAAAAAAGCGTTGATTGCGGTTCAAAATCATCATGATGCGTTGCGTATGACCTATACTTTTACTAAAGAAAAAATTAGCCATCTTAACTCTGATATAAGCGTCAATCAAAGCTCTCTCAACAAAGCAGATATAGAAAAGATAATTCAAACAAATCAAGATATTGATTTTCCAGTTGATTTTGAATTTGTTGACTTAACTAATGTTGATTTAGCCAATACTATCAATCCTTTAAATGTTTTGGATAAAATAACAAATGATGTTCAGTCTAATATAAACTTATCAACTGGTCCGCTTATGAAATCCCGCCTTATCCGTATGCCAGACGGCGACAGACTGCTTTTAGTGCTTCATCATCTGATAGTTGACGGTGTATCATGGCGTATTCTTGCTGAAGATATCCATACAGCATACAATCAGATTAAAGCGGGAGAATCAGTTAAGCTGCCGGCTAAAACGCATAGTTTTAAAGCATGGGCTGAGAAAATCAGACAATCTGCTTTAGATTCTACATTTGAGTCAAACAGTAAAGTTAATTCAGAGAGTAACTTTAAGTCTGATACTAAACTTGGTCTAAAACTTAAAGATGAGATTGATTATTGGCAGCAAATTGAAAATTATAAGATTCCAGCTTTACCTTTCACCAGCGGCGATTCTGGAACTCAAATTCACATTGCAGCTAAATCTGGAACTGAAATTAAAACTGCTTCTAACGGCAGGGTTTATCAGCGTGATACAAAAACATTAAATATCACGCTTGATTCAGAACACACAGAAAAATTACTTGGCACAGTTCATCAAACTCTGCGGACTCAGAC
>CAZIJN010000004.1:77264-178442 GCA_964539635.1 uncultured Desulfobacterales bacterium | reverse complement strand
TAATTCTTTTCTACTCTCTATTACTACTAATCACTAACCAGTTTTCAAAGATCAATTTCTTTTAGATAAACCTAAGAAACAAAACCTCATAATAATCAAGAGGATAATTTATTGAATATCTAAAAATCTATTTTTTAAAATACTTCTAAAAACAAAACCCGCTCTTTATAATCTCACTCTTAATCTCTGTCAAGTATTTTTTATTTTTAACTATAATTAACTATAAAAATTTAACAAGCAATAACTAAGAAAAAGACAGACAATAAAAGACAGACAATATCTACACAAAGAAACAAAAAAGTTTGTAACGACTGTTTAGTAGTAAGTCGCTACAAACGGGGTCAACTTATATCCAAACCAGATTGTGTTGTCAATAGTTTTTTTGTTGATTTCAAGGTTAAGTATAATTATATCATTTTGCATTTATTACTCAGTTATAATAATCTTATGAAACTTTTTCTTTCCTGCTCTTAAAAGAATAGCTCCGTCTTTTATATCTGAGTAATTAATTTTTTGATCAAATGAATCTATTCTTTTTCCATTAATATATGCACCGCCTTGGGTTATGAGTCGTTTAGCCTCACTTTTAGATTGCACAAGTTCTGAAATAACGAATAGATCGACAGCAGTAATACCAGTTTCTTCATTAATTAAGCTCATCTGGCATATTGAAGAAGGTATTCCATCTTCCTTAACATGACCACTGGCTTGTCTTGGAATAGAACTGGAAGGCATGATATTATCAGATATCTCTGGAATGCCAAACATTGCAACAGTAGATTCAAAGGCATTCAAAGCCTCATCTCTTCCGTGAGCAATAGAAGTTGCCTCAAAAGCAAGTATAGATTTTGCAACATTGAGTTGAGAGCCTTCCATCTGTTCAACAACTTTAATCTCATCATTCGGCAGAAATGTAAAAAGAGAAAGAAAACGTGAGACATCAGCATCATCGGTGTTTATCCAAAATTGATAATATTCATAAGGAGTGGTTCTATTGGGATCAAGCCATACTGCACCTTTATGTGTTTTTCCCATTTTAATACCACTACTTGTAGTAATAAGAGGAAATGTAATTCCGAATGCACTTTTTTGTTGGGTTCTTCTGATCAGATCAATTCCAGCAACAATATTACCCCACTGATCACTTCCACCCATCTGAAGCATACAGTTATATTGTCTTGAAAGCTGCATAAAATCATAGGCTTGAAGCAACATGTAGTTAAATTCAATAAAACTTAACCCATCTTCAGAATCAATCCTCATTTTATAGCTTTCCGCCTTAATCATACGATTTACACTGAAATGACGACCAATATCTCTCAAAAATGGGATATAATGAAGGTCGTTAAGCCAGTCAGCATTATCAAGCAAGATAGCTTTATCATTTGAAAAATCAAGAAACCTTGAAAGCTGCTTTTTTATACCCTCTTTATTTTCATCAATCTGCTCTTGAGTAATAACCTTTCTCATCTCGGTCTTCCCACTGGGATCACCGATTAATCCAGTACCACCGCCTACCAATGCGATGGGTTTATGCCCCACTCTCTGCATATGAGCTAACGCCATAATACACACAAGACTTCCAACATGAAGACTTGATGCTGTAGGATCAAAACCGATATAACAAGTTACGTTATTGCCGTTAAGATAATCTCTTAACTCCTCTTCATGAGTAACCGCATCAATAAAACCACGCTCCCTTAATACATCAAGAATATTCACGCTAATTGACTCCTTCCTTATTTTATAAAAATTACAACTCAAAAAATATCAAATTTAAAGATAGTTATATGAAAATAGACAGCGACTATCTGCATAAAAAGATTAGTGTTTTTTGTCTAAAAAATAGCACTATTTGTTTGTATATTCTACTGAACGTGTCTCTCTTATAACAACAACCTTTATTTGACCCGGAAAAGTGAGAGTTGTCTCAATTTTTTGAGCAATATCTCTACTTAATAAAACCGCATCAGAATCAGAAATTTTATCACTCTCAACAAGGACTCTAATTTCTCTTCCTGCCTGTATAGCATAAGTATTTGAAACTCCTTCAAAAGAGTTTGCAACACTTTCTAACTCTTCGAGGCGTTTAATATAATTCTCAAGAGTCTCCTTACGTGCTCCAGGTCTTGCTCCTGAAAGTGCATCTGCTGCCTGAACAATGTAATCATACACACTTTCAGGCATCTTATCTTCATGATGAGATGCAATAGCATTCACAACAGCATCAGACTCTCCATGTTTCTTAGCAAGTTTTGCCCCAATCAGTGCATGAGGACCATCTACTTCATGATCAATCGCTTTACCAATATCATGTAAAAGCCCCATACGCTTGGCAAGTTTTATATTAAGTCCAAGTTCAGCCGCCATGACACCAGCTAAAAATGCAACTTCTACTGAGTGCTGAAGAACGTTCTGTGCATAACTTGTACGAAATTTAAGTTGACCTAAAATTTTAATTAACTCTACACTTATACCATGCACACCAAGATCAAAAGCAGCTTGCTCTCCAGCCTCTTTAATAATCAACTCAACCTCTTCAGTAACTCTTGCAACGACATCTTCAATTCTTGCCGGATGAATTCTACCGTCAGATATAAGCCTGGTCAAAGATAACCTTGCAATTTCTCTTCTCACTGGATTAAACCCCGATAATATAACTGCTTCGGGTGTATCATCAATAATTAAATCAATACCTGTGGCAGCTTCAAGAGCACGAATATTTCTTCCCTCCCTGCCAATTATTCTACCCTTCATCTCATCACCTGGGAGCTGTACAACCGAGACTGTTCGTTCTGCCACAAAATCACCGGCATATCTTTGGATAGCTGTAGAGATAATTTTTTTAGCCTCTTTATCAGCACGCTCTTTAGCCTCGGTAGTTACTCTTTTTACAAGCATTGCTCCTTCATGGCGTGCTTCATTTTCCATAGTTTTCAGAAGAATATCTTTTGCCTCTTCCGAAGTTAGTCCTGAAATTTTCTCAAGTTCCTTTTTAGTATCATCAATTAGTTGAAGATACTCTTGCTCTTTTACTGCTATAAATTCTCCTCGACTGTTTAACTCTTTCTCCTTTGATTGAAGCTCTAATTCTCTTTTTTGAAACAGATCCTGACGCTTATCAATATTCTCAATTCTTTGAAGAAGCCGTCTCTCCTCTTTTTTTAACTCTGCTCTTGCCTCTCCAGTTTCATTGTCAAAAGCACTTTTCATCTCAAGAAGGCGGCTTTTAGCTTCAAGCTGGGCATCTTTTATAAGTGTCTCAGCTTTTTTTCTCGCATCTTCAATAATGTGAAACTCTTTTTTCGCAGCCTCTTCTAATTTATACTTTAACTGTTTTATGGTAAACCAGTACGCTGTACCAGCTCCAAGAGCAACCCCACATATTGAACTTAATACAACAACGTATTCCATTAATTTATACTCCTCATTTTCAGCTATGAATAAAAATATATTGTGATAAATATAGATAATGACATTATATAACAATGGTAATAACGGGGATAAAAGGATTGCAGAGTGTACATAATAATATAGTATCTAAAAATACGATTGATAAATTGTACAAAACTGCAATTTGAAAGGAGTGAAGGGTGGGTAATAGAAGAATAAGGAAACTTTTAGAGGATTTTTTTAAACCCCCACATAGTGCCGTGTTGCTGATGTCTTTGAACCGAAGGCTCAATATACGGGTCTTCAGTAATACTTTTAGGCTTTTCCATCTTCACAGAGGAACATGCTCACCGGTATCAGAGTGAAAACCCTTTTTGTTGTAATGTTAGGCAAAGGACATAACGCAATCACAAACATAGCAGGGGTGTAAAAAAACTCAAATCGAAAAAAGCAAAGCCAAGCATATGAGTAAAGCCCGACTCAAATTTTATTATAACAGACACTATATAAGTCAATCACAGATTTCATGTTCAATTTTATCCAACAAAGATTCAGCACGCTCCATTACATGAGATTTTAAATTAGAATATTGTAACTTAAGTTCTTGAAAATCATTGGATAAATTCATAGCAGCCAACAAAAGAATTGCCAATTTGTTTCTATCTGAAGCTGTATATTTGATATGCTTTTCAGCACTCACAATATATTGACTCAGCTCACCAATAATCTGCTCAGGATTATCAACATTATTATCAGGCTTGAATCTGAATTTTATACCGTAGAGATCAACAGTGATAATGCCGTCTGACGACCTCTCCATACTTATAGAACCTTTGGCTTCTATTGTTGACATCTTTTTTAAAGTATCTCAGAAAAGTTATCAAGCTTGGAGAGGAGCTTATCTATTTTTGCCTGTATAGCTGTCTCCTGTTCAATCTGAAGACCCTCTTTTTCTCTTTTTTCTTTTAATTCAGACTCAAGAATTTCAACTTTAGATGTCAACTCGGCATTTTCAGCCTGTAAGGTTTGACACAGCTCTATTATAAAATCGACTTTTTCGTCAATATCATTAAACTTTTTATCTATTGCTTCATTTTCCACTTCAACTACCTCACAAATCTTAGGGTCAAATATAAATCATAGCATTTCACAAAGTCAAGTGAATTTATTGAGAATCCGTTGTCATTATGGAACGATTCATATCGTGTATAAGTTCAATTAATCTACTATTTTTGTGGCTAAATATTCTGCCTGCTTTAACTCTTCTATAGTATTTACACCCATAACCTCTTTAGGGTTATCTCCAATAAAACAGCCTGTACTGTAATTTTCTTTAAATGCTATTGAAACTAAATCTGTCAAATAATACTCTTTTTGTACATTATCTGTACCTATCAGACCAAGTGCATATACAAGAAAGGATTTTTTTATGCAATATATTCCTGAATTTACTATATTTATTATTTTTTGTTCAGGGGTTGCATCTGCCTCTTCACAGATAGATATAAATTGTTTTTTATCATCAAATATAAGTCTTCCATATCCAGTTGGAGACTCTACAGTTACGCCGAGCACAGATATATCATGGTGATTGCTTATATGATAATTAACAAAATTTTTAATAGTCTCTTTTTTGATTAAAGGAACGTCACCACACAGTACAAGAACATGCTTAACATTATCACTTAACAATGGGATAGCTGTTCTAACGGCATCACCTGTTCCAAGAAGCTGTTTTTGAAACGCATATAACACCTTAAAATAACGATCTATCTCTTCTTTTACTAATTCAGCTTTATGTCCTACTACTACAACAATATTTTGAGCAAATATAGAGGCTGCACATCTAACCACCAATTTTATCATTGACTCACCGTTAATCTGATGCAGGACTTTTGGAATGTCTGATTTCATTCGTGTCCCTTTGCCGGCGGCTAATATAATAACAGCAACTTCTGTTATATCCATCATAAAATCCTTAAAAATAAAATGATGAGAAAACGGTTAAAAAAGCAGATTTTTAAAAAAAGAGGGATACTCTCTATGCCTCTGAGTATCCCTCAATATCTTATCAATTCCTGAATAAGACTTTAAAACTCTTCTTAAATCAGGAGGAACCTTTTATCGAAAGTCTATGAATAGCCCTTCTTAAGGCAGCTTCAGCTCTTACAAAATCGATATCAACTCCGGTAGATGTGAGTCTCTTTTCAGCTCTCTCTTTAGCCAGTCTTGCTCTCTCTACATCAATATCTTTTCTTCTTTCTGCAGACTCTGCAAGAACGGTTACCTTATTTGGAAGAACTTCGGCAAAACCACCGCTGATAAAAACAGCTCTCTCAACTCCGGAGCTATCCTTATAGCGAAGCGTTCCAAGTTTAAGTGAAGTCAAAAAAGTAGTATGTCCTCTAAGCACACCGAATTCACCTTCAGTACCCGGAGCAACTACGATCTGAGCATCTTCACTGACAACAGCCTTTGAAGGGGTAACTACCTCTAAAAATATATTCTCAGCCATTTTTACCCCCTGTATTATTTACCCTCTCTCATTTTGGCAGCTTTTTCAACCGCCTCTTCAATAGATCCAACCATATAGAAAGCACCTTCAGGAAGATCATCGTGTTTGCCGTCAATGATCTCTTTAAATGATCTTACAGTATCTTCAACCTTTACAAATTTACCAGGCATGCCTGTAAAAGTCTCTGCAACATGAAAAGGCTGAGAGAGGAATCTTTGAAGTTTTCTGGCACGCTGAACAGTAATCTTATCTTCGTCAGAAAGCTCATCCATACCAAGAATTGCGATAATATCTTGCAGTTCTTTATATTTTTGAAGAGTCTGCTGAACTGTTCGAGATACCTGATAATGCTCTTCGCCGATATATGCAGCATCAAGAATCCTTGAAGTTGAGTCAAGCGGATCCACTGCCGGATAGATACCAAGCTCTGCAATCTGGCGGGAAAGAACAACTGTTCCATCAAGATGGGCAAAAGTAGTAGCAGGAGCAGGGTCTGTCAAGTCGTCAGCAGGTACATAAACGCACTGAACCGCTGTGATTGAGCCTTTATCTGTTGAAGTGATTCTCTCTTGAAGCTCACCCATATCAACCGCAAGCGTAGGCTGATAACCAACAGCAGACGGCATACGACCAAGTGTAGCTGAAACCTCTGCACCAGCCTGAGTAAAACGGAAGATGTTATCAACAAATAGAAGTACATCCTGTCCTTCTTCATCACGGAAATATTCAGCACAAGTCAAAGCTGAAAGAGCAACTCTTGCTCTTGCACCTGGCGGCTCTGTCATCTGTCCGTAAACAAGAGCGCATTTTGGAAGAACCCCCGAATCTTTCATCTCATGATAAAGGTCGTTTCCTTCACGGGTTCTTTCGCCTACACCACCAAAAACAGAGATACCACCATGCTGCATGGCAATGTTATTAACCATCTCCATCATAATAACGGTCTTGCCTACACCAGCACCACCAAACATACCCATCTTGCCGCCTCGGGGAAATGGTACAAGAAGGTCAATAACCTTAACGCCTGTCTCAAGAACCCTTACGCTGGTATCCTGATTAATAAAAGCAGGCGCTGGTTTGTGGATTGATCTCATCTTTGAACGATCAATATCTCCAAGACCATCAACTGGTTTTCCTACAACATTTAAAACTCTACCAAGAGATGCTTCACCTACCGGCATCATAATTGGGTTACCTGTATCCTTGACTGGCATACCACGCTGAAGACCATCGGTTACATTCATACCAATACATCTTACAACATTATCACCAAGATGCTGGGCAACCTCAATAACAAGGTTATCCTCTTCATCACTGATAACCGGATTTGTAACTGTAAGTGCGGTTAAAAGTGGTGGAAGCTTTCCTGGTTCAAATCTAACGTCAACAACAGCACCTAATACCTGTGCTATTTTTCCTATATTTTCAGCCATGTATTCCTCCTGTAAAAGCTGTTAAATTCTATGTATATTCAAAATATTATCATTTAAGATCAATATTAGCTGAGGGCAATATCACCCTTTAAGTGCCTCTGCACCCCCCACAATATCCATCAGATCTGATGTAATGCCAGACTGGCGTCTCTTGTTAAAAATGGTCTGCAATTCGCCAATCATGTCCTGACATGCCTTGGTGGCATTTTCCATAGCCTTCATTCTTGCACCATGTTCACTGGTTGATGTCTGAAGCAGTGCATCATATATCTGAATGAAAATATTCTTTGGAAGCATCTCTCCGAGCAGGACATCTGATGATGGCTCACAGATATGCTCCGCAAGATACGCAGCATCTTTCTCTGCCGGGGTGGTCGCAGCATCATTTTTTGCCATCTCGTCAAGAGATGGAATGGGGAGTAGCTGCTTGATGACAGGCTCCTGTCTTGCCATGCTCTTGAAATGTGAATATACCAGATATACCTCGTCAACAGCTCCTTCAAGAAAACTATTGATCATTTTCTGTCCTGAAGTTGATGCCACGCTGAAATCAAATTTACCGCCTACAACTCCGATATACTGGTCATCAATTGTCATTGGGACTTTTTTTGCCCAGTCCCTGCCTTTTTTTCCAAAACAAGTCAATGACACTTCCTTGCCAGCAAGGTTGTTCTTGATAAATTTATCAGCTTTTTCGATAAGGTTAACATTAAAACCACCGCAAAGTCCTCTGTCTGATGTGCAGAGGATAACGCTCACCTTTTTTACTTCTTCCTTAGGAACAAGAAGAGGGCTTGCCTCTTCCCCTGCTTTTCCGGCAATACTTCCCAGTACTTCAGAGAACTTGGATGCATAGGGTTTAAAAGCCTCCATGCTCTCCTGGGCACCGCGCAGTCTGGAAGTAGCAACCATTTTCATGGCAGAGGTGATCTGCTTGGTCTTCTTTACACTGCTTATCTTTGTTTTTACTTCCTTTAACGTTGCCATAAATCTACCTTTAAAGCCTTTGAGTTAATAACAATACTATAAAATCCATTACCTAAATATCTAAATATTATATTGACTTAATTTAATCAGCAATCAATTTATACTGTTTCTTTGAACTCTTCATCATAGGCTTCAAGGGCTGTTTTCATTCTGGCTTCAATCTCGGTTGTAATCTGTTTTTTGTCCGCAAGCGATGTCAATACATCAGGGAATCTATTCTCAACAAAAGCATAGAGACCTTTCTCATATTTTGTCAAAGCAGCTTTTGGATATTTATCAAGATAACCTCTGGTTCCTGCATAGAGAATAAGAACCTCTTTTTCCATTGGAAGAGGCTGGAATTGAGGCTGTTTTAAAATTTCAACCAGTCTTTCACCACGTGTCAACTGTCTCTGGGTAGCAGCATCAAGATCACTTCCAAATGCTGCAAATGCCTCAAGCTCACGATACTGTGCAAGGTCAAGTCTCAATGTACCCGCAACCTGCTTCATGGCTTTTACCTGAGCAGCACCACCTACGCGGGAGACAGATAGACCAACGTCAATAGCTGGTCTGATACCTGAGAAGAAAAGTCCCTTATCAAGGTATATCTGACCATCAGTAATAGAAATAACATTGGTTGGAATAAATGCGGAAACGTCACCCTCCTGAGTTTCAATGATTGGAAGGGCTGTCAAGGAACCTGCACCGAGTTCGTCAGAAAGTTTTGCAGAACGTTCAAGCAGACGAGAGTGGTTGTAAAAAATATCTCCAGGGAACGCTTCGCGTCCTGGCGGGCGTCTGAGAAGCAGTGAGACCTGACGGTAAGCAGCAGCCTGTTTTGAAAGGTCATCATAGATAATAAGAGCGTGTTCGCCTTTATCACGGAAATATTCACCCATTGCACAACCTGCGTAAGGAGCGAGATATTGCATTGCAGCAGGCTCACTGGCACTTGCAACAACAACAGTTGTATATTCCATTGCTCCATGCTCTTCAAGGGCAGCAACAACCTGTGCAACTGTAGATTTCTTTTGACCACAGGCAACATAGATACATTTAACGTCTGTGTTTTTCTGTGCAATAATAGCATCAACGGCAATAGCAGTTTTACCAATCTGACGGTCACCAATGATAAGCTCACGCTGACCTCTTCCAACTGGCGTCATACCATCAACAGCTTTAGAACCTGTATAGCATGGTTCATGCACTGATTTTCTTGCAATAACACCAGGAGCTACAAGTTCCATATTCATAGTTTGTGTTGCATTGATCGGACCCTTGCCATCAATTGGCTCACCTGTAGTTGTAACAACGCGACCAAGGACTGGCTCACCTACAGGAACAGATGCAATACGGTCGGTTCTCTTTACAATATCGCCTTCCTTGATTTTCTTATCTTCACCAAGAATTGCAATACCAACATTGTCTTCCTCAAGGTTCAAAGCAAGTCCAAGAATGCCACCTGGGAACTCAACAAGCTCCATTGCTTTTACCTTCTCAAGCCCATAAACACGGGCGATACCATCACCTACAGAGAGGACCACGCCTGTTTCGCTGAGTTCCACCTCTTTGTCAAAATCTCTGATTTGCTCTTTTATAATCTGGCTTATCTCTTCAGCTCTTATTTCCATTAGACAATTTCACCTCTTTTTAATGATTCTCTCATATTGAACAGTTGAGTTCTTACGCTGCCATCCAGAACAAGGTCTCCAATCTTTGTAATAATGCCGCCGATAAGAGCAGGATTCTGCTCAACATCTAAAATAATATCCTTACCGGTTTTTTTAGCAAGTCCTTGTTTTATCTTTTCAGTAGCCTCTTCAGACAACTGCGTTGCAGAGACTAAAGTTGCATGGACAACACCCTTTAACTCATCAGCAAGTTTTTTATAGAATTGACAGATTTCACGCAAAAATCCAATACGTCCCTTATCAAAAAGCAACATCATAAAGGACTTTATGATGCGGGAAGAGTCAGTCCGTTCAATAACAGCAGCAAGAACTTTTCTTCTGTCATTTTTATCAAACAGTGGGTTTGTTATTGCCTTTTCAAGTTCTACACTGCCATCAAAAAGATTAACAAAAAAATCAAGTTCATAAGAGTACTGTTCTGCCTGACCATCCTCTTTACCGATAAGCATCAAGGCTTTGGCATAACGCCTCGCAACAGCTAAATTTTTCATGATGCCACCACCTTATCCAAGTATTCGTCAACTAAGCGATCCTGATCTTCAGAAGAGATTGACTCTTTTACGAGTAGCTCTGCCTGTGCAAGTGCTTTTTCTGCAATCTCTTGTTGCAATTTAGATTTTGCAGATTTGAATTCCTGTTCAATATTGCGTTTAGCACTCTCTTCAAGTTTTAAAGCTTGTGCCTCAGCTTCAGCAAGAATTCTCTTTTTTGCCTCTTCGCCCTGTCGAACATAATCTTCTACAATTCTTTCAGACTCTTTGCTCAGATCGGCAATTTTATTCTCATAGTCTGCTAAAACCTTCTGTGCATCTGCCTTTTTCTGTTCAAGGTCTGCAAGCTGCTCCTGAATACCTTTTACACGGGATGAAAAAAATTGTGCAACTGGTTTCTTAGCAATGTAAAAAAGAGCACCTACCAACACAAGAAAGTTAATAACTTTATAAGTGTCAGTTACTACCCATCCCTTAGGTGCAGCCTCATGTCCGCCTCCAGATGATGCTAAAGCAACACCTGCAAACAGAAAAAATATGGCAGAAGCGGCTGGAAGAGTTTTCTTGCAAACATTTTTAACTGTTCCTGCAATCTTCATCAGCACGCCCTCCCCAGTATTTTTTCGCCAATTGCTTTAGCAAAAGCATCAACCTCTTTTTCCAGTGCAAGTCGAGCCTTTTCAGTCTCTTCAGCTACCTGAGTACGAATTGCCGCAAGGTTTGCCTGAGCCTTTTTGTTAATTCTTTCAAGTATCTCTTTTTCCTCCTGAGATGCCTCTTCTACAAAAGCCTCTTTTTGTTTGAGACCTTTTGCTCTGGCAGTTTTAAGACCTTCCTTATAGGCATTGTCCTTATCTAAAGCCTTTGATGAAAGGGATTCCACACCCTTTTCAAGGCTATCGATCTTCTCCTTACGTTCAAGAAGAATTTTACGGACAGGCTTAAACAAAACCAGATTCAGGGCATAAAGGAGAAAAAGGAAATTGATGATCTGAATAAACAGCGACCCATCAACACTAACCATAGATTTCCCTCCGCCAGTTAATAATTAATATTACACTAACACGCTATTCAATATACCACACCATTTTCATGGATATGGTTTAAATACAAAATAGATATAATACAACTTAAATAAATATAAGCTAATCAAGCTCTATGATAAATTTATAGCTATCATACAATAAACAGGCAAAATTCAAAAAAATTGAGTATCACCAACATGATTTTTTGTCAACACGCAAATCATATTGAGCCATTTAAATTCAACTGTTATGAAATATTAGATTATAAATATTGAGATTAAACATAAAAAAATAGATATTCACAATATAAAATCAGATACAAAAACATAATTTTATACCATAACAAACCTTCGCATACTTATATTAAGCAGCACTCCAATCCCTATCATATTGGTAACAACTGATGAGCCTCCGTAACTTATAAGAGGAAGGGGAACCCCAACAACAGGCATCAATCCCATTACCATTCCAATATTAATAAAAATCTGCCAAAAAATCATAATAGTTACACCAAACGCAAGAATTGACCCAAACATATCGCGGCAGCAGTATGCAATATTAAGACCCCACAAAAGAAGCATAAAATAGAGGAAAAGAAGTACGCAACAACCTATAAGCCCCCACTCTTCCGCCAAAACAGATAGTATAAAGTCTGTATGATGCTCAGGAAGAAAAGCCAACGCATTCTGAGTTCCTTTTAGAAAACCTTTGCCTGACAACATTCCTGAGCCAATCGCTATTTTTGATTGAATAATATGATATCCTGCACCAAGGGGATCTCTATCAGGATTTAGAAACGTCAATACCCTTCCCTTTTGATACTCCTTTAAAACAAATATCCAAGCTAAAGGAACAGCAGAAACTCCGATAAGTGTACATGAAAAAAATACGCTTTTTTTCACCTTTACAAAAAGAGTCATTGATGCTGCAATAAATAGAAGAAGCATAGCTGTTCCAAGGTCTGGTTGAAGCAATATCAATAAAAAAGGAAAAAATAGAATTAATCCTGGTTTAACAAGATATTTAAAAGGGAGTCCATCTTCTGAAACAGAGCCTGAATAGACAGAAGCTAAGGCAAAAATAAGGGATAGTTTCATAAGTTCTGATGGCTGCATAGTAAGTGGACCTAAAACAAGCCAGCGTCGAGAGCCAGCTACATACTTACCAAAAAAAAGAACTGCAACTAAAAGTCCTACACAAACGAAATATACAATTAAACTTCCTCTGTCAAACAGCTTATATGGAATGGTTAAAGATAAAATAACTATGCCAAAACTTCCAGAAATCCAAATCATCTGTTTTTGAAATAACAAGTGCATTGGACCACCCGGCTCACCTGCATTAACAGCACTATAAAGAACCCCTAAACCAACAGTCCCAATCAAAAATGTTATAAAAACCAATCCCCAGTCAAAATTTTCAATAAGCCGTCTGTCAAACACAAATCCATCCATACAAAATAGAAACGTATAATTTAAAAATTGTTATCAAAATGAATCAACACATTGTACATTTATCTTTTAACGCTCGGAAGCATGCCTTTTATTTGAAGCCATGTTCTTATAACTTCACTTGCTACTGGTGCAGCAGCAGTTGATCCGTGTTCACCATGCTCAATAATTATAGAAACTGCAATAACAGGATTCTGAGCAGGTGCATAACAGACAAACCATGCGTGATCCCTTAAATGACGAGCAAATTTACGCCTGCTGTCTCTGTCACTCTTTTTAAGAGTAAATACCTGTGCAGTTCCTGTTTTACCTGCAATATCAACACCCTCTACACGAATTTTTCTTGCAGTGCCGCCTTCACTTTCAACCACATTAAGAAGCCCTTCTTGTATAAGTTTTAAAGTATGTTTGCTGGCTGGCAGCCCCCCTAATATCTCAGGTCTTAACTCTTTATTAATGTCTATATTCTCATTATAATCTTGAATTGATTTCAATATCTTAGGACGATAAATCGTGCCATTATTCCCTATTGCAGCAAGCAAAACAGCCATCTGAAGCGGAGTTACCAAATTAAATCCCTGCCCAATCGCAATCGAAAGAGTCTCGCCTCCTTGCCATGGAATACCAAATCGTCTTTTTTTCCACGCAGATGTTGGTATAAGTCCTGGACGTTCATTGGAAAGTTCAATGTGGGTAAGCTTACCAAGCCCGCATCCAGATGCATACTTTGCCAACGTATCTACACCAAGAGACTCACCTGTACGGTAAAAGAATACATCACAAGATTTTTCCAGAGCCTTTACAATATTAACTCTTCCATGTCCACTTCTTTTCCAACATCGATACTCTCTGTTGCCATACTTATAATACCCTGGACAGAAATGGGTGGTATGCATATCAACAATACCCTCTTCAAGAGCTGCAATTCCTGTAATAATTTTATATGTAGATGCAGGAGGATACTCTCCTTGAATAGCTTTATTGGACATTGGTTTATCAGGGTCTGAGATAAGAGCTTTCCATTTTTCGCTCGAAATCCCACCTATGAAGTCATTAAGGTCAAATGATGGAACAGTTACCATAGCCAGCACCTCTCCATTAGATGGATCAACGGCAACAACAGCTCCTGTTTTATCCTCCATTATAGCCTCTACCTTCTGCTGAAGATCGGCATCAATGGTCAACAGAACATTTTTTCCTGGAATGGGTTCTACAGTGTTAATAACACGCACAAGGCGTCCACTTGCATCAACCTCAATCTGTCTGCCTCCCCGCTTGCCGCGAAGAATATCTTCAAATGCCTTTTCTGCACCATATCTGCCAATTGAATCTCCTGATCTTACATCAGGATAGGTATTATTTTCAATCTCCTGTGAATTTATCTCTCCAAGATATCCGATTACATGAGCAGCACTCTTTTTATAGATGTAATTACGCATAGGCTCAACATCTACCTTGACCCCCGGAAGATCAAACCCATGTGCCTCAACTACAGCAAGCTGATCTCTTGTGATATTTCTTTTTAACAGCAGAGGCTTATAAATAGAAACCTTTCTACCTGCATCAACTCTTTCCATAAGTTCTTCTACAGGTATGGAGGTAAAAGATGAGAGTTTCTCAATAGTTTCGTCAATAGGATTAGCATCTTGAAGCACAATCTTTAAATCAAATGATGGTATATTATCCACTAACAGCTTACCATTTCTATCATAAATCAACCCTCTTGATGCTGGAATACTTTGAAGCCGGATACAATTATTCTCTGAAAGCCTTCGATATTCATCTCCTTCAACTACCTGAAGATATACAAATCTGAGCAGAAGAATAGAAAATGCAGCCATAATTATCACTGCTGCATTCATAAGTCTTTTTTTGAGCCACTCTCTGTCAGGATTTTTCATATAAAGCCTTTTGAATCTAATCTATCGCATATAGTGTGTGCACTATGGATCACCACAAAACAGATAGGAATAAGAAAAAAAGCCCATAAACTCTGTTTGCCTGCAAGAAGAACGTCCTCTATTGATACAGCTTCTCTTCCATACCTGACAAGAAACGAGAAAAATAGAAATCCATTCGACATAACAACAGAAAAAGCACTTATAGAGGGGATAAAAATTATATTGCCACGATGCACAAACCGCTTGAGAAATTGTACCAGCAGAAAAACCCACACATATGTGATCGTATAAAGACCTAAAGGGGCATCAGAGAGGCTGTCCATGCTCCAACCAAGTATAATTACTGCGGCTATAAGGGTAAAATTGGAGAACATAAGAGATAAAAAAAGAACAACTATAAGCAGAATATCAAAACAACCTGAAAATAGGGGAATAGATGGAAGAATAGATGTTTGTATAACAATCAGGCTTAAGGATAAAAAAACGTGGAAAAAAAATTTTATCATTGTCTATCATTCTTTCCCTTTCTTTATTGGCTCTTCTTACTTTCTCTATTTAAGAGTTTTACAGGCTCATCTTTTTTTGATGTAAGATTTTTTTGCTCAGAAGAGTTATTTTCCAAAGATATTTCAGAAGTTCCATTCACAGGATACTCATATAGCTCCTCAGTCTGTGCTTCTCCCTCAATAGTATAAAGGTTAGAGCTGTCCATTTCAGTATCAGGCGTACTAAGTACAAGTACCTCTTCCAATTTATCAAAATCTACAAATGTTTTAATAAAAATCATCTGAAAAAGATCAGAAGTTTCTTTTTTTATCTCAAGCACCTCTCCAATAAGCAAACCCTTTGGAAATACCTGATCCAGACCAGAAGAGATTATAATGTCTCCTTGAGCAATCTGATCTTTTCTTAAGGCATATTTAAAAAGACAATAATCTGTATTATTACCCTGAACTATGCCTCTTGCTCGTGAACTTTGAACAAGGGCATCTACAGAACTATTGCGATCAGTAATCAGAAGAACTCTGGAAAACTTATCTGAAGCCTCTACAATCTGCCCGACAACACCTTCTGAAACAAGCACAGGCACACCCTTAATAATACCATCACTTGTCCCTTTGTTAATCATAAGTGTCTTAAACCATGGAGATGGATCTCTGGCGATCACTCGGGCTGCAATAAAGATATCCTCTGAACCATTATTAAAATCAATAAAGCGTTTAAGCCGGCTGTTTTCAAGCTCAATCTCTCTATAGCGGCTCTGAGCAGCTAATGCAAGGGCAAGCTCTCTCTTTAATTTACTATTATCTTCTGCAGCAGAGACGTTAAAAAAATATGTCTGCCATATATCACTGCACCAATTAAATGAAGCAGAAACTACCATTTGAAAAGGAGATATGATGGATATGGCAATACGCTCCACACTATTTTCAGAGAATATAGTGCGGCTGCTAACTGTCAGTATGGTAAAGGTTGTAGCTACAAAAAGGACAATCCCTATGAGAAATGCCGTTTGTTTAGAAAACATTGAATTACGTAATAACCACTTCTTTTAAAATATCCATCGCATCTAACGCCTTACCACAACCAAGTGCTACAGTTGAAAGGGGATCTTCTGCGATAATAATAGGAAGACCGGTTTTCTCTCTAAGAAGTTTATCTAAATTCTTTAAAAGTGCACCGCCTCCAGTCAATACAATACCATTATCAACAATATCTGCTGCAAGCTCAGGTGGTGTCTGCTCAAGTACAATTTTAACTGTTTCAACAATAGCATCTATCTGCTCTGAAATAGCCATACAGACCTCTTCAGAGTCTATTTCAAGAATCTTAGGAACACCAGATACTAAATCACGTCCTTTTATCTCAATTGTCTCTACCATCTCTTCGTCAGGATAGGCATTGCCGATTGTTGTTTTAATAATCTCGGCTGTCCTCTCTCCTATCAGAAGGTTATATTTTCTTTTGATATGCTGGGATATTGCCATGTCCATCTTATCGCCAGCAACCCTTATAGAACGGCTGGTTACAATACCAGCAAGAGATATGACAGCAACTTCAGTAGTACCGCCTCCAATATCAACCACCATATTACAAGTCGGCTCTGTTACAGGAAGCCCCGCACCAATAGCAGCAGCCATTGGCTCTTCAATCAAAAAGACCTCTCTTGCACCTGCAAGCTCTGCCGATTCTCTAACAGCCCGCTTCTCAACCTGAGTAATGCCGGAGGGAACGGCAATAACAATTCTTGGTCTTACAAGAGTTCTGCGATTGTTGTGCACTTTTCTTATAAAATGCTTAAGCATCGCCTCTGTAACTTCAAAATCTGCAATAACGCCGTCTCTCATTGGGCGTATTGCAATAATATTGCCAGGAGTTCTTCCAAGCATCTTTTTTGCTTCAATACCAACTGCAAGCACTCTATTTTTTGAGCGTTTATCTGTCCTCACAGCAACCACAGACGGTTCACTGAGCACAATTCCCTTACCTTTGACATACACAAGCGTATTAGCAGTCCCAAGATCAAGAGCTAAATCGCTTGAAAATATACCAAGAAGAGAGTCCAATATCAGGTTCATATTACCCCTTCCGATCGAATAAATATACTTTAAATTATATAAAGAACTATTATTAAAAAAATTGACAAAACTAAATATTTATTAGAGATATGATATCAATTAATCAACTCTAATAAGCTCTAAAAGTTGCAATATACATTACCATTAAGAGCATAACACAAAAATTGTCTCTTCTGATCTAAACCACAATGTTAAGAGCCTTCTGCTAACAGAAAAGCAACTTTTTTACAAGAATAAAAAATATGGCTTATGTGAAGAATATTAGGAGTAGAATTAAGAATTCTTCTTATAACGGCAAATATTTATCTAATAAGAGTCTCAATGATAAGATCATGTATAATTGGACGAAACTCTTTAATCTTCTGATTGTTTCTGGTTGGATGTACCCTGTTAGAAAGCAGTATAACTATTACAGAGTTAAGTGGATCAAGCCAGAATGATGTACCTGTAAAACCAAGATGCCCTATACTTTCAGACGAAAAATATCTGCCTGCAGAAGAGCCTGACAAAGATGGAGTATCAAATCCTGCAACCATATCAAACCTGCCGGCAGCAAGAGCATTATCATTATCATATATATAATTTTTAGATAGGAATCTTTTTAACGTATCTTTTTTAACAAGAAGGCTCTCTCGTCCATTCAAAATATTCAGAATCTCAATCAATAGACTCCAAACCCCTAAAGCTGTTCCAAAAAGTCCAGCATGACCATCAACTCCTCCAACTGCCCAAGCATTGTCATCATGCACCTCTGCACGCAGAACTTTTTTCCGCCATAGGCAGATTTCAGTCGGAACAAACAGTATATCTTTTTTTAAATCTATCTTATTTATCTGATTTGAATAACTCTTATCTGAATAACTTTTTATCTGTATATTTCTATTACCAACTGTATTATCACCTATCGGCATAAAAAAAAGCTCTTTTACTCCAAGAGGCTCGTATATTTCTTTATATAAAAATTTATCAAGACGGGTTCCAGATGCCTGTTCAATAATCCATGCAAGAAGCATATAGCCAAGATCACTGTATATTTGACGCTGATTCGGCTTTGCAGCAAGAGGCTCTGTTAAAACAAGCTGCCTCATAAAATTACGCCTCTCTGCCTTGGGCTTAAGAACGACCTGTTCGTAAAAAGGTCTGTGGGCAGGCAAGCCTGATATATGCCTTAACAACTGCTCTACTGTTATATCTGCTTTATCCTTAATATTATTAATATTATCTGCCCAAAATGTTCCATTTTCAGGTCTAAATATATCTGTAAATATTTGAGAAAGATTATTATCAAGAGAAATTGCACTCTTTTCAACTAATCGCATTAGACAAAGAGCAGCAGCAAGAGGTTTTGTAAGAGATGCAAGATCAAAAACAGAATTTTTCTGCATCAACTGACCCGACTCGATATCTGCAAGACCAAAAGAATCATAAAACAGAATCTCATCTTTATATGAAACTAACAGAACAGCACCGGGAAAGACCTTTCCGTTCACACCACTCTGCATCATTCGAGCAACCGCATTCATATTTTTATTGCACTGCATACTTTTTATCAGATTTTTCTATTCATTATACATCAATCTCTGCCAAACAGCCAAAACGTAAGGAAAGATTAGTTATTCCATGACCAGCATCAATATCTGCAATTATCGGGCACGCTGGATTATCAAATATTTCTAATATTATCTCATCAATAACTGCATTATCATAAATAGAATCGGCTGCGTTAGAATTATTTGTCTGAGAGCCTTCACTCTTTTTATAACCGCACCTTTCAAAAGTTCCTGCAACCACTGCCCTAACCTTATCAAACATACCAGCAAGTTTCATCTGACTGAGCATTCTATCAATTTTATAAGGAGCTTCGCCTATATCTTCGATAAATAAAATAGAATCATCTAAATCTGGCTGGAATTTTGTACCTATAAGATGACACAAGGTTGAAAGATTGCCTCCTGTCAATCGTTCTAACGCAGAACCTTGTCTTAAAGTTCTAAATTTACAAAAATCTGGCTCTAAGTTTGGATTTGAGACTTTTTCTAAGTTTTTATCAAATTTTTCAGAAGATTTAAAAGAAAAGCTCTGATTAAAATGGCTGCTGCAAGATGTCAACTGATGATAAAGTGAATCTAATGTAGCTTGATCAGCATCAACAAGAGAGGTTACTACAGGACCATGAACTACCTGTATCCCGCTTTTTTCAGAAACAGCCGTAAGAAGAGCAGTGATATCACTAAATCCCACAAACAGCTTAGGATTTGATGATATAAGCTCGTAATCAATATAGTTAAGAGTTCTTAAAGCTCCAAAACCGCCTCTTGCACAGATAATTCCTTTAATATC
Source organism: uncultured Desulfobacterales bacterium (assembly GCA_964539635.1). Taxonomy (GTDB): domain Bacteria; phylum Desulfobacterota; class Desulfobacteria; order Desulfobacterales; family Desulfobacteraceae; genus Desulfamplus. Next base: position 158,654 of record CAZIJN010000004.1, on the reverse strand, counting down.
AGGATTTTTAAAAAGAGAGTTTACAACATCGGCTCGAATCTCATCATCTCCTGCCATATACCTTTTTTTATGATATATTTCATCTGGAATATAGATATTGAATCCCATTGATTTGAGCACATTAATACCCTTATCAAAACGATTAAGCTCAAATGCACCTGACGGAGCACAAACTCCAATAGTATCTCCATGTTTAAGAGGCGATGGTGCTTTATAACTACTTAGATTCAAACCTGATTCCATAAAATAACACACTCCTTTTTAGATGTGCTGCTTGCTGTTTTTTATTACGCTCAAGAAATCTAAAAATTACTGCTTTACACTAATGCAGCTTGACAGAGCATCTAACAGTTTGGTATATGGGCAAAATCAATTCAAACGGGGCGTAGCGCAGCCTGGTAGCGCACTTGTCTGGGGGACAAGTGGTCGCTGGTTCAAATCCAGTCGTCCCGACCATAAAAAATCAAGGGCTTACATCAATTTATTAAAGGTGTAAGCCCTCTGTTTTTTTATCTAACAATTTCAATCAACAACAAAATCCTAATAGCAGTTCAAGTAAAGCTGATCTTCATAACTAATCAGCTTTATGGATTAATCAGCTTATATGCTCCAACACTATTCTTAAGATTCTGCGGATCGGTTCAGCAGCACCCCAAAGAAGCTGATCACCCACTGAAAATGCTGTAAGATATTCTGCTCCTAAGTTCATCTTTCTTATTCTGCCTATAGGTACGGTTAGTGTTCCAGTTACAGCAGCAGGCGTAAGATTTTTGATTGACTCCTCTTTTGCGTTTGGCACTATCTTTACCCAATCATTATTTGCCAAAATGATCTGATTTATCTCATCTAATGGAACATCTTTTTTAAGTTTGATTGTAAAAGCCTGACTGTGGCATCTCATAGCACCAATACGGATACACTGCCCATCAATTGGCACAGGATTGTTCTGCCTTCCTAAAATTTTGTTTGTCTCAGCAAAACCTTTCCACTCTTCACGGGTCTGCCCATTATCCATTGCCTTGTCAATCCATGGAATCAGATTTGCAGCAAGCGGAACAGCCCAATTATCTACCGGCAGAGCATCAGAACGGATAGTTTTTGTAACGTTTCTGTCAAGATCAAGTATGGCAGCATCGCTATTGCCAAGATATGCTTTTGCTCGATCTCCTATAACCTTCATCTGGCTTACCAGCTCTCTCATATTTTTTGCTCCAGCTCCAGAAGCTGCCTGATATGTCATAGATGTCAGCCACTCAATAAGATCATTTTCAAATAATCCGCCAAGAGCCATAAGCATCAGAGATACTGTACAGTTACCGCCGATAAAATCTTTGACCCCAGCGTCAAGCCCATCATCAATTACCTTACGGTTCACAGGATCAAGAACAATAATGCTGTTTTTCTCCATTCTAAGGGTTGAAGCTGCATCAAGCCAGTAACCTGACCACCCTTTTTTTCTCAACTCTCCATAAACTGACTGAGTGTAAGAGCCACCCTGACAGGTTACGATAATGTCCATGTTTGAGAGAAGATTAAGATCATTTGCGTCCATAAGAGGCGGAATGTCAACGCCGATATCAGGTCCCTTCTCACCAGCTTGAGATGTTGAAAAAAATAGAGGTTCAAACCCTTTAAAATCACCTTCTGCGATCATCCTTTCCATAAGGACAGAACCAACCATTCCACGCCAACCCACAAATCCAACTCTCATAGCTATTTTCTCCTTTAGATGTTGTGATATTAATGTCTATTTTTAAAAAAACTTTTAAGATTAACCATATAGTTAAAAAACATTGATATAAAAATTTTTGAATTAATTTAATCTATCCGCTTCTATCTGACAACTAATTTTACGCATATGCTCAACCATTGAATCTAAAATCTCATCCCACCATGCGTTATTAGGATTTGGCATTGCATGACCCATTCCTTTTATTATCTTAAACTCTGAATCTGATATTGCATCTGCAGTTGCCTTGCCGCCAGACAGAGGAACAAGAGGATCATCATCACCATGTATAACAAGTGCTGGAACTTTAATCTTATTCAAATATAAAGTTCTATCCTTTTGAGTTAGAATAGCAAGATATTGGCGTGCAATACCATCTGGATAAAAAGAGCGATCATACGATTTAGCTGACATCTCTTTGTGAAACTCCTCATCAAATGGAAGACCCTTACCATGAACCAGTTTGAAAAATTTAGTCTTATGACTGATATAACCGTTTCGTTCAACAGGTACAGGAGCTATCATTCCCTCTAATGCCTCTTTTGTGGGTTGGAAAGCACCGTTTTTTCCAGTATGGCTATAAATAGATGTTAGAGTTAATGTACGCTCAGAGTGCTTAATTGCAAATGTCTGAGCAATAAATCCACCCATTGACATACCGCAAACGTGTGCTTTGCCAACTTTTAAAAAGTCAAGCAAGCCGGCAGCATCATCTGCCATATCATCAATTGTATATGGAACTGTCTCTGATTTACCCGTAAGCAATGCAAACATCTTTTTAGTAAGCTCTTTACTGCTCATGGTTCCATTGCATTTTGTAGATAACCCTGCATCTCTGTTGTCAAATCTTATCACATAGTAGCCGCTGTTTGACAATTTTTGACAGATTCTACTCTCCCAGCCTATAAGCTGAACGCCAAGACCAGCAAATAATAATATTGCAGGAGATGATGGGTCGCCAAATGTTTCGTACTCAATCAATATACCATTACTTTCAGCTTGTGCCATTATTTTGTATCCTCATTATAAATTAGTAAGGGCGACTTAACAGCCGCCCTTACTAATTTTTTAAATAAAATATACGACAATTAGAAATCAATTATACAATATAAGCGATAGCTTTTCATCTGTTCATAATAGCTTCCGCGATCTTTTCACCAGAGTCGCCAAATAAAGTTTCAATATCCACAAGATCAAGCAGTGTATCATCCCACTTAAGAACGTCTGTTTCCAAAATAATATCTTTGATTCTTGTATATTTACCACCCAATGCCTTAATTTTATTGAGAAGAGAGACTTGAGCTGACTCTTTGAAAGAGACATGGATTGAGAGCAGATACTCAATAACACTGGTGCTCGGAGATGAAGAGAGAATTGGAATTACAAGTATGCTGCGTCCATCTTTTCTTCCTTTGCCAAGATATACATTTCCCTCTCTTACAATAATATTTTTTGTTCCTTTAAGCTGGTGCTCAGTCTCAACTCTTGAGACTTCAGATGTAACGATTCCAGTTTTGCTGACTACATCTATTCTGGTTTGAGCAGTTGGTTCACCAAGTAAATTTAATCCTGATATTTTGTACAGCATTGTACCTTTTATACCAGAAATAATCTCTTGAAGATTTTTTATAACAACAACATTTTTATTTGTAATCTGAGCAACTGATAGACCGTTTGCAGCAATCTCATCAAATATCAATCCTTCAAATTTTTCAGTAAAATCAAAGGTCTCAACCTTATCTGATATACGACTCGTTCCAACAGTAACGGTTTTTGCCTGATGTTTAATCGCATCAACAGGTCTTGCCATTGTGTTGACTGCCTCTGACATATTTTTAAAGAACTCATCAAGCATATTTGCCGGAGTCCCCTTTTTAGCAAAATCGATCTCAAAGTCTCCAACTTGAAGCCTGCCTGACAAATATTTCAACAAAAGAGTGATATTTGAAGCGTTGTCAATTCCCATAGCTGCTGGAAAACGCTTCTCACGGCGTCTTTTAGAAAAATCGTTATAAAATAGAGCCATTTTTTCTCTAAAATCTTTTTCTAAAACTACCTCATACACATCTCGTCCCATACTCTTATATTCACTTATCAAATCTTTGATACCACGCTGATAGTTATAAATAAACTCAGACCCCTCATTGATTGAAAGTGCAGCATAGTATCCCCACAAATGACCCACAAGAGTGTTGAGAATAGGAGCAAAATGCTCTTTTACCGTTGGGACTCTAAACACATCTTTGGAGTAACTATCAAATCTATCCTCGCCTTCATCTGTAATAACTACAGTAGCTGCCTTGTGTGCATGAAATATTGCAGTATCTTTAACTATATCTTTAAGAACACTCTCACGAGTTCCAGCCGCACATATTATAATCAAAGGCTCTGATGATAGATCAATATGCTTTTTATCTTCAACAAAATCAGACGATATAGTTTTGTAGCAAAGCTCGCTCAACTTTATTCTTATCTCATCTGCTGATGTCTTATTAGAACCGCTTCCTACAGTTGCCCAGTAATTTCTTGAGACTGCAAGACGAAAAGCTGATTTTTTGATTTTATCCTTCATATCAAGAACTCTTCTCATCTTGTCTGGCAGTGTGCTCAGTTCGTTCAGCTCCTCAGTCAAAGTTCGTTCAGATACAGCTCCTGTAATAGATGCTATGTGAAGTCCAAGAAGAGCACCGGCTGTCAACTGAGAGTAGAACGCTTTTGTTGATGCAACTGACATCTCAATATCTCTGCCGCTGCTGGTATAGAGAACGCCCTCTGCTTTAAATGTAAGATCAGAATCACGGCGGTTGACAATAGCAAGAGTTCTTGCCCCTCTTGCACGCACCATATCAACTGTCCGGTTGGTATCGGTTGTTGTACCAGATTGGCTTATGGCAATCACCAGATGATTCTTCATCGAATCTTTAGATTGCTCGTCTCCAATGATGAAAAATCCTGAAAGCTCAGAGGATTTCATCGCTCTGATATCAAAATTATGAATTTCAACTGAGGGGTGTAAATTATCCTCACGATCGTTTGTTAAACGATCTCTATTTTGAGAGATAAGATAGTATCTAAGAAGATCAGCACAGCCTTGGGCGGCAATACCAGCAGTTCCCTGTCCAATAAAGTATATTTTTCTGATAAGCCCTTGTTTTAACTCTGTTTCGATATGCTCTGGAATAACAGAACGAGAAAGATTCATCTTATAATATCCTGTATCAGGAGATATTTTCCATTTGTTCTGAAGCGTTCTTGCAACTGAAAGCGGTGATTCAGAAATCTCTTTTAAAAAGTAGTGTGGAAAATTTTGGCGATCAATATCTCTTGAGGTGATCTGGCTATGTTGGATATCCGCCTCTTTTATCTCAATAGGAGAGCCATCATAAGCAATTGATCTTATCCCCTCAACTCCGCCGGTAGAATTTTGATCAAGGATAACTATCTGCCCTCTCTTCTCACCGTTGAGTTTAATAAAATCTTGAGTCTCCTCTACAAGTCCGTATAGTTCTGAGGCTGTTATATAGTGATTTGGAGCAATGCCTGTAAATATAGCCTGACCGCTCCCTTTTTGGGCAAGAAATATTTTACCCGGTGCAAGGTCGGTGTGCATACTAATCGCATGTGAACCATGAAAATCGTTAACAGCAAGCCTGAATGCCTCTTCAATTGAGTGTCCCTGTCTGAGATGAAGCTCTATTTGAAGCGGGATAATTTTTGTATCAGTTGTTATATCAGTATGTATTGCATCAAATCTTGATTCATACTCTTTTTTAAGCTCTGGATAGTTGTCAATATCGCCATTAAGACTTACATGGATAATACCGCTTTTTTTAACAAGAGTATCGGTTGGTTCGTTATCAACAGGGTGGCAGTTAGCCTGAGTTATATCGCCGACAGATGCCCAGCGGGTGTGTGCCGAAATTGTGCTGAATGCTGCCGGAAAAGCTGTCAAAATCTGGAGAATCTGATCGTTTCTTATCTGTGTTCTGATGAATGCCACATTATCACCAAGTGAACCTATCTCTGCGGCATACTTATAAACAATAGAAATTGCTATATATTTATCAGCTCCATTTGTACAATCACTGTTGTTTATTGTAATACAGTTGTTTGTAAGAACGGTTTTGTTGGTACGCTGTTTAATCTGATCATCAAGACCTGATTTAACAAGCTCTTTTCTGAAACTCTCAAATTCAGCAGCAGTTAGAGTAAAAAGAAGTGAAATCCCGGCAGAGTCTCTGCCTCTAACCTCAAGCCTATCAATACTATTTAAAACTGCATTTATTCTCTTAAAATTGAGAACCTGATTTTGACTTAACGGTGTACATACGGCAGGAGCACACTCTAATTTGGTATCCCCTGACTTACCATTTCTTACAGATGTGCACCCTGTAACAGCAAGCTGTCTAATTCTTGTGATATTTTCAAGAATCTCCCGAGTAATGCACCAAAAAATATCTTTAAGTTTCTCAATCCTTGCAAGTGCAATCTCGACATCAGCAGCGTCTATATCAGCCATACGAGGAGAGATATGAGCACTCTCTTTATCAATAATAGAAGAGATTTCTTTGCCTGCAAGTTCAAGCTCTCTCTCTTTGTCTATACTTGAGAAGAGTCCAAAAAACAGCCTGTCACTCTTAAGCAGCCTCACATGATAAAGCAGCTTATCCAATACGCTGTCCCCGCCCAGATAACTCTCATTTATAAAATTATCTCTATTGGCAAAGCTGTCAAACAGATTTGACTTTACGCATAAGACCATCTCATTAATATAACCAATATCTGAGAACTCTTTTGAAGACAAAGGTTCTAATTTAGAAACATCTTTACCTTTAAAAGATATAAGAGCGGCAATGCCGCAGCATAACATATTTGAATTATAGGGAAATAAGATTAATGAGTTCTCTTTAGCATTATGAGGAGATTTGCCAAATTCAATGTTAAGAGATAGAATTTTATTAAGTGGAGATGTATTATTATCAAACTGGAGAATTTTTTTTAGATCAGAGGTAAAATTTTTTAAATATTTCATATTTATCAGCCGTTTAATCTATTTTTTTAATGATATTATACTTTTTAAAATATTACTAATTTAACCATTGTTTAACTGCTGTGAATTTAGTGCAAAATAGTTGTTAAAATACTCTTTAAAAATCAATCTTCCATAAATACTTGCTTTGGTTCCTATATATTTGCCATGCCCTACAAGCACAGAGACTACGATCTGCTGTTTTTCTTGAGAATCGCTGCAAAATCCGCTGAACCAATCAAACTTTATAGTTTTATCACAACTTGATAAAGAACCTGTTTTACCACCCATCTTAAGCCTTGAGAGCACATTATCTTTATCAGCTCCTCTAAAAGATTTTCTTGCAGTTCCAGTTATTACTGTTCCATTCATCATCTGCATCATCGCTTTAGCAGTATCCGGCTTTACTGCATTATTTAATATTGAATCTTTTCTTTTATATAGCAGCTTTCCAGCGTCATCTTTTACAGATTCAATAATAGAAGGCACGGGTGTTTTGCCTGAATTCAGCATTGTACTTGCAATCATTGCACCAAATATTGGTGAGATAGTTGTTGTGGTGTTGAATCCACAGGCAACCTCTGCCCACTGATATGTATTATCATCTGTAATTATAAAGCTGCCTGGTTTAAAATCGATCTCAGAATCAATTTCCTGATTAAATCCAAAAGAGGTTGCATACTTTTCAAGAACATCTTTACCAAGCATAATTGAACCAAGTTTTCCAAATACAGGATTGATAGATTGAGCAAATGCCTCTGCTAATGTAACCTTATTTAAAAATCTGCTATTTATCTGATCTGATAGCTGGCGTTTATACAATGTATATTTCCCACCACTAAAATACATGGTTGTTGCAGGGCTGTATCCGCAGGTCTCTACAGCAGCAGATGCTGTAATCATCTTAAAAAGACTTGCTGCCGGATATGCTCCATCTGTACATGGGTTATTATCTGGTGCGTCCCTGTCAAATCCTGCCATTGCAAGTATCCGTCCTGTATGAGGTTCCATAACTACCATAGCAATTATCTCGGGTTTGCCTCTGTTAAGAAGAGAAAGCCCCTCTATCTGTTCAAGAAGGAAATTTTGAAGCCTCATATCAAGAGTGGTTTTTATAGTTAGATTATTAGCGCTTTGAGAAGAGACTATTTTATTGTCGCCGGTTAGATTGACCAAATTGGCAGCGTGTGCAGCGTTATTAGCGGTATTTATATTGCCTACTGTAAATATATTATCCTCTAAATTGAGGAGGCTGTATGGTTTAAGAATTGCCTTTACCTGATCTTTTGACAGGTAATCAGAATGTTTATTTGCTATCTGCCTGATATTATTTAAATTTTTACTTTCGGATTTGCTCTTTATTGCCGAAGCAACCTGTTTTGCAAATGCTGGAACATCATCTTTAAAAAAGGTTGACACATCTGAAGCCGCACTCTTCGTGCCATTTATTAAAATGGGTATGGTTTGATACAGTGCAAAAGCAGATATTAGAATAACTGCAATTGATAAAGAGACCTTTTTTAAAGAGGATAAAGATGATTGCCTTTTAATGCTAAGACCGATCCTTAGCGGAGCTGTCTTTTTATTGCTCTCTTGGGTCTGAGTTCTAATATCTTTTTTAAATCTGCTCATAGACATCGTATGTAATTGTTGTATAGGCGGCTGTTGTATAGGTGGAACTTTCTTAAAGGATAGAGATTTTTTCGCTGGAACAGATTTCTTTATTAACTTTGCATTTATACGTGAATTAGATTTTGATTCTCTTTGAAGAGTGTTTTGAAAAGTTCTCCATGACGATGCCTTATTATTATGGTTATAGTTATACATTTTATTATATTCCCATATATTCAAAGAGGTTTTATGTGTAAATGTGAGTTATAAGTTTTATCTATTCAGTGAGAATATCAATTCGTAATAATCTATCCTGTAAATTGATCGTAATCTCAATTAATATATCCCTGCCTAATATTAAATGCAAGAATTCTATTCAAGAGTAAAATTTAAAAATCGTAATTATTTTATTTTACCTGACAGCCGCACCCCGCATCACCTTGGATACCTGCAATAAAACAGCGGCTATCGTTAGTTGCGGCAAGCACCATTCCTTGTGAAGATTGCCCCATAAGCATGGCTGGTTTTAGATTAGCAACAACAATTACCTGTTTTCCAACTACATCTTCAGGAGCATAGCTTTTTGCAATTCCAGCAATTATCTGACGGGGTTCAGCTTCTCCTAAATCAACTTTAAGTTTCAAGAGTTTGTTTGCTTTTTTGATCTTTTCTGCACTTATGACGGTTCCAACCCTTAAATCGATCTTTGCAAAATCCTCAATCGTAATTTCAGGTTTTAAACAAACAAAAGATGCATTTTGCTCTTGTGGTGCCGCAAGTGCCGCAGCCCCTTCTTCTGATAGAGTCTCTATCTTTTGATCTGCCAATATCTTTTGATCCGCGGCTTTGGAATTATCTATCTCTTTAGAACCTCTGTTATCCTGTTTAGACTCTTTTTTGTCAATCTCAACTCTTGGGAAGAGTGCCAAAGTCTTCTCAATCTTTGTACCAGCAACACTCTGATACCACGGCATGATCTCTTGAATAGTCTTAAACTCTCTTGCATCAGAAGGCTCAATTCCAAGAATACACTGCATTGTCACTGAAGTTTGAGGCATTACAGGATATATAAGCGATGAGATAACCCGCAAACTCTCGATAAGGTTGTAGATTATTGTTGCAAGCTCATCTTTTCTGCTTTCATCTTTTGCAACAACCCATGGGACAGTGCTGTCAACATATCTGTTCAAAACAGATATAAAATCCCATACAGCAACAAGTCCCTTATGAAACTCATTGTTATCCATAGCAATCTTGAAAGATTCAATAGTATCAGCAGCAGAGTCTCTAAGCGATAAAGATTTCTCCTGTTCTATTTTAGTATCAGTTGGAGGAATTTCACCATTAAAATAGCGGTGGTTCATTGCAACTATTCTTGAAAAGAGATTGCCGAGATCATTTGCAAGATCAGAGTTGATACGATGTACAATAGCATCTTCTGTAAAGTTGGCATCAAGACCAAATACCATCTCACGCATTAGAAAATAGCGGAATTGATCCACTCCGTAAGCATCAGTTACAGCCTCAGGATCGGTAACATTGCCGACGCTCTTAGACATCTTGCTTCCGCTCACATTCCAGAATCCATGAACATTAAGGTTTTGATATATATCAATTCCAGCAGCTTTTAGCATTATGGGCCAATAGATGCCGTGAGGCTTGATAATATCCTTTGCCACAAAATGCTGGGCACCTGACCAGAATTTTGCGAAAAGCTCACCGTCAGGAAATCCAAGTGCTGAGATATAGTTGGTCAACGCATCAAACCACACATAGGTAACATAATTTTGATCAAACGGAAGTGTAATTCCCCATGTAAGCCTTGATTTTGGTCTTGATATGCAAAGGTCTTCAAGAGGCTCTTTCAAAAACGATAAAATCTCGTTTCTATAACGCTCAGGTCGTATAAAATCGGGATTCTGCTTTATGTGATCAATAAGCCAGTCTTGGTATTTGGACATAGAGAAAAAGTAGTTTGCCTCTTTTATCTTTTTTGGCTCTGTTCCATGATCAGGACACTTGCCGTCAACAAGTTCCCGCTCCTGATAAAATCTTTCGCAGCCAAAACAGTAGATACCTTCATATTCGCTGAAATAGATATCACCAGATTCGTAAATACGAGTCAAAAGATTCTCAACTATCTTAATATGAGACGGATTTGTAGTACGGATAAAGTCGTTGTTGCTGATATTAAGTTTGGGCCACAAATTCTTAAACAGAGCACTTATCTCATCTGTATATTCTTTTGGAGTTCTGTTCTGACGCTTTGCTGCCTCTACAATCTTATCACCATGCTCATCTGTGCCTGTCAAAAAATAGGTCTTCCGTCCGCACATCCTATTGTATCTTGCAGCAACATCAACTGTTATAGTTGTATAGGCATGTCCTAAATGAGGCTTGGCATTAACATAATATATAGGGGTAGTAAAAAACACTGTATTACTATTATTAGTGATGTTGTTTGAAACACGATTTTTGTCACTTTGACTACTACTATTCATTATATAAACTCCAAAATTTTATGATTTATCTCTTTTGTACCTGCATGGATTAATATCAAGCTCAATCTCACTATTATCATCTAAAATAACCACTACGCTTCCATTGAGCACATTCTGACGGATAACTTTCCCATTTCCCTTTGGGGTATCAACGATTTTACCAACCTTAGGCAATTCGCTTTTAAGTGAAATATATGTCTCATTTTCAAAGGTGAGACAACACATTAATCTTCCGCAAAGCCCTGATATTTTAGTTGGATTAAGAGAGAGACCCTGCTCTTTTGCCATTTTAATTGAAACAGGTGCAAAATTATTAAGAAACAGAGAGCAGCATATCTCTCTGCCGCACCTGCCGATACCCCCGCACTGTTTTGATTGATTCCTTATACCAACCTGCCTCATCTCAATGCGGATACGAAACTCCTTTACCAGCAGCTTCACAAGCTCCCGAAAGTCAACCCTTCCGTCAGCAGTATAAAAAAAGGTCAGTTTACTTGTATCAAATGTGCTTTCAACAGAAAAAAGATTCATCTTAAGATCAAGATTACTTATACACTCAAGGCAGAAGTTGTGTGCATTCTGCTCAAGTAGTCTGTTCTCATCTCTTTTACGAAAATCATCAGCAGTTGCAATACGAAAAATCTGTTTAAGATTTCTTTTATTTTCAGGGTCTTCATAGGTTTCCGGTGGGACTATTACAACTCCCAAACCCAGCCCCTGTTCAGTTTCGACAATAACGCTGTCGCCAACTTTCAAGACAAAGGCACCGCTGTCAAAATCATATATTTTTCCGGCAGGCTTAAACCGTATTCCTGCAACTTTGGTCATAATCGAGTTCCTATGCTCTTGATTGATATGGTTTTGTTTGGTGATAAGATACGTTTTTAGGTTCAGATGGCTGAATTAAACTTAAAAAACATTGCTCAAGCAGCAGGCGGACAGAGGCATTTGTCTGAAGTTTTGTTTCAACCGCATGAATAGTTTCAAGTGCAGCAATAGGATAGTTGTAAGAAACCGTATCGGAAATATCTGATATGGTATTGATAAAATCTGAATTAACCAAAAATTCATCGTTAATACAACAATTTTTCCCTTTGCTATATTTTACTAAAGCCATATCTCTTAACCACAGCTTAACAATAGTAATAGAGTCTTCTATAAGCGAACTCTCCTTACTCAATTTTTCAGCTAAAAGAAGAGCAGATAAAAATTTTGATGAACTATTTTGACTCGGTTTTATAAAAATAAGAAGCTGATTAATAAGCCAGTTTCTACGATTAATCCAATCAGTTGCACTATCTTTTTTTGCACTTTTGTCTAAAGCAGCTCTATTATCTGTATCGTTTATCTTAACATTTGCAAACATCATTGCTTTATCGATATCTCCATTAGACGATTTTGCGGCTACCATTGCAACTGATGGTTCTATACCCCATTGAGCCTCAAGTTTTTGTGCCACTTCGTTTTGAGAGAGCGGTCTAAATCTAATATGCCTGCATCTTGAAATTATAGTTGGTAGAAGTTCGTTGAGTTCTCTTGCAATCAGAACAAAAAATGTACGTTCAGGAGGCTCTTCCAAAATTTTCAAAAGTGAATTTGCTGCCTCCTGATTCATAGTATGAGCTTCATCAATAAGAACCATCCGCATTCTTGCCTCATGCGGCATAGATGCAGTTGCACCGCAAAGCTCTCTAATCTGTGCAATTTTTATGACAGACTTATCAGGTTCAGGTGCAACTTTAATTATATCAGGGTGCATTCCAGCATCAATTTTTACGCAAGATTTACACTTATTGCACGGAACAGAATATAATTCAGATTCCTGCTCTAAAGAATCTGATTCAGATATAAAATTTCTGTTTAGGCAGTTGATGCTTTTAACGAACGTAATGGCGGCATTAATCTTCTCATCACCGCATTTGCCTGTAAACAGCAAGGCATTGGGTATTTTGTTGTTCAAAATGATCGCATTCAGCTCATTTACCGGTTCCATTTAACTATCTCTTGTGCAATTTAGCATCTGTTCCGCGCATTTCTGACATAATTTACAAATCAACCTTTTCCTTGTCAACCATCTCTTTTAACTCTTTTCCACACTTGAAAAATGGGAGTTTTTTGGGAGGAATGGTAACTTTTTCACCTGTTTTAGGGTTTCTTCCAGTATAACTATCGTATGTTTTAATAAAAAAGCTGCATAAACCACGAATTTCAACTCTCTCTCCCCTTGCAAGGGCATTGGTCAAAGAGTCAAAAAAAGTCTCTACCACATCGGCAGCTTCTGTTTTTGTAAGCCCTGACTTCTGTTTCAAGGCTGAAATAAGTTCAAGTTTATTCATAAATCCTCATTTTTCATATTAGTTCAAGAGCGTGGGTGGTTTCAGCAGAAAATAGCAACTGTCTGACACCAGTTAAGATACAAAATAACTTAATAACCAGAGTGAAAGCAACTCTTTAAATAAATTTTAACGCTATGTCAAGGAGTTATGAAAGTATCAAGGCGAGCCTTTCAAGGTTATCTTTATCTATTTTGATACCTGTAAAATTCCCTAATCTTAAAATATCACCTTTTCCCAAACTCACCGATGCCGTGCAGATTTACCATCAGTGCGACCGATTTATCGTCTGGAGTATCAGAGTAAGAGAGCCTCATGGACCAGCACGATTTATTAAGGTAAAAACCTGCATGAGACTCAACATTTTTATTTTCAGTTAAGCTGTGCTCGCATGCAAAAAATAGATTTAAACTGTCTGTGATCTTTGTATTTAAACTTGCAAATAGAGATTCAGTTTCAGAAAATAGAGATTCATCATATTCAGTAACTATTGATTGAGAATGATATAGTAGCGGCTGATATTTCTGATATCTATACCATGCTTCTAATGTATCTCCTCTTTTATCTTTAATAATAACACCTGAGTCATTTGACGAGAAGCTATTATCATAGGGCGACCATTTAAAATCGTTGTTAAGTGAGAAGAGCGGAAAAGGAGAGAATTCAACCCTTGCACAGATATCTGAAAAAGAGTTGTCAGATTTAAAATATGGTTCATCAGAATTGATAAATCTATTAAAATTAAAAAGCATATTTGAATCTATCCTATCTAAGGTTGAATTAAATGAAGCCAATTTTTCTTCATCTATATCTGACGCACTCTCGTCTATTCTATAGCTTTGGCTTATCTCAAACCATGCAAATTCATTATAGCTTCTGTTCTCATTTCGATAGGTAAAACGATTGCCAACACTCCATCGTACTCTGTTTCTCTCTCCAATATAGTCAAGCTCGTCAAAATAGGGCAGATCATCTTGATTTACCTCTGGAATAAATAAATACTTAATCTTAGGGATAATCTCATGTTTGATCTTTTCCAACTTTCCTGAAAATTTACTAACACTATTTACCGGCTGATTATTTAAACCATTTTTACCACCACCGATATTAAATACTTTGGAGAGCTTTGTAGATACCTCTAAATTTAGATCAATCATCTCTCTGTGGCTGAAAGATTGAAAATCTATATTGTCCGATTCCGAGGTTGGCACAAAATTTTCATCAATCGAAGAGTTTATATTATTTACAAAATCATCACCATTATCATCTACATACCATAAACTTTGACGTACTCCAGCAGAAGGCTCTATATAAAATGCACCCAACTTTAAAGGCAGATAAACTTTTGGATATATATCTGTACGGTGTCCGGTAACAAGAGATTCATATCTTGCAAATAAAGGATTAAGACTTTTGCCCATACTCTGACTATAAAAGCTGCTCAAAGCGTTATAGCTGTAAGTGTTCTCTCTGTAAAAATATCGATATTCAGAGTCAATATCATAGTAAAAATAACTATTACCAACTCTCTGCCTTATAGTATCAAATTGAACTGACGGCAGCTTATGAAGCGTTGCCTCTTTTTCATCTATTAAGTTGTTATTATTGTATTCGCTATTTTTACTAAACTCTTCTGTCCGAATATTATCAAACCACTGGGCACCAATGTTAAGTGCTGCACTTGACCATATTTTATTTATATTGATGCTGTTCTCTCTTGTGGTATCATCATACTCATCAAATCCTCTGCCAAACGTGTTTTTAAAATATCTGTTCACACTATCAAAACCTGTAAGCCCCTCTTTGAAGTCTCGCAGGTAGTCAGCATCACTGGCATAATCAATATCAACTTTTGCACTCCATCGATTGTCAAACTCATGGCTGTTTTTCATTCTAAACCAGTAACGGTCGCCTTGTATTTCATTTTCATCTGAGCCGCTATCATTCAAATAGTCATAAAATATTGTTCCAAAGCTGTTGCTGCTTAAAACATACCTATACTCTATACCTGCTTTTGTGCCTCGTTTGCTCATATAATCAGAATAGAAAGTAGCATCTGTTCCTCGAGAGAGTGCAACAAAAATAGGCTGTTCAAATTCAAAACCCTTTTTATCAGAAGATGAAATCCGCGGAATCAAAAGACCTGTCTGGCGTTTAGTTTTAGCGGGAAAAAGAACGATTGGAGAGTAGAGTGCAGGAATCTTTCCAGTCCAGAATGTAGCACTCTTTGCTGTTCCATAACCATCAATAGTAACTTTGATATCCTTTCCAGATATTTTCCAATCAGGATTTTCTCCATCACATGATGTTACAGATGCACGACTTGAATGGTAAGTATCTTTTCCTGTTTTCTCTATGGTATCACCTTTAATATAAAAGTGGTTCTCTTCGATAAAAACAACTCCATTATAAATAGTACCTGTCTCTGCCTCAAGGTTAAATGTAAGGCGATCGCATGTAATACTATCCCCTCCTGACGCAAGCAAGACATTACCAGATGCTTGTGCATCACGACTTATGTTGGAAAACTCAACATAATCTGCTTTAAGTTCTATATTGCTGCTTGATATGATAACTTGATCTTCTGCAACATAAATCTGCCGTTCATTGTCATAACTTACCTTTAAGGCTGATATATGCCATGAGCTATCATCTTTTATTTTAGAAAATGAGGAGGTATCAGAAGCAGATAATGAGCTGGCTAATAAAAAACAGTCAGCCGAGAGAAGAGCTGAAGTTAATAGCAAAATTGATAAAAACAGCGTAAATATTCTAAATATAGGGCAGATAAAAGACAAAATATCAGTTCTCATAAGATTTAATGGTGATTTTTCCTCGACAAGTTTAATTTTGCACTGTCTAAAGATTTGCTGTATAAAGCCATTTTCATGGTTAAATGTCAAGCTATCATCTGTAAATGGTAAATGTAAAAATTTATTGCTGTAAAATCGATATTTAAGGAATTAAAAAGTAAATATACAAGGTTTTTTATGTTTATAACTCTCGAAGGTATTGAAGGTTCAGGCAAGACAACCCAAATAGAGGCAATTGCTTGTTTTTTAAGAGAAAATGGTCATGATGTGGTCACAACAAGAGAGCCTGGAGCAACATCAACAGGAAAAAAAATACGTTCTATTCTTCTTGATCCTAAAAACACAGCTATTTCACCACTTTGTGAACTTATGCTTTATGGTGCGGATCGTGCCCAACACATTCAAGAGATTATACTGCCTGCATTAAAAAGCGGAAAAATTGTCTTGTGCGACAGATTTGCTGATGCTACCACTGCCTATCAGGGGTTTGGAAGAGGTCTTGATATGGCTTTAATTGATAGTATTTACAAGATAGCTGCAAAAGAGCTTAAACCAGACTTAACAATTCTTTTTGATCTTGATCCATCAATTGGTCTTAAAAGAACTTTTAAGGCTTTAGACAATGGTGAGAGACAACTTAGCGAGAGCCGTTTTGAGCAGGAGCATCTTGATTTTCATAATAGAGTGAGAAATGGCTATCTTGCAATCGCACAAAAAGAGAGAGAGCGTTTTTTTGTTGTAGATGCCTCTTGTTCAAAAGAAGATATCTTAAAACAGATTATTTCGGAAATCATGATCCGTCATAACAATAACTATCAGGAATATAAAATATGAGTTACTCAATACTTGATTCAATCGGCAATACTCCTTTAGTTGAGATCAGACGACTTAATTCAGTGCCCGGGGTAAGAATTCTTGCCAAACTTGAATATCTCAACCCAGGAGGCTCAATTAAGGATAGAGCGGCTCTCTCAATGATTGAAGATGGAGAGAGAAGCGGTAACTTGACCAAAGATAAAATTGTTGTTGAGGCAACAAGCGGAAATACCGGGATTGGTCTTGCCCTTATCTGCTCTGTTAAAGGCTACAA
Source organism: uncultured Desulfobacterales bacterium (assembly GCA_964539635.1). Classification (GTDB taxonomy): domain Bacteria; phylum Desulfobacterota; class Desulfobacteria; order Desulfobacterales; family Desulfobacteraceae; genus Desulfamplus. The sequence goes on along the minus strand of CAZIJN010000004.1, from coordinate 141,548 downwards.
GCTGCTTTTAACAATGTCTGAATCTGCAAGCGAAGAGCGAAAGAGCATTCTTAGAGCAAGGGGAGCACAGATTCTGCTTACGCCTGGTAATAAAGGATCAGACGGTGCAATTGAGGAGGCGTACAGGCTTGCACGAGAAAATCCAGATAAATACTTTATGACAGATCAGTATAACAATGAGGCAAACTGGAAGGCACATTATAACACAACAGCAGTTGAGATATGGAATCAGACTCAAGGAGATATTGATACTGTAGTTGCAACGCTTGGCACAAGCGGGACTCTTATGGGGTTATCAAGAAGGCTTAAAGCGTTTAACCCTAAAATACGCATTATTGGTGTTGAGCCTTTTTTAGGGCACGGAATTCAGGGGCTTAAAAATATGAAAGAGTCTTACCGCCCTGATATATTTGACAAAAAACGGCTTGATGAAAAGGTAAATATTGAAGATGATGAAGCCTTTGAGACAGCAAGACAGCTTGCACGCCAAGAGGGTCTTTTTGTTGGAATGAGCAGCGGTGCTGCTATGGCAGTTGCACTCAAAGAGGCTCAACGTATTCAAAATGATTTAACTGATATTGTTCCTGATAAAAACCGCAAAACAACAACTATTGTCGTTATTTTGCCGGACAGCGGAGAGCGTTATCTCTCTACATCGCTCTTTAAATTTAAAGATAATATAAAATTGAATATTTTTAATACAATTCAGAAAAAAGTAGTAAAATTTGAGCCTCTTGTTCAAGGCAAAGTCTCAATTTATACTTGCGGACCTACTGTTCATAAGCCTCTTGATCCAGGACATTTCCGCCGTTTTGTCTCTGCTGATCTTCTCTGCCGATACCTTGAATACAGAAAACTGTCAGTAACTCATGTGGTTAATATCACAGATATGGACGACAAAACTATCCAAGGTTCTGAAAAGTCTGGAGAGAGCCTTGCAGATTTTACCGATAAATACATTAAGCTATTTAAGCACGATCTAAAACTTCTTAGAATCAGAGAGGCTCAATCATATCCAAAGGTAAGTGATCATCTTGATGCAATGGTCAATCTTGCTTCAACTTTAGTTGAAAAAGGTTTTGCTTATGAAAAGCTCAACTCACTCTACTTTAATCTCTCAGCTCTTCCAGATTACGGGGCGGTTTCTGGTGTTGATTTAGATAAAATACGAATTGGTGCAACAGTTGATTTAGATGACTATGAAAAGGATCACCCAAGAGATTTTACCCTGCTTAAAAGAATAGGTCTGTCTGAACTTAAACGAGGTGTCTGCATCAACACCAAATGGGGCAATGTCCGCCCATCTCTCCACCTTCAATGTGCTGCCATAACCCAAACCTGTCTTGGAGAGCATTTTGATATACACACAGGAAGCAGAGAACTTCTATTTCCACACCATGAAAACGAGGTGGCAATATCTGTTGCTGCAACTGGAAAATCTCCTGCAAAATATTGGGTACACTGTGAATCTGTCCAGTACGATAACGATTTTTCTGAAGAGAACAGTTTAGAAGAGTTAACTTTACAAAAACTTATGAGCATGGGCTGGACACCAAGAGAGATTCGTTTTTGGCTCTTATCTGTTCATTATCGAAAGACTCTTGTTCTATCAAAAAAGACGCTTTTAGATTCAAGACGTTCTATAGATAAGCTGGACAGGTGTGTTGCCTCACTATTAAAGGTAAAAGATTCTACCCATTTACAAGATCGTTTAAATCAAAAAGAAAACGGACAGATATTAGGCGATAAGGAAGATATAAATCCAGATATAGAGCAGATGCTCTATGACATAAAACATGGGTTTGGCGAGGCAATGGATGATGATTTTAAAATAGCTGATGTGCTTGCCCTTATATTTAAATCTGTAAGGAATTTAAACCGCCTTATGGATAACAACAGCCTTTCAGAAAAAGATGCAAAATTATTTATTAATCTTTTCCGTGAGATAGATCAGGTGCTCCAGATTTTTGATTTTAATCAAGAGAGTAAGGCAGGCAGCCGCCTCTCCTCCCCTGAAGTACAAAAACTTATTGAACAGCGTGAGATTGCAAGAAAAAATAGAGATTGGGAGGCATCTGACAGAATTAGAGATGAACTTCTATCAATCGGCATTGAAATTCATGATGATAAATTGTGATTTTACTTTACAAGCAGTTGCTCAAATTATAAATAAAGATATTTCCTCTTAGGCTCTTAAATATGTAGTTTAAGGAAACATGATAAATAGATATGAGGTTAAGCAATATGAAACCACTATTTTTCCCATTTACATCTTTGACCAAATATGATGCAGATTCTCTGCTCAATTATTTTGAAACATTTTCCTATCTTAGCACATCATCTGATCAAGAGCTTATTACAAATGAACCAGATTGGTTTCAAAATCTTTGGAGAGAACAGAGGCTGATTGAACCGATTACTCTCTCTCAAGATGAGCTTACGCCGTTGCTTAAAGAGATAAAAGAATGGAGAGCATGGGCAGAGATAAACTACGGAAAACAGACAAAAAAGGGCTATCTGAGAGAGATTTTCAAAGTTCAGCCATATTTCACAAGCGACAGTGATATTTTTGCCATACGATCTCAAATAGAAAAAGGGACAAATCAGATACCAAAAAGTAACCAATCTGATAATTATCAACAACATGATAATAACAGTCTTCTTTTTCTAAGACTTGCTGCAATGGCAGACCTTGAAAATGAGGTAGTTGATGAAAAATTATCATCAATTAAAGAGCGAGAGGCAGATATTTTTGCAGAACTTAAAGGTGCTTTAGATTACAATAAAGACGAAAATTCTGAGAATCCTCAACTAATTGCAGATAGAGGTGAGTTGATGACTGAGCAGAGAATACGTTCGTGGTTTAATCTTTTCATGTCAAAAAAAGAACGTTTTAATGGAGCTGCTCCCAATATTTTTGTAACAACAAGCAGAGCTGTAGTTGATTTTCTCATATCTCTTAGCGAAAAGAGTAAATTGATGCTTGACATTGATAATTTTAAAGTGCACAAAGAAAAAAATTCAGCCACTGATTATGAATTATTCCAGATTACAGAGCATCAAATCTCTGCAATACTGGCGGGTTTAAAATAATAAAATGCTTGATTTGATTTTTAACCTGTTATAAAGGCACTTTTAAAAATGTGTTTTTAAAAGTGAGTTATGACAAAATTGTTTATTTTTAATTATTTTTTAGGAGGCTTTTAAGATGGCTTTTACTCCAATTGTTGATGAGTCAAAATGTGTAGGTTGTGAAGAGTGTGTTGATGTATGTCCAGTACAGGTTTTTGAGATGGAAGATGGAAAATCAGTTCCTGTCAATGCCGAAGAGTGCATGGGCTGCGAGAGCTGCGTGGAAGTGTGTGAAGAAGGTGCAATTACTGTAGAAGAAGACTAAGACATTTTCTACTCTGTTACTCCATACCCCTTTTTACAATAATCTTTACAGATTGTGGTAAAAAGGGGTTTTTGTTTTAAAAGCAGCCTTTTTCTCTTTTTTATCAGATGTAAGAGACAAACGGCTGTGAGTCTCTATGGTTTTATTTTAGTCTAAAAAGACTGCCTTGATATAAAATTATGAATAACGATAATATTACTGTAATTCTTGTTGAACCACAGGGACCTATTAATGTTGGTTCTGTATGCAGGGTTATGATGAACTTTGGCTTTAATAATTTAAGGATTGTCAACCCATGCTGTGACTATAAATCTGAGCAGGCAAGAAAGATGGCATTGAGTGCTCAGAATATGCTTATCAGCACCCCCATATTTAACACCCTTGCTGACGCTTTAGCTGACTGTCATGTTGCCTTTGGCACAACTCGAAGGTTTGGAAAATACAGACAACAGTTTCTTACACCTGAGCCAGCCGGAGAGCTTATTGCAGAGTTTGATAATAGTGTGAGGTGTGCGGTTGTGTTTGGTCGTGAGGATAATGGATTGAATGCTGATGAGCTTGCACTTTGTCAATACTTTGTAACTATTCCAACTGATGATGGATTTCCCTCTATGAATCTATCTCACGCTGTTGGTATATTGCTTTATGAAACAGCCAAAGCTGTTAATAAAAAAAAGTCTCAAAATAGAGCTGTTCCTGCCAAAACTCCAGCCAATATTGAATCTGTAGAGCAGATGTTCAGCCATATAAGAAAAGCTCTGTGTGACATTGAATTTCTTGACCGCCAGAACCCAGATCATCTACTAAGGACATTCAGGCAGATATTTGGAAGGGCTGGACTTACAGATCGCGATGTGAGAATCATCAGAGGATTGATGAGCAAAATCGAGTGGGTCAACAGCCTTAAGAGAACAAACACAAAGAAGCCATACATAATAGGAGAGTCAAAAGATGTTTAAGAGATTAAAATTTATCATCTATACAAAGCCTTTTATTGCTTTTGTCTATTTTTTTATAAGAATGTATGCCATGACATTTCGTTTAAATACAGTTAATGAAAAGATATGGCAGAATCTATTAAAAGAGGGAAAAACTGTAATTTGCTGCGGCTGGCACCAGCAGTTTTTTTCCGCAATACGCTATTTTAAGACTTACGCCCGTTTCAACCCTGCCATTATGATAAGCCAAAGCCGTGACGGAGAGCTGATTGCAGGAGTAGCAGAAAGAACTGGCTGGCATACAGCAAGAGGTTCATCATCAAAAGGGGGAAAAGAGGCAATGCAGGAGATGATTGACCATCTAAAACGATACCATTTTGGAGCACATATACTTGACGGACCAAGAGGACCAATGGGAAGGGTTAAGGCTGGAGCAATTAAAATGGCAAAAGAGAGCAATGCTTTTATCGTGCCTTTTTATATGTATGCTGATAAAGCATGGTTTTTTAACTCATGGGATAGATTCATGCTTCCAAAGCCGTTCGCAAATGTTACTCTCTTATTTGATGAGCCAATATATTTTGAGCCGGCACAGACACCAGAGCAGTTTGAATCCCAAAGGCTATACGTTGAACAGACAATGAGAACAAGACTATTAAAACTGTAATAGATTAAAGTTCATAACAAGAGACTTAGATATAAAACATAACAGATAAAGGCTTATCAAGACTCCTTATAATAGCGATCTTTTTCGCTGTAGATGCAGCCGCAATACTGCTGGCGGTACATGTTGAGACTCTTTGACTCTTCAATTCCCTCTTTCCAGCCATCTCTAAAATCTCTGTACAAAAATGGAATCCCCTGCTCTTTGCCGACTGATTCACCAGTTTGGCGGATCAGATCATGATTCTGAAATCGACTGTAAAGAAGGGTTGATGAGAATGCATCAAATTTACCCTTTTTTGCAACTCTTGCAGCAGCAGAGAGCCTGTCATGGTAGCAGAAGCGGCATCTATCCTTTTCCCTGAACACTACAGATTGCAAAAAGCGTTCAAGCTCATAGGTTTGCTGGCATATTACTCTTATATCCATTGTTTGAGCATATTCCAATAAAGTCTCTTCCCGCTTTAAACACTCAGAAAATGGGTGGATATTGTGACGGTAGAAAAAACCCATCACCTCGATATTTTCACCTTTAAGAACCTTTAATGGGTAGATTGTACACGGTCCGCAGCATGTATGTAAAAGTACTTTCATTCTAATATTACCTACCTAACTTCCACTTTATCCTGCTTTAAACGATAATTGCCCGTCGCTAAACGCCTATGAAGATCAAGCACTCCTCTTGTTAATCCTTGAGGCATAAAAATCATAACTACCATCAAAATAAGCCCGAAAATAATCATCTCATACTCTTGAAAACTATGAAGTACCTCTGGCAGCAGAGTTAGAAGAGATGCTCCTAAAATTGCCCCCCAGACACTTGCCATACCGCCGATAACAACCATTGTAACCATCTTTACAGATACCATAAAACCAAAAGATTCAGGGCTGATAAACATTACAAAGTGGGCATATAAAAATCCGGCAACTGCACCAAGTGCTGCACTAAACATGAAAATCTGGAGCTTGAGAAAATGGGTATCAACTCCAACTGCCATTGAGGCATTCTCTCCATCATGAATAGAGCGAAGTGCACGCCCCATGCGTGAAGATAGGATTCTTCGACACATGATAACTGCAATAAATACAGCAGCCCATACCAAGAAAAAATAGCTGCTTCCAGATTCAAATAAAATTGAGCCGACTTCAAGCATAGGAATCCCGACAAAACCTGACGAACCGCCAGTCAAAGAACTCCATTCACGAAAGATGATGTTGACAATCATGCCAAAACCAAGCGTTCCCATGCCAAGATAGTAGCCTGAAAGTTTAAGGGTAGGAAGTCCAACAATAAAAGCTACAAACACAGCTCCTCCCACAGCACATAATAGTGCAATCCATGGAGAGAAGCCAAACGTGGTAGATAAAATTGCTGTAGTGTATGCACCAATACCGTAAAATGCAGCATGTCCGAGAGATACCTGCCCTGCATATCCCATAAGCATGTTAAGTCCTAACGCAAGAATGGTGTTTATACCGATAAATGTCAGAATTTGCAGATAGTAGGTGTTTTCTATCAAAAGACCGCAAAGAATAACTACAATAATAAAGAGTAAGTTTTCGATTAATATTCGTTTTTGTGAAGCCACAGTGTAAGCCTGTTGTGTTTATATAGATGTTGTATTTAAGGGATTAAAAGGGCGGAAACAGCAACTTGTTTCTACTATAAAATTAAAACCGCTTTGCAACCTTTGCCGAAAAGAGACCTCCCGGACGTAAGTATAATATTAACAGAAGAAGAATAAAGGCAATGGCATCTTTCAAGCCAGACGAGATAAGACCAGCACCAAGAGACTCAAGCACGCCAAGCAAAATGCCGCCTGTAAAAGCTCCCCAAAGACTTCCAAGTCCGCCTATCATAGCAGCACAAAAACCTTTAAGCCCGAGCATTGTGCCCATATCATAACTGCTCATGGTTATTGGTGCTATAAAAATTCCAGCAGCAGCACCTGTTCCAGTACTGATTATAAATGCAAGCACACCCATTGTTTCTGATGGAATACCAGAGAGCCATGCAGCTTTTTTGTTTACAGCACATGCAACCATTGCCTTTCCTGTTAATGTCTGTTTGAAAAAAAGATGAATTCCAGCAGCAAGCACAAAGGCTGCAACCACAATAAAAAGACTTTGAGGAACTAAAGCTGCCCCTGCAATCTCAATTGATTCATGAGAGGAGAACGGCGGCACGCTGAACGGCTCTTTTCCCCATACTATCATTGCTACGCCGCGCAGCAGAATAGATGCTCCGACAGTAATGATTACAAGAGTTATCGGCTGATGCTTTTTAGCAGTTCTTATTCCAAAACGTTCAAATAAGATACCCATGCCGGCTACACCTGCTATCGTAAGGACAAATGCTAACGGAAGAGGCAGTGCCAAGTGAACCCATAATGTTACAATTCCCATAGCCCCGAGCATTACAAATTCACCATGGGAGAAGTTGATAAGCTCGGTTGAACTGTAAAGCATTGAGAGTCCTACAGCAATAACAGCATATATAGAACCAGTTGTGACACCTGAAAAAATGTATTGAATTATCTCCTGCATCAGTAAAACCTTATTTAAAACTTGACTATTTGTAAAAAAGATTTGACAATTTGTTACGAGTTGTCAAAAAAGGGTGCAGCACGCTGCACCCCTACAATTATAATTGATATTATTTATAGTTGTTTCAACATGCTTAATTCAAAAACATGCTTAATTGAAATGAGATATGCTATAAAAATTTGTTTTAACTATTTATCTAACAGCTTCCATGTTCCACCCTTGATCTCAACCATAACAAAGGCATCTGATGATAGACCATTGTGGTCTGTAGCATAAAAGTTGAACTCTCCTGAAACTCCAACATATTTCTGAGTAGATTCAAGTGCAGCTCTGATCTTTTCCTTATCTCCGCCGCTTCCCTTTACAGCATTTGCAAGTATAAGCATAGCATCATAAGCGTATCCTCCAAAGCCGGATACATTGGCTTTAAATTTTGCACTGTAATCTGACTCATATTTTTCAAGTATCTTTTTTTGCGGGTCATCATCTGCAAGAAGTTTGGTAACAAGAATTTTTCCTGTAGGCAATATAATTCCTTCTGCTGAATCACCCGCAAGCTCAATAAATTTTGGAGAGGCAACGCCATGACTCTGATAGAGAGGAATATCTATTTTAAGCTGCTTAACATTTTTAGCAACAACAGCAGGTCCAGGATTTGTTCCCCAGCAAACAACAGCATCAGGTAAAGCAGCTTTTATCTTGGTCAACTGAGCTGTTGTGTCAGTGTCGTTTGGTCCAAAACTCTCCTGCATAACAACCTCGATACCAAAAGCTTTTGCCTGACTAACAAGCTGATTTTTTCCGCTCTCTCCAAATGCGTTTGACACAGTGATGATAGCAATCTTTTTAATACCCTTTGCCTGCATAGTTTTATAAATTGCAGCAACAGCAAGCAGATCGCTTTGGGCTGTCTTAAATACCCAAGGCTTAACAGGAGAAGTAATCTCTATACCAGCAGCACAACTTATAAGTGGAACTTTTGCTTTTTCAACAAAATTGACAATAGCAAGTGTAGTCGGCGTTGTGCTCGGTCCTATAATGGCAAGTACATTATCTTTATGAAGGAGCTTGTTTACAGCACTGACAGCTTTTGCAGGGTCTCCTTCAGAGTCGTAAATAACAGCTTCAACCTTTTTTCCATCAATACCGCCGGCAGCATTGATCTGCTCAACCATCATCTCCATTGTTTTCTTTTCAGGATCACCAAGAAAGGAGGCGGGACCTGTTGAGTCAAAAATTCCACCTATCTTATAGACAGATGAAGCTGAAACCGGCGAGGTTCCAATAAATAGCCCAACCATGAGCATAACACAAAGTACCATTACCACCATAACTGGATTGATTTTACTCTGTTTCATTACAATGTTCTCCCTTTAAAATTTTTAATGATCTTTAAAATAACAAACAGGCATGATTAAAAACTCGAAATTAATACGATAGTATATTTTATATCGTATCAGTTCGTACAACTTATAACATACTAACTGTAAAAATTTGAATTATTTCATAGATTAGCTTTATCAGTGTGTCAAGAATTTTATAGTTCTCTTATGCGGCAGCTATCTTATCTTTTTTATCAATAATTTTTTTTTCTATCTATTTATGATATTGATGATTAAAAGATATTTTATATGAAAGTCTCTTAACTTACTTTTATTTCTCTTTGTGTGATTTATTGCATGGTCGTTATACAACCACTATTGAATAACTAAACAGTACTCAGGAAAATAAGAAGATATGGAAATATTTAAAAAATCATCAGATATGAGAGCATGGTCAGATGCCATGCACACGGCTGGAGAGACGATAAGTTTTGTTCCAACTATGGGTTATCTTCATCAGGGACATGTTTCGTTGATGGATATAGGAAAAAAGGTCAGCTCTTCTCTTGTTGTGAGCATCTTTGTAAATCCAACTCAGTTTAGTGCAAATGAAGACCTTGATGGTTATCCGACCAATATTAAAAGAGATATTGAGTTGATAGCCTCAAAAGGAGGAAACGCTGTTTTTCTTCCAGACAGAGAGCAGATGTACCCGAAAAATTATCAAACATATGTCTCACTTGAACATCTGCCCAACCATCTATGCGGAGTCTCAAGACCCGACCATTTTAGAGGAGTAGCAACTGTTGTAACCAAGCTATTTAATATTGTAAAACCAGATGCTGCAATATTTGGAGCAAAAGATTTCCAGCAGTTACAGGTAATTAAGCAGTTAAACAGAGACCTTGATTTTAATATCAATATAATCGGAGCACCAATAATAAGAGAGAGTGATGGACTTGCCATGAGCTCAAGAAACTCCTATCTCAAACCAGAAGAGAGAAAGTCTGCCTTGAGCCTCTCCCAATCCTGCATAAAGGCAAAAGAGATGGTGCAATCTGGAGAAAGAGATGCCGATGCTATTAAGGGTAGGATAAGAACCTTTATTGAATCTTTTCCACACACAAAGGTTGACTATATAAGCATCTGTGAGCCTGAAACGTTAAATGAGGTGGCAGAAATTAAAGGAGAAGTTCTATTTGCACTTGCAGTTCATGTTGGAAAGGCAAGACTTATAGACAATATTGTGATTTAGAATAAATTAAGATGGTTATACTTTGATAAAAAGGACAGATTTTGAAAAAGCAGCGGTTTCTAAAAATAGAAACAAACAACAAAATAATTTACTCTAAACCGAATAAGAGGAATGCCCATGCCAAGAACACGGATAAAGAAAATAGGTAATTCATTTGGTTTATTATTAACTGATGAATTATTGAAGTTAATGGATATTCATTCAGATGATGAAGTTGAGATAAGCGTTGAAGACAGGACACTGATAATTTCTCCGCTGGACAAAGAGGAACGAAAAGAGAAAATTGACAATGCTGTTAAAAGCATCTTCAAACGCAGGAAATCAGCTTATCATAGACTTGCCGAAGGTGCTTAATAATAATGCTTTTTCTTTATAAATCTGAAGTAATTGATATCCAGAAAAGACTGATTGAAGAATTCGGCGGTATTCACGGATTACTTGATGAAGGAGCATTGGAGTCGGCATTGGCATCTGCTGAAAACCGTGCATATTACGAGAACGCAGATATTGCGATTTGTGCGGCAACCTATGCATGGCATCTTACTCAAGCTCATGCTTTTATTGACGGCAATAAGCGTATAGCGGCGGCAGTATCAGAAATATTTGTTGAAATCAACGGAATGAAACTGAATGCAACAAATAGTCAGATAGTTGATCTGTTTTTGACTATTGCATCAGGAGAAAAATCAAGAGGTGAAGTTGAGCAGATTTTTTTAAAGTGGCTTTCATAAAATTTAATAAAATAAGTCTGAACCGTTAGGTTTGGAATATAAAAAAGATTACACTCGTATTATTTTACGGTGATACTAAAATAACTACTCTGCACTCTTTCATAAAGATATGACGTTCAGCCATTTTCTGAATTTTTTCTGCATCAGACATGCTTATAACAATATAATAATCAAGGTCTGAATCTTTTCTAAGCCCTTTTATTGTTACAGGATTACTACCAGCTTTTTTGCGTATAAAAGCAGGGTCATCAGAACATATATAACTACATACCCCTCTTTCAACCGCATACTCACGGCTTATGAACAGAGGGCTATATATCTCTTCTCCCTGCTCGCTTACAATAACAGGAGATATTACAGGCTTAAATTTAATTCTTCTTGCATCAACAACAAGTCCTGTGTAAGTCTTAATATTTTTTGAATAAGATTCAGAATCTGAGCCACTCCCTCTATCATTAGAGTAAAGAGCGTTTGAGGTTAAATTCTGTGCAGATTGAAAACTGCCCCCTTCTGACTCAAATAGTTCAATATTTGGAATCTCTACTATCCGAGCCGGCAGAACAGACTCAAGGAAATCACCATATATTTTGGTTTCAACCTCGACCTCTACTATTTGACCTAAAACAGATATATAATAGCTTTTAACGAGCTTGGCTGAAGATGCTTTTTTTTTGATCTGTGCAGCAACCATGTGGTACTCTGGCTGTGTTGCAAATATTTTTTTATCAACTGCTGGATTACTTGATACAGCTATTGATTTGAGAATCTCAAACAGATGCTCTCTTGCATTTTCAGTTGCAGATTCTATAAGCATTGCATCTGTTGTTTCAGATGCCCGCTCTTTTTTTACAGCTCTATTTCTTCCATTTGCCTTAACTACTCCTGTTGTCCAGTTTATGCTTCCATGCTCTGATTTGACTACGCACTCTACAGTACTGTTATCTGCATTATTTTTACCCTTATCTTTTTTAGCACCGGTTTGTGCGGCATTGGCTTCTATCTGCAAAATCATTGCAGCCTGCAATAGAAATAAAACTATAAGGTATAGTAATTTATGAGTTTTTTTTGATATATTCATGAACACATTTAAGAGCATTATTAAGTTCGTCAGACTTTTTTTGAATAGAGAGCGTTGATATAAGCTGATCCGCATAACCCCGCTCTTTTACCCGTCTGATAGAGTGGGAAAAGTTGAGATCAAACACCCAGCTTATCTGCATGAGCTTAAGATCGTTCAGCTCTTTGACTGAGTTGATTTTTACATAAGTATGATTCAAAATAGACTGCAACGCCTCAGAAGAGCACTTTCCATAATCTTGCAACCCAAGATTTATAGCATCTTTGCTTTCAGGATCAGGAGAGAGGTAATTATCAATAACTACACGCCATATATCAAGTTTATCTGCATCTCTGAGAAGCCGCATAAAAAAAATAAGCTCTTTATCCTCAATTTGAGGAATAACAGCAGCATTATGAACAGCAATAGCACCTTTGATAAGCTCTCTCTCACGTTCTGAGCATATGCTTAACATGTTGTGTGCATCTATTTCGATAATTGATAATCCTGCATGGTTTGCAGATTTGTGATCCAAAAAGGTTTTGTAGGTTTGAAACTGCCTAAACCTTCCAATATCATGAAAAAGTGCCATTGCACGGGCAAGAAGGTCGGGTCTCTGAGAGTTTACAGAAGAAAAATTAAATAGAGAAAAATTCTGTTCAGATGGGTCAGCTAAATAAGAAAATGAGGCATCTTGCATAATATCTTTAACAAGAGATTCAATTTCATCACAAACTCTGATTGTGTGATCTTTTTTTAATACAAGCGGCGACAAGTTTGGTGATTCGGAAATATATCTGTCAGCATAATCTAAGAATTTCTGCTCAAGTATTTTTAGCGTTTCAGGAGTCATAAAATATATTTTTCCTCAATAAAATCTGCTACCTTTTTAGCATCATCAAGACCAAATATAGGAACTGCTGCATTGTAATCAGCATCAGTAATAAATGCCGCAAGATTTTTATCTTCAAGAAAAAGTGGTGCATGGTGATCCGCACCAACCCTGAAAATCTCAAATTTAGGCAGCAGCGAGTGTTTAAAACCCTCTACAATTATCAAATCCATATCAGAAAGATAATAAGCTGCATCTCTTATAATGACCGATTCAACATTAAAAGATTCCTCTTTAATAAAATCTAAATCTGGCTCTTTATAATCTTTTACCATTGAAATAAGCCCCGGAGATACTACAACTGTCCCCGCAGCTCCTGCATTTTTATGTCTCCAGCTATCTTTCCCCTTTTTATCCATCTGGACACCGCAATGGGCATGTTTAATTACACCAATATGATATCCTTTTCTTTTAAGATAAGGTATCAATTTTTCTAAAAAAGTGGTCTTTCCAGAACCTGAACGTCCGGCAATTGATATAATATTGGGCTTTTTATCTTTTTTTGTCATATTTGATGTCCTGTTATTTTCTTATCCTGTTATTATTGGTCTTACCTATAATATTGCAAGATACGGCAGACGCATAAACCTAATATACTATTTTATCCAACAACATGCTATCTTATTGAACAACGCTGAACATGGGTTTGGGCAATACGCTGTAACTGATCAATCTCGGGATCGCTGAAAAAGGGGTCTGGATAGGGGTTCTGTTTTTGAAAAAAATCTGGATTAAGCATTTGGACATTCTTTGAACAGTGCTGAAGAACGTAGTGTGATGCACCCTTTATCATCTCACCAATTTCAGCAACTATCTCTTGAGATACAAATGGTCTGATGCAGGTGGTTCTAAATTCATAGGCTGGAGCACGTTTCATTATTAACTTAATACTTCTAAGAATTGGAGAGAAATCAAATTTTATAGGTTTAACTCTCTTTAATTCTAATTTAGAGCTGCGGGTAATTGGCAAAGAGTATTGATCTGATTTTAAAAGATATTGATAACCAGCACGATTACTCTTTATATCCATTGCAATAAAATCAACCAGCTTCCTTTTAATAAGGTTTTCAACAACAGCCGGGTGACTTCCGTTTGTATCTACCTTAACCTTTAATCCCATATTTTTAAGCCTAAAACAGAAACTCTCAAGACCCGGCTGTAATGTCGGCTCTCCACCAGAAATTGCAACGCCATCAATTAACCCTGTTCGTTTTTTTAAAAAATCAAAAATTTCATTTGGATCAATAAGTTTGACGGTTAGATTATATTTCTCTTTTGCTATATTGCCGTTAGGATTTGCTTGGGGGGAAGAATCTATCTGAAATGGATAAAAAGGAATGAGACCCGGGTTGTGGCAATAAGGACACCTGAAATTACAACCTTGTGTAAATACAAGTGAAGCCACAACTCCGGGAAAATCAATTAATGTATTTTTTTGAAAACCACCGATACTAATATGCACTATTGTTCTCTATCTATTTGCCAAAGAAGCGATCTATTGTCAAAAAAAACAGATTAAGAGGCAACCTTAAAGGTTTTACGCATACAAAATTCTGTCTGTTTACCGCTGTTCCACTGATTTACAGGTCTTAAATAACCAACAACCCTTGAATAAACTTCTGTTGGTTCACCGCACTTAGGACAATTTTCTATTGCCCCTGAAATATACCCATGTGAAGGGCATACGCTGAATGTTGGTGTTATGGTGAAATATGGCAGTTTGTAGTTCATAGCCACCTTTTTAACCATATTTTTGACAATCTGATGATCACACACCTGCTCGCCAAGGAATAGGTGCATAACAGTACCTCCTGTATATCTTGTCTGAAGCTGGTCTTGCAGCTCTAACGCTTCAAAGATATCATCAGTATAATTTACCGGCAGATGTGTAGAATTTGTGTAAAAAGGGGCTTTTCCATCTTTGTACTCTGCCTCATTTGCACATATAATATCATCATAACGCTCTTTATCCATCATGGCAAATCTGTACGTTGTACCTTCTCCCGGCGTTGCTTCAAGATTAAACATATCATCAGTCTTTTCTTGAATCTCTTCCATTCTGTTACGTATATGATCCATAACTCTTAATGAAAACTCATGACCCTTTTCTGAGGCAATGCCTTCACCTATGAAATTTATACATGCCTCCTGCATACCAAGAATACCAATAGTTGAAAAATGGTTGCGCCAATAGCAGTCTGACTGCTCTTTTATTTTTCTTAAGTAAAATTTTGAGTATGGATAAAGATTACCATTTGTAAACTTTTCCAAGACCTTTCTTTTAATTATAAGAGAGTCTGCGGCAATGTTTATAAGCTCATCTAAACGTTTGATAAAATCTTTTTCATTATCAGCAAGATATCCAATACGGGGCATATTTATGGTTACAACGCCGATAGAGCCTGTAAGCGGATTTGCACCAAAAAGTCCGCCGCCCCGTTTTTGAAGCTGTCTGTTGTCAAGGCGGAGTCTGCAGCACATTGAACGGGCATCATCAGGAGACATATCAGAATTGACAAAGTTTGAAAAATAGGGAATTCCATACTTTCCTGTCATCTTCCATACACACTCAAGATTTGGGTTATCCCAGTTAAAATCCTCTGTAATGTTGTAGGTTGGAATTGGGAATGTAAAGACACGCCCCTTAGCATCTCCCTCCATCATCACCTCTGCAAACGCCCTGTTGATAATATCCATCTCTTTTTGATAATCACCGTATGTACTATCTTCACGATATTGTCCGCCGATAATTACAGGTGAATCCTTTAAAGTAGATGGCACGTTAAGGTCCATCGTGATATTTGTAAAAGGGGTTTGAAAACCAACACGGGTCGGAATATTGATATTAAATACAAACTCTTGAAGAGCCTGCTTTACCTCTTTGTATCCAAGTCCATCTTCTCTGACGAATGGTGCTAAAAGGGTATCAAAATTTGACATTGCCTGAGCACCGGCTGCCTCACCTTGAAGCGTGTAGAAAAAATTTACCATCTGTCCTAAAGCAGTTCTAAAATGGCGTGGAGGAGAGCTTTCAACCTTACCCGCAACACCTTTAAAACCCTCTAAAAGGAGGTCTTGAAGATCCCAGCCTACACAATAGACTGATAAAAGACTTAAATCATGTATATGAATATCTCCTCTGTTATGAGCATCTCTAACTTCAGGAGGATAGATTCGATTTAGCCAGTATTCGGCAGTTATATCCGATGAGATGTAATTATTCAAGCCTTGGAGAGAGTAACTCATATTACTATTTTCTTTAACTTTCCAATCCATCTTTCTTATATAGCTATCCATCAGCTCAACATGTTCACGTATGGTAATATTTCTTATCTGATTATGCTGCTCACGGTAAATGATGTATGACTTGGCAGTTTTGTAAAATGGAGAGTCAAGAAGAACCCGTTCAACAATATCTTGTATCTCTTCAACATCAGGACAGTTTCCAAGACGCATATCTTTAGCAAGAGTCAACACTTTTAGAGTCAGCTTTTTTGCCTCACGCTCATCAAATTCTCCAGTTGCCTTACCTGCCTTGGCGATTGCATCATTGATTTTAGATGAATCAAATTCACTAACTCTTCCATCTCTTTTTTTTATCTTTTCAAACATTCATATACCTCTTGAAATAGGCGCAGTATTAGATTATTTACTCTCTAAAAGAGCCGTTTAAATAGTCGTTATTGTTATTATCTGTTTAACTCAAACTTCTTGTTATTTAACCATTTTGAGATAGAGCAGCCGGCTTTTCAACAATGGCAATTTTTATTGAGAATAATCAATATATAGTTTGAAGTCAAGACAAAATTCGATATATTGTGTCAAAACTATAAAATTGGCGTGAAACAGATCATGTAAAAAACGTGAAAACAGAGGAAATTACAGAGAATATGGAACTTGATAAGATAAACTTTTTTAGAAGAATTATTGTCCCTTGGTATGATTCGTATCCTGTCTGCTGGATACTTGTTTTGTGGTCACTATTTGTTCTACTTTTTGCATTTGCCGGCATTGATGCTGCAATTACAAATGAATCATTTGCAGACTATGTATGGTTTCCAACAATGCTGGCAACTCTCGCTTTTCTGCTTATTCTCAGCCTTCTATTTCGTATGATTTACCGAAATCTTAATCGATAATTTAGATTTTATCTATCATAACTTATGGTTATATTGTATCATAACGAGAGATAATAATCTCCATAAGATGGTGGAGAATTTTAGCTGTTACACCCCATATAACTACATCTTGATATGGATAGATCAGCTCATAAATACTTGGCAACCTTCCTGTAAAATCTTTATTTTTATGTACCTTAATCAGGTAGCTTAAAGGGATATTAAAAATTCTTGAAATCTCTGCCTGATCAAATAAAATATTCGAGATATGATAATTGATATCTCCTGTTTTCTGCCATATTCCCAAAAATGCTTCGATATCCCTATTATTAATAGTCTGAAAGTGTCCAATCGAACCAACCATACTAACCTCTTCAGGAGGAATATTAAGCTCTTCTTTAAGCTCTCTTAATGCTGTAAACTCTCTGCTTAAATCTTCAGACTCACAGTTGCCTCCCGGAAATGCCATCTGGTTTCTCCATGGGTATCCCTCTATATCGGCTTTTTGAATGAAAATAAGATTAGTATCATCTTGTGGTGTAAACAGAGCTATTACACTTGTGGGTTTAAATAGATTGCTCTCAGGGGCTTTAGGATGATCTGCCTCTTTAACTGAGTGAATAATAAGATTATGGACATCTCTTGTTTCTAATACACTATCTTCTAAAAACATATCTTAATACCTTCCCCATCTTTTACTCAAATTTTATTAAATTGATTCAAAAAAAAATCACTTAGCAGATAAACCGCTAAGTGACTCTTTTTATTCAACTCATAGCTTTGTTTCAAGTTATATCTTTATATTTTTTTCCACCCTGATTTTCCGGTGTTCAATAAAAACAGGATAGCGAGTATAATAAAAGCATAATATAACTAATTTATTCATAATATCTCTACTTGATTAAAGATAGATAAGATTAGAATATTGTATAGATCATCTGGAAATAGAGACGGCTGTCAACTTCATCGTCTGGATTATCTCCCTGATCTTTGTGGTTGAACTGAAGACCAGCTTTTGCATCAATGGTATTTGAAATATAGAAACGAAGACCAGTATCAAGCATATTTAAATATGTGTCATCTCTGTCAGAATCTGATTCCCATATAATGTCAAGTTTCCAAAGGTTTTCCCAATCAATTTTATCACTTATCTCGTAAGTCAGCTCAAGAGAGTTGGATATATTGTGGGCAGCATCTCCAAATTCACCATCTACAAGAACGGTTGAATAGCTCACTCTATCAATAAACTGCCATTGAAGCCCGTAAGGTTTTGCATACTCAAAATAAGCACCCAATCCTGGATCATCATCATTTCCTGAGTAATCAGAAATAAGGTAATCAACCTGTGCACCAACTTCCCAACCATGTTTACGCTTTAGAACCTGCTCGTCTGTGAGGATATCCTGAATTCTGATGATTCCAAGTGCACCAAGAGTATCATTTCTTAATATACCAGCCTCTTTAAGAACGATCTCCATATCCTCATACCAATATTTTTCATACTCTCTGTTGCTGTAGCGGCTTTTATACTCAGCCTCTTTTGCAATTATATCAGCAAGTTTAAGATAAACTTCATCTTTAACCTCTCCTGCAATAAGACCGTATTTAGTCAAGTCTTCAACACAGCGGACTGCTTCCATAAGAGGAGTTGCATTAGTGATTCTACCATATCCAAGACCGCCAGAAACTTTAACGTATGGGTCATCATCTTCAGAAGCCTCAAGATCACGCACACCAAGAATCAAGCCACCATAAACAAAAGAGCCTGTATAGTCGCCAAGATATTTTTTAACTGTTGTATCGCCGTCAACATAGATGTTTCTGTTAGAGCTGTCATCATCGTTGCCGCCTCTGCTGAAATCTGTATCAGCACTTAAATTTACATCCCATTTAAGAGGTAGTGTGCTGTACTCCATTTCATAGGTCAGATAGCCAGTACCATTATAACTAAGCTGATCCTGATTTCCGTCTCTCATATCAAACTGCAATCCAAGTTCTGCATCATGATACTGATAGTTTGGGTCAAGATAATCAGTCAATTCAATTGCAAGTGCAGAAACAGGTGCTAATGCGGCAAGACAAATCAATAGCCCGGCTAATCTGGCTTTAATTTTAGTTTTCATTTTTACATTATCTCCTTTTCCATTTTTAGTTTTCATTTTTCCCTTTTCCCTTTTTTCTTTTTTTACTATATAAAACATGAACACCGGAAGTTATGACAATTAATTTTAAATGCCGTTTTTAGGTAATTAAAATTACCTTTTTATAGCCAATCAATTATAACAAAGTCAAGGAATAACGATAAAAAAGATGAAACCTCGTAAATATTTTATACAACCATTCGCAGTTTTTATTCTCTTAGTTATTTTTACATCTATTACATCTGCAGAAGAGGCAACTGTATCAACTAATCCAGCAGCTATAAATAAAGCTGGCTCAGAGACTATAAACAAAACAGACAAATCAAAATCAGAAGTTTTAAATAAAAAAGATGATAAAACCCCTGATAATAAAAGCAATTCAGACACCGCAGCTAATAAAAGCAGCTCTGATACTGCTGCAAAGAGAGCCAAAACTGAATCTACAACTGAAGATGCTCCTAATAGCACAACAACATCTCCGCTGCCTCCTCCTGAGAGTACAACCAGTTCTGATACAACCAATGTAAATGAAACCAAGAAAATCTTGGAGCAGGCTTCTCTTATTGATAAAACTCTTGAAGTTGAGTCAAAGGAGATATCTGAACTTTCTGTGTATTTAGAATCGCTTAGAGCTAAAAAGGCAGAGTTTGAGTCTCAAACGAATGTATATAAGATAGAGCTGACAACATTTGGCAGCCAGCTTCACCTGCCTAAGATTGATCCCAAATTAATAGAAAAAGCGTACATGAGTTCGCAGGCTGCTGTTACTAAAATCTCTAACGATCTCTCAACGTTAAAGGAAAAGTCAGAGGAGTTAAAACAGTCTATTCAGATATCTTATGACCAGAAGATGGGCAATGATAAGTTTTTAATGGAACTTCAAAATAATAGTGCAAAATCATCGCAAGAAGAGCCTTTATCAGATAAAAAATTGAGTGCCGCATCTGAGCAGAAAGCAGCCGCCCAAGCTGATCAAACCAACTTAGAAAAGAGTGAAGATGCCCGCCAAAGAGTAGCTTTAGAACAAAAAATTGCTCTTGAACAGCAGCAGGCAAACGAACAGAAAGAGGCATTAAGCCAGTTATATGTACGTTTGAAATCTCTTCAAACTGCGATTACTAAAAAGATGCTTCTGATGCAATCTGTTTATAATATTATAAATGAACAGATACCGGTTCTCAGCGACTTACTTGGAAATTACAAGACAGTTGTAAGCGAGCTTGAAATTACTATCAGAGACACAAAGACTGCTGAACTTCTGACCAGAAAAAACAATCCCTTTACATACGAAACATGGAAACGGGTAGGAGATGATGCAGCAGAGTTAATATCTATTTTCAAGGCACTCTTTGAAAAAGAGAGTTGGAAAGAGAGTTTCAGCTTTTTATGGTTATCAGGTCTGCACAAGTTAATTGGATTTGTTATTACCTTGCTGATAGTTTTGGTAGTTGCAATAAGATTGAAGATATTTATAAGAAAGTTTTGCACATCATCACCACATCTTGAAAATCGCTACTGGAGCAGAATGGTTCTTGAAATTTTTGGAAGAAATCTTCTGCTCTCATCAGTAACCGCTTTTTTATACTTATGTGTTAAGTTTAAACTCTTTTTCAGCTACGCAATTGCATCAAATCTTATTGTTGAAATCCTTATTATTCTGATTTTTGTCTTATGGACTATCTATTTTCTTGAATATATTCAGGTAAAATATCCGGCTACTCCATCTAAAGAGATGATTTTATTTTTAAAGTGGCTGAATTTTGCCTCTGTTGTCTATATACTTCTTGGTGCATCTTTAAGAATTGATAGCAGTATTATTATTGCATATAGATTAGTTTGTGAAATTCTCTTCTATGCGTGGCTTGTCTATTTTCTGAAAAAACTTATGCCTGCCATGACCCGCTACTGTGAACAGCAGAATGAGACAATCCAGATGGTTCCGACATTTTACAAAAATGGAGTTATCATTGCAGCCGTCACAGGAATTGTTTTAGAAATTTTAGGGTATGGAACACTCTCATTTTACTGGTACACCTCATGGGCAAAGACACTTATAGTTCTTATGTGGTCAGGTTTAATCATAGCAGCTTCAAAAGAGTGGATAGTAGATGAGACAGAGCCATCAGATCAGCATAGCAAGGATATCGCCCATGGTAATATAAATATCACAAAAGGCTTTTCAACATTCTGGCTAATCAAGCAGGTATCTTTTATTACTATGATATTTATTGTAATCGTATCTCTAATGCTATCATGGGCAAGCAGTGATTTTGTCTTTTCATGGCTCTACACTATTGTCACCTTCAAATTTACTGTAGGCTCAATGACTTTCAGCATCTCCTCATTAGCCCAAGCACTTATGATTATTATTATTACCCACTTTTTTGCTAAATATTGGCGTAACTTTTTTCAAAAAAACTTTCTTGGCAAAAGCGGGCTTGATCACGGCTTGCAAGAATCTATGACCACTATAACTGTCTATGCGATCTGGATTTTTGGAATATTTACAGCCTTGATTGTGTTTGGTCTTAACACAACAGCCTTAACCGTAACGTTTGGAGCGTTAAGTATTGGTATAGGTTTTGGTTTGCAAAATATTGTCAGCAACTTCATAAGCGGTATTATTCTGCTGTTTGAACGTCCCATTCAGGTAGGAGATGATATTGATATAAACGGAACTTGGGCAACTATAAAAAAGACAAATGTAAGATCAACAATAGCCCAGACTTACGATAATGCCACAATCATCATTCCAAACTCAGAGCTTATAAGCAACCGCGTTATTAACTGGAGCTTTAAGGATAAAAGATTGAGAAGAAAGATAAAGGTTGGTGTTGAGTATGGTTCTGATATTGAGCTTGTAAAAAATACCCTTATGGAAATAGCAGACAAGACACCGCGGGTATTAAAGTTTCCGGCTCCTGATGTGCTTTTTGAGGATTTTGCAGATAGTGCCTTAATGTTTACTCTAAGATTTTGGACATTTACCGACTGTTTTATGACTGTAGAAACAGATATCAGATTTAGAATCTACAAAGTGTTCAAAGAAAAGGAAATTGTAATTGCATTTCCACAGCAAGATATTAACATCAGAACCATACCTTTTGATTTTATACCTGTACCAAAACTTCCAGTAACCTCAGATAGTTGAAAAATAGTTAAATCCAAAAAGAGAAAAATATAAGTTTAAATTAAATTTTCAAAATTAAAGTTACAATCGAGCATATAGGAGCTTATGACATATCCGGGAACACTTCTTAAATCATCAAATTTTTTTGCAAAAAAAGAGCTTGGACAGAATTTTCTTGCAGACCCAAAAGCAGCAGAACGAATCGTTAATCTTGCACATCTTTCAAACGATGACATAGTGCTTGAAATTGGTGCCGGATTTGGAGCACTAACTGTTTATGCGGCAAAACAGGCATCAAAAGTTTATGCTGTGGAAAAAGATACCAGACTTATCAACCTTCTTACAAATGAGCTTGCTTTAGCCGGCATCAGCAATGTTGAGTTGATCCACAAAGATATCTTTAAGGTAGATATTCGAGATATTGCTGCCAATCATAAAGATGATAAAAAACTTATTGTAATTGGGAATCTGCCATACAACATATCTTCCCAAGTATTGTTTAGATTGGTTGAGAAACGAGCGTTTGTAGCACGAGCTGTTCTTATGTTTCAAAAGGAGCTTGCACAGAGAATTTGTGCTTCCCCAGGGGGAAAAGATTATGGACGCCTATCAGCCGTTATGCAGTACTGCTCTAATGTAAGAACTCTGACCGATGTTAGTGCAAATCTCTTCTTTCCCAAACCTGCTGTTGAATCAAGAGTTATTGAGGTCAACTTTTTTAATCCTCATTACTCTATTTATCCACCTGACTATTGTGTTGAGCAAGAGAGCTTTCTATTTCAGGTTATAAAAGCTGCATTTTCCAAAAGAAGAAAAACCCTGAGAAATGCACTTAACGGCTCAGAGCTTAATATGAACAAAGAAGCGGTTGAAAAAGGACTTGCCATTGCAGGCATTGATCCGGAAAGAAGAGCAGAGACTCTTGAAGTAAAAGAGTTTGTTGCTCTTGCTTGTGCATTGTATCATTAATCGGTTGGAGATACTTTAAAATGGTTCAGACAAAAGTAAGTATCGATAATCTTATTGCAATTGTTGCCCAAGGCGGTAAGGTAAAGACAGGCATTGATGTTTATAACAGCAAAGGGGTACTTCTTCTTGAAAAAGATATTTTAGTGAGCAGCGTTAAGACTCTTGAAGTTATTAAGGCTCAAGGGCTGAGACATCTTCCTTTAAATCCTGAAAACTATGGGGGAGTATGGGACGGTGATGGAAATTACATTCGTATAGATCAAGACGGCATAACCGTAGAGAAAAACTCTGCCTCACGCTTGGGCAGAAACGCAAAAACAGAAGAGAGGCAGATAAATAGAGATATAAATAAAAGAGGCAGAATCTCTTCTGTCCCTTCGGGTGATATTGAAAAACGTCTTAAAGCAATCGAGGAGATTAAATCTGCTGCCATTGAAAAGTATGATGCTGCAAAACATTGTATAAAGCAGGTGCTTGACGAGATCAAACGCTCAAAAGGTGAATTTGATTACAGTAATGTTGAAGATAATATATCTGAATTAGTGGCATTTCTTAACACTGCTGAAAATCCGTTTGCATACCTGACAAAAGAGATATTCAGCTACGACAGCATCCTCTACAGCCATGCCGTAAATGTCTGTGCAATTGGTACAGCAGTAGCAAACCGATTTAATATAAATTTCAGCAGCATGGTCAACAAGCATATTGATACATCTGTTGCCGTAGATTTTCCATTACAGCACTCAGATAGTCCAGCGATAGGCTCGTACAGATATTATCTAAAAAATGATATACTTGATATTGCTACTGGTTTTTTTCTCCATGATATTGGAAAGACCCTTATTCCAGAGGGTGTCCTCAATAAAAAGAGCAGATTGACAGAGATGGAGTTTGGAATGATAAAAAAACACTCTTATGCTCTCGGGATTCAGATACTTGATAAAAACAGGATAAAAAACAGGGTTCTGAGCAGTATTGTGGGGCTTCACCACTGTGAGCTGTTTGATGGAGAGACTCAATGTTATCCAGACAATATCCATTTTGATGAAGTTCCTTTAAGTGCAAAGATATGTAAACTTGCAGATATTTATGATGCTATGACCTCTAAAACATGCTACAGAGAGGCATTTAACCCTATTAATGTTGTAACTGATATTTTTCGTAAATATGCTAAAAAGGACAAGATGCTTCAGTTTGTTCTTCACGCTTTTGTCAAAAGCATTGGGATATATCCGACTGGCAGCGTAATTTATCTTAAAAACGGACAGTTAGCTTATATACTTGAAAGCACAGGTCCTTTAGTTCTGCCATTTACAGATTCAAATGGAAAGACACTATCGGCAGGTGCATCTCCATCACCGATTGATCTTAGTGATGATAATGTTTTAGATGATCTTAAAGCAGACAACTTAAGAAGCATAAAAACCCCTCTTGAAGTTTCTGATCTTCTGCCATCATGGCTTAAATGACAGACAGTCAAATAGAAAAATCAAGTCAAATTAATCAAATAAAATTATAAAAACTTATGAATAATAACCAATCTTTTCTTTCAACAACCCTTTGGGTAATTGCAGCAGTTCAATTTTTAACCCCTTTTATGTTTTCAGCAGTAGGAGTTGCTCTTCCTGCAATAGGACAAGAGTTTAGTGCTGGTGCTGTACATCTTGGACTAATTGAGATGGTATATATTTTAGGAATTGCAATGTTTCTGCTGCCTATTGGACGTTTTGCCGATATCTACGGACGCAAACGGATATTTTTAAGCGGCTCCTTTTTGATGATAGTAGTTACAGTTGGACTTTCTGTTGTATCAAATATCCAGCTATTTATTTTATTTCGCATGCTGCAAGGTATCTGTGCTGCAATGATAACATCAACCAGCTTTGCAATACTGACATCTGTTTTTCCGAATAACAGACGGGGAAGAGCTATCGGTGTTGTGGTCAGTGCTATCTATCTCGGCATCTCAACAGGTCCTACACTTGCGGGCGTGATGGTTCAATACCTTAACTGGAGATGGATTTTTTATACTGCTGTTCCGGTCGAGCTTGCAGCCTTTTTATTTGCTTTGACACGCCTTAAAGGCGAGTGGGCAGATGCTCGTGGAGAGAGATTCGATTGGTTAGGCAGCATTATATATATTATATCTCTTGCATCAATTATTGTTGGAATTGTAGAGACTCACAATTTTATCTATGCTAAATGGTTTGCCATCGGCGGTACTGTAGGTATGGTATTATTTATCTTTTATGAACTAAAAAACAGCTCTCCATTGATTCCAATAGTAGATATTGTTACCAATAGAATATTTTTATTCAGCAATCTTGCAACGTGGTTTAACTATGCTGCATCATTTGGAATAACATTTTTTTTCAGCATATATCTTCAGGTTGTAAGGGGGGTATCTCCTAAAAATGCAGGATTTATTCTTGTTTTACAACCGCTTATTCAGGCTCTGTGTGCACCTTTTTCAGGCAGAATGGCAGATCGTTATCAGCCTGCATGGATTGCTACAGCAGGAATGTCTTTTTGCACCGTTGGACTTATAATATCCTCCACGATTACAGCCGCAACGCCAATGAGTACAATATATACTATTCTTGTTGTAATGGGTATAGGATTTGGTTTTTTCTCTACACCCAACAGCACGGTTATTATGGGCAGCATAGCTCCAAGGAATTACGGAATCGCATCAAGCATCATAGCAACTATGAGAACTACCGGTATGCTGACAGGTATGACCATAATTACTGTTCTGCTTGGATACTATCTTGGAAACAAGCCAATAACCTCTGCTACCAGCGAAATGTTTGTAATCACAATGCAGCGGGCAATGCTCTTTTTCAGCGTTATGTCTGTAATCGCTATATTTCTCTCAGCCGGCAGAATAAGGCAGTCCAAACATAAAAAGTCAGACGATACTCCATACAGTACAAACTCCCCGCCTAAAAAAAATTGATCTATTTGCACTATTATCTTGACTGAGCGGCTGTTCGGAAATATCCTTTAAGGTGAGCGGCTGTTCAGAAACGCTACCTATCTTAAAATATAAATACCCGTTTTTTGTTGACTTATTTACTGCATTTGTAGTTCATTAGAATCTGTTTTAAAGTTATAAATCTGTTTTTTTAACCAGCAATTTCACAAGGAGAGGATAAGTATGGGAGTCATAGCAGACAAGATCAAGTATCTTCAAGCCAAAGAGGCAAAGATTCTTGAAATGGGGGGAACTAAAGCTCTTGAAAAGAGGCGTGAAGATGGCAAGCTCAATGCCAGAGAGCGGTTAAATCTCCTTTTTGATAAAGGAACTTTCAGAGAGATAGATATGTTTGTAACTCATAGATGCGTAAACTTTGGAATGGAAAAGGTAGAAATTCCAGCAGACGGAGTTATAACTGGTCACGGCAAAGTTGATGGACGGGTTGTATTTGCATATTCCCAAGATTTTACATCGCGAGCAGGAAGTTTAGGCGAGATGCAGGCAAAAAAAATATGCAAAGTCATGGATTTGGCACTTAAAGCTGGTTCCCCTATTGTTGGAATGAACGATTCAGGCGGAGCAAGGATACAAGAGGGTGTTGATGCACTTTCAGGATATGGCGAGATATTTTTTAGAAATGCCTCATCTTCCGGCGTGATTCCACAGATTTCAGCAATAATGGGAACAACCGCCGGCGGTGCTGTCTATTCTCCTGCAATGACCGACTGGATATTTATGGTCAAAGATTCAAGCTATATGTTTATCACAGGTCCTCAAGTTATTAAATCTGTAACAGGTGAGGAGATAAGTTTTGAAGAGCTTGGCGGTGCTATGGCTCACAACGAAAAGAGCGGGGTTGCCCATTTTGCATGTGAATCTGAAGAAGATACTATTACACAGATTAAGTTGCTTTTATCATATCTGCCGTCTAATAACATGGAAGACCCTCCATACGTTCCAACTCAAGACTCTCCGCACAGAATTGACGAGAGCCTTGATACGTTGATTCCTGATAATCCAAATGCCTCTTATGACATCAAGAGCGTTATCACCTCTATTGTTGACGATGGAATCTATTTTGAACCGCACCAATATTTTGCAAAAAATATGGTTATCTGCTTTGCCAGAATGAACGGCAGACCAATCGGCATAATCGCAAATCAGCCGGCATACCTTGCAGGCTGTCTTGATATCAACGCATCTGATAAGGCAACAAGATTTATCCGCTTTTGTGATGCTTTTAATATTCCTATGCTTACCATTGCTGATGTTCCGGGCTATCTGCCAGGAAGCGATCAAGAGTGGGGAGGAATCATACGTCACGGTGCAAAGCTGTTGTGGTGCTACTCTGAAGCAACTGTTCCAAAACTTCTCTTAATTACCCGCAAAGATTACGGCGGAGCATATCTTGCCATGTGTTCCAAACATCTTGGTGCAGATATGGCGTTTGCGTGGCCCAGTGCCCAGATTGCTGTTATGGGTGCAGAAGGAGCAGCAAATATCATTCATGCAAAGGAGATAAAAAACTCTGAAGACCCAAAAGAGACCAGAAAGCAGAAAATAAAGGAATATGAAGACCTTTTCTCAAATCCATACTGTGCAGCAAGCCGCGGATATGTTGATGCAGTCATAAGACCAGCAGAGACAAGGGCACGCCTTTGTGATGCTTTAGATGCTCTCTGCACAAAAAGAGAGATGCGTCCAGCCAAAAAACATGGAAATATTCCAATGTAATATGTAAATTACATTTGTTCTAACGACATGGAAGAAATACAACTGAATTAATATGAATATTAAATGGACAGTTGAGTTTACAGGTAAGGTATTAAAACAAAAAGAGAAACTTCCTATAAAAGTGCAAGAGGTCTTATACCAACTTGTGCGTGAAATGGAAGTAATGGGTCCTGTTAGAGGGGACTGGCCTAATTACTCTAAGTTGTCCGATTTGAGCATCATTGTCATCTAAAAAAAGGGAAACCAACCTATGTAGCGGTTTGGCGGGAAGTTAAGGAGAAAATTCAATTTATAGAGGTGATATATGCCGGAAGTCACGAAAAAGCACCGTATTGACGAAGAGATGGTTACCATTCATTTGCGTGTTCATCGCAGCAATGCACCAAAGATTAAAGAGTATGCAAGAGCTATTGAGCTTGATGACAACAAAAAGACTTACACCATTGACGAGGTATTTCCTGAATACATTGATAAAAAATCTCAAATACCTATTCGTGCTTACCGCTACCGTGAAAACTTGACCCAGAAGCAATTAGCACAATTGACTGGCATTCCTCAGCGTCATCTCTCAGAAATGGAGAACGGTAAGCGTGCCATCAGTAAAGAAATTGCAAAAACGCTGGCAACGGCTTTGAATACGGATTATCAGATGTTCTTGTAATGAATGGGAGGGGTAGAATTTTATAATAGTAGAAACAGCTTATGACAACGAGAGATAATAAACTATCATGGATAAAAAAAAATTAGCTGCAATTACAGCAGCAGTATTTACCTATATTAAGACTCAAGAAGAGGCGGCTTCTGCCCCATCTTCTTTTGAGCAGAACTATGTTTCAAGTTTTGCAGTTAATCCGCAGAATTACCCGAGTGTCTGGGGGCTTGCTGGAAGAAATGCACAGATGACTATGCGTTCAATGATGCAGATGAGAACATTTAAATAATAAAAATGTGGTTAGATGAACGTCTTGAAAAGTTGACTGATAATAATCAAAAAATAATTTAAGGAGACAATATATAAATGAGCGAGCATGGCAGAATAAACATGTGTGAAATTAACTGCGAAAAAGAGAGACCAGCAGCAGCAAATCCAGTTAAAATAGAAGACCTCTCTTTAAGAGATGGACACCAATCACTCTTTGCTACAAGAGGACGCACCGAAGATATGATTCCAATTGCAGAGAGAATGGATCAAGTTGGATTCTGGGCGGTTGAGGTGTGGGGCGGAGCTACATTTGACACAATGCACCGTTATCTAAATGAAGACCCTTGGGAGCGTATCCGAACATTAAAACGCTATTTTAAACGAACTCCTTTTTCAATGCTTCTTCGCGGGCAGAATCTTGTTGGATATAGAAATTATGCTGATGATGTTGCAAAGCTCTTTGTAAAACGTGCGTCTGATAACGGCATGGATATTTTCAGAACATTTGACGCTCTTAACGATTACAGAAACTTTGAGGCTGTAGTTCCAGTTATTAAAGAGTGCGGAAGGCATTTTCAGGGCTGTATGTGTTACTCTCTGACAGAGCCGAGAATGGGAGGAACTGTTTATACGCTTGACTATTACATCAAAAAGGCAAAAGAGCTTGAAGCTATGGGTGCTGACAGTATCTGCATCAAGGATATGGCGGGTTTGATGGCTCCTTATGACGCTTATGAGCTGATTAAAGCATTAAAAGAGAATGTAAAACCTCCCATACATCTGCACAGCCATTTTACTTCCGGTATGGCACCAATGACCCATCTTAAAGCTGTTGAAGCCGGCGTTGATATTTTAGATACCTGCCTGACACCTTATGCGTACAGAACTTCTCACCCTGCACTTGAGCCTCTTGTGATGTCACTTATTGGAACAGACAGAGATACTGGATTTGATATTGAGCTTTTAGCATCAATCAACGAGACTCTTGAGCAGGAGATTCTGCCCAAATACCGCCATCTTTTAGATGACACTAAAGTATCTGTTATTGATATCAATGTTCTTCTGCACCAGACTCCGGGCGGCATGCTCTCCAATCTTGTTAATCAGCTTAGAGATATGGACGCACTGGATCGAATTGGAGAGGTTTATAAAGAGCTTCCAAGAGTCAGACGAGAGCTTGGTCAAGTTCCGTTAGTAACTCCTACAAGCCAGATTGTCGGCACTCAGACTGTGAACAACGTCCTTTTTGATACTGAAGATGAGCGTTATAAAATGATAACAGCACAGGTCAAGGATTTGTGCTATGGGCTTTATGGAAAGACTGCAATTCCAATTGATCCTGAAGTTCAGAAAAAAGCTCTTAAAGGTTATGACAGAGGAAGCGAGCCGATTACATGCCGCCCTGCAGAGGTTTTAGCACCTGAGCTTGAAAAAGCCAAAGAGGCAATAGGCGATCTTGCTGTTGATGATGACGATCTGCTCATATATACACTTTTCCCTGTAACTGGTAAAAAATATCTCCAGATTAAATATGGAAAAGAGCCTCTTCCAGCAGCAATGAAGCCGATAACTATGGACGATGTTGCAAAGCAAAATGAAATTATTAAAAAGGCAAAAGCTGGAGAGCTGATAGAAAAATGTGCTCTTGAAGCAGCAGTTGCAGCAGCTTCTAATAAAGCTAAACCAGCAGGTGAAGCTCCTTCAAAAACAGCCGCTTTACGCACATTTAATGTGTTTGTTGAAGGTGAATATTTTGAAGTTGGAGTTGATGAGGTTGGAGGTTCTCCTGTGGTTGCATATGCACAGCAGGTTGCATCAGCACCTCAGCAGCAGGGTGCTCCTCTTCGCTCTGGAACCGTTGTGCCTCCGCCTCCGTCAGCATCAAGAGCAGTTCCTCCTCCGCCGAAAGCAGCACCAGCTCAAGCTGCACCAGCAGCAAAACCAGCAACTCCAAAAGCATCTGGACCAGCGGCACAGGCATCTGGAACAGGCGGGGCTGGAGAGCTTAAAGCACCAATGCCGGGCATGATAATCAGATATGAAAAAGCAGTTGGTCAGAGCGTTAAAAAAGGCGATATTGTTGTAATTCTTGAAGCGATGAAGATGGAAAATGGTCTTCCTGCACCAGTTGACGGCGTTGTAAAGGCTCTAAATTTTGGCAGCGGCGATTCTGTGCCAAAAGGTGCTGTGTTAGCTCTGATTGAGTAATGCTTTATAAATTTAAATTACACTTATTCAAGCTTATAAATTGAATTTTACCTAAAATGCAGAGATGCGATCTTGTGCGTCTCTGCTTATATAAAGCAGGGGAATTGTCTTAACTTTCTTATGCTTTAGTTTAATCTTTGATTCATATAATTTTACAAAAAAGGAGAGTAAAAATGGCTCAAAATGAGGTAATGAACATCCTTGAAAATGCTGACAAAGATTTGCTGTTAAAGATGGTAGTTGATGCTTTTAGAAGAACGATTGTCCATTATGGTCAATGGTTTGGAGAGGTTGCACATCAATTGGGCATGGAAAAGGCTATGCAGATTGAAGATGGTGTCTGGGATGCGAGCTATGCCAACCAGATGAACCGTTTGGGAAAAACATTGGGATTTGAAATGGAAAACGGCATTCCATCTGCTCTTGCAAAACTTTCAAAAGAACAACTTCTCGACCTTATTGAAAAGCAGGGCATCAACTGGCTTGCAAATGACGGTATCTGGTTTCAGGCTGTTGAGAATAAATATAACATGTTTGATGCCAAAAGATGCAATGATACATGCTGGGGAAGATTCTCTCCTTTTGAAGCAGTACGGATTAAAAAACTTCTCGGTCTCCCTGAAAACGGCGGTATTCCAGCTTTAAAGCAGGCACTTGCATTTAGAATGTACGCTGCTATCAACAAACAGTCTATTGAAGATGTAAATGAAAACTGCATAATATTTAGAATGAACGAGTGCCGCGTCCAATCTGCAAGAAAACGCAGAGGGCTTGATGACTATCCATGCAAATCAGGCGGGCTTGTTGAATATCCTACATTTGCCTCAACTATAGACCCAAGACTTACCACTGAGTGCATTGGCTGCCCGCCTGACAAGCACCCTGACGATTGGTATTGTGCGTGGAAGTTTACGCTGCATCAAAACAGTTGATTAGAGCTGTTCCTTAATAGATAACGATTTATTGTTTAAATATCCGTAAGATATATAATTTTCAACCGCCTGTTAGATAATTAAACTGGCTTATAAGAACTACTAAAGGAGAATTGTAAAAATGGGGCGTTTTGAACGCTTTGAGCTGGCTGTAAACAAGGTTCAGGATTATCCGCCTGTTTTTGAAGCCGTAATACCACCAGAGTGCAGTCTATTTCAGGATGTCAGAAGATATCAGAGCTTAACATCCCATCTTGATGTCAGAATTATCAACATTGACGGACGAGTTGAGATGGAGCAGGGAGTTGAACCTGTTCCATTTTCCAAAATCACCTCTGCTGAACGAAAAGAGCTTATTGACTATCTTAAACTCCGCATCAGCAGAGGCGATAATATCGGCTCGTCATGGGCGTTTTTTAGATCAGAAAATAGAAAAAAGCAGCTTATCGCACTTGGTGCCAATGTTGTATATAAAAACTCTGTTGCAGGGCATTCAAGAGCTATACATCTTTTGAGCGAGCTGCAAAAAAGCAGGCATAAAGTCGGCACAGTTATCAAGATTGCGGCATTAGCTGTAATTATATCTCTTCTTTTCGGCGGCGGATATTTTCTATATGACAAATTTATCAAAGGCAGCGATTTTAAAATTGGTGATACACTAAGTTTTGGCAAATATTTTCCAGGTTCCCAGCCAAAAGAGATGCAGTTTTATCGAGCCGTATTTCCTGATATTTATGAATGGCTCTACTCCAAAGTTGTAGATGAGCAGGTTATTGCAAAAGAGCTTTTAAATCCTGAATATATAAAAGATATCCTTGTCTGTATGGATAAATCTTTTTATCGTGATAACGGCAGCAGTTCAGAGAATAAAGAGAACATTGAAAATTACAGAGGTACCCGTTTAGCACTGTTTGTCTATTTTAACTATAACCAAAATATTAAAAATGCCTTAGAAAAATATAGATACAAACTTGACGCAACTGAATTTGGTCGTCTTGCAAAGATATACTCTTGCACAGATTCAGGATACACAAGCAATATCTTTTACTTTAAAGTCGGCGATCTCTCTATACAGTATCCTCAGATCAATCAGTATCTTACTGACAATTTAATATCATACAACGATTATAAAAGACTTAGAGACAGCGGTGACTTTTCAGAGATGCTTAAAAAAGATGATATAAATTTTAAGCTGAAAAATTTTCTTTCAGATGTCTATACATTTACGCCTCTCAAGGTAGAATCGCCGATTGATGGAATTGAGTGGTATCTTTTAATAAAATCCTATTACAATTCTCAAATCTCATCTGTATCTAACCAGAACGATTCATCAGTTGGAAAGATAACTTTTGCTGCTTTTTTCAAACAAAATGAATCAACAATGGTGCCGAGAGATATAAGCAGCGATCTGATTAATCCAAATATTAATAATCAAAAGAGCCTCTTTACATGGTACAAAATTGATGATGAGCAGAGAAAAGCACTTAATCTGCGTATTAACTCAACCACTATTTTCACAGACAAAGTTGGTCAAAACTTCAGACTTGAAGTTATTGAGAAAAAAATCAACGAGCTTGCACTTGAAAAAATTACAGGTGAATTTCCTGTTTCGGTCCATAGAGATTTATTGATGGAAGATTCAAAAGGCAAATACGGCATTCAGTGCTACGATCCTATAACATCGCTTGTAATATCAAATCTAATCAGCAAATCCTCGTTTGAGGCTGAAAATAAAATCACACTAAAACGTGATCCAATACAGATTAATACATCTTTAATACAGCTCTCAAAAGATGACAGCTTCTCTACTCAGGCTGTAAGCATAAGCCCGGGAAAGACAGGCGTTATAAATCTATTCAAAGATGTTGAATATTTCCGTGCAAAACTCAGCAATGGTCAAGATGTGAGATTTGAGAGGGCTGATGTCAATCTGTTTAACCCTTTTTCTTTCATAGTGTATGACGACAGCATTACATTCAGCTACAGGCATGAAATAGGCGGAATGGAGCTTGATATTAACAAAAAACATCTTAAAATCAGCAAATCTGAAGATGGCGGATACCAGATTGTTGAGATGAATTAGATGATCGAATCTATTTATAATATTGCGGCTTAAAGCTGTTCTGTATTTCTTGAGGTTATCATAATTTAATCTGTATGCAGTAAAAAACTATAGGGCAGGATTATATACCATATCCTGCCCTATAGTTTTATATTTTATCAAAGATTATAAGTTTTACACCTTCTTAAGTTTTTGATATCTTATTTAACAGCTATTTTTTAACCTATATCAAAACTTAGCGGATCAGAAGATATAACGATAGCAATTTTTGAGATGAATCAGAAGGTTCAGGAGTTTAAAACATATTTATGAATTTGAGAGAAACCCGCATCATGCGGTTAAAGGAAAATATAGAGCAGGTACTTAATAAACTGTTGAATGTGCCTGACGAGCAGAAATCAAAAACAGTTTATGCTGTTGATAAGTGCAAGGAGTGTTTAAGAACTGTTCCAGCAACTGATACGCCTGTTTATGTCCATATTATCGGCACAGATAAATCATTTAAAACAAGCTATCTGCTTGATCTGTTTGACCATTCTGAGTTGAGAGAGCTTTTTTCGGTCAAAGCTCACAACACATCTGAAAATACAGCAGTTCCATGTCTTGTTGAGCCGTCTGACGCAGTTGAGAGGATAACAATAAGAAAACTTGCCATAAGTTCAGGCTTGGTTATTGAGGATAATCTCTCATCAGATATGTTTGTCAATCTGTATGATCTCTCTAAGGGTGCAATGCCTGATGATTATCTGCTGCAAGTTCTTATTCCAGCAGATCAGACTCTTATGCGGCTGCCTGTTATTGAGTATCCCGGAATTAAAGAGGGGGCTGATGCTTCAGCAGAACAGTCTAATCTTCACAAAATATTTCAGCAGAATCTTATACAGAATCTTATACGCTTTCCAGGTATATTGGTTGCCTGTTTTCAACATAAGGTTGCAATTCCGCCGGGTCACCCAATGGATGTTATTTTAAAAAAGTATGGTGAGATTCTTAAAACTGAGTATAAACTTCCGCTTATTGTCTCTTTGCAGGGTTCAAGTGCAATAACAGGATATTGCGGCAATACAAATGTTGAAAAAGATATTGCAACTGATTTTAAGAGCTATCAATCTTTTGATACCACTATTCAGTTGATAAATCCCTATAACCACGCATATCCTTTGACTTTTGGTCAGCCCGGACCTTATGTTGACTCATGGATAAAAAATTTAAGCAAATACGCAGATATCCATGAAATTCATCAGGAAATTACTCTTGACGGCGGTATCGGCTGGTCAAGAAATCTGCTTGATGATATATGCAGCAACTCCCATATACAAGATGCTCTTGATAACATATTTGTCCGTCCGTGGGTAATGGAGAGCGAATCGTGCATTGAAAAGGCTGTTGAGATTTTAAGGGAGATTGAGACTTATGACGAGGTTGCAGAGATAAACGAGAAGATACGGCAGTTGATTATCAGCGGGAAATATAGAACTATCCGCACTTTTTTCAAGAATGAAATTTCAATGGCATCAGATGGAGTTGTTGAAAATCATCAGAGGTTTTGGAGTAATATTTTTTATCAATATCTTTTGCAGTTTTTTAATGACAACAGCAGATGTATCGCTATTGCAAAGTGTTTATGGGAAAATCTTGAGAAAAGGCTTGACCCTGAGCATAAGGGATTTCTCGGCACCCGTGAACAGGATTTGCCGTATATCATAATGAATACAGCCGAATTGTATGTTCCTAATGCAGTCATAAGAGGCGATGTAGATGTTTTTGGGGTAAAATAAAGAACATCTATGGACTGCAAGCCTCTTCTTCAGACTGAAAGTCCATAGTTTTGATTATCGGAATAGGACAATAAAAAACATCTGCAATCTTAGAAATATGAAATGACAAAAACAACAGAGACAAAATTTCAGACAGTAATTCAAAAAAACACCTTTTATTTCTTCAATCCCAAATTTGAAGAGAGCTATGAAGGTTATATCAACTCTCTTAAAGAAACTTTATTAAATGTTAAAAACAGGATTGAGACAGAAGGGTTAAAAAAAGAAATATTTGAGGAACTTATCTATGAAAAAGAGAATGGTTTGAGTTCATTATTGGCTTTATCAGGATTTTCCAATGAATATCTTAAAAGATTAACTACAATTATAAGGATTGTAGATCATCCAGAATTAAATAAGCTGGTATATAAAGAGCATTGGTATAAAGATATAGACTCTGAAAATATTAAAGAGTGGTCAGATAGTACAATTAGCAGCATGATAAAGAATAACGCATATTTTAGAAAAGGGATTGTAAATATATTTTTTGAAGGTGCTTCTGTTAAATTCCTTGCTCAAACTATCCCCCTATTTGAATTAAAGAAACTTAGTATTTCAAAGTTGAAATTTGAAATAGCCGAAATGATTGACACTCTTATTAGATACAAAGAGAAGGGCAGCTATTCTGGTAAAAAAGGCAATAATCCTGAAATTATAATCCAAGATATTTTAGATAGACATAATATATCATTTGAAACTGGCGATCTCCGTGAATTAATTGACAATGCTCCTGACAGCAAAAGAACAATGGATTTTATTATTCTAAATAAAAAGAATCCATCTATAATTATAGAGAGTTCTTTTCTTGCAACTACTTCATCAGGTCAGGGAGATAAATCAAAAACTGAAATATCAATAGATTCACTCCTTAAAGAGCATTATCCTCAAAGCATATTTATTGGTTTTGTTGATGGTATTGGCTGGTATGTCCGTAAAAATGACCTAAAGCGGATGGTAACAGCTTATGAAGATGTATTTACATTTCATAAAGACGAATTAAAGCGATTTGAGCGGCTTTTATTAGAAAGAGTCACTACCGGAGGCATTAGATAAATATGATTTATCAATATGTTAATAATATTCTTCATGGTGACTGCTTAGAGTGTTTTAAAGAAATTCCTGATAACTCTGTTGATATGAGTTTTGCAGACCCCCCTTTTAATCTTAATAAAAAATATACTAACTACAAGGACAGCCTTGAGTTCCAGCAATATTTAGATTGGTGCAGAAAATGGATTGTTGAAATGGTACGTGTAACAAAACCGACAGGTTCTATTTTTATCCATAATATTCCAAAGTGGCTGACATACTTTGCATCTTTTCTTAATGAAATAGCCTATTTCAAACATTGGATATCATGGGACGCTCCCACTTCACCAATGGGTAAATCTTTACAGCCAGCTAATTATGGTATTCTGTTTTATGGTAAATCTGAAAAAGGAACAAAAATTAATGAACTAAGATATCCACATAAAAGAGATAGAAAACAGGGATATTTATTAAAAGATTATGGTGGTAAAAAAGCTAAGTTACACCCATTTGGTCCCCTGATTTCTGATGTATGGACAGATATTCACAGGATTAAGCACAATAAAAACAGAGATCCTCATCCATGCCAGCTACCTATTCATCTTTTAGATAGGCTTATCCTACTTACAACAGATGAAGATGATATTATTTTGGATCCATTTTCTGGCACAGGAACGACTGCTATTTCTGCGAAAAGACTTGGAAGAAAATATATTGGTTTTGAAATTGATCCAATCTATATAGATATTTCAAAAAATAAACTCAATAATACATATTCTAATTATAAGTTAGGTAATTCATGGGTAAGTTTTTATTTGAATGATATAGTAACAATAAGGCATAAAGATTGGAATTCTTTAAAGGATTTTTTTATTATTCCAGAACCTATAGAGCGTATTGATTACAATAAAGTTATTCTAAAAAATAGAGCCATATTAACTTGTTATGCAGATTTACCAAACTAAAATTTACAAATTATAGATGTTTTTGGAATAAAGTCGGAGAAGTAACACAATGATTTTTAATTTTTTTAGACGCAGCAAGCAGAGTAAAGATTCATTCAATATAGAACTTGAAGATGATAACAAACTCTACTATCAAACTATTGCAGGAAGGACCCCGAGGGATTCAAATAATCGTGAGGAGTATATTCTCTTTGTTGATTTTGGCTCTTACAGGACATCAGTTTTATGCTGGCCCTGCTGTTACGGCAGAGAGAAGATAACCGATACATGGAAATATGTTGTCCATTACAGAGACGGCAAAATTGAGGGCGGAGGCTTTCCATCTGCCTTTATAAATCCACCGTCTGGTGATGAGAGAGATTTTGCATTTATTGATAATTTTGAAGATATGACAGTTGCAAACAGCCAGATTGTCAAAAGTGCTAAATCTGTATTTGCAAGCAAGTTTGCCGCATATAAAGGGGCAGTTCCCCAATTCAGGCTATATATTAAAAAAGTTCTTGAAGAGAGCTTTAAATATATTACAGAGCCGGTTGAAGGAAGACCGTGGAACTGTCCCGCGATTCCTGTAATTACAGAGATAAGGGTTACTGTACCAGACCTTTTTATAGAGAATTTAAGAGCTGGATACAGAGAGAATATATACTCTGTCTGCATGGAGTTTTTAACGCATAAAAAGTGGAAGCAGCTTTTTCCAGCAAACCTAAGAAGCCTTAAAAAGACCTTTATTAATATTTCAGCAGATGAGAGCGGTGCTTGTGAACTCTACTTTTTGAATCTTATAAAACTCATGCCTTTTTGGGATTTATCATCAGAAAAAGATAGAGTGCCTGATTTAAAAGAGGTTGAGTTTGTTTTTTCTCAAAAACTGAGAGGGGATAAAAATAAAAAAGAGCTTAATTTTGTTGTCTGTCATGTTGATATCGGCGGATTGACCACAGATGCAAGCATTCTTCTTATGCGATCTTTTAATGATCCTGATCTTGGCATAACCACAACATTAAAGAGAAAAGAGTCATTTTCTGAAAAAAAGGCTGGAGAGTATTTTGCTGATATGTTCAAGGATAGCCGCCAGGAAGATGACGAGGAGAAGTGGTGGGATAGCGACAGGTTTATTGAAAAAGAGTTTGCAAAATTTTTAGAACTCTTGTTTGGCAAGCAGTATGCTCTTTTAAGTGAGTGGAGAAAAGAGAAATGCCTTGATGGAATCTATTTTCTTGTATCAGGCAGACCAACAAAAGCACAAAAAATTAGAGATATTATATCAAGGTATATTCTTAAAGAGTTTAATAAAGAGGCACTTCTCCTTCTTCCTGAGCACTGTCTTTTTATGGCTGATTACTACCATGTCGGCAAAAACGAGGAGGGAGAAAGATATGCCAAAAAGATTGATAACTTTGAGAAACTCATCACCATTCTCGGCAATGTCTATACCCTTTATGACGGTTATGAGATAGATTTTGACGAGCATAAATACTATATTTCCCTTGATGTTGATACCCGCGGGGTTCAGCGTATGGAGATACTTCCCGGAAGACAGTATAATATGGAAGATTTTGAAAATTATCAAAAAGCTGCCCAGAGAAATAATGTGCTGCATCTTGCATTTACCCGCATAGCTTCGGGCGAGAATGGCACAAGATTTCTGACAGTCAAGAAGATTGCCCGCCAGACTGCATATCCAAATATAAAGATTGCAGATAAAAGCGAGTTTGACGATCAGGCGTGGATAACACCATCTCTTATTATCACCAACCTTAATGATAATGATCAGGCGTTTGATTTAGCGTGGGCATCGCATGTGTAATTGACTTTTATATCTTATATTTTGATAATACAGCTATTTTCATCTTATTGATGACAATTTTTATATCTGTTACAAATTAATTGCAAGAACAATTTTAATTTTTAAGTATTAAATTGTTCTTGCAATATTTTTTGCACTTAATATAAAATATCCCCTATTTCAATCTTATCATCGTGTTAAATTCAAACAATCAATCTGTTTTTAAAGCGATATTTGATATTATTTAAACCTTTTTAATCTTAAAGGTATAAACCTTTATTAATTTTTTATTGAGTCTTTTATGGAAAATTTTATTAAACCTGTTTTGATTT
Organism: uncultured Desulfobacterales bacterium; assembly: GCA_964539635.1. Taxonomy (GTDB): domain Bacteria; phylum Desulfobacterota; class Desulfobacteria; order Desulfobacterales; family Desulfobacteraceae; genus Desulfamplus. Next base: position 101,621 of record CAZIJN010000004.1, on the reverse strand, counting down.
TTGGCTGCGGCAATACACTTTTTGGAGATGATGGTTTTGGACCTGAAGTTGTTGATCGCCTTAACAGCTCTTATGATATGCCTGAATTTATTACTGCAACTGATGTTGGAACAGGTATTCAAGGAATTTTGTTTGATATTGCTATATCAGCAGATAAACCCTTATCTATTTTTATTGTAGATACAGTTTTACAACCTGATCGTAAAGCCGGCGAATTATTTGAGTTAGACTTGAATCAGATACCAGAAAAAAATGTAAGCGAATTTTCGCTACATCAGTTTCCTTCGGTTAATCTGCTTCAAGAACTTCAATCAGATGGAGGCGTTACAGTCAGAGTATTAGCTGTGCAGGCAGAATCTATCCCAGAATATGTAAAGCCGGGTCTTTCGCAGGAGGTTGAAAATGCGATAGAACCAGCTTGTAAATGGTTAATTGAAAAATCTTTAAAACTTGTAAATGGTTAGTTGAAAATTTTTTAAAACTTGTAAATGGTTAATTGAAAAGCGAGGTGTATATGTCAGATAAACCAATAGGTTCTGTCATGGTAGTTGGAGGAGGCATTGTTGGAATACAGGCAACGCTTGATTTGGCAGACTCTGGATACTATGTCTATCTTGTAGAAAAGACTTCTGGAATCGGCGGGGTAATGTCTCAGTTGGACAAGACTTACCCGACTAATGACTGTGCAATGTGAATTCTTTCACCCAAGTTGGTTGAGTGCGGTCGGCACTTAAATGTAGAGCTTCTTACCCTTTGTGAAATTGTTGATGTTGCTGGCGAAGCTGGTGATTTCACAGTTACGGTAAAAAAACGTCCACGTTATATTGACATGGATAAATGTATTGCATGCGGAATATGTGCAGAAAAATGTCCTAAAAAAGTTGATGACGAATATAATGCAGGCATCAGCAAAAGAAAAGCCGCATATATCAAATACGGTCAGACTGTTCCCCTTAAATATGTGATTGATCCTGACAACTGCATTTACCTTAAAAAAGGCAAATGCAGGGCTTGCGAAAAGTTCTGCCCTACTGGAGCAATCAATTTTGATGATAAAGAGGAGCTTGTAAAAATTAATGTTGGCTCTGTTATTTTATCTCCCGGTTACACTCCGTTTGATCCCTCAAATCTTGATTTTTATGGATATGGTAAATATCCAGATGTTGTTACAAGTCTTGAGTATGAGCGTCTTTTATCTGCCGGCGGACCATGTATGGGTCATCTGGTCAGACCATCAGATGGACGAGAGCCGCGAAAAATTGCATGGATTCAATGTGTTGGATCAAGAAACACAAACAGAACGGAAAATGGATTCTGTTCAAGCGTCTGCTGTATGTATGCAATGAAGCAGACACGTATCACCATTGAACACATGGTTGGTAAAAAGCAGGATTTAGCTCTATTCTATATGGATATCAGAAGCCATGGAAAAGAGTTTGAGCGTTATTATAACGACACAGTAGAAAAAGGTGTCCGTTTTATAAGAGCGCGTCCCCACACCATAAACCCGGGTAAAAATAATATGGGTGTCCAGATGGGGTATGTAACAGAGAGCGGAGAGAAGATTGAAGAGGATTTTGACATGGTTGTCCTCTCTATCGGTCTTTGTGCCCCTAAAGATGCTGTTTCTCTATCTTCAACATTTGGTTTTGATCTCAACCATTACAACTTTGCAAAAACAACCTGTTTTGATCCTGTTAAAAGCTCTAAGCAGGGAGTCTTTGTCGGCGGAACTTTTAGATCAGCTAAAGCGATTCCAAGGTCTGTAACAGAGGCATCTGCTGCTGCTGCTGAAGCTGCAATTATGCTATCTGATGCAAAGAACAGCCTGACTAAAAATAAGGTATATCCTGATGAGACAGATGTATCATCAGAAGAGCCGAGAATCGGAGTTTTTGTCTGCTCTTGCGGTATAAATATCGCCAATGTTGTAAATGTTGCTGAAGTTGTTGATTATGCAAAACGTCTTCCTTATGTTGTGTTTGCAGAGAACAATCTCTTTACCTGCTCTACAGATTCACAAGTTCTGATTACCCAGAAAATCCATGAAAACAAGCTCAATCGGATTGTTGTTGCAGCATGTTCGCCAAGAACGCATGAGCCTTTATTTCAAGACACATTAAGAGAGGCTGGACTTAACGGCTTTCTGTTTGAGATGGCAAATATAAGAAACCACAACTCCTGGGTTCATCAGAAAGAGCCTGAAAAGGCAACCATAAAGGCAAAAGATCAGGTTCGCATGGCTGTTGCTAAAGTTACTGGAAATTATTCCCTGACACGTATGCAGGTAAATGTTGTGCAAAAGGCTATGGTTGTGGGCGGCGGATTATCAGGCATGACCGCAGCGTTGGCTTTTGGAAATCAGGGATATGATACAGTGTTGGTGGAAAAGAGCGATAAACTTGGCGGTAACGCTTGGGAGCTTTTCCAGACATATAAAGGCGAAAATATCCGTGAGCGGTTGGAGAGCATGATCGATGCTGTCAATAAACATCCAAAGATTACGCTTCTTAAAAATACAACTGTTAAAAGCTGTTCTGGATCAGTCGGCAATTTTACAAGCGAGCTGCTTGTAAATGGTTCTTCGTCTGCAAGCACTAACTCATCAGGAGTTGGGAAAAACGCATCAGGCACAGAGATCAAAAAGATAAACTACGGAGTTAGCGTTATTGCAACAGGTGGTAAATCTTCAACCACTTCTGAATATCTTTTTGGCAAAGATGACAGAGTTATGACACCTCTGAAATTTGACGAATATTTAAGCAGCTCTCACACAGCGTTAAAAGAAGCTGATACAGTTGTATTTATCCAGTGCGTAGGCTCTCGTGAACCTAACCGCCCATATTGCAGCCGTCTCTGCTGCACACACTCTGTAAAAAGTGCGATTCTGCTCAAACAGATCAATCCAGAGTTAAATGTCTATATTCTCAATCGAGATATCAGAACTTATGGTGAGCGTGAAGATTTATACAGACAGGCTCGTGATGCAGGCGTTATTTTCATCAAATATGAATTGGATAGAAAACCAAATGTTTATAAAAAGGATAATGAAGTTGTAGTTGAGGCGTTTGATCCTATTTTGACAAAGACATTAAGGCTCTTTCCTGATTATCTTATACTTGCAACTGGTATTGAAGCTAATGATTCAAAAGATTTGATGGATATATTCAAGTTTGGAATCAATGAAGATGGATTCTTGAACGAAGCACACCCGAAATTAAGACCAGTTGATATGCCTGTTGATGGTCTGTTTGTTGCTGGTTTGTGCAACTATCCAAAACCTGTTGAAGAGTCTATTACTCAGGCATTGGCTTGCGTATCCCGTGCTGGTGTTATTTTGGCAAAACAGACAATGGAGCTTGACGCTATAAAGTCATACATAACTGAAAAGTGTGATGGCTGTGCTGTCTGCATAGATGTCTGTCCATATATGGCACTAAAACTTGAAGAGTATCAGCTTAACGGCAGCGGACGAGTGGTAAAACGGGTAAAAGCTGATCCAGCACTATGTAAAGGGTGCGGTTTGTGTCAGGCAGTCTGTCCGAAAGGCGGAATTATGGTTCACGGCTTTACACTTCCACAGCTTAAAGCTCAAGTAGATGCAGCTTTAGAGAGTATTATCTAAGGGGATTTAACTATAATATACATATTAGATTATAATATAAGTTAAAAAGTTATATAAAATTTTTAAGGAGATAAATAATGTCAGACAAATATGAACCGGTCATTATCGGTTTTCTCTGCAACTGGTGTGCTTATGCCGGCGGTGATTTGGCTGGTGTGTCACGCCTTCAATATCCTACAAATATGAGAGTGATAAGAGTGATGTGCTCAGGAATGGTTCACCCTGAACTTGTCGTCAATGCTCTTGAAAAGGGTGCTGACGGCGTTATTATCATGGGCTGACACATTGGTGAATGCCATTACCTGGACGGTAATAACAAAGCACTTTCCCGAGCAGACGCAATTAATCTAACATTAGAAAGTATTGGTATAGAAAAAGAGCGTTTTGCCATTGAATGGGTATCCTCTGCCGAGGCTCCAAGATTTGCAGAACTTGTAACTAAATTTACAGAGCAGATAAAAGCATTGGGTCCAAATCCTTTAAAAGAGGCAGGATTAAAATCTGCTTAGAGTCTGTTTAAATATTCAGGCTCTTAAATTAATCAAAACATTCAATCAAAGGAGAGGAGAAAATATATATGGCAGAGGAAATAGTAGAAATCCGCAGAAAGCCGAAAGCTGATAAAAAGAGAAGCATCTTTAAAGATAAAGTTATGGCACTGCTTCCTAAAGGTGGCAATCTTAATGCCTGCCTTACATGCGGAGCCTGTTCATCAGGCTGCCCTGCTACAGGTCTTGAGGGAATGGATCCTCGAAAATTCCTGAGAATGGCAGCTCTCGGCATGGACGATGAGATACTTACCAGCAATTGGGTCTGGATGTGTTCAATGTGCCAAAGGTGCATTTATGTATGCCCGATGGAGATCAATATCCCTCAATTGGTATATAACGCAAGGGCAGCGTGGCCCAGAGAAAAACGCCCAAAAGGAATTCTTGGCTCTTGTGATGCAGCACTTTCCAACGACTCTGGAAGTGCAATGGGAACGCCTTTTGAAGATTTTGAGTTTGTTGTTAATGATGTTCTTGATGAGTATCGAGCAGCACAGCCTGAATTTGAAGATATGGAAGCACCGATTGACAAGATCGGGGCTGAATTTGTCTTAAATCAGAACTCAAGAGAGCCGGTAACAGAGCCAGATGAGCTTGTGCCGCTTTGGAAAATTCTCCATACCGTAGGTGCCAATTGGACATACACAAGCAAAGGCTGGGCAGGTGAAAACTACTGTATGTTCCTATCAGATGACAAGGCGTGGGAGCATCTTACACGCCAGACTGTTGAGGCTGCTGAGGCTGTGGGGTGCAAGACGTTTGTAAACACCGAGTGAGGGCACGTAACTTTCTCAATCCTGGCAGGATTGAAAAAATTCAACATTCCCCACAGCTTTGAAGTAAAAAATATCTATGAATATTATGCAAAATGGATACGAGAAGGCAAACTCAAGGTAAATTCTGACTGGAATAAGGATCGCAAGATCAAATTTACGGTTCAGGACCCTTGCCAGATTGTAAGAAAAACCTTTGGAGACCCGATTGCAGAAGATTTAAGATTTGTTGTTAAATCAATAGTTGGAGAGGAGAACTTTATTGATATGACTCCTAATAAATCCAACAACTTCTGCTGCGGCGGAGGCGGCGGATTCCTACAGTCTGGATTTAAAAACGAGCGTCTTGAGTACGGACGAATCAAAGATGAGCAGATAAAGGCAACCAAAGCAGATTACTGTATTGCCGGCTGCCACAACTGCCATGCTCAGATTCACGAACTTAGCGAACATTACGGCGGAAACTATCCAGTCGTGCATATCTGGACATTAATCTGTCTGTCTTTAGGTATTCTTGGACCAAAAGAGAGAGAGTATCTTGGCGATGATTTAAAAGATGTAAATGTATTCCATCCTGAAATGGCGGACGAATAACCTTTTTCCTTGGAGGATTTTATGAATAAAACTTTTTTTAATCTGATTCAGGAAGTTCAAAAGCCAGGTTTTTGCCACCATTGCGGCGGATGCGTAGCGTTTTGCACTGCTATTAATTACGGGGCATTGATGCTTGATGAGCAGGGCAGACCCAAATACAAAGATATAGAAAAGTGTATTGAATGCGGGCTTTGCTACTCAATATGCCCAGAGATAAGCGAACTTGACGAAGAGGTAAAAAGAAGAACTGCCTGGAGCATTCCAATCGGGCGGGTTATTGAGATGACAATTGCCCGTGCAAAAAACCCTGAGATTATTAAAAACGCTACAGACGGCGGTGTTGTTACTGCTCTTCTTGCTCATCTTTTGGAGATCGGGCGTATTGATGCTGCAATAGTCAGTCGGGCAACAGGGCTTTTTAAACGCGAGCCATTCTTGGCAAGAACTGCGGATCAGATAATAGAGTCAGCGGGATTTCATTTTGAGACATCTCATGGAATGAATATATACAGCGATGAATATTCTACATTTTCATCTTCAGTTAATGAACTTGCTCCAATGATCAGAAGAGGGGCAAGACGCATTGCATTTGTCGGCACGCCGTGCCAGATCAAGGCAATGAGAAAGATGGAAGCACTTGGAGTTGTCCCTTCTGACAGCATTCTTTACTATTTTGGGCTTTTCTGCACTGGAAACTTCACATTTGGAGAGAGCGAGCGGAAAAAATTGGAATCTATTGGAGATTTCAAATGGGAAGATGTTAGAAATGTCAATGTAAAAGAGACTCTTCTTATAACATTAAATAATGGTGAAGTAAGAAGCATAAGTTTAGATAAGCTCGATTTTATGAAGCGTTATGCCTGCCGCTACTGCGATGATTACTCTGCTGAATTTGCAGATATCTCTTTTGGCGGAATTGGTGCAGAAGATGGCTGGACAACTGTGCTTATCCGCTCTCCTATTGGAAGGGCAGTTTTTGCAGATGCAAAAGAGAGTGATATTGAAGAGTATTCTCATCTTGATAATTCAACATTTGCATCAGATGCAATGGATACAGTTCGTAAATGGTCAGCTAAAAAGAAAAAGACAGCACGGGAAAATATGAGAAATTTCGGAAAGCCTGTCAATATCAAGGAATAGGAAATATCTGTGAATATTAAAGATCAAGAAAAACCCGTGAATATAAAAATAGGGAGACTTTAAATGACAGCAAAAGTAGCGGAAGAGTGGTTAAACTCCTGTTCAGGTTGTGAGATTTCTCTTGTTGATATGGGAGAGAGGCTTCTTGATGTTCTAAAGCTTGTTGATTTTGTCCATATTCCAGTGCTGATGGATCATAAGTATTATGGTCAGCTTGGAGATAAAGGGCATATCCATATTCCAGAGGCTGATGTTGGTATAATATCAGGCGGAATTAGAAATAAGGAGCATCTTGAAATTGCTCAAGAGATGAGAAAACAGTGCAAGCTCATTATTGCACTTGGAACATGTGCAACTCATGGAGGAATTCCAGCTCTTGCAAATTCATACACAAATGATCAGGTGTTGAGCCGTTATTACTCAACAGAGACGACTGACAAGCCGGACGCTTATCCAGACAAAGGGATACCTGAGCTTTTAGAGTGCAATTATGCTTTAGATGAGAAGATAAAAGTTGATGTTTATCTGCCCGGCTGCCCGCCCCACCCTGATCAGGTGTTTGCGGCACTTGCAGGATTATTGACTGGAAAACCAGCAGAGCTTGCAAGTAAAAGCGTTTGCGATACATGCCCGACAATTAGAAAAGGCAAAGGCGAGTTGAAAAAGCTGCGCCGTTTTCTGCAATCACCCCATTATGCTTCGCCTGACGAGCCTATTGACAAGATGCACTGTCTTCTTGAGCAGGGCTTTCTCTGTATGGGACCTGTTACAAAAGGTGGGTGCGGCGGAGACGGCATTCACCCAAGATGTATCTCGGCACGCGTCCCCTGCCGCGGCTGCTATGGACCGGTGCAGCAAGATGGCAATCAGATGCTTGATATGCTTAACGCATTGGCATCTAACGGGATTGATATTAAATCTCTGCCAGAGACAACATCTCTGTCCCGATTTTCAGGGGCACATCACAATTTAAGACCTAAAAAAAAGTAAGCTGGAGGCTACATGGCTCAAGTTATTAATATTGCACCAATTACCCGCATTGAAGGACATGCACAGATTGCCATCACGCTTGATGATGACGGCAATGTTGCAGATTCAAAAGTGCATTTTCAATCTTTGCGCGGGTTTGAAAAATTTGTAGAGGGAAAGCCGGCTGAGGAGATTCCCCGAATTGTAAACCGAATCTGCGGAATCTGCCCATGGCACCACCACCTTGCATCAAACAAGGCGGTTGATAAATGTTTTGGAGTTACTCCGCCCCCTGCTGGTCATAAGCTGCGTGAGTTGATGCAGACTATTGCACATGCAGAGGATAAGCTCCTGCACTTCTTCTTTCTTGCGTCAGCAGATTTTGTGATTGGTCCTGAAAGCGACTACAAGGTAAGAAATGTTATTGGAGTTGCACAGGCAAATCCAGAGCTTGCTGCAAAAGTTGTAAAGACCCGCCATATGGCAAAGATGATTTTGGAAAAATTTGCTGGAAAGGCGATCCACCCTGTTGCAGGTGTTGTAGGCGGTTTTGCAAAGCCTATGCTTGAAGAGGAGAGAAAAGATATTTTATCCAAAATGGAAGAGATTCTTGAGTTTGCCCTCTTTACAATCAACTTTGCCAAAACTGAAGTTTTCCCCAAATATTTAGATACAGTAAAGACTCTCGGCGTTATTACAACTGGATTTTTGGGAACTGTTGACGATAACGGAGCATTAAACCTTTATGACGGCAAACTCCGCATGATGAAGGCAGACGGCACATTTACAGATTTTAGTGTAGATGATTATGCTGATTATCTTGGCGAACATGTTGAACCTTACTCTTACGGAAAAATGCCCTACGCAAAATTTTGGAAAGAGGGATTTTCTCTTGATTTAGACAAACCAAAAGGAATTTACCGTTCAAACTGTCTTGCCCGCATAAATGCAGCAGATAAGATGGCAACTCCTCTTGCTCAGGCTGAACTTGAAGAGTTTAGAAAATTGTTTGGAAGACCTGCTCAGGCAACACTCCTGTATCATTGGGCAAGGCTGATTGAAGAGGTTTATGCCTGCGAACATGCAATTGAGCTTTTAAAAGACCCTGCAATTACAGATACAGACATCAGGGCAAAGGTAGAGCCAAAGGCGGGCAGCGGTGTGGGCTGTGTTGAGGCTCCACGCGGAACTCTTATCCACGACTACTCAACTGATGAAAACGGCTTGATAACCCGTGCAAACATGATTGTCGGCACAACCCACAATCTTGGTCCTATCAACATGAGCGTTAATCAGGCAGCAAGAATGCTGATTGAAAAGGGAAAAGTTGACGAAGGAATCTTGAATAAAATCGAGATGTCTGTCCGAGCCTACGACCCCTGAGTCTCCTGTGCAACACACCGTCTGGACGGCGGTAACAGCGGAATTTCAATTGAGATTCGTAACTTAAAAGGCGAGGTTTTAAAGTTCTAAATTAATTTTTACGCAACATAGTTAGAGCAATAGCTTTTCTCAGATTCAACTAAAACAATAGAGACGTACAGCCGTGCGTCTCTATTGTTTTTTGGACGGGTGATTAGAATAAATATAGCGTTATAGCATCTAAAAATACCTTGATAATAATGAATTTAGGCTGTTATAAGAGTAAAAATGACCTTATAAATAGTGTTTTTAGGCATTATCAATGCAACTCTGCACTGATAATATTAATTTTAAGGTATTATAAGGGCAAAAAGACCTGATAATAAATGGTTAGGTTGAGAATCACGGGGAAAAACCTATGAGAAAGAAAAGTATTTTTATTTGTCTTGCAATTGCTTTCGTTATATTGAATCCTTTTTTCAGTAACGCAGAAGATGAAATCCTTTGGAGTTACCTAAACCTCCCTCCGATTCATATCGAAGCTGAGCCTTTTGCAAATAAAGGTTACGCCGATTTTGTCTTGCAGCTTCTTATCCATAATATGGATGGTTACAAACACAATATTTTAAATTGCAATATGGGACGTACTATGATTATGTTCCGTAATCAGGAAAAAATCGGTCACCCTGCAATTTTAAAAACATCCGACCGTGAAAACTACATTGAATTTTCAATTCCAGCGTATGTATTGATACCTAACGGCGTACTCATGCCAAAGAACCATTTGAATCAATTCAAACCTTATATGAACAATGAAGGACAGTTTTTAATAGAAAAGGCAATTACACAAAGTGATTTAAGAGCAGGTATTTCCTTTGACAGAGCATACGGAGGTATTATTGACAGCATTCTGATTAAGTATAAGAATCATAAAAACATCGTTGTCAATTATGTGGACAAACCGCTGACGAAAAATCTTTTTGCTATGATGCAACTCGGCAGGATTGACTATCTTATCGGCTATCCGATTGAAGGGCAGTACTATGCAAAAGTGACATCAAACAGTGAAAATATTATATGCCTGCCGATAGCAGGGATGCCTGAGTATATTTTGGGCTATATCGGTTTTCCCAAAAATGAGTGGGGAAAAACGATTATAAAAAAAATCAACACGATTCTTGAAAAACATAGAAACACACATGAGTATCAGGATGCTTATGAATTCTGGTTAGATGAAAACAGTGTTGAAAGATACAGAAAATATGTCAGGGAAGTATATGGCATCGGCAATTAAATTCAAAAACCATACTGAATTATAACAGAATAATTATGCGGCATTTATTAGTAAATTCTTTTGCATTCAAGCTGTTAAAAGTTATTTTCTCAATATATCTATGTATCACAATATCAATGACGATGGTACAGATGGTGCATGAATATCTGTTCGTGAGAAATGATATCAAGGTTAACCTTGAAAAAATGCAACTGATTTTTGAATCAAACTTGGTTAATGCGTTATGGACCTGTGATGCTAATCAGATACTTACCAATGAAGAAGGTATAATGCATGTTCCTACTCTTGTCGGTATGCAGATTTACGATTCAGCACAAAACAAATATGTTTCCAGGTCAGGTTTTATATTAAACCATAATAACGAAATTGTTCACAGCAAAGGGGAAAAAACCGCATTTTACCTGAGTCTCATACAGCACAAATTCAACTTAATGGAGAACGGGAAGAAAATCGGAGAAGCTGTATTCTACTCTTCCAACAAGGTTATTTTTAACAAAATCAAATACACTTTCCTTATTATTATTATCAGTGCAATTATAAAAACCGCCATTTTGTGGGGATTGTTTCTGTGGACATTCAACAAATATATGACCAGTCCGTTAGATATTTTTTGCAATGCAATGGAAAACATTGATATTGATAAGCAGAATAATAATCCATTATCATTTGAAACATTCAGCATTGATGAGTTGTCGAGACTTGAGCATGTGTTTAACAAAATGCTGAGACGAATTACAGACAGCAGAAACAAGCTGGATATTTTGAATAAAACATTGGAAAAAGAAGTTGACTTACGCACCAGAGAATTAAAAGAAACCAATCAAAAACTGGAAAAATATGTTAATCAAATTGAAGAAATTGCAATTACTGATGAATTAACCAAACTTTATAATCGGCGTTATTTCAACGAAATTTTTCCAAAAGAAATCCAACGTGCAGTTCGCGGAAAACAGGCTATTTCATTTTTGATGATAGATGTGGATTATTTCAAACTGTACAATGATAATTACGGTCATCAGAAAGGTGATGAGGTGCTTGCTGCGATAGGGAACGTATTGAAGCGTAATTGCTGCAGACGGGCAAGTGATATACCGGTAAGACTGGGCGGTGAAGAGTTCGGTGTTATCTTTTCAAAGGCAGATGCTCAACAGTCCGCCGCTTTTTCCGAATCAGTCAGAGACTCCGTGGAAAGTTTGAGAATAGAACATGCTTTTAATAAAGCTGCTGGTCATATCAGTGTTTCCTGCGGATTATTGACTGTCATCAACCCAACGCAGAAAACATATATGGATGAATTATATAAAATAGCAGACAAAGCATTGTATTCCGCCAAAGAAAACGGGCGCAATCAGGTAAAACAGATTATATTGTAAAATTACAACTTATGTCAGGAGACATGCTAAACTAAGAAGTCAAAATGCACAAGCCTAATAATATTGATGTTCTGTGCATTATAAACTTGAAGTACCCCATTCTTATTGAAGACAAAACAGGAACAAAACATCATTCTAATCAACTAAGCCGATACCTTGAGGACATCATGGGGCGTGATTATGAAGAGAAAAATATAATCCCAATTTATTTCAAGACGGAAGATCAAGCCAGTTATTCCGATGTAGTAAAAAATGGCTATCAACCATTTTTAAGAGAAGATTTCTTAAGCATCTTGAATGCTTATAAAGGCACAAATGAAATACTTGTTGATTATCGAAACTATCTACAATCAATTGCTGATAAGATTGAGAGTTATAAATCAATTGAATTATCGAAATGGGGTTGGTATTCGTGGGTAGGCTTCTATCTTGAATTGCAAAAAAGGCTTGGTGACGGTCATTGGGATTATGTAGCCAATCCTAATGGAGGATTCCTTGGCTTCTGGTAGCACTTCCAAGGTAATAGTGAGTGTGAGCAATATTTACAGCTTGAACAAGATAAATTTTGTTTCAAAATATGGGTAAAAAACGAAGACCAACGAAGATCGCTTAGATCAAAGTGGCACAAGACTATTAAGAATCAAGCAGAGAATATTCAACTGAATCTGGTAAAGCCACTTAGATTTGGAAATGGCGAATATATGACGGTTTGTGTATTTGATGGTGAATATCGAAAAACGACTGACGGAATTATAGATATGGACGCAACCATTGCACAGTTCAGGAAAGCTGAAGAATTACTGAAATCTGTGCATGAAATCGCATAACAATCACATGCACTCGGACAGCAAAAAGCGGAAAATTTGAGTAAGGAAAAGATACATTATGGCTAAAAAGCATCAATCAAAAAGATTAACGAATCAACATAAAGAGTCAAAAGGTGTAGTTGGTATATTGGGGATGAAGCAAAATCACACGACATAACGGTTGGAGAAATTTCACATTTTGTAATTGAACAGCTTGTAAAAGAGTTCCCTCAATTATCATTTCAATATAGAACAAGCATAAGAAAAGAAGAAATAAACGAAGCGTTAAAGAAGGTTGACCCAGAATTAGGGCAAACCCTATTTGTTGCTAATTCAAGTATTATACCTGATGGTGGAATAATAGAAGTAAAAGACGATAACGGAAATTGGAGAGTCGTTTTAGTGTCGGAGGCTAAACACCAAGGGAAGGATATTGAAACTATCAAAAAGGGAGAACAAGTAGGTACGGGTAAAAATCAAGACTTGATGGCTGCGGGTAATGCGATAGAAAGGTCGCATAAAAACATATCTGAAATCGCTAATTTTATGTTATCGGAATCTCATTTTCCTTATGTCTTATTTCTGGAAGGCTCAAATTTTTTAACAGAAACTATTTCCATTAAAAGACCCGATGGAAGAGTTGTTACACTTGAATACAACTCAGGAATGTTAAATAGATTGGATAGATTAACTTCTGCAAATTATGGAATGCCAATCAATACCAATTTGTGTAAAAATAAGTTTGTAAAGCATAAAGATAAAACAATAATGCTTCAAGCAACTTCAATATACACACAAGGGAATGGAGAAAAATGGGATGGCAAAAAAATGTTTGATATTATGCTTGAAATTTCTAAAACCTCTCTTCAAATATTAGGCAGTGAAATATTTAAACAGATAACCAAAAGTAAATAACTAAAAACAGAAGATTAATTAAATCAATATAAGGTCGATAATGGCAAGAAATGCAACAAATGAATTGTTACAAAATGCTAAAAAATCAAAAAGTGATGAGTTTTATACACAACTTTCTGATATAGAAAGTGAATTGCAACATTATAAAAGTCATTTTAAAGATAAAGTAGTTTATTGCAATTGCGATGACCCCCGAATTAGTAACTTTTTTAATTATTTTGCCTCAAACTTCAAAGAATTAGGTCTTAGAAAATTAATAGCCTCTTGTTATAGAGAACAAGTAAGAGATTTATTTAACACTAAAGAAGATGAAAATGGTTTTTTCTTTGAATATACTGGTACAGAGGGTGAAAAAAAGAAACCAAGTTCAACTGACATTGTTTACTTTAATGGGGATGGGGATTTTCGTAGTTCAGAAAGTATTGAACTATTAAAACAGTCTGATATTGTAGTTACAAACCCACCATTTTCATTATTCAGAGAGCATGTAGCCCAATTGGTTAAATACGATAAAAAGTTTTTGATAATTGGAAATATCAATGCAATAACCTATAAAGAAATTTTCAAACTAATTAAAGAAAACAAGGCGTGGTTAGGGCTAAATCTTGGTAGAGGTATTTCCGGTTTCATTGTTCCCGAACACTACGAACTTTATGGCACAGAGGCTCGGATTGATAGTTTGGGAAACAGAATAGTTTCACCAAAAATTGTTTATGGTTGACTAACTTAGACACTTCTAAACGACATGAAGATATTGCTCTTACAAAAAGATATTTTGGAAACGAAGCTGAATATCCAAAATACGACAATTATGATGGAATTAATGTAAATAAAACACAAGATATTCCATTAGACTTTGAGGGATTTATGGGTGTACCAATAACATTTTTACATAAATTAAATCCTGACCAATTTGAAATAATTAAGTTCAGAAAAGGGAATGATGAAAAAGATTTATCAATAAATGGGAAATGTCCGTATTTTAGAATATTAATCAAAAATAAACGAATACAAACTAAACTAAACTAATTGAAAGTAAATGTATAACAACTCAATCCAGCGGATTCGCTACCGCTCACCGCTGATTTCTGGCGTTATACTCAATAGAAAATGTGAAGGAACAGAACCATACATTGAAAAAAAATGCAGCAATTGGAGGCCACAGATGGATTTATGAAAATCTTATCGAGCGCCTTCAAAACACGGATATTACCACTTCAGCAAATAATCTTGATCTTGCCCTGAATGATGCAGGAGAAGCCAAGATTCCGTTTTTGGGTGTGACTTACCTGATATCGAATAAGGGCTTACGACGCTCAGATGGTAAAGGGTTCAAGGAAGCGATTGGAAGTGTGTTAATTCACTACATTTTGAGAGGAAGCTGCTACCGACCATCTGGAAAATTTGTAACTTTTGCAGACCTTGCGGCTCCTCTGTTTAAACAAGGTAGTTATTCCAGTAGTGCATTAGAGCGACCTATCATAAAGCGGTTCCAAGGACGAGTTCCGGAATTATTTGAGGTGGCGGCATCTTATGGCGGCCGCAAAGGAGGAGAAGCAGGCTTAGGCTCGGTGAGTTTACTTTTTGATTTGCTTCCGCACATTTTATTACAACTTATTTTCTATGACCGAGACGACGAGTTTCCTGCAAGGGCAACCCTGTTGTTCGATCTCAACTCGACTCAATTTATCGATTTTGAAGTTTTGGCCGTACTGGTGACCATATTTGTTCAGACTCTTACAAAATCCTAATGTAGCGTATAGAATATTCGTATAACATTGCACTTCAGTCAGCGAAAAACATAATCGTCCAACTGAAGGTTTATTGGTAACTTACAGTGTATCAACCGACTCAAAAGGTCGAAGCTGTGCGATTAATGTCTGTCCAGAGGGAGGAGAGAAGATAATAACAATGTAACAAATTAATAGAATTCTTCATTTTAGATTAAATAATTACGTGGAAAGAATATGGCGGTTGCAGATACACATTGGAATATGACTCCTAATAGAAGATTGGCAAAATACTTAGCTGTTCGTGAAGTTCCTTCATTAGTTTACGAAGCTGTGAATCTTGAAGGAGTTGCTATGACACTGCCTGAAGTTCAAACTATATTAGACGGCATCACTGTCGGCGGTCA
Organism: uncultured Desulfobacterales bacterium; assembly: GCA_964539635.1. GTDB lineage: Bacteria > Desulfobacterota > Desulfobacteria > Desulfobacterales > Desulfobacteraceae > Desulfamplus. Next base: position 86,085 of record CAZIJN010000004.1, on the reverse strand, counting down.
CAAGATAAGTGATCAAAACATGGTAATAAATCAAGCAGATACATGGAAGCGTATTTTTGAATTAATTGATGAAAACAAATTTGAATTTAAGAAAAATATTGCTCTTGAACTTCATAAAAAAGCAGGAAAAGAAGAAGCCTTTGAGTGGGGTGTCTTTCGTTCAGGCAATGTTTTTATTAGTGGTTCAGATTATGAACCGCCTCCACCTGAAGAACTTGATGAAATTTGGTTAAAAACAGAATTAGAAATTGATTCGATCTCTGACGTATATGATAAAGCTGTTGCTGCTTTTTTGAAAATGGCAAGAATTCAATTTTTTTGGGATGTAAATAAACGTATGGGGCGTTTTATGATGAATGGTATTTTATTGAATGAAGGCTATCCAATTATCAATGTTCCAGTTAAACGTCAATTGGAATTCAATAAACTGATGTTGGAGTTTTATTCTTCAAACAACATGAAAGATATGAATATTTTTTTACGTTCTTGTATTAATGAGAAAATTATTGCAAATTTTAAATAAATGCTCAAGCTGCCTAACTACACGCTATTAAAGAGAGGCAAAAATGCGAGACAGAATAGGAGAGAAAATAGGCTGGACTGCCGGATTGATTTGGTGGATTATGAATGCCAGTATTGACATAGGTATAACCAAGTGCCATAATAATTCCATGATCTAATTTCATAAAAAGCGGAGGCTGTATGGCAAGCACAGTAAAAACTGCAATATCACTGGAAGAAGAGTTGTTTGAACAAGTCAATCAATTGGCAGAGGAACTTCATGTTTCAAGAAGCAGATTATTTGTAATGGCTGTTAAGGATTTTATTAAAAAAAATGAAAACCATGATATCTTATCCCAAATAAACAAGGCATTCAGCGATTATCCAGACTCCAGCGAGCTAAAAAATTATCATTACATGCAAAAAAAGCAGAGAGAGAACCTTGAGAGAGAGGTATGGTGATTGAACAAGGAGAAATTTACTGGGTAGCTCTCGGAGAACCCAACAGTTCCGAGCCGGGATATAGACATCCGCATATTATTATTCAAAACAATGTTTTTAACTCCAGCCAAATAAATACAGTTGTTGTATGTTCATTGACTTCCAATTTGAAACGGGCGTTGTCTCCCGGAAATGTAACTCTGAAAAAGGGAGAGGCAAACCTGCCTAAAAAAAGCGTGGTAAATATAACTCAGATTTATACTGTAAACAAACGCGATTTAACGGAAAAAATCGGCAAGGTCTCAAAAGATAGGCTCAGAGAAATACTCTCAGGCATTCAGCTTTTAACCGAACCGAGAGAATTGTAAGCAGAGAGCATTTGCATTGACCGATCAAGTTACTAAAACCACCATTAACCAGTTGTTTCTAATCTACTCTAATCCACAATTAATCAAATCCATAATTTAACCGTAAAAGGGCTTTTTATCTGGCTATGACAAATAATCGTAAAAATCTCATATGGACACCTGAAGCTGAAGACTCTTTGAAAAGAGTTCCTTTTTTTGTGCGGCAAAAGGCAAAAAAGAGCATTGAGCAATATGTGCTGGATAAATTAAAGCTCAATAACGCCTCTGATAGCTATAGTAACCTAAATGGTGCTGTTGTAACTATTGAAGATGTTAAGGCTGCAAAAGAGAAATTTTTATCAAACATGTCAAAAGATATTAAAGGATATCAGGCAGAGAGATGTTTTGGTACGTCCGGCTGTTCCAATTCTGCTAATGGGTGCGGCTCTTTTTTAGAAAAGGCTGAAAAAATTTTAAAACAAGAGGATATATTATCTTTTCTTAAACAGAATGTGAAAGGAGATTTAAAATATCACCATGAGTTTAGATTAAGCTGTGCAGACTGCCCGAATTGCTGTTCTCAACCCCAGATAAAAGATTTTGGAGTTATAGGAGCAGTAAAGCCTAAGATTTCAGATGAACCGTGTACACAATGCTATTCTTGCGTCAACGCATGTCCTGATAACTGCATAACATTTCCTGATAATCAAATTGATGCAGATAATATAAGCTGCTTAGATAATAGGCATTTTAAAACAGAATCAGATAAACCGACAATTGACTTTTCATCATGTATGATGTGCAATAAATGCATCGAGGCTTGTCCGACTGGAACTATCTGCGAAGATAAACGGGGATTTAAAGTTCTTTTGGCTGGACGCTTAGGCAGGCATCCGCGTCTTGCAATTGAAATTAACAAGATTCTTAGTGAAGATCAGGCTGTAGATGTTCTTAAAAATGCTATAAAATTCTATAAAAAACATTCCAAACAAGGGGAGAGATTTGCAAAAATCTTTAATGAGTCTGATATAAAAGAGGTGGTTGAATAGATATGGAATTTATAGCAGACCTTCATCTCCACTCCCGCTTTTCAAGAGCTACAGCAAAAAATCTTGATCTTGAACATATATTTCAGGCAGCAGCAATTAAAGGGATAACTGTTGCTGGAACAGGCGATTTTACCCACCCTCTATGGTTTAAAGAGCTTGAGGATAAACTTGAACCAGCAGAAGATGGGCTGTTTAAGCTAAAAGATCAGATAGTAAAAGAGCTGAATAATACTATCAACATACCTTGTTACAATCAAAATCAAAATAATGGCGAAGTTCACAGTGATAACGCTGATAGACTTGATAACAATAGAGTCCGCTTTATTCTTCAGTGCGAAATAAGCTCAATATACAAAAAAGATGGCAGAGTTAGAAAAAATCACAATCTTATCTATTTTCCTGATATGCAAAGCGTAAGAGTCTTTAACGAAAAACTCGGTAAAATCGGCAATATAACATCTGATGGTCGTCCGATTTTAGGTCTTGATTGCGAAAAACTTCTTGAGATTATGCTTGAGACCTCTGACGATGCGTTTATGATTCCTGCCCATATCTGGACTCCGTGGTTTTCAATGTTTGGTTCAAAATCTGGTTTTGACTCGGTTGAAGAGTGTTTTGGCTCGCTCGCCCACCATATTTTTGCTGTAGAGACAGGGCTTTCATCAGATTTGCCAATGAATTGGCGGGTTGAAAATTTAGATAGAATGAGCTTTATATCTTGCTCTGATGCACATTCGCCAATGTTTATGGGAAGAAACGCATCTTGTTTTAACACTAGCTTATCGTATAAAGGGATAAGAGATGCCCTTAAAATGCCGTTCTGTACAACTTTAGAGGTCTCATCTGCTGCCTCTCCGTTTTTAATCGGAGAACTAAATATTGATGTTAATAAACTTAATAATACCTACTTAGGCACAATTGATATGTATCCTCAGGAGGGAAAATACCACTACGATGGTCACAGAAAATGCAATGTCTGTTTTAATCCGTCTGAAACTTTAGCTCATAACGGCATCTGCCCAAAATGCGGCAGACCTCTGACTCTCGGGGTGCTCTACAGAGTAGAAGAGCTTGCTTCAAGACCAGAAGGTTATACGCCCGAAAACCGCCACGGATACCAGAGCATCATTCCGCTTGCAGAGATTCTCTCTGAGATATGCCAGACAGGCTGTAAGACAAAAAAGGTTGATAGCTGCTACTATAGAGCAATCGCTGCTCTTGGACCTGAACTTGATATTCTGATTAAACGAGATGTTGACGAGATTGAGCGTGCAGGAATTCCTCTATTATCTGAAGCAATTAAAAGAATGCGGAACGGTCAGATTCATTTAAGTCCTGGTTATGATGGCGAATTTGGTCGTGTAACTCTATTTGCTCCAGAAGAGATGGAGAGGTTAAAGGGCAGTATCAGCATGTTTAAGGGTTCTGCTGCGGTAAAAAAAGGGCAGGGGAAAAAACAGGTAGTCCAAGCAGAAACCGCTAAGTTACCTGTTCGAAAATCGGCTATGGTTTCGAGCACAAACAAGATTGAAACCAAGATTGTTGAAACTAAGATTTTTCAAACCAAGATTGAACCTAAAAGTGAGAATCTGCTAAATTTAGAACAGCAGAAGGCTATAAACTCTACTAACAGACCACTTCTTATGGAGGCGGGTCCCGGAACAGGCAAAACCCATACTCTTACCCAAAAAATAGCCTCTCTTATAAAGAATAACTATGCAGATCCCAAACAAATACTTGCCCTTACATTTACCACAAAAGCTGCCCAAGAGATGAGGCAGAGAATAGAAAATCTGATAAGCAAAGATGATTTGAATCAGAATCCGATAAGTAAAAGTGAATTTGTTAGAAATTTGCAAGAAAAAAGACAAGATGTCTTTATCTCAACATTTCACGGATTTTGTCTGATGGTGCTAAAAGAGTACACAGATTTTAAATGTGCAATTGCAGATGATATTTTGCGTAAAGCCTTTATTCAAAAGGCTTTTGAGCTTACAATGAATGATAATACAAGCAAAAATGATAAAAACAATCTTGATCAAAATGAGCTTAATCCAAATAATCTTATAGATAAAATAGATAAAAAAATCTCTGCAAGTACAGTAGAACTTCAAATTTCAATGATTAAACAAGGTTTGACGTTAAACGATCAAGATCATCATACTGCTAATATAATCTTACAAAAATATCAGAAACTTTTATCCTTTTATCAACTTGTAGATTTTGACGATTTAATTTTAATAGTACTTGATCGTCTGCAAAAAGATAATGGAAACAGCAGCATACTTGATAAGTTAAAGAGTAGGTTTACACATATTTTTGTTGATGAGTATCAAGATATTAACAAGAGCCAATATCAGTTGGTTAAGCTGCTTGCCGGCAACGGACAAAATTTATGCGTAATCGGCGATCCTGATCAGTCAATTTATGGATTTAGAGGAGCAGATAATCAATATTTTAAACGGTTTGAGCACGATTATCCAAATACTGAAAAGATCATTTTTAAACGAAATTACAGATCAACCGAGACCATACTTAAAGCATCGTTTCAACTTATCAGCAATAAAAAGGGCGATCCAAATTTTATACAAGATAAGCTCTTTTCAGGAATTGAAGGAGAACAGCATATCAATATTGTTCAAGCAGCGTCTGAAGAGTCGCAAGCTGTTATGGTCGGCAAAACCGTTGAGCGTCTTGTTGGTGGTATCTCAATGTTTTCAATGGACTCTGGAAAGGCAGATTCATCTATAAAAGATGAATACTCATTTTCTGATATCGCAGTTCTATACCGCACTAAAAAGCAGAGTGAGGTTTTATCCAAAGTTTTTGAAAAGGCTGGTATTCCATTTCAGACAGCAGACAGAGAAAATATATTTGTTCAAAAGGGTATTAAAGAGCTTATATCGTGCCTTCGTATGGTTATTGGGAAAGAGACTTTTTACGATCATGATGTTTTGTCATCTTACTCTAAAAAAATTTCAGACATCTCTTTTCAGTTGATGAGAGATAAAACCACATTAGAGTTTTTGAGAACTGTGATTGAGCTTCTCTCGCTTGATAAGATTCTCAACAAAAATAGAAAAATAATGGAGATAGCAGACCTGTTTTTAAAAGAGGCTCAAAAATACCCTGAGCCAGCTCTCTTTTATGAACAAATTGCTATGAAGCGAGATATTGATACTGTTGATTATGGTGCAGAAAAGGTATCATTGATGACTATGCACGCATCAAAAGGGCTTGAGTTTAAAGTTGTTTTTATTGCAGGCTGCGAAAATGGCTTGATTCCGTTTTTGAACCCAAATGGGAAATGCGAAAACATTGATGAAGAGCGAAGGCTGTTTTACGTTGCAATGACACGGGCAAAAGAGATTTTATATCTGTGTCATGCAAAAAAACGGCAGATATTTGGAAAAACAGTTATTTCAGATAGATCGCCATTTTTAGACGATATTGAGGAGAGTTTGAAACAGTACAATAGATCAAAGTTCAAAAAAACTGAAAAAACAAGCTGTAAAGAGCAGTTAGAGCTGTTTTAATTTTAGCCCTGAAATAAATTTCTGGGCTAAAATAAGTGAAGTCGGCTAAAGCCGACTATTATTTTACAGTCCACTTTAGTGGACTTCTTTACACTGCTTAGCCGTGCGATTTATCGCTCGGCTATAAACTGGGTCTTTGAAGTAACTTCAGACTTTATACGGTTCAAAGTCTCTGTAAGTGTTGCAATTACATTTTCTCTAATATCACCTGCTACTGCAAGATACATCACATCATCACCAACATTTAAGGGTCTGTTCTCCTCAATCTCTACTATAATCTCAACAATTCCGGTTTTTGCCTTTTGCTGGGCAATAATCTCTTCAAGTTTAGCGTGATCAACAGCTATAGACAGGCCGGTCACTTCCTGTCCATCTCTTGTAGTTTCGCGTACAATACCATTATGATAGAGCACCATTCCCACTTTAGAGTAGTCAGGGTGCGATTTGATTCTCTCTTTTATCTGCTCAAGACCCATTATATTTCCTCCTATTGTTGTAAACCTCGATTTATGAGCTTTCAAAGTATATCTAAATAATCATAATAAGAGCTATTTGGAGTTAAGAACTTTATTCATATTTTTAACTGCACACATATTTCCGCACATTGTGCAGGTGTCTTCATGTTCTGGCAGCGATGATTTTCTATATTTCTTAGGTTTATCAGAATCAATTGCAAGCTCAAACATGGCGTTCCAATCTAAATTGCGGCGTGCCTTGCTCATCTTGTAATCCCACTCTCTTGCCCCTTTTACACCTTTTACAATATCTGCTGCATGGGCTGCGATTCTTGCGGCAATTATCCCCTCTTTCATATCGTCCATATCTGGCAGCCTTAAATGTTCGGCAGGAGTAACATAACATAAGAAATCAGCACCGCTTGAAGCTGCTATTGCTCCTCCGATTGCACTTGTAATGTGATCATATCCTGGTGCCACATCAGTTACAATAGGACCTAACACATAAAACGGTGCTCCGTGGCAGAGCCTCTTTTCAATCATCATGTTTCCAGCTATTTCATCAATTGCCATGTGCCCTGGTCCCTCGATCATAACCTGAACATTTTTCTCCCATGCTTTTAATGTAAGCTCTCCAAGAACAATAAGCTCCTCAACCTGCGATGCATCAGTAGAGTCGTTTATAGAGCCGGGTCTGCAACCGTCCCCTAAACTTAATGCCACATCATATTTTTGGCAGATTTCAAGGAGTCTGTCAAAATGTTCATAAAAAGGATTTTCACAGTTGTTTAGCTCCATCCAGCGGAAAAGAAGTGAGCCGCCTCTTGAGACAATAGCAGTCAACCGCTCATTTTTTTTCACCTTTTCGGCAACTGCCCTGTTTAATCCTGCATGAATGGTCATAAAATCAACGCCGTCTTGTGCATGAACCTCAACAACATCAAAAAATTCATCAACTGAAATATCTTTAAGATTTTTATCATAAAATCCAACTGCATCATAGATTGGAACAGTTCCGATCATAACTGGAGAGAGTTCAACCAACTTTTTTCTAAACTCACGGGTTTTGCCGTAACAGCTTAAATCCATTATAGCATCAGCTTTGAGATTAACTGCATAAAGAGCTTTTTCCATCTCTTTGTCAATGTTGCAGCAATCTTTTGAGATTCCAAGATTTACATTGATCTTTGTTGCAAGCCCTTTTCCAACGCCTTTAGCTGAAAGATTTTTATGGTTTTTATTGGCTGGAATAATTATTGAGCCTTTTGCAATTGCAGCCATCAGTTCATTTATATCCATCTGCTCTTCAAGTGCGACCTGCTTCATCTGAGCTGTTACAATTTGTTTTCGTGCTGCGTCCATCTGGGTTGTGTATGTTGTCATTATATATTTTCCCTTAAATTTTTATGTTGTGAACCGCTCCTCTTGTCTATAAGGAGAGGTAAAATTAATCCATAGCTCTTATTTTTCGTCTAATGCTCTCAATTTTAGCACCAATATCCGCTGCTCCTGTAATCTCTGAAACCATAGCTACGCATTTTGCCCCGCGGCTTGTGATTTCATGCAGATTTGACTCTTTAATTCCACCGATTGCAACAAACGGAATAGAGATATTTTTAACCACATATTCAAGATAACCATGACCAACGGGAGCACACACATCTTTTTTTGTTTTTGTGCTGTAAATAGGACCAACTCCAATATAGTCAACTCCTGCATTTTGTGCCTTTAGTGCCTCTTCTGGTGCATGTGTTGAAAGACCAATTATAAAATCCTGCCCGACTAACCTTCTGACAGCCGCAACAGGATAATCGCTCTGTCCAATATGAACGCCGTCAGCACCAACCATCATGGCAAGAGCAACATCATCATTAACTATAAAGGTTACTCCGGCAGCCTTTGTCATCTCTCTTATCTGAACACATTCGCGGTATTTCTCAAAAGCTGCTTTCTCTTTTTCTCTATATTGGAGAATCTTTACCCCTGCACGAATCATCTCGTTTACAACCTCTATGTTGCTGCGTCCGCAAGAGAGTGCATGATCTGTCAGGCAGTAGATGTCTGTAACTGGAAATTTACTTTTTCGCTGTTTTTGCTGCTGAGTCATAAAACTAAAACACTCTTGTTCAAGATTGTAAGATGCATAGCGGAGAGATTCATACTGTTTTGCAGCCTCGTACTGGTTCATAGATTTTAAACTCTCCTCAATAGAGCGAAGCCCCTCTTGGATACGCTTGAAATTTGCCGTGATAATATCAAGAGTCCCCTCTTCTCTTTTATCTAACCTGCTGTTTTGAGAGATATTAAAGCCGACATCTCCATCAACGTCACGGGTTGTTAAGAGTTCCGGCATGATATCACAAGCAGATTTTCTGACTTTGTGTCTTAATTCTCTAAGCGACTCTACAAGTTTAGGAGATTCTACAAGTTTAGGTGGTTCTACAAGTTTAGGTGGTTCTACAAGTTTAGGTGGTTCTACAAGTTTAGGTGGT
>CAZIJN010000004.1:0-77164 GCA_964539635.1 uncultured Desulfobacterales bacterium | reverse complement strand
TCTACAAGTTTTATATGGTTCTCTCTGTTATCAAAAGGTTTAACATCAAAATTATTTTCAGAGTTAAAGCTGAATCTAAAAAAATCCTCTATAACTCTTATGCCTTCTGCAACCCTGTTCAAATTTGCGTCAACAATTCTCATACAGCTTTTCATTTTATCTCCTTATGTATTATAGGTCGCAGCACGCTGCGTCCCTACCGTTTCACATAATTTTAAGAAGTGATTTAAAACAATATCAGCCTGTTTTGCAGCAGCAATTGAGATATATGGCGAATATGGGTGAAGGTTGTCTGACACCTCAGATTTAAAATCTCCAACCACATAGAAATTTTCGTTCAACCTCTTTGTTACTATTAAATCGCTGTTTCCGCTGCCTGCAACTCCTGAAACTGCAACAATCAGCTTTTCTGAGCCAATAAAACCTTCAACAATCTCTCGTTTTGCAACTGGATCATCAAAACCTTCAATAATTACCCTGCACTCTTTAAAAATCTCTCTCATATTATCAGGTGTAACCCTCTCTGCTGCTGTTTTTATATCAAGATCAGGATTTATCATAAGAAGATTATTTTTAAGCATCTCAACTTTTTCTTTTCCTATCTGGTCATAAAAGAAAAACTGCCTGTTAAGATTTGAAGACTCAAGAACATCGTAATCAACAAGCAAAAAACGCTTAAACCCGCACCTGACAAGATTTTGCGAGCAGTTTGAGCCGATGCCTCCGCAGCCTGCAACTCCAATAATAACATCAGAAATTTTTTCTAAATACTCTAAAGGAAGATAGCGGAGAAGAGCCGTGTCAAAACTGTGCATATTCATTCCTAACCGTCCATATCCATTGTGAACGCTGTCCATCTCCATTATAAATCGCCCCCCAATCTATTATCAGAACCGCTCCCAATCTTTAAACACAGGCTGAATCTGACGCTGGGTAAGATAATCTATCATCTGGGCAACTGAACGTGTATCTGATATCTCAAACTGTCCTGTTCTCTCTGGTGATGTGTGTCCGCCCACAGCAGTTGTAGAGCCGGCAGAGACATTTGTAACTCCAAGTGTTAAGATGTTGTTTCTAAATGATTCGCTCTCTCGTGTTGAGATGGTTATTCCGCATCTTGGAAGAAATATTCTTAAAGCTGTGATCATCTGAACCATATCTTTATCAGAGACAATGCAGGCTGGCTGATAGCTTCCAGAGTGGGGACGCATTCTTGGAAGAGAGATGCTGAAATCTGTCTCTGGATATTTCTCTTCCAACCATTTTGCATGAAGAGCTGTAAAAAATATATCTCTCTGCCACAAATCAAGACCGAGCAGCACCCCGAGATTGACATTTCTCATTCCGGCAGATGCACCTCTTTCTGGAGCATCAAGACGAAATCTGTAAGATCGCTTTGGTCCTTTTGGGTGCAGAATTTTATAAAGCTCTTGATTGTATGTCTCCTGATAAATGGTTAATCCATCAACTCCAGATTCAACAAGAAATCTATACTCATCTTCTGTAAGTGCAAAAACTTCAATAGATATTGAGCTGAAATAATCTTTTAAAATCTTGCAGCACTCAGCTATATATTCAACTGATGCTATCTGCGGAGCATCACCAGTTAGGACAAGTATATGCTTTAAACCAGTTGAAGAGATAGTTTCAGCCTCCTGCCTTATCTGATCAAGCGACAATTTATCACGGGCAATATCAACACCATGATTAAACCCACAATAGAGACAGCCGTTGTTGCAAAAATTTGATATATATATCGGCGTAAAAAGATTAATCGTATTTCCAAAATATCTCATCTTTATGTCGCGAGACTTTTGAGCCATAAACTCAAGATACGGCAGTGCAGAAGGAGATAAAAGTGCAGCAAAATCTTCAATAGAAACTCTATCTTGATCAAGTGCCTTCTCTACCGCCCTTTTTGGAGTAGAAGAGATTATATGTAAAATGTCTATATCTTTAAACTTTTCATATTCATTAAAAAAACTCATTTTATCCTCATTGTTTCAGATATCAAGCATCAAGAAAACCAGTTAAAGGAGAAGATGCAGTTGCAAATTTTTGGCTCAACGCCTGACCCGCAAGAAATGCCCGTCTTCCAGCAGATACAGCCTCTGCAAATGCTTTTGCCATCATAACGGGGTTATCAGATGTAGCAATTGCTGTATTGACAAGGCAGGCATCAGCACCAGCCTCCATTGCCATACATGCGTGGGAAGGCTTTCCAATACCGGCATCGACAATAACTGGAATGCTGATCTCTTCAATCAAAATACGGATCATCTCCTCAGTTTTTAGACCTTTGTTTGTTCCTATGGGCGCACCAAGAGGCATTACAGCAGCAGCACCAGCATTTACCAAATCTCGTGCAACATAAAGGTCTGGGTTTATATATGGAAACACCTCAAACCCCTCTTTTGTCAAAATCTCAGTTGCCTTTACAGTTTCGTAGCCGTTTGGCAGAAGATATCTATTGTCTGTAATAACCTCTATCTTTATCCAGTTTCCGCACCCCGCAGCCCTTGCAAGTCTTGCTATCCTTACAGCCTCGTCCGCTGTTCTTGCTCCTGAAGTGTTGGGCATCAACTGCATATAAGATGGTATATGCTGCATAACATTATCGGTTTTTGAATTAAAATCAACCCTTCTTAGAGCAACTGTGATAACGCCTGCACCAGAGTTTTTGCACACATCAGGAATAACTGCATCAGAAGCGTATTTGCCCGTACCTATGAAAAGACGGCTTTTAAGCTCTTTTCCTCCAACCTTAAATATATCGTTATCTAAACTGCTGTTATTAATATTTTCCAACTTATCCACCTCCGACAAATCTTAATATTTCAAGAATATCTTTATCTTTAATAAAAGCTGTCTCATAATTTTCACGCAGAATAATCTCTCTGTTCAGCTCAACAACAACTGTATTGGAATTTATGCCTTTAGATGATAAAAATGAGCTTATAGATACAGGCTCATCACTTAAAGAGACGCTTTCACCGTTTACTGTTATTACCATTTTACTCCTTATATGTTTTTATAATGGTTATATCTTAAACAAAAAAAGCCACCCTAAAAGGGCAGCTTTTAACGTCAAACAGTATAAAATCACAACATCATAAAGTTTAACTCATCGCTTCCCTACGGCAGTATTAACTGCATCAGGTTCAAAGGGTCTGATACGAATCATCTCAGCCTTAAAAACGGCTCCCCCGCATAAATCTATTTTAATATAGATAGGTTATAAAACATCTATTGTCAACAAGTGATTATTCAGCAATTTTAATATTATAGCATATTTCAATTTAAATTAAGCATTTTGACAAACCTAAATAATATTAATTGTAGTTGTAAGGGTGCAGCGCACCCCTACGGAATTAGAATATAACTATTTCAACTAAAAAATGCTGTAATTATTCTTGCAGATTCCCTCCAAGTGCTCTGAAAAGGGCAATGCGATCTTTAAAAAGAGCGGCTTTCTGCTCTAACAGGTTTATCTCTAAATTCTGGACATTCAACTCTTCAGTTACTACCTGAATAAATGAATCTATTCCTTTAATATAGCGGTTCCGTGCCTCTTCCAAAGCGAGCTGTGCAGTTGAAAGCTCTGCCTTTAAAAGCTCAATCCATTTGGTGCGGTGGGTTTGGGCTGCAATGCTGTTTTCAACCTCCATAATTGCGGTAAAAACAGCCCTTTGGTATGCAGCCAACCGCTCGTCCATAACGCCTGACGCTAAATCTATTGCAGCTCTGTTTTTGCCGCCATCAAAGAGGGTTGCGTTAAGATTAGATGCTAATGTAAAAATCCAGTTTTGCAAAATATCTTGAAGACTTGTGTGCTGCAAAAGGAAACTTCCATTTAAAGTCAAAGATGGCAATCTATCTGCTCTTGCCTGAAATAGTGCCCATTTTGATGCTGTTAATCTAAATCCAGCACTTTTTATATCTGGTCTGTTAGAGAGAAGTTCTGCTGGAATACCAACTTGAGGGATAGTGCCGATCTCTTTAAGTGTGGGCGTAGAGATTGATATCTCATTACGAGAGGCTTTACCGCATAAAAGCGAAATTGAGTTTAAAAGATTTGCCTCTCTTATTTCAAGCGGAGGGATTCGTGCACGGCTTTTAGCAACCACCTCTTTTTGCTGCAACACATCTAAGGCTGTTGACATGGAGTTTACAAATCTAAGTTCCAAAAGCTCAAGCAGCATGGTATTTGTCTCAACCTGCTGTTTTATAAGAGATATGGTCTCTCTGACTGTTATTAATTCAACCCAGTTGCCAGCGATTTCAGCGGCTACTGATATTGCTGCTGTTTCAACATCAAAAGCTGCTGCTGCTGTTCGGCTCTCATACTCAAGGATGCGGGCATTAATATTTCCCCAGAGATCAACCTCATAAGCGGCAGCGGGTCCGGCTGAAAAATTGCTGTACGAAGATTGTGAACTGCCTGTATTCGCTGAGCCGCCTGAAATCACATAACTACCAGCAGAGGCTGTTGTCTCAAGAGCTTTTCTCGCTGCTGATGCGTTAAAGTTGATTGATGGAAATAGTGCTGAATTTTGGCTGTTTTGTGCAGCTTTTGCCTGTTTAAGCCTTGCCCAAGCCTCTTTTAATGTAAAATTTTTCCCAAGTGCAGTCTCAATAAGATCGTTAAGCTCTGAATTTTCAAAGCTCTCCCACCATCTATGATTTTTTTCACTGTAATAAGAATCTTGGGTTAAGTTGTAATAACTATCTGGAATTAAAAGTTTATCATGGGGATTTTCTGGCTCGGGAATAAGGCTTTTGCAACTGCTTAAAAAAAGATTAAAAAATATCACTAATAAGATAATAGATAACTTAAATATAGAAAAAGGCATTTTACAATAAAACGATTTTAATAAGAAAATATTAGACAAGCGTAGATTTAAAGGGGGTAGATTTAATAAAGACAAGAGGGGTTCAGATTTATGAACCCCTATATAATTTCTCATTCGGTATTGCCTATAGATATCAGTTCTCGTTTGCTGCAAGAAAATCATCATACATGGTTTCAAGTCCAAGTTTATGTTTTGCCTCTTCCTGAGCAAGAATGTTAAGCACTTTGATAACTTCAGCATTATCTGTTTTGCCTGCAAGGTCTTTGTAGAGTTTTACGGCTGCCTCTTCTCTTTTCATTGCAATTCTTAAAATATCCTGCATAAACATACCCTCTTTATACTCAGTCTCAACAAGGTAGTCGCTGATTTTAAGATCAGGTATTGCTTTAAGCTCGTATTCGCTTACTTTGCCCTTATTCTTGCCTAAACCAGTAAGCAGATCAGCATGTTTCTGCTCCTCTTTTGCAAAGCTGATAAATGTCTCTTTTACAGATTTAAAATTATCCTTATTACTTAGCTCTGTATAAAACTTAACAGCTTCGTTCTCTTTTTCAATAGCATAAGCAAGAATATCATCAACAGATTTGAAATTCATAACCATCTCCTTAAATTAATTGTTTTGATTGCACTTTGTTCCATTTATTTACTTAACACTCACTTTGCAAGCGGGTAATACTATAATCTTAAATAGCCTCAGTTGCAAGTAGCAAAATGGTTTTAACGCCAAATTTAAAAGCATATACTCATTAAAAATCTATACTTCCCGGAGTTCTTGGAAAAGGAATAACATCTCTTATGTTAGTAATGCCGGTTATCAGCATTAAAAATCTCTCAAAACCCATACCAAAACCAGCATGAGGAACAGAGCCGAAACGCCTTGAATCCAAATACCACCAGTATGACTCCTTAGGCAATCCCATCTCTTCCATACGCTCTTCAAGAATCTCAATCCTCTCCTCTCTCTGGCTGCCTCCTATAAGCTCACCGATTCTCGGCACCAACAGATCAACCGCAGCAACTGTTGAGCCGTCATCATTTAATCTCATATAGAACGGTTTTATAGTTTTAGGATAATTCATAATAAAAACCGGCTTTTTAAAATACTCCTCTGCAAGAAACCGCTCATGTTCAGATTGCAGATCATTTCCCTTTACCACTTTGTATTCAAATCGTTTTCCAGATTTAACGAGCAGATCAACGGCATCATCATAGCTGACTCTTGCATACTCTTCATTGATAAGCGTATGCAGAAGCTGTTTTAGATTCTTGTCAACAAAGTCTGTAAAAAGGGAGATATCTTCACTGCAATTGGTTAGGGCATGAGATACCAAATACTTTACAAGCTCTTCGGCGTGATCCATGTCTCCTTCAAGATCACAAAATGCCATCTCCGGCTCAACCATCCAGAACTCTGCGGCATGGCGGCTTGTGTTTGAGTTTTCAGCCCTAAATGTCGGACCAAATGTGTAAACATCTCCAAGAGCTAAAGCAAACATCTCAGCAGACAACTGACCTGATACTGTAAGGTTTGCCTCTTGCCCAAAAAAGTCCTGCTTAATATCAGAACTCTGTAAAGGATTAAGCGTTGTTATCCTAAACATCTCGCCGGCACCTTCACAGTCTGAACCTGTTATAATTGGAGTGTGAAGATATCTAAATCCCTTTTCATGGTAAAACTTATGAATTGCAAAAGCCATATCTGATCTTAGACGAAAAGCTGCACCATATTTATTTGTTCTGGGTCTAAGATGTGCAATTGTCCGCAAAAATTCATCAGAGTGCCTCTTTTTTTGCAGAGGATAATCTTCAGAAGCAACGTTTATAACATCAACCTTATCAGCGTGAATCTCCCATAGCTGACCTTTTCCGGGAGACTCTACAAGTTTTCCCTCTACGCTCACAGCAGAACCAGTTGTAACAGCAGATATTTCATTGTAATTTTCAAGTTTGCTGTCTGCAATAATCTGTATATTTTTAAGAGATGAGCCGTCATTTAGCTCCATAAATGAGAACTCTTTTGAATCACGCTTTGTTCTAACCCACCCCTTAACATTAACCGAATCTATCGACTTATCTGATGCAAGGAGTCTATCTATCTTAATTCTTTTCATATTTACCTTTTTAGATTCTCTTTATTATAAATAGAGTGAAAAACAGATTCTAACTAAATCTACTTTGTTAGCTCGAATTGATATTAAAAAATAGCAATTTAAATTTCAAGGGCTATTTATTTTGAAAAAGTACATGAAAGTTTTTTAAAATAGCTGTAATCATACAAATTTGATTTTTAGTTGCAGCAGACTCTTTTCTGCTATTCAAATTATAACAGATAGAAAATTAAAATGGAGGAAATAAAATATGAGGCTTTTTGACAGCCATGCCCATATAGATGACAATGTTTATGAGTCTGATTTTAACCAGATGCTTGATAGAGCTTATGATGACGGTATTGAAGGGATTATGGTGGCAGGAGTTACACCGGAAACTATAATAAAGGCACTTGAGATTGCAAAGCAGCCGAATAAAGATACACAAATATTTATCTCTGTCGGTATGCACCCTCACGACGCACAGCACTGTTCAGACAAGATTATTGAAGATTACAAGCTGATTGCTGCCCAATATCCATCTATTGTAAAGGCATGGGGAGAAACTGGACTGGATTTTAACAGAATGCACTCTCCCCGTGAAATTCAGGAAAAGTGGTTTATAAAGCAGATAGAGGCAGCAGATGAGTTAGACCTTGCACTCATTTTCCACGAACGTGATTCAGAAGGAAGATTTCTGCAGATACTTGAATCGTTCAAAGGAAAAGATAGGCGTGGTGTGGTACACTGCTTCAGCGGCACAAAAGAGGAGATGTTTTGCTATCTTGATCTTGGTTATTACATAGGAATCACCGGAATATTGACCCTTCAACAAAGAGGAGAGGCGTTAAGAGAACTCGCCCTATTGATTCCTGATGATCGTATCGTGATTGAGACAGACGCACCTTACTTGACGCCGGCACCTATGAAAAACAAGATCAGAAGAAACGAACCCTCGTTTGTCAAATATGTTTTTAGCAAACTTGCAGAAATAAAAGGAGGTGATGCTGAAACGTTAGCAGAGAGATTGTGGAAAAACACATGCTCTCTTTATAACATCAACTTACGGTAGAGCCATCAGTCTCATATCTCTGAGTATTCTTTTCTGTCTTGATATGAGATAGCTGTCTGGTTTAGTAGGCGACCATGTATGGGGACTTGGGAGAATTGCAGCCAAAATAGCAGCCTGTGATTGTGTCAACTCCCCTGCACTGCACGAAAAATAACGATTAGCAGCAGCGTTTGCACCAACGGTAGCTATACCCCAATCAACTGTGTTAAGATAAATTTCAAGAATCCGCTGTTTACCCCAAAACATCTCCATAAATATGGTATAATAGGCTTCAATAGCTTTTCTAACTATGCTTCTTGAAGGTATAAGAAATAGAGAGCGGGCAGCCTGCATGGTTATTGTGCTTGCCCCTCTTATTTTTTTGCCTGATTTTACATCATCTAAAGCGTTTTTGAGTTCAACAAAATCAAACCCATTATGGGATAAAAAACGTTGATCTTCGGCAGCAAGAACCGCTCTACGAAGATGCGGCGAAATTTTGTTTAAATCTCGCCATTCATATGAAAACTCAATATAATTTTTATTTGAAAACTTTTTGTCGCACCACTCCCAAATCATTGGAATAGTAAATAGAGGATTTATAAATTTAAACATTAATACTTGAAGTATAGGAATAGTTAGAAGCGTAAAAATGGTTACCAACAATATTTTTACGATAGAGATTCGATTTAAGGCTAAATATCTTTTCATGCTATACGCTAATATCTACTTTTGTTTTTATATTTATAATTTATATTATAATTTCAGATTGTTATCTAATTTAAAAATTTAATGCTAAATGTTCAAATCTGATTACCAACCTATATTAAATAACCTAAAAATTCAACGTGATAATATAACTTTCTCTTATGTTGAACAACATGGTTAAGGCTTGACATAAAAGATCGTAACAGCTAATAAGATCACTATTATGAAAAGTGAAATAAAAAAAATATGTGTAATAGATGGTCAAAGCGGCGGAATCGGCTCAACAATTATCCGAAAGCTAAAAGATCGTTTTGGCGAAAATATTGAAATCCTTGCTCTTGGCACTAATGCCATTGCAACAGCTCAAATGCTTAAAGCCCGTGCCAACCGAGGAGCTTCTGGAATAAATGCAATTGTGCAGACAGTCAGATATGCTGATTACATAATAGGAACATTAGGAATAGTAGTACCTCATGCAATGATGGGAGAGATAACTATAGAGATGGCAGAGGCAATAGCTCTATCTCCAGCAAAAAAGATTCTGCTCCCCCTGACACAGGAAAATCTTGAAATTGTAGGGACAAATTACACTCCGCTTCCTCAGCTTATTGATGCTCTTATTGAGAGGTATGCACCCTATTTTGACAATGTATCATAAGGAGAAATAAAAAAATGTGTGAATCAAACGCTTATATTATTGAACATAGAACAAATGACTCAGGAGAAGAGGTATCTAATCTATTTATGGAGGCTGTTGACAGAGTAATACCTGAAAATGGCGGGTTGCGTGTAACAAGTATTTTTGGGGATCAGAAGTTCGTTAAGGGCTATATCCATTCTCTTGCCCTTGTGAACCATAAAATTTTTATCAAGGAGCTTTAAATCCAACCTAAATTAAAATCATCATAGATAGAGGTTTTAAATAGGTCTTTCTAAAGCAGAAAGGGAAAAGAGCCCGACGGCAAGTCTTACAAAAATTAATTTGAGGCTCTTAATCCCTTTCAAAAAGGTCACTTCATAGATGAAGCTAAATTACTAAGTTATATTAACCATATTTAATATGGCTATCAATATAGCTAAAACATAATTTTTAACAACTCATATATTACAGCACAACCTAAACTGCAATAAGAAACTTAAATCATATTGTGATATCCAATAGCACAAAGTACTATAAAGATACTATAAGCCTTAGAATAAACTAAAAATATTTACCAGCCAATGGTCAGATAATCATGCATTGAGTTAGCAGCCTCTCTGCCAGCACCCATTGCAAGAATAACAGTTGCCATTCCAGTTACAATATCTCCACCTGCCCATACACCTTTTTTAGTTGTTTTACCGGTTACAGGATTTGCTACAATATTTCCCCAGCGATTAAGAGCTATCTGAGGAGTTGCATTGGTCAACAGAGGATTTGGCTGGGCACCTACTGATACAACAACAAGATCGCAATCTATCCGATATTCTGACCCTGCAATTGCAACCGGTCTTCTTCTGCCAGAAGCATCAGGCTCTCCAAGCTCCATCTTAAGACACTCCATGCCGCAGAGTCTGCCCTTTTCATCTCCAAAGAACTGTACAGGATTGGTAAGAAGAACAAACTCAATCCCCTCCTCTTCTGCATGATGAAGCTCTTCTGCCCTTGCAGGCATCTCTGCTCTTGAACGTCTGTAAACAATCTTGACAGATTCTGCACCAAGACGCATAGCAGTTCTTGCTGAATCCATAGCAACATTACCAGCACCAAGCACAACAACATTTTTTCCTCTTGGAACTGGAGTGTCGTATTCAGGAAAGCGATAAGCCTTCATTAGGTTAGTTCTGGTCAAAAATTCGTTAGCAGAAAATACGCCGATTAAATTTTCACCAGGAAGATTCATAAAACGAGGTAAGCCAGCACCAACTCCTACATAGACAGCATCATAACCTTCTTCAAAAAGCTCATCAATGGTGACTGTTGCTCCAACAACGCTGTTGGTTTCAATTTTAACTCCTAATTTTGTAAGAGTTGCAACTTCAGAGCCGACAATGGCTTTAGGTAATCTGAATTCAGGGATACCATATACAAGTACACCGCCTGGCTGGTGAAATGCTTCAAATATAGTTACATCATGACCTTTAACAATCAGATCTCCTGCAACTGTAAGACCAGATGGACCAGAGCCTATAACGGCAACTTTTTTTCCAGTCTTTTGAGCAACTTCCGGCAGCTCAACATTTCCCTTTTCTCTTGCGTAGTCAGCAACAAATCTTTCAAGATATCCAATTGCCACTGACGTACCTTTTTTACCAAGAATACATCTGCCCTCACACTGAATTTCCTGCGGGCATACTCTTCCACAAACTGCTGGAAGGGCGTTTCGCTCCCAAATTGTTTTTGCAGCACCTTCAAAGTCGCCTTTAGCAACTTTATTAATAAATCCTGGAATATTTACAGATACCGGACACCCTTCTACACAGGCAGGATTTTTACATTGCATACACCTTGAAGCCTCAATCTGAGCCATCTCTGGTGTCAGACCTAGAGGCACTTCCATAAAATTTCTTTTTCTTACATCAGGAGCCTGTTCAGGCATCTTTGCCCTTGGTGCCTGTTCTTTCTTTACTTTTGTCTCTACCATTGCATTATTTTCCTTTATCTTACAGAAAAACGGCTATTTCTATCCTATTAAGCCTTAACATTTTGTATTATGTGCCTGCTGTTTATTGTAAATTTTGTCTGCACTGCTCCAAACTAGTTTTCTCATCAGCCTGATAAGCCTGAAGACGTTTAGAGAGTTCATCATAATCTACCTCATGTCCATCAAACTCCGGACCATCTACACAGGCAAATTTAGTCTTTCCACCGACAGAGACACGGCAGCCGCCACACATACCAGTACCATCAACCATGATAGGATTAAGGCTTACGATAGTTGGAACCCCTTTCTCCTTTGTAATTTTAGACACAAATTTCATCATGGGTACAGGACCAATTGCCACCACAAGTTTAATATCTTCTTTTGCAAGAACATCTTTTAAAACATCGGTTACAAAACCATGATGCCCTTTTGAGCCATCATCAGTACATATATGAAGATTATCAGAAACTTTTGCCATCTTATCTTCAAGAATCAGCAGATCTTTGTTTCTTGATCCAAGTATGGTAATAACATGATTACCAGCCTCTTTAAGACCTCTTGTAATTGGATGGAGAACTGCAATTCCTGTTCCTCCTCCTACACACACGACCTTCCCCTTGTTCTCAATATGGGTAGCTTTACCAAGTGGACCGATAACTGCAAAATACTCGTCTCCCACCTTCATCCGTCCAAAAAGGGTGGTTGATTTGCCAACTATCATGTAGATAATGGTAATTGTACCCTTTTGAGGATCAACATCTGCCATTGTAAGGGGAATCCTCTCTCCTTTCTCATTAGCTTGCAGTATAACGAATTGCCCTGGTTTTGCCTTTCGGGCAATCCTCGGCGCTTCAATTTCATTCAGGACAATGGTTCCCTGAGCCATCTCTTCCCGATTGACAATTTTAAACATTTTAACCTCCTGATATAAATTACCTTATGATATAACGGCTGTGCTTTAGCGAGCACAACTAAAAAAAATGAAACCATAGAGATGTATTCCTCTTTATCCCTACTTTCATTATAAACTCATAACAATTAGCTACTCATAAAATGTGCAATAGCTCATATCTTACTCTATAAACTTCTGTACCAGAAACTTTTCTATTAAACAAGATAGAAACTTCTTTTCTTACCAACAATTTACTTTAAAATAGATTTATAACAAAAATTTCAGGTTAAACAGAGTCAGCCAAAGATTGTGCAATCATAATGCTTAATTTGCCAAGAGCACGACTTTGGGCTGCTGCAAAAGAGTCAAAACGGTTGCTTGACCCTACCCCGCTCTCTGATTCTACAATATTAACTGCAACTGTCTCAGTAAAATTAACTGCAACTGTCTCAGTAAAATCGGCTTTTCCACTTTTAACTACCACACCCTTAATATTTGATTTGGAACTACTTTTTAAAATCTCCCAACGTGCAACAAGCCTTACACTCTCACCTGGTTTTCCATCAAGCTGTATAATCTCAACAACTATCTGATAATCAATATCAACATGCCGTTGCCATGGGTATTTATAAATTGTGTCAACGCCCATAATTGAAGTGAGGTTTTCCAACAAAATAGCTGGAATATCATCTCTTGGAGAACCAGCCCATAGATGGAAATCTTCAAGCCTTATCTGATTTGGAGTTAATCGAACTACAAGCTGCGATCTATCAAGATATTTTGCAATTGAAACTGGACCAAGACCAATAGTGATATCTTTATTTATAAAACCACCTCTTATGGTATCAATAGGATTTTTATCTGTACCATATTTATCTGTACTGTATTTATAAGGTGTGAGCACATAAAATTTTGACGGCTGGCTTTTTATGCAGCCGGACAAAAAAAGAGAGGAGGAAAAAAATATCAAAAGAATAAATATTGTTGGACCAAATTTTTTGTTCATTACTTACAGCTCCTTTATACTAAATATCGTAACATTTACTGTTTACCCTGTATCAATGCCTCAGGATGACGCTCAAGATACTCAGCAAGAAGACGCAGAGAGCGTGCGGCATCAGAAAGGTCATTTAACGTACTGTTTAAATTATTAATCAAAACAGAATCACTTCCCGCAACCTTATCAAAACCCTTAAACATAATCTCTGCCTGTTCTGAAGCCTTTTTAGCTGCATTCACTGCATCTTTGGCTGTGTTCAGCGTTGCCTTAGCAATTACCATTGACTCTTTTGCAGTTTTAGAGATAGGAGCCAGCTCATTATTAATATTAGTTACAAGTTTATCTGTACTGCTTAGAGTCTTATTTATAGATGTTGATGTAGTATCCAACTGAACAGTTGCACTATTTATGAGCTGTCGCGTGTCTGCAATTGTCTGATTAAGTAAAGAGCCTACTGCCGTCACCTGACTATTTGAATTTTGTACCAACACCTTTGCCTGTTTAATTGTATCTTGAACATCAGCAGCAATTGTCGGCAGATGCTCATCTAAACTGTCTGAAATTTTATTTAAACTCTCTAATGTTAAAGATAAAGATTTAACTAACTGACCAATTGACTCTTTATTAAACGATTGCTCAACGCTGCTTATGATTGAAAAAAGTTTATTGAACATCTCTTCAATCGGCACCTGCTTGATCTTCTGGGTAAGCTCCTCAATCTCTGTCTGAATGGTTGGAATTTCAGGATAATCTAATGCTTCTCCTGATAATATAAGCGGCTTATCATGATGAAAATCAAGACTTACAAGCAACTGCCCTGTAACCATGCTCTGCATCTCAAGCTGTGCTCTAAGTCCCTGCTCAATAAGTGCTTTAAGGTTACTTTCAACAGATAACTCATGAGCTTTGCCTTGTTGACCATTGCCATTAGAGATAACAATCAGCTCTTTTCCTATCTCTATTATAACAGGAATGGAAAAATTCTGACTGTTTGAGCTTGCGTTAATCCTTATATCACGAACTGAACCTATTTTAACGCCCCTAAGAACCACTGGTGCTCCCACAGCAAGCCCTTTTACAGAGCCTTTAAAATGGAGCACAAAAAGATTTCTATCTTCAAAAAGAGAGCCTGAACCAAACACTAAAACTGCTGCAATAACAAGAGATACCGCTCCTGCAACAAAGACACCTATCAAGACACTATTAGGCTTTTTACTCATTATATAAATATATTCTCCTTCTATTTTTGTTTATATCTGATAAAACCAACTGGATAGACCAATGTTTTTAACTTTAACCATAAAATTACTACAGCTTAATTTTTGGTTTAAAAAAGAGCTAATCGCTCTATTTTCCGACTCCCCGCGTAAGAAACTTAATAACCCGTTCATCTTCAGAATGTTCAAGCAGCTCTTTAGGATCACCATCAGCAATCATGGTTTTTGTAACAGGATCAAGAAATACAGAATTTGTTCCAATCGCAAATATGCTTGCAAGCTCATGAGTTACAACAACAATTGTTGAGCCGAAACTCTCTCTAAGCTCTAAAATCAGATCATCAAGCAGCCTTGCACTCACTGGATCAAGACCTGCTGACGGCTCGTCAAAAAAGAGAAAATCTGGATCAAGAGCCATTGCACGGGCAAGTCCTGCACGCTTTCTCATTCCTCCGCTTATCTCAGACGGATAATAATCCTCAAATCCAGCAAGCCCGACAAGGGCAAGTTTTAAAGATGCAAGCTCCATTATCTGAGATAAAGGTAGATCTGTATAAGCCTCTAATGGCAGAGCAATATTTTCAGCAAGAGTCATTGAACTCCATAATGCACCGCTTTGATATAAAATACCAAAATTTTTCATCAAAAGCCTCTGCTCTTCTGCTGATGCCTGCCAAAAATTTATCTCTTTCTGGCTCTTCTGCTCTAAATCGCTGCTTTTAGATAACACATTATATATAACATCACCGGCAGCTGGCTGCTGAAGCCCTACAAGATGCTTTAAAAGGGTGCTTTTGCCGCAGCCGCTGCCGCCCATTATGATAAAAATATCACCCTTATTTACAGTAAAATTAAGATTTTGCTGCACCACAAGAGTTCCGTAAGCCATAGTAAGATTTTTTACTATTATATGGGCAGTGCTGCTTTTAATATTATTATTATTATTTCCACTATCAGAGGCTTGAGCAGCAGAGCGGGTTATCTGTTGAGTATCCAAAATTTTAAATCCCCATAACATTACACAAAACAGTAATAATTGCCGTTGCAATAACAATCGCAACAATACCAGTTACCACAGCAGCAGTTGCAGACTCGCCAACAGCAGATGCACTTCTTTTGCACTGCATACCGCGAAGACAGCCTGCAAGTGCCACAAGTATCCCAAACACAAAGCTCTGAAAAATCCCAATCCAGAAGCTGTTAAGCGACACTGAATCTCTCGTCATGTTATAGTATTCCATAAAATTTAAATCCAGCATAAACACGCCTACAATCATACCGCCGAGGATTCCCATTAAATCGGCATAAACACACAAAAGAGGCATGATAATAGAGAGGGCAAGCACACGCGGCAGCACTAAAAATTCAATAGGAGATATTCCAAGTGTTTTAAGTGCATCAATCTCTTCATTTACCTGCATTGTGCCAATCTGTGCAGCAAATGCAGCTCCAGTTCTGCCAGCCATGATAACTCCAGCCATAACAGCACCCATAACACGAATCATGGCAATACCAACAAGACTTGCCACATAAATCTGTGCCCCAAACATCACAAGCTGAACAGCACCAACAAAGGCAAGAATCAAACCCACAAGGCAGCTTATCAAAGAGACAATAGGAAGAGCATCAACGCTGCACTCACGAATAATCGGAAAAAGTATTGAACCTCTAATCTTATATCTTCCAGTTATAAGTCTTGTAAAGGCAGCCGTAGTCTCTCCTAAAAATCCGAGCATATCTTGTGAACTTTTAATAAACTTAACTGTCCTATCTCCAAGAGTTTCAAAAAAGGAGCTTTTAACCTCTGTTTTTCTTACACCCTTTCGTTCAGGCACAGCTTCAGCAAGAGCAATAAGCCTTTGGACACCTTGAGGCAGGTTCTCCTTAATAAAGGCGATGTTATGTTTTAAACAAAGAGATTTAATATGATTTAAAAAGGTAAGAATAGAGCTGTCCCAGCTTTTTAGATCAGATGTCTCAAAGTCAATCTGTGCAAGTTCAGGCAGAGACTCTATTTTATTAATCGTATCTTTCAACTTTATGTTGTCAGAATTGTCAATTACAAAATCCCCTGATATCTCTATAACAAGGCTTTTGTTATCATTAATTGTTTTATAGTTTATCAATGTTTTACCGCTGTTAAAATAATTAGTTAATTAGTTAATGTCTCTTACGCAAAAAAGCTATAGAATCGCTCATATTTGCATAAGCCTTTCTAACCCCTTTTCCAGTTGCTGAAAAATTAAAAGCGTCTTTAGAGTCTATTCCAATTTTTTGAGCTTCAGCAAAAGCGTCTTGATTAGCTGCTAAAAAGATGAACTCCCAAGAATATTTCTCTTTTTGATGCCCAATCTTCTCTTTTATTTGTGATAATTCATATTGGCGGCTGGAGTTCTCTTCACCATCTGTCAAAATAGCTACAATAACCTTTTCAGGTCTATTTTCTTCCGGCATATTTGCTAATCGCTTGCCTGTTGAATCTATAGTTCTGCCTATTGCATCAAGAAGAGCAGTAGATCCTCTTGGTATATAAACAGTATCATCAATCGGCTTTACATCTTGCAGCGGCGTATTTTCATGGACAACCTCATATTCAGTATCAAATTGAACGTAGGTTAATGTTGCTTCTCCGGGCACCTTTTTCTGCTCTTCAAGAAAGGCATTAAACCCTCCAACAGCGTCATTTTTAATACTCTCCATAGAGCCTGATCTGTCAATTATACAAACTATCTCTGCTAATCCCTGTTTCATTTCTATTTTTCTCCTTAGTCCATTAACCAGCCTTTAAATTAAAAGGACCCCCGCTGATCATATCAGTTATTGGTTCAACTGTTTTCATATCCACATTTTTTCTCTTTTTTAAAAAATATTTATTAACGTATAAAAATTATTATACAACTTTAAACTATTTTTAAACCAATTGCAATTATGGTAATTATATTAAACCATTAAGAATTTAACGGATATTTATGAAAACATTTAACAATAAAGAGGCGCGGGAAATGTCAGAAAGAGAAACTTCTAATCCAAAAGATTCCTTAAATCAGACAATAGAACAGTTAGAAGCGGAGGCTCGTTTTCTACAGCAAGAGCTTACCCGCCACAACTATAGGTATCATCTGCTTGATGATCCTGAAATATCTGATGCAGAGTATGACAAAATGATGGCTCGGCTTATTGAGATTGAAGAGGCGTATCCATCTCTTTCAAAGCCTGACTCTCCAACAAAACGGGTCGGTGCACCTCCTCTGCAATCTTTTGAAACCGCGGAACACTCTATTCCAATGCTTGGTCTTGATAATGCTTTTAATGACAGCGATATCATAGAATTTCATAATCGCACTGTAAAATTTCTTGAATCTGAAAATGATATTTTTATCAACTACAGCAAAACCTCTAATAATTATCTGAATAACGAAATTCTTTATACTGTTGAACCTAAATTAGACGGCATCGCTGTTGAGATTGTGTACGAAAATGGGATACTTACGCTTGCAACCACAAGAGGAGACGGAATAACAGGAGAGGTTATCACTGAAAATATACGAACTGTTGGTTCTGTGCCTCTTAGATTGTCTTGGTTAGAGAGTAATTTAGAAACAAAAAAAGAGATTCCAAAACTATTAGAGGTAAGAGGAGAGGTTATTATTAACAAAGATGACTTTAATAATCTCAATAAATATCGCCTTGAAAAGGGTGAAGCTCTGTTTGCAAACCCGAGAAATGCTGCTGCTGGTTCGCTGAGGCAATTAGATTCACGGGTAACTGCTTCAAGACCTTTATCAATGTTTGTTTATGGAATAGGTCGTACAGATGGATTTGAAGCAGAATCGCAAAGCCAGATATTGAACACCCTTAAAAATTATGGATTTCCAGTCAACCCCTTTATTCGAGAAAAAGTTACTATTGGTCAGGTTATGGAATATTACAGAGAGCTTGAAAAGAGAAGAGAGTCTCTTCCATATGAAATTGACGGTATGGTAGTTAAAGTTGATGATACGGCTCTTCAAAATATTCTCGGGGTTAAATCAAGAAGTCCAAGATGGGCAATTGCATATAAATTTCAGGCAGTTGAAGCGACAACAACCTTAAAAGATATCATTGTGCAGGTTGGCAGAATAGGAACTTTGACACCAGTAGCTCTGCTTGAACCGGTAAATATTGGAGGCGTAACTGTATCCAGAGCAACTTTGCACAATGAAGATGAGATTATAAGAAAAGATATAAGAATCGGAGATAGTGTTGTTGTTGTGCGTGCAGGAGATGTTATCCCAAAGATTGTAAAGGTTGTTGAATCAAAACGTACGGGCAGCGAACAAGAGTTTTCAATGCCTCTTAACTGCCCTGTATGTAAAAGTCCGGTCAAACGGATTGAAGATGAATCTGCTATTAAATGTATTAACGCATCTTGCAGTGCACAGCTAAAAGAGAGGATAAAACATTTTGTATCAAAATCTGCTTTTGACATAGACGGTATTGGTAAAAAACTTGTTGAACAGTTAGTAGAAAAGGCAATTATCAGCTCTTTTGCTGATCTTTTTGCAATTAAAGGAGAAGTTGGTAAACAGAAACTTTCTTCAATCGAGAGAATGGGGGATAAATCTGCAGAAAACATTGTGAATGCTTTGGAAAAATCGAGCAATATTACTCTCAAACGGTTCATCTATGCTTTAGGAATTGAACACACAGGAGAGAGTGCTGCATCTCTTTTATCTGAACGATTTAAGACTCTTGATACTGTTATGTCTGCTTCAAAAGAGGAGATGGAGCTTGTAGAGGGGATAGGTCCTAAAACATCAGCTTCTGTGTATGATTTCTTTCATAACCCTGACAACATTCTGCTTATTAAAAAATTAATTGATAATGGGGTATCTATAATTGAACCGAATGCTCTATTACCAATAGATACAGATAATGACGATATTAGTACTAAAGATGGCGGGCAAGATGAACGCTTAAAATATTTAAAAAAAGAGTCGGATTTAAAAAACAAGACGTTTGTTCTAACAGGCACTTTAAGCAGCATGACACGTGCAGATGCTAAAGATATTATTCTAAAAGCTGGTGGAAAAGTTACGGGAAGCATAAGTTCAAAAACTGACTATCTTGTTGCGGGTGACTCAGCAGGCAGCAAACTTGCAAAGGCTCAGGAGCTTGGGGTAACTATTCTTGACGAACAAACTTTTCTATCTATGATCAATCTATGAGCAATTTATCATTTTAGTAATGCCGAAAAATTGATACGGTAGTGAAACGTAAATATTTACATAGAGCAAATCTTTTCTATAAAAAAAGATTTAAAAACAGAAAAGCCCTGAAAAAGAGATTTCAGGGCTTTTCTTATGATAAAATTAGATTTCTTAAGATGAGAAAGTGAGATTTTTTTTAAATTAGTATGAGACTTAAGAGCTAACCTTTTTTATTAATGCTACGTACTGATGTGGCTGGTGTTGTAACTTTGTTGTAAGAAAGCTCTCTTCTTGCTGTTCTGTTCCACTGTTTGTTGACCATAGCAACATGCTGGAAAAACATATTTCTGAATTTTTTAGGTAGAGCCTCACCATGAGGCAGCTTAAGTTTTCTATAATCTACATACTTGTTATTAACCATAAATCTTAAATCTAAATGAGGACCTGTAGCATATCCAGTAGAACCTACATATCCTATCACATCTCCCTTAGATACTTTTTTGTTCACTTTTATAGACGAGTGGAATTTAGAGAGGTGCATATACTCACTTACGCCTATGCCTGGATGTTCAATCTTCATGTAATTTCCAGCAGAGTGTGCATATCCTTTAAATATAACAACTCCATCACCTACACTCTTTACAGGAGTACCTGTAGGAGCAGCATAATCAATGCCAGGATGCGGCTGATATATCTGCTTTATTGGATGAAACCGTCTTGTTGAGAATCCAGAAGATATCTCTCTATATTTTAAAGGAGCTTTAAGAAAAGAGGATTCAAGACTATTGCCGTTTTCATCGTAGTAACCGTGCTTGCCATTATAACTAAAACGATAGGCATGATAACTTTTATTTTTTGATGTAACTATTGCTGCGGTAATAACACCAGTCTTAACCCTTTTGCCATTTACACTCTTTTCTTGATATGCAACTTGAATTAAATCGCCTTTATTAAGATTAGAGAGAGCAGATGTATTTCTAAAAATTGATGATAACTGGTTAGTAAGTTTTTTATTTAGTCCCATTTTAGCAGCAGTTTTATGAAGGCTGTGTCTTACAACCCCTGAAACCTGCCTGATTCTTACATCAGCATCTTTATAAAGATCATCTTTTTGACTTGCTGCAATATTTTTAGAGCGATCTCTGTTATTTTTTCTTACTAAACGCTTATTATATTTTGATCTGCTATTGTTATTTTTTGCTAAACGCTTATTAGACTTTGAGCGATCAGATTTTACAACACTCTTGTTTGATTTAGATTTTGACTTATTATTTTTTACAACAATCTTACTTGATTTAGATTTTGGCTTATTACTTTTTACAACAATCTTACTTGATTTAGATTTTGACTTATTGCTCTTTACAACACTCTTAGTAGATTTTGCTTTTGTCTTACAGCTCTTTGATTTTGTTATAGAGCTGCTTTTTTTAACACTTGCAGAAGCACTTTCTATAGGAACTGCAGTTGTTGAAAAGGAGAGAAAGAGTATTGCAAAAAAAATGGTTAATATTTTATGGGTAACTTTGATTTTTGTTTTAGGTGCGTTGGTGTGATTAAGTTCTTTGAAAGGTGGTTTCAATGATTTTTACCTCATTTTTTAGTTATAATCAGGGGTTATAATCTAAAAATCAAGCAACAAACTTTCAGATAAATAACCATGCCATGTGCTTTGTACTAAACATCTTATTTCGTACAAAGCCGTGAACAATAACTGACATACACATATACTACAATAAAACTGACCAGCACAAAAAAACATATCATCGGCTATGTGTCAATACAATTATCCAGCAAACATCATTTTTACCGTATCATATAATATAATTTTATACTAAATTATCTATAATGTCCCATTAAAGAGATGTTGCTAAATGCTGTTTGTGAACGAGGAGAGACCATAATATCTCCGGGTTTAATATCTTTATATGCAAAAGTTATCAATGCAGAAGATGTCTCATCTTCCATACGTAACACTACAAGAGAGCCTATATACTCTGTTTTTTCCACAAACTTTTCTGAATCAATTAAGGTTCCTTTAGGATGATTAAAAATATCATAAAACTGACCAGTCTGAAGCCCGTCATATCTTCCTTTATTTATAAACACAACATCATTTTCTGATATCTTATTTTTGTGATCCTCAGAGAACATGATTTTAGCATTCATCTGATCATTTGACTGTCTGACAAGAATCTTTGAGTCTATTGAGTTGTAAGGTACTAAAATATCATCTGCTAAAATAGTACGATAAGCTCGAATAATCCTCCCCTCTACTTGAGATATCTGTTCATGGCACTTACACGGTTTAGCCTTTAATTTGGTTATCTCAACAACTCCAGTTACATAATGCTGTACCAGAGGAAAAGCGGCGGAGTTCTTATCTCTTATGTAAAAGGTTCTGACAATCTGAAACTTATCGCCAACAAGAAGCTCAGATTCGTCCTCCATTTGCAAATAGACACCGCTGTCAATGTCAATCTCTCTCTGATATTTCGGCATACATGAGATAATCTTACCAGAAGGAGCGGCTGAGCTATCCTTAAGATATCCTACGCTCTCCATTAATGGATAAAAGTAGTAGTAGGGAGGATTTACCTCTACCCTTTCAACTGACGCTTTAGGAGGTATGGACGCAACAGAGATTGAAGAGTGCTGTCTGCTGCTTGATGCTCTGTTTCTATCATCAAGATATATAGTGTCACCCGGATATATCCAGTGGGGATTACGAATATGAGGATTTCTTCCCCACAGTGCGGGCCATCTTTTAGGAGATTTAAGAGCCTTATCTGAAATATCCCATAATGTATCATGTTGTTTAACATTATACACGCCTTTGTATTCAGATTTCGCATCTTGTTTAGGTTGAGTTTTTACCTCTGTCTGCTTTGCATCAAGATTATCAGCTTTTTCTTGAGCAGATGAAATATCTGTGCAGCAAAAAACGCAGCTAATAAAAATAGCGATAAATAAAACTGAGTATGCACTTCTTATATTACATTGAGTATTTGCAATCATCTTAAAGCTCCTTCCAGAATTATATTATTTTGATCTGCCAGATTATCTTCCAGAACCCTCTTCTTTTACAGGACTCTTTGCAGCAGGTTTAGCAGGCTTAACACTGTCTATAGAGTTCGGTCTATGATCCAATTTAATCAAATCTCTCTCATTAAAAGGAATTTTAAAGACTCTATTCAGATTGTAATCACCTACCCAAAAATGATTTTCAGCAAGAGCAACTGAAGATGGTCTTTTAACAGCTTCTGGAAGTTTTGCCTCATGAGTTATATTTCCGTTGGTGATATCTATTCTTAATAGTCGCGGGGTATAACACCTCTGTTCGCTTGTACGGCAGTCATCAATCCCGATTACCCATATATATCCATTTCCTGTGCAGTCCCATGTAAGTCCTGTAGGGCGTGTGATTGGAGAGTAATATACATTTTCAATTGATTGCATATCAGGATTGAACTGTACTATTTTAAAGCTGTACTTTGAAACTATCCATAAAGATTTTCCATCAAAAGCAATGCCGTTAGGAGATGGAATCGGAGTTTGAAACTCTGAAATAAACGTAAGATCAGGTTTCATCTTAATGATCCTGTCATTTTTTGCATCTGCTATCCACAAAAAGCCTTCTCCGCAACACTCACCTTCCCACGCCATGCCGCACACGTCCATATCCATTCTCTGAGGACCAGGAAATCTTCCTGAACTGTAAGAACCTCCATTTAGCATGGTATCTTTCTTAGAAAAGCTGTAGAAAGGCTCAGTTGTGATATCACGTGCAAAAAGTATCTGATTGGTCGTAGCCATGATTAAGTTTTTACCGTCCCATGCAAGACCTGTTGGACCTACTTGTGAATCGTGCTCTAATGCAGAGAAAAGGTCTGTTTTGAATTGCTGCGGTGCACATCCTGCAATAAAAATAAACAGCACCACGAGGATAAAGCCTGCTTTTTTTAGCTCTTGGCACTTCATTTTTCTTCTCCTAAACTCTTTTAGTTCTGAAATCTTCATTAAACCGCCAAATATTCGCCAATATTATAATATTACTCAATATTATTTTTAGATTCTTTTTTCAAGAAACTTGTTAGGAATAATTATAAAAAATGTTTTCTAATGCTCTTGATACAATCTCATAAACATCACGGGATAGATTTGGCTGCTCTATTATATGCTCTAAACAATCTTTCATCATCTTCTGACGATTAGAGTCATATTTCCGCCATCTATTAAATGCAGATACCATTCTTGCAGCAATCTGGGAGTTTATTTTGTCAAGTGCAATTACCTTTTCTGTAAAAAATTTATAACCCTCCCCATCTATTTTATGAAAAACCACAGGATTAGAAGTTCCAAAAATAGATAGAACTGATCTTACTCTGTTTGGGTTTTTCCATGAAAATTCAGGATACTCGACAAGCTCTTTGATTCTGTTTAATGTATCTGGTCTTGGAGAGCCGGCTTGAACTGAAAACCATTTATCCATTACAAGCGGGTATTTTTTCCATTTTTTTCTAAAACTTACCAGTGCCTTTTCCATATCTGCATCTCTTTTTTCAGCTCTTCTACATTTTTCCTCATAAGATAGAGATGTATCTAAACTATAATCAAAATAGCTGCTGCATAAAATTGAGAGTGCTGCGATCTCATCAGTCATATTTTTTGCATTGCTGTAATGTTCAACTATCATATTTTGCGATTCATCAGTGTCAAGAGCTGCAACATAGCTTAATGCACAATTTTTAAGGCTTCTGTCAGCCATTGCTCTATGCGATAGATCATTTGGGTCAGCTTTAGAGCAGATTGAGATAATCTCTTTGAGTTCAGCTTCACAAGCCTTTGCAAGAGAGATTTCTAAAAAAGAGCGTGCAGCGTGGATAGCATCAACATCAATTGGCTCATATTTTTGACCAATTTCTGTCTCATCAGGCAGAGTCAGAGCTTTTGCAGTCAGGGCACGATCAACTAACAGCAGATTTACTTGAGAGATATGCTTGCTTTTATTTGGGTCTCTATTTTCATCAAACAGATAGTAAATAGAGTCGTTTAGAGCCTTTTTAAATGCCGCAAGAAGATGAGAAGATACAGATGGTTTTTCTTTCATTTGCAGCGATTTTATTATGGAGTCAATCTCCATAAAATATAACTGCTGTGCAGCGTCCCACCTGTTAAACTCGTCAGTATCATTTGCCATAAGAAACGCAAGCTCTTCAGGCGTGAAATCTGTGTTGATAACAACTGGTGCTGAAAATCCGCGAAACAGCGATGGAAGAGTGCCTTTAGGGGTATTTTTAAATTCAAATGTTTGGCTTTTATCTTTAAGAATTAACATTTGAGGAGTGTTTTCTATCTCTCTGCCGTCAGGAGCTATAAGTCCAAATTTAACAGGAATAAACACTGGAAGTTTTACAGATTGGTTTCTGTCTGGTTTTATATTTTGGGTAAAATTTATTGACAGAGCGTTAGATTTCTCATCATAGCTTCTATTTACAGCAATATTAGGAGTTCCTGATTGGGAATACCATAATTTGAACTGCGGGAAATCTATCAGGTTATCTTTATCTAAATCATACTTTGCTTGTGCACTCTCTCCCTTTAAGCCCTTTTGCATATTAACGGCATCTTCCATTGCCTGAACAAAATCTTCAGTAGTTACAGCCTGCCCGTCAAACCGCTCAAAATAGATATCCATACCTTTTCTAAAAAGCTCTTTTCCTAAAATTTCAAACAGCATTCTTATAACTTCTGACCCTTTTTCATAAACTGTCATGGTGTAGAAGTTGTTCATTTCAATATAAAATTCTGGACGTACAGGATGAGCCATTGGACCTGAATCTTCTGGAAACTGCAATGTTCTGAGCTTTTTTACATCTGAAATTCTCTGAACTGCTCTTGAATTTACGTCAGACGAGAACTCTTGATCTCTAAAAACTGTTAAACCCTCTTTAAGGCTTAATTGAAACCAGTTTTTAAGTGTGATTCTATTGCCTGTCCAGTTGTGGAAATATTCGTGTGCAATGACCCGCTCAATGTTCATAAAATCAGTGTCAGTTGCGGTTTTTGTGTCTGCAAGCACAAATTTAGAGTTAAAAACATTTAACCCCTTATTCTCCATTGCACCCATATTAAAATCATTGACAGCAACAATCTGATAGAGATCAAGATCATACTCTCTGCCAAAACGCTCTTCGTCCCATTTCATAGCTTTTTTAAGCGACTGCATCGCATGATCGCATTTATCTCTGTTTTCATGCTCCACATAGATATGAAGTGTAATTTTGCGTCCTGAGCATGTTGTAAAATGGTCTTCAATAAGTGCAAGATCGCCTGCAACAAGTGCAAACAGATAGCACGGTTTTTTAAATGGATCGTCCCATTTTGCATAGTGCCGTCTATTTGAAACATGCTGGTCATTCTGATTGTCAGAATCAGTATTAGATTTAGATTGAAAATTATTAGACAGCTCACCCTTTTGCGGCATATCTCCTTTTTCTATGAGATTACCATTTGAAAGCAGAACAGGATATCTCTCTTTGTCAGCAGTTATTATGCAGGAAAAATGGGTCATAACATCAGGTCGGTCTGGAAAGCAGGTAATACGCCTGAAACCTTCGGCTTCGCATTGCGTGCAGAATGTTCCGCCTGTTTTGTATTCTCCTTTTCCACCAGATTTGTATAACCCTTCTAATGCAGTATTTTGGTGTGGTTTAAGTCTGTTTTTTATCTCAAGCGTGAACTCTTCAGGCACTTTGGGTAATTTGAAAAAACCATTTCCAGTCTCTGTGTCTGTTCCAATCTCATATTCATTTGCACACAATACCATATCATTTGCAACAACAGATATAATATCAATCTCTTTGCAGTCAAATATTAA
This sequence comes from uncultured Desulfobacterales bacterium, assembly GCA_964539635.1. GTDB lineage: Bacteria > Desulfobacterota > Desulfobacteria > Desulfobacterales > Desulfobacteraceae > Desulfamplus. Next base: position 50,666 of record CAZIJN010000004.1, on the reverse strand, counting down.
GGGGATATCTTTAGGCATAACAGATTTATCTATATCAGCATACTCTTGGCTGCGTCTAATCTTCATGGTTGATGTTATAATGGTCTCATTTTCTTCTAAGTCAAATTGAAGATCAATTTTGTCAATAAAATATGCGGGAGGCTTATAATCTTTTAAGTATTTAGTTTGATGTTTCTTAGTCTGGTTATTATCCACAGTATTAAATATCCTTTTAATTGTTGAGTTTTTAACTGTTTCATGTAAGATACCTTTACTATATACATCTATTTTAAAAAATATTGGTAATGTTTTTATAAATACTGATTCCTGTTATTGAGTTAAGGTGAATTTATGGACATTTTTGTCGGTCGGCAGCCTATTTTAAACCAAAATAAAAAAACCTATGCCTATGAACTTCTTTTTAGGGATAGCCTAAAAAATTCGTTTCCTGGTATTGATGGTAATATAGGAACTTCACGATTATTAGCAAATACCTTCTTTTCAATGGGAATAAAAGAAATTACGGGAAACCATCCTGGTTTTATTAATTTCACTAAAGAGCTGATTTTAAATAAAACACCTCTTATGTTTCCAAAAGAGAGCATTGTTATTGAAATTTTAGAAGATGTTGAACCAGATAAGGCGGTAGAAGATTCTATTAACGAGTTCAGAAAAAAAGGTTATAAAGTTGCTTTAGATGATTTTATTTTTGATAAAAAATATACAAATCTAATTAAGCTCTCTAATATTATAAAGTTTGATCTTATGGCAACACCTTTAGATACTATTGAATCTCTTGTAAAAACACTTAAAAGCAAATTTAATATAACTCTGTTAGCTGAAAAGGTGGAGACTCATGAAGAGTTTTTAAAGGCTAAAGAGATGGGGTTTGCACTTTTTCAAGGATATTTTTTCTCAAAACCAGAAGTTATATCAAAAACTGATATTCCATCTAATAAAATGACTCTGCTCAATCTTATCTCTGAAATAGGAAAAAGCAGCATAAGTTTTGATAAACTTTCCCAAATGATTAAAAACGATATCTCAATATCTTATAAATTGATGAAATTCATCAACTCTCCATACTTTAGAAGAGTTAATGAGATCAGCACTATTAAAGATGCAGTCGCATATTTAGGAGAGGATACAATAAAGCAGTTTGTAAGGGTTCTTGCAGCAGCAGGATTGAGTGATAATAAACCAGACGAGCTTATGAGACTCTCTATTGTAAGGGCAAGAATGTGCGAACTGCTTGGAAAGTATATAAATACCAACTTTTCTTCTGAAGAGCTTTTCACAATGGGGCTTTTTTCGACTATTGATGCAATGCTTGATAAGGATATGCAAAATGTACTTAATGAGATATCTTTTTCAAAAAAGGTTAACAATGGATTATTAGGCAATGATGAGACTTTTAACCGTTTACTCTCTTTTTGTACATGTTTTGAAAAGGGAGAGTGGTCTATGTGCTGTAGCTTGCCTCAATCGATTGCATGCGATTTAAATGCTCATCTGCCATCAATTTACATGGATGCATTAAAAATGGCAGATAATTTTCTTAATATGTAAAGGTAAAATTTTACCTGCGATATATAATTATTAATACAATAAAATCAATTTTAAAAAAGGATAACAAAATGTTTAATAAATGTGATGTAACACTGTTCAGCGGCGGTCATAAAGGTGCAGAAGCAGAGTTTGGAAAACTTGCACAGCAGTTTGGAATTAATGAGGTTAATTTTACATTTGAAGGTCACGTTATAGAGAGAGAGGTCGGACTTAAAATTCTATCTGATGAAGAGCTTGCAAAGGGTGATGTGAGTATGGATATTGTATCTGCACGAATGGGACGCAATTTCTCAAAGGTTGATACTATCCGTAAGGTTATACAGTCAATTTTCCACATGGTAAATAATGGATATCAGGTTTTTGTTGTAGGCTGGATACTGCCTGATAACACTGTAAAAGGCGGAACCGGCTGGGCTGTAGAACTTGCAAGGCTGTTTAACAGACCCGTGTTTGTGTATGAACAGGATCGTAAACAGTGGTTTTCTTGGGTTAGTAACAACTGGGTTGAGGTAACGCCTATAATAAGCCACAAAACCTTTGCTGGAACAGGCACCCGCAATCTTTCTGATGATGCAAAAGAGGCAATGAGATCACTATTTGACAGGTCATTTAATAATTGATATTACGCAAAGCCCCTCTACAACCATCTCCTTCCTTATGGGGAGGGGCAGATTAGTGTGTAAAATGACTTAATAATTAAACTAAGTGGGGCAAGAGACAGATCAATGCAAAACCTTCTTGTAACTGGCGGGTGCGGATTTATAGGGTCAAATTTTATCAGATATCTGTTAAAAGAGTCTGGTTTAAGAGATGAAAACTCTTTTAAAGGACGAATTATTAATGTTGATAAACTGACTTATGCTGGAAATCCAGAAAGCCTTGAAGATATTGAAAAAGAGTTTGGTCAGACAGGTCAAAACCATAAGACGCATGAAAATGATCAACCATCTGGCAAAAAGTCTCAAGCAAGATATATTTTTGAACGAGCTGATATTTGCAATATGGCAGAGATGGAGAGGATTTTTCAAAAATATGAAATTGATTCTGTGTGCCATTTTGCAGCAGAATCTCATGTTGATAGATCTATTGCCTCACCTGAAATTTTTATTGATACCAACATAAAAGGAACTTTCAACCTGCTTGAGTGTTCAAGAAAAAGGTATTTAGAGGGAATATCTGCTGAAATATCCAGTTCAAAAGATATTAAATCCACTGAATCAGAGAGCAACGACAGCAGATTTATTTTGTTCCACCATATCAGCACTGACGAAGTTTACGGAACTCTTGGCAAAACTGGATATTTTACTGAAAACACGCCCTATTCGCCAAACAGCCCATATTCTGCATCAAAAGCTGCTTCTGACCATTTAGTCCGTGCATGGCATGAGACATATAATCTGCCTGTTACAATATCTAACTGCTCAAATAACTACGGTCCATTTCAGTTTCCTGAAAAACTTATTCCGCTTATGATTCTAAATGCTCTTGATGGAAAAGAGCTTCCCATTTACGGGGAAGGAAAGAATATAAGAGACTGGCTTTATGTAAAGGATCACTGTAGTGCAGTATGGCTTATTATGCAAAAAGGGATAAGCGGGAGGACATATAACATCGGCGGAGGCTGCGAGCTTGAAAACAGGGCAGTTGTTGAGAAGATATGTTCTATTGTGGATCGTTATCTTGAACGTGGAAAAACATCTGATATTGAGAACAGTGTTGATAGTTCAAATAGAGATGGAAAAATAAAATCTTCCGAAGAGCTTATACGCTTTATAAAGGATCGCCCGGGTCACGATTTTAGATATGCAATTGACTGCACAAGACTTAAACAAGAGCTTGGCTGGCTTCAAGAAGAGTCTTTTGAGAGTGGAATTGAGCGGACAGTTGAATGGTATTTAAATAACATGGATTGGGTAAAGAGAATCAAATCTGGTGAATATATGAACTGGATAAAAAGCCATTACTCTGTTTGATCATGAGAAAAATCTTTCAGATCACGTAAATTTAGAAATACCAACCAATCCAATAATTAAAAACATAAGGATCACATTATAGCGTTATGAAAGGAATAATTTTAGCAGGAGGTTCAGGCACAAGGCTTTATCCTATAACTAAAGCTGTAAGCAAGCAGCTTGTGCCAGTTTATGATAAACCGATGATCTATTATCCTCTTTCTGTTCTTATGCTTGCAGGCATTACAGAGATAATGATCATCTCAACACCGACTGATCTGCCAAGATTTAAGGAGCTGTTTCAAGATGGCTCAGCTTTAGGGCTTAATTTTTCATACATTGAACAGCCAAAACCAGAGGGCATTGCACAGGCGTTTATTCTTGCAAAAGATTTTATCGGCAGCGAGAGCGTTACGCTAATACTTGGCGATAACATCTTTTATGGCAGCAGATTGCAGCAGGTTCTTAAAAATGCTGTTTCAATGGAAAAAGGAGGGCTGATATTCGGCTATCCTGTTAAAGACCCTGAGAGATATGGAGTTGTTGAGTTTGACTCGTCTGGTAAAGTTCTTGGAATTGAGGAAAAACCTGCAAAACCAAAATCTGTCTATGCTGTTCCTGGTTTATATATTTATGATAACAATGTTGTTTCAATTGCACAAAACTTAAAACCCTCTGCAAGAGGCGAGCTTGAAATTACAGATGTAAATAATGTCTATCTTAAAAATGGTAATCTAAAGGTAGAACTGCTTGGGCGTGGTTTCGCATGGCTTGACACTGGAACGCATGAGGCACTTCAACAGGCATCAGCTTATGTTCAGGCTGTTCAAAACAGGCAGGGACTTAAAATTGCATGTATTGAAGAGATTGCATATAGGCTTGGATATATAAATGATTCTGAGCTTGAAGCTCTTGCTAAAGATATGTTGAAAAACGACTATGGGCAGTATCTAATGAGACTGATTAGAGATAAGAACGATTTTGGAGATTTTTGATAGATGTTTAAAAAACTGCTTGATAGTGTATTGCTCGTAGAGCCGGCTGTTTTTACCGATTCAAGAGGCTTTTTTCTTGAGACATGGCACAAGAGCCGTTACGAGCAAGAGGGGATAAATGTAGATTTTGTGCAGGATAACCATTCTCGTTCAAAAAAAGGGGTCATAAGAGGGCTTCACTACCAGCTTAAAAATCCTCAGGCAAAACTTGTCTATGCTGTCAGGGGGACAATTTTTGATGTGGCTGTGGATATAAGAAAAGGCTCTCCTACTTTTGGCAAATGGACGGGAGCAATTCTTTCAGACGAGAATAGATGCCAGCTTTTTATACCAGCAGGATTTGCACACGGATTTTCTGTATTAAGCGAGTTTGCTGATGTTACTTATAAATGCTCTGATCTCTATACTCCGGGAGATGAATACGGCATCATCTACAATGACCCTGATATTAACATACTATGGCATCTAAATGATGATAAAAATAGCGGTATTAAGCCGATAGTATCCCCAAAAGATACGCTGTATCCAAAACTTAAAGATGTGCCGGAAACCAATCTGTTTGTTTACAACTGATCTATTCTATCATTTGCCTGTTGAGCAAGTTCGCTTCCAGAAGGGGCAAGCTCAACAACCCGCTTCCAGTTCTCCTTTGCCTTATCAAACTGACGATTTTTTTCATAAACCTTTGCCATATCTGCATAAAGAATAACAACTGCACCTTTATTATCCGAATGCTTATTAATCCCTTCACTTAGAACCTTAAAAGCAGATTTAAGCTGAGAGCCTTCAATATATGTCGTGGCAAGCCCATGAATAGCATTAATAAAATCTGGTTGTGCATCTAATGCCATTGAAAAGTGCTGTTCAGCAAGTTTTAAATCTTTTTTTCCAAGATATGCCCAGCCTAAATTTGATAGTGGATAGTGGGGAGTTGCATATAAAAGATTGTCTGATATCTCCTTAAAACATTCAATTGCAAGGTCCCACTTCTGCTGTTTAAGATAAGCACTGCCAAGATTATTTTTTGCAGGAATATACTCAGGATTCAGCTCAATAGCTCGTTTAAAATGCTTTTCTGCAAGATCAAACCGTTTTTTTACCATATATGTTAAGCCTAAATCGTTATGAAGATATGGATCAGATGGTGCTATTTTTTCTGCTTTTAGAAACTCATTTAGAGCGGCAGTGTAATTTCCTTCAGCCATAAATGCCTCGCCAAGCTCTTTTGTTGCAGTAGCAATTTTTTCTTCAGAGCTGCTTGCCTTTGATGCTTTTGGCGTAGATGCTGCGCAAGAGGATAAAATTAGTAGTGCTAAACAAAGATATATGACAATTATCTGCTTGTTATATTCAATAGAATTGCTCATTTCGTTTTCCTGATAAAATTGTAAGTCATTTATATTATAGTGAATTATAACTTCTTATAACGGTAATATGTTTATCATTTAGGTAGTTAAACGTATCTTTTAAAAGTGCCGATTTTTTGGAGATAAATAGCTTGTTCTCCCCATTTTTAACATACACGCCTTCAATTAATAGAGTTTTTCCATTATTAGGATTTACAAAAGATGGATTGTCTGTTGTAGAAGCACCTACTGCAGAAAATATCTTTTTGGCAGCTTCAATAGATGTAAGAAGAGGAGAGATAGTTACAACCATATGATCTTGTTTAACATTTTTAAGAGATTCAAGAGCAGAACCATATATATCTCCAAAAACAACCAATACGTTAGAGCCTGCTTGTTTAGTAATAATGCCAAGATTTACATTTATTTTTACATTTCCTACAGATAAAGATAACTCTTTTTCAGGTGTGTATTTATATCCTGTTATGTCAAGAAGCTGCTTTACAGCAGACTTGTGATCTTGTTCAAGGCTCATGTTTACCGGAACATAAATATCTTGTAACGGTTCCGCTGGTTTAAATTCTGTCTCAAGATAATTCTGATTAGATAATAGCGGTTTGCTATTTGGAATAGATAGGGGTTCATCATACAAAGAAAGCGACATTACATCTTTAAATTCCATAATTTTAAAATCATGCCAGAATGTTTTTATAGTATCAACAAACTCATCAAAAACATCTCTTTCCTGTACAAATAAAATTTTATAGCCGTTGTTAAATTGCATGAGTGGATTGAGGGAAACATCAATAACTAAATCATCTTGATTATCACGTGGGAAATAGTATTTTCCTTTCAGCATTAGCTGCCCATTGTTCAGTGCAGCATACTGCTTTAACTGACGAAATGGAACTTCAGTGGTTAAGTTATTCAACTTAGCTTTGTCTGAAGCGTTGTCTGAAAAAGGTGCGTCTGACGATAAAGTGCTTTTGCTTGAGATTGGTTTTTTGACTGGTTTAGAGGCATCAGTAAGTTGTGAAAGGGTTATGGTTGGAAGCTCTACAACACCCGGGCTGCTCTCCTTAAAATCATTACTCTTTGATTTTTTTAATGGTATAGTTATTCTCTGACCAGATTTTATAGTATTAGTATTTTTTATATGCGGATTTAAATTCTTAAAAATGCGCATAAACAAGCCAAAATCTTCTTGGGAGAGTTCTCCTTTTGCCCTAAATAGTTTATAAATCCAATCACCATCTTGTACAGTATAAGGCTCGCACAAAATATAAAACTCATTATATCTGTAAAGAGAATATCGTTTATATGAGGTTGATACTATATGAGAGTCGCAATCAATAGTTTGAGAGGAAGGGTCTGCTCTTAAATTATGATCTGATATGAATAAAAATATGGCGGTCAATAAAAAAAGTAATTTTACTATTCCTTCTCTTTTTAGCATAGTATCAACTACCAACTTTTTAATCATAAGTTAAAAAACATAAATTGGGTGCAAACCCAAAACAAGTTCACTATCAGCCGTTGATGAGTTTAAGCTCTAATGCGATTTTACGTGAAATATCATCTGCAAAAATTTTAAAATCTTCATCACTTAAAGGTTTGCCTTGTAGAGGAATCTTTTCACGATTTTCAGGCATAACAAGAGAGGGCATGTTAATTAAACTATCATTGGGATCAATAGCGTAATCTTTATCAATGGTCTTTTGAAAATATTGATCTTGAAATCCGGAAAATTTAATAGCATGTGCAGTAGCATCAACAATTGCGGTATCTTCAGCGTTAATAATACCCTGCTCAACCGCCTTTACAAGCCCTGCTAACGATTCGCCTCCCTGGGTGCAGGCAATGTGTCCATTTCTGTTTGCAAGAAGAGACCAATCCATAATTGACTGCTCAGTTACCTGTGCGAAAAATACATTTTTTCTGCCAGACACTTCGTTATAACGGTTGGCAATAGAAATCACTCTCGGCATTGATACAGGATTTCCAATCATGGCAGCCTGTGCAACGCTTGGTTTTACTGTAACAGGCTTGAAAATTCTCTTATCCGCGTCTGGCTCTAAATAGTAGCGATATACAGGATCAGCATGTTCTGACTGGACCCCTATAATTTTTGGCAGAGCATCTATAATACCAGCCTCATAAAATTTAAGAAATCCGTTCATAACCGCAGAGATATTTCCTGCATTTCCAATCGGAACAACAACAGCTTTATTTTTCATCTCATACTCAAAATCTTGGGCAATCTCATAAGAGTATGACTCCTGCCCTAAAATCCTCCATGAGTTCTTAGAGTTTAAGAGGGCAACCGGATACTCTTCAGAGAGCTTTTCCACGATTTTCATGCAGTCGTCAAATACGCCGGGAATTTCAAATACTTTAGCTCCGCTTCCTAAAGGCTGGGACAACTGCTGGGGAGTTACTTTTTTGTGTGGAAGCAAGACAGCAGATTTAATATCAGGTGCAAGATAAGATGCGTAAAGTGCAGCAGATGCAGATGTGTCACCAGTAGAAGCACAAACAGCAATAATATTTGATGCAAGTTCAGCATCAATCAAATATTTAATGTAAGAGAGAGCACTTGCCATGCCTCTATCTTTAAAAGATGCACTTGGATTTTGACCATCATTCTTATAATAGAATTTAACACCAACCTCTGTTTGAAGCCGTTTATTTGCCTCAACAATAGGCGTATGCCCCTCTCCTAAATAGACAATAGATTCAAGAGGGATATTTGGTCCTATAAACTCATGGTAGCGGTAAATTCCTTTAAGTGCAGGGATATTGAGCATTCTTCTGTAATCAAATATCTGCTGCCATTGTCTGCCGGAAATCTTTTTTAGTTCATCAAAGTTGCGGTTGTGTATCAACAAAACCTGTCCGCATTTTGGGCAGACATAAAGCAGCTCTTTTATCGGATATGCGGCATTGCAGCCAAGGCATTCGTAAAAAAGCTCTCCTGTTGGCTGGGGTATAAGAAACGGCTGGATATCTTTGGGGAAATTATCTATTTTCATTTTTAATTACCTTTTGTCCGCCCATGTATGGCTGCAATACTTCTGGTATCTCAACAGAGCCGTCTGGTTGCTGGTAATTTTCAAGAATAGCTGCAAAACATCTGCCGACTGCCAAACCAGAGCCGTTTAAAGTGTGCACAAATTCGCTCTTTTTTGCACCTTCTCTCTTGAATTTTATATTTGCCCGTCTTGCCTGAAAATCTGTGCAGTTGCTGCATGAAGATATCTCTCGGTATTTATCCTGTGCAGGCATCCAAACCTCAATGTCATAGGTCTTTGCAGCAGAAAATCCCATATCACCTGTGCAGAGCGTTATCACCTGATATGGAAGGTTCAGCTTTTTTAAAATAGTCTCAGCAGATGCAACCATTGATTCAAGTTCATCAAAAGATGTTTCAGGAGTGGTATATTTGACCATCTCAACTTTATTAAACTGATGCTGCCGGATCAATCCGCGTGTGTCTTTGCCATGAGAACCAGCTTCAGACCTGAAACATGGTGTGTATGCTGTAAATTTTATCGGCAGGTTTTTTTCAGGTATTATCTCTTCAGAATAGATGTTGGTCATCGGCACCTCTGAAGTCGGAATCATAAAATAGTCCCAGCCTTCAAGTTTAAAGAGGTCTTCTTCAAATTTTGGCAACTGCCCCGTTCCAGTAAGGCTCTTTCTATTTACCATAAACGGCGGCAACACTTCTTTAAATCCATGTTCATTTATGTGGGTATTGAGCATAAAATTAATGAGTGCCCTCTCAAGCATTGCACCGCTGCCCATGTAAAGCGGAAACCTTGCACCAGCAATTTTTGCAGCTCGTGCGAAATCAAGAATGCCAAGCTCTTCGCCTATATCCCAATGAGCTTTTATAGGAAAGTTAAATGTTTTAGGCTTTCCAACCTGCCTTTCAATAGGATTATCATTTTCATCTCTGCCGATTGGAACATCAGAGTGGGGAATGTTAGGAATGTTCATTATAAAGCTCTCAATTGCCTGCTCTGTTTCAACAAGTGCTGTATCAAGCTCTTTTATCTTATCTGAAACTGTCCGCATCTCGGTAATTTTGCTATCAGCATCTTGACCAGATTTTTTCATTGATGCAATCTCGTCAGAAACTTTATTCCTTTGATGCCTAAGACTTTCAATCTCTTGGAGCAGCTCTCTTCTTCTCTTTTCATCTTTAAGAAAAGTGTCAAAATCAGCAGTAGATTTTCTGTTTTCCAAAGAGGTTCTAACAATATCTACATTCTCTCTAACATACTTTATTTCCAGCATTTTAATACCTGCCTGATCGTTATACAAATAGTTGAAATTATCATCTTAAATTAAGAGATTGAAAAATTATCACGCAATTTTCAAACAGTCAACGATAATTGCAGATTGACAATTGTTTTACGCTGTATAATATTGCAAAAAATCTGTTTTATAAGTGGAGGCAATAAAAACATGAATGAGACAAAAATCAGTAAAAAGAGTTTAGTGAGCGACGTTTTGGAAAAGATGTCTATGCTGACTCAGGAGGAGAGAGAGGCAAAGCAGAAAGCTGTTGAATCAAATTTATTGAGCTTTGCAAACTTTTTAGAGGCTGAGTTTGTGCTGCTTTATATCCAAAGAAGCACTGAACTGCCGACTGAACGAATCATCAGAACAAGCCTTGATGTGAGAAAAGGAATTGTTCTTCCAGCTTATTCAGAATCCCGGCACTCAATAACACTTCTTAGAATTAATAACTATGATACAGATATCATAAAAACTGAGTCAGATATATTGGAGCCGGACCCAAATGTATGCAAAAAAATACCATTAGATATGATCGATGTTGCCATGATACCGGGTCTTGCGTTTGATGAAAAAGGGGGAAGAGTCGGTTTTGGAGATGGATTTTACAACAGGCTTATCTCAAAACTGCCTGAAACTACACGTAAAGTTGCGATTGCATTTGAAGAGCAGCTTGTTGAGCATATACCTATGGAATCGAGAAAGTATAATTTAGATATTATTATAACAGACAAAAGAACTATATTTAAAATTTAAAACAGGTTGTTTTTGCAGATTGTTTTTTAAAAAAATCACATAAGTCTATCTATACGTTTATAATAGATTGAATTTACAAAGTAATCTAAATATCAGTTTTATAATTATTACTTATTTAATGGTCATGCCCCAAAAGCGTGACCATTTTTATTGATTGTTTACTGGGGATTCAACTCTTCATTGAACTGCTTTAAACTGCTTGTCCTGCCCATAGCAATAATAGTATCTCCAGCCTCTAAAAATGTCTCAAAAGATGGATTAAATATCATATCTCCAGCTTTTTTTCTGATTGCAATTATGATGATATTGTAATTTTGACGGATTCCTGAATCTTTGAGCATTACATTCAAAATTGATGATTTAGGAGATATGGTAACCTCCTCAATCTGTATCGCCTTCTCTTTGCGGGAAAGTGCAATATCAAGAAAATTACTCACACTTGGCTGCAGAAGTTTCAAAGACATTGATACTGCACCAACCTCATAAGGCGACTCTACTCTATTTGCACCAGCAGCAATTAGTTTGCTTCTAACAGTGTCGCTTCCAGCTCTTGCCATAATGTATATATCTGGATTTAACTGCCGCACAGTTAATACAAGAAATACATTATCAGTGTCTGTTGCAAGAGCAGCAATCAGTGATTTGGCATACCCTATTCCAGCTTTCATTAATATTGATTCATTAGATGCGTCACCATGAACGTAAAGAGTTTTATCTTTTTCAAGCAAAGGAAGAAGCTCTTCATTTTTCTCCACAACTACAACTTGAAACCCGTGCTCTTTTATCTGATCGCAAAGAGTACGCCCGATTCTGCCATATCCGCAGACTATGTAATGATTTCTTAAACGGTTGATGCTTTTATCCAACTTTCTTCTCCCAAGGATAGTTCTCATCTCTCCTTCAACCACAAACTGCACCACCAAACCTGCAAGATACATCACTAAGCTCATGCCTGAAATTATCAAAAATATTGTAAAAACACGCCCGTTAAAACTTAATGGGTGTACTTCACTATAACCGACTGAGCCGAGAGTGAGCACTGTCATGTAAATGGAATCTAACAAATCCCATCGTTCAATTATCATGTAGCCGGCTGTTCCTGCACACAAGATAAACAATGATGCCACGGTTGAAAATATAAGTTTATTAAGTTTATCCATAATTAAAATTAATTAGCTTTGGACATATTAAAAAGCAAGATAATATTTTAATTGCGTTTTAAAGTTACAAGTTTATCTATATTTAGATTTATTAATCGTTAAAATTTACCATCTGAATTTATTATCTCATGCTCTATCTGCTTGACTGGATTGACTGCTGCTGATAATAAGGCAGCATGAAAGAAGAACATATAAAATATGAACGTTGGCGAAAAGAGATGGTTGAACGCCAGATTATTGACAGGGGGGTTACTGATGCGGGAGTCATTCAGGCAATGCTTACTGTTCCAAGGCATCTGTTTGTAAACGAAGCCCTTACTGATAGTGCCTATATGGACTATCCTTTACCTATCGGTGAGGGTCAGACCATATCTCAGCCGTATATTATTGCTGAAATGACTCAAGCCTTAGAACTTCAGAAAAACCACCGTGTTCTTGAAATTGGTACTGGTTCTGGATATCAGGCAGCGGTACTCTCCCAGATAGTTTCTCGTGTTTATACAATAGAACGTAATAATACGCTTTTTATAAGAACACGAAAACTGTTTGACGCTCTTAAATACCATAATATCGTTACAAGGTATTCTGACGGAACTATGGGCTGGAAAGAGGAGAGTCCATTTAATGCAATTATGGTTACAGCAGGAGGAGAAAAAATTCCTCAGCCTCTCGTTGATCAGCTTGAAGTGGGCGGCAGACTTGTAATGCCTGTTGGAGGATTGATGGCTCAAGAGCTTATGCTGGTTGAAAAGACAAAGTCTGGCACCTCAATCAAAAACCTTGGCGGATGCAGGTTTGTAAAGCTGATTGGACAGCATGGCTGGAAAGATTAATCTTAAAATCAATAATAATTAAAGATAAAACAATTTTTATTCAAATTGATGCGGGTTGCAATAATTAATTTTGTAACCTTTAATTATTTTTAATAAAGGTATCTGTTTATATATGATTAGAAAACTTTATGACTGGGTTATAAGCTGGGCGGAAAAACCAGGCGGCACTTGGGCACTTTTTATATTGGCATTCTGCGAATCATCATTTTTTCCCATACCTCCTGATGTTCTTCTTATTGCACTTGCTGTTGGTGCACCATTAAAATCTTTTAGATTTGCAATTGTATGCAGCATAGGCTCTGTGGTTGGCGGTATTTTGGGATATGTTATTGGCTGGCAGTTTATGGATATTATTGGAAATAAGATTATCCATTTTTATGGACTGACTGATCAGGTCGATTATATTGCCTCTCTTTTTCGTGAGTGGGACGCATGGGCAGTTGCAATTGCCGGATTCACACCAATTCCATATAAACTATTCACAATATCTGCCGGAGCTTTTGATGTCAGCTTTCCTGTATTTGTAATCTCGTCGGCAGCTTCCCGTACATTACGCTTTGTAATTGTTGCTGCTATGATCTACTATTTTGGTGCTGGAATCCGCACCTTTATCGAAAAGTATTTCAATCTTTTAGCTACAGCTTTTACTGTGCTTCTGATTGCAGGTTTTGCTGCTGTTAAGTTTCTCATTTAAATACAGTTTATGTTGTTTATTATTACACTTTAGATTTGTATTCTCTATTTTTAATATCTATGTCAGAGCCAGAACAGGTAAAAAATTCAGTTATAAAAAAAGATGGGTTTTCTTTTTGCTTCAATCAAGCAGCCTGCAGTTCATGCGGAGCAAAATGCTGCAGGGGAAACTCTGGTAATATTTGGGTAAACTCTAATGATATTTATAATATCTGTAAGTTGTTAGGCGTAAATCAAATTGATGGTTTACGCCTCTTTTTTCAAAAAAGAGAAAATCAATACACCATTCGTGAGCAGCTTAATGATCGTAATGATTATCGTTGTATCTTTCTCAATAATCTTAATCTATGTTCTATTTATGATGCGAGACCTTCCCAATGCCGAACATATCCATTCTGGGATCATTTTAAAATGGATATAGATGGATTGGTTAAAGAGTGTAAAGGTGTTCAAAAACTCTAAACACTATGAAAGAATATATCCATTTGCAAGCTCAGCATACTCTTTAACCTGAGATTCTATCCACCCCTCTCCTCTTCCAAGCTCTTGAGCCATAATCTCTGCGACTTCGTGTGCCATCTCCATGCTCACCCTTGCATCAAGCAGAAGCATTCTAACCCTTCGTGCAAGAAAATCTTCAACTGTTCTTGCCATTTCATGCCTCACCGCCCATACAACATGTGCTTTATTATATTCGTAATCAAGATGCAGCCTATCTGCAAGGGCTGGATTTTGGTGGATCATATCGTCTATGTGAGATCGATCTGATCCATAAAAATATGCTGGTGCGTCAAAATCTATATTTTTCACATAACCGTGAATCGGCATGTTGCGGGTTACACATTGTTTTTCAGGCAGACCTCCAACTATCCAAGCCTTATTTACAGTATCTTCAGCCATTTTACGGTATGTTGTCCACTTTCCGCCTGTAATGGTAATCAGTCCAGATAGCGAAATTATGAGCTTATGGCTTCTTGATATCTCTTTGGTGCTTGGCTCTTCCGTATTCTCATCAATGTTCTGCTTATCGTTAATAGCTTTTTTACTGTTTTTGCCTGAACCACTCTGATTTGAAGATGTCTCTCCTCCCTCCTCTGCTGCAAGAGGCCTCAAACCTGCAAAAACACTTAAAACATCTGCTCTTTTTGGGTCTTTTTTCAGATATTGCGATGCTGTACTAAGAACAAACTCAATCTCATGCTCTAAAGCACGCGGTTCAAGTGAAGCATCATCAACGTTAAGAGGCGTATCAGTCGTTCCAACAACAACTTTTCCGTGCCATGGAACTGCAAACAGAACTCTTCCGTCAGATGTTTTTGGAATCATAATTGCAGAGTCTCCCTGCAAAAACGACTTATCTAAAACTAAATGGATTCCCTGACTTGGACGCACCATTGCTTTAGACAAAGGGTCGTCCATCTTTATAATTTGATCAACAAACACTCCAGTTGCATTTATGACTACTTTTGATTGGATACTATATTCTTCTGGCAGATTGGATTCATTATTGCCATCTAAAGAGCTATAATTTGATTTGGATTCATTATTGTCATTTAAAGAGCCATAATTTGATATAGATCGGATAGATTTAAGATATCTCATCTCTTGATCAACAACCTTAACGCCAGAGACAATATTTTCCTTATCCTTAATCAGCCCAGAGACCCTCATGTAGTTCAGCACTACAGCACCATTTTCCACAGCAGTCTGGGCAAGATTGATAGCAAGACGCGAATCATCAAACTGACCGTCATGGTAAATAACGCCTCCGTTCAGATGATCTTCATCTAAATTCGGGATAGCCTGCATGGTCTCTTCACGAGATATCTTTTCAGACGGACCAAGTCCCAATTTTCCAGCCATCATATCATAGACCTTCATGCCGATATTATAAAAAGGTCCCTCCCACCAGTCATAATTAGGAATGATAAATGCCTGATTTTTTACAAGATGGGGAGCGTTCTGCATAAGAAGCCCCCGTTCATGCAGAGCTTCGAACACAAGAGATATATCTCCTTGAGCAAGATAACGAACTCCTCCGTGAACCAATTTTGTGCTTCTGCTTGATGTGGCTTTTGAAAAATCAGACTGCTCCAAAAGAACAGTTGAGTAGCCGCGAGATGCAGCATCAACAGCAATTCCAAGCCCGGTTGCACCGCCTCCTATAATCACAATATCCCATATTTTGTCAGGATTATCTGTTATCTGCTTTAGTAAATGCTCTCTTTGCATGTTATGCCCCGTTGTTTTATTCAATATCTATGACTTTTAGATTTAATCAAAACAGTAGAGACCCACAGCCGTGCGTCTCTACAAACTTTTGTTATTGACTAATAAGAAACAGCTCAAGCTCTCTTTGATCTGCTTTAAGATTCTGGTTTGCAGCTTCAAGCTGTTCTCTGCTTGATATTACAGCAGTTCCTTTATCCTCTTCGCTGATTGTGAAATATTTTTCAGCAGCCCTGATAATGATGTTCTTATCAAGGGCAAGCAGAGACTCTTTGTATGCCTGACGTTTAGCATCTGTCAATCCCAATATCTGACGATAAAACGCTTTGATTGATGCAGGTCCCGGTGTTTCTGGCTTATCAATATCAGCACAGACTTGAAGAATTGCCTCTTTTATATCTTCTTGTGTGTAATCTCCGCTTATTATAAAATCACAGGCATTACGATAAACTTCAAGAGTCCTTCTTATGTTCGGGTCTCTGTATGATGCAAATGAAAATATCCCCTCTTCAGCGTTATAGCTTGCAAAACCGCCGTAAGCACCGCCCTTTTCCCGTATCTCTCTGTGCAGATATAGAGAACGAAGCAGCCTGCTGATTGCAGATATAGCAGGAGCGTCAGGGTGTCCCATTCTGACGGTTTTAAACGCTTGAGCCACAAAAGAGACTGATGTGCTTGTCATCCAACCATCATAAGGATAATTAGATTGTGATGAAGAGAGTTTTTTAGTTTCAGCATCTGCATCACCGTGATTCTTATAAGTTGATATATCTTGAACCTGCTTAAAATCAATACCATAGCCATTGGGAAGCAGTTTTACCATTTTAGTTATGCTGCTGTCAGAAGAGACAACAGCCTCTCTATCCCCGACAATAGCAGGCTTAATATTGCCCTGCACAAATACCTGCTTTGCTATCTTTGTCAGATCAGATGAAAGCCTATCTGCAATATCAGGCTGTTCACTCAAAATTTTTATGAACTGAAATTGAGATATGCCCTGCCACATCTCTGATATTTTAGAAGATGCACTAAGATTTCTTGCAGCCAATGAGATTGCATATCTGTGTCCATTTGCAACGATTGATGATTCCATGCCTGCTCTATATTGAAGGAGCAGATTTTTGAGCCTTGTAGTGTCAGCAAAACTGAACTTAGACATCATCTCTCCTATAATATCAAACATATGGGTAATATTTCTATTTAGAGATTTTCCCTGCACGGATAAGAAGGTAATATTCTGATTAGAGTTATCGCTTTGATTATAAATATCTCTTGCTGCACTCTCGTCATCATCGAAACCTGTTCCAGAATATGGAGAAATCCCAATGCCGCCTGTGTAGAGATCAATCATTTCAGCCATTTGTGCATAATCTCTTAAAGCTGTACCTGCTCCTGTAAATGCGCGGCAGAAAAACGGAATAAGAGGTTTAAGCTCGTCAGATAAGGTTCCGATTCCTGAAACAGAGGTGTAATATAAAATATCTGAAGTTGACTTTTCATAACATGTTAATGAGAGAAGAGAATCTTTAAGCGATTCCAAGCTGTTTGGCTTAACACTATCTTCATTTAGGCAGTTTGACTCTATAATAATATCAGGTTTGATTATCTCAATATCAGGTTTTACATCGCTTAGTTCTAAAGTCGGCAGAACAGAGACATCTTCTTTTGCCTCTTGAAGCTCTTCCAATTTTTTAGAATCTTCTCTTATCTGTTTGATCTTATCAGGTGTTAAAGATGCCAAAATATTATCAAGCTCTTCTTGAACTCTTAAATTTTCTCTCTCTTCCATGTTTTGATCAGGCTCAAGAATAAATAGAACCCTGTGGGGATTATCAAGAAAATACTCTCTGATTTTGCGTTCAAGAAAGCCGTCTTGAGAACTATTGGGTAGTGAAATTTCTTCTCTATCTTTTCTATCTATACTGTTCTCTTGTTTAGTGTCCTTTACGTAATATTTTGCGGTCTCTTGTTTAAGCCTCTCAAGATCATCATCAAAATTAAGGGCAGATACAGGGTCTCCTTCGTGTATCCATGTTCCAGCAAAAGAGAGCAGCAGCTTTATTCCAAATGGGTGGGGAGAGTTGGTTATCTCTTTTTTGTGAAATTCAATCTGGTGGATTGCAGACTCAAGAAGTTTTGGATCAACCCCTTTTGTGCAAAGCTCTTCCAACGTCTCAGATATGATCTTTTCAACTTTTACAGCATCATCTTTTCCAATCTCTTTAAGACCGCAGGCAAACATTGTGTCCCGCATATCTGAATCAAATCCAGATGCATCGCTTAAAGCAGAGCCAAGACCAGAATCAATCAATTTCTTTCTTAAAGGAGATGCAGAGTTGCCAAGAAGAATATGCTCTAAAACATCAAGCACCAACATTTCAAAGGAATCTCTGATATCAGCAGTCAGCCACGCTACACATGCCTGATATTTCTTCTCAGGATTTTCATCTGCTGAGAGAGGATACGGAACTGTAACAGTTTTCGGCTCTTTCCAGCGTGGCTGGGATGGAACCTCTGAATCAGGATTAATTGATGTAAATCTGTTTAAAACCTTTGTGGTGATAACTTCAAGGTGCTTTTCAATAGGAAGTGCGCCGTATGTGTAGAAAAAGGCGTTTGAAGGGTGGTAATATCTTGCATGAAACTCTTTAAGCTGGCTGTGAGTAAGGGTTGGAATATCTGACGGCTCGCCTCCTGAATTAAAGCTGTATGTGGTGTCTGGATACAATGCGCTCATCAATGATCTTGCCAATATCTGATTTGGAGAGGACATTGCACCTTTCATCTCATTATAAACAACGCCTTTGTAGATAAGCTGCTCTCCGTCTGTTCCAGAACTTTCGTAATGGCTTTCTAACTTGTCAGATTTTATCTCTTCTGGTTTTTTATCATCAGATATCTCTGTTTCTGGCTCTTCTGAATAGATATGTAGAGGCTCAAACTCCAACCTGTGTCCCTCCTGCTTAAAACTCAGCTCTTCAAGTTTTGGGAAAAAGGCTGCATCTAAATAGACATCCATTAGATTGTAAAAATCTTTCTCATTTTGCGTTGAAAAAGGATACATTGTCCAGTCAGATGCTGTCAGTGCATTCATAAAGGTTGAGAGGCTTCTTTTGAGCATTGAAAAAAACGGGTCTCTCACATCATACTTTTCTGAACCGCAAAGAACAGTATGCTCTAAAATATGGGCAACTCCTGTTGAATCTGTGGGAACAGTTCTGAAAGTAACTCCAAATGTGTTCTCTTTATCCTCATTTGCAAGATGTATGTGTCTTGCACCTGTTGCCGTGTGTTCTAACTGGTAAAGAGTTGATTTTATATCTTTAATCTCTTCTACCCGCACGACTCTATACCCTTTGATATTATCTCCGGCTTTAAGTTCTGGTTTTAAAATTATATCAGATTTACTATTTGGTTTTGTTGATTCCACGTTTTATCCTTCTTTTAAATTTTTAAATTTTATAATCTAAATTCTGTTACTGTCATTTTACACAAAAACTCACAAAAAGACTTGTGCGAGTGCTATATTTCATTATGTATTATTTTGTACCTATGTTTTGAAGAGAACACTGCAACATCATACTTGCATTCATCTAACTAATGGGCTAATTATCTTAAACTCAAACTTATTTGGAATTTATAAGAATTTACCAAAGCATCAAAAACGGTTCAATTAAAAAATATTTTTCCATAATTTAACCCCAACTTTAAACATAGAATGTGAACGTATGAAATGGATACATGTAAAAGCACTGTTTAATTGTGAGAATATAGCATTTGGAGAGGAGATTGTCTCTGATATATTCTTCTCTTTAGGTCTTACCGGCGTGGTCTCTCAAGTACCTCTTGAAGCTCCTCCCGAAGGATTTGGAAGTGATGCCCTGCCTATACCTGATGAGACATCAATTTCAGGTTATATTCCAGATACAGACTCTTCAATTCAGACACTTGAAAATATACGCAAAAGAGCTAAAGAGCTTGCCAACGAAGGGGTTGATGTTGTTATTCAAACCTCTATTGTAGATCAAGATGATTGGGCAGAGTCTTGGAAAAATTTCTTTCATGTAACTAAAATTACGGACAAGATAGTGGTTAAGCCGACATGGAGAGAATTTACTCCTAATGCAGATGATATTGTGATTGAACTTGATCCCGGTATGGCGTTTGGAACAGGCACCCACCCTACCACAGCAATGTGCGTTCAGCTTATTGAAAAATATCTTAAATATGAGGATAGATTTCTTGATGTTGGAACAGGTTCGGGTATTTTAATGATTGCAGCCGCAAAACTTGGAGCATCATATCTTATCGGAGTTGATACAGATGAGATTGCTGTTCAAGTGGCATCTGAAAATCTTCTAAAAAATATCATTGCCTCTAATTTGTTTGATGTTAAAAAAGGTACTTTAGAGCAGTATATATCAGAATTTAACTCGTTAAAATTTGATCTGATTGCAGCAAACATAATTGCTGAGGTGCTGATTGAGATAATGGCAGATATTAAAGCGTGCCTTAAAACAGGCGGTACGGTTATCCTTTCAGGCATTATCAAAGAGAGGACAGATAAGGTAAAAGCCTCTCTTGAGCGTCATGGATTTACAATTTCAGAGATAATGAGTGATGGAGAGTGGATTGCAATCGCAGCAAAAAAATGATTAAAGATTATTGTGAGCAATTCTAAATTTGGAAATTTATTTCAGGGCTGAAATAATTCAAATTAGTCATGATACATATTTATTTAAAGATATCCTACCAATTGAGATACCGGCACAATTTTAACGCTTTTTCTAATGGCTGGTATCTCCTCCTTTAAAACAGTAAAAGTCTCATTATACGGGTGTCCAATCGCAATTGCTCGTCCCCGCTGTTTTGCTATTTTAACAAGCAACATTAACTGTTTTTTGATATACTTTTTGTCTTTAATGTTATCCAAAAATATATCACGGCTTGCAAACAGAATCTGAATACGCTCTGCTGATTGCCTTGCTGTTGAGTCGTTTGATGTTAAACTGTCAATGAAAAACAGCTCTCTTTTTTTTAAAACCTCAAATATCTTCTCCATCGGTTGATTAAGCTGGGTCAGCTTAGAACCCATATGGTTATTTACGCCGCTTACTTGGGGAAGTGCATCAAGGTTTCTATTCAAAATTTTTACTATATCAGCAGGTTTCATATTAGATAAAATAGCACCATAGCCCGGGTCAACCGAAGGGTACTCAAGAGGCTCCATAGGTTGATGAAGAATAATCTCCATACCTTTTGAGTGAAGTTTTTTTGCAATTTGTCTGCCTGACGGAGAACCCGGAAGAATAGATATTGTAAAGTTTTTATCTATTTTGCTTATGGCATCTGCAATTTTAGGGTCAAATCCTATATCATCTATTATTATTGCAATACTTGGAGTTATTGTTGAAATATTTGGAGTGGATTTTCTATTTTTAAGTTTTTCTTCTATTTTATTCTCATTATTTGCAATATCTTGTTTTTCTTTATAATTTTTACTCTCAACAGTTTTTTTCTCTTCAATATTGCTGTTTGTATTTAGATGCTCCTCCTCTTTATTATTTATATTCAGCTCTTGTTTTATCTTTCGATCAGGATTGTCATCAAAAACCTCAAAAACAGTATCTTGTGAATAAGCAGATTTGTCAGAATATAGAGATTTATTTACAGATGAGGCTGGTTCAATTCTATTTACACTTTTATTTTCAGATATTTGTGATTTGCCGAATAGAAAATTGCTTATATGAGAAAAAGTGTTATTAAAATATAGATCAGCTATCATAGCAGCGGTTGCCAATATAGATATTAAAATGCAGATCGCTGCTATTGTTTTGGTCATCTCATGGATAAAATTGTATAAAAAACTTCCTCTTGAGCCTGATTGATTCACACTTGTTTTAGATGATTCTGGTTCATATGATTCGGTTGCAGGCTCTTGCTGCTTTTTAGGTTCATTTGAGTCCACTGAAGATGCCATACCCGACTAAAATATCAAGTGCTCTCTGAACCTGAGCATCTTTTTTAAGCTGCTCTATATCAACAAGTGTTTCTGATTTTTCAGATTCTCTATTTTTATCTTTTATCTTTTTATCCTCTTTTTTATTCTTAGTATCAACCGGCTGCCCTTTTTTGTCAGATTTTATATCTTTTGCTGTGCCATCTTGATCAGAGTTATTGTCACTGTTTGGAGATTCAAGATGATTTTTCAAATCTTTCTCTCTAACCATTCTCATCTGCATTGCAGATTGATCGCTTTTTTTATCTGCTTTCTCTTCTTCAACACTATATTCAACCTCAATATCTGGCTTAATACCCTCAGCCTGAATCGATCTACCGCTTGGAGTATAATAACGTGCGATTGTATATTTCAATCCAAATCCGTCTCGAAGAGGCTTTACACTCTGTACAGAACCTTTGCCAAAAGAGGTGGTACCCACAATCAAGGCTCGTTTATGATCTTGAAGAGCACCGGCAACAATCTCTGAAGCACTTGCACTTCCTCCGTTAATCAGAACTACAATAGGATATTTCCGGTCATCTTTTGTAGAGCTGGCTTCAAAAACCTCTGTCTGCTCTTCAAATCTTCCCTTTATGGAGACAATAACGCCCTTATCAATAAATATATCTGACACCTCAACAGCCTGATTCAAAAGACCTCCTGGATTATTTCTCAAGTCAAGAATAAGCCCCTTTAATCCCGCCTTTCCTGACTCAAGTTTGCCGAGCGTCTCTTTTATCTCGTCAGAAGTTCTATCTCGAAAATTGGTAACCCATAAATAGCCGTATCCGGGTTCAATAATTACGCTTCTTACGCTTGTCATTGGGATAATATCTCGAATCAGCTTATAATCAACAGGCTCTTTTTTTCCCTCTTTTATGATAGTTAAAGTAACTGCTTTGCCTAAATCTCCTCTCATCTTTTTAACACTCTGCCATAATTCAAGATCAGCAGTCGGCTCTCCATCAATTTTTAGAATAACATCTCCTGTTGTGATGCCGGCTTTGTACGCAGGAGTTCCCTCTATAGGTGAAATTACAGTCAAAACTCCATTTTTTATCGCAACCACGATACCGACACCGCCAAATTCTCCCTTTGTATCATCTTGCAGTTCACCAAACGCTTCAGGCGGCATAAAGCTGGAGTGGGGATCAAGGTTGCTTACCATTCCCTTGATAGCATTTTGTATAAGAACTTGGCTATCTACCTCATCAACATAGTTATCTTCAATCTCTTGAAGCACATCGGAAAAGAGCTTTAGATACTCATATGTTTTTTCATCTCCTGCAGATGAGCAGTTGATAGCTCCTCCGCATAATGTCAGGATAAGTGATGCAGTGATGGTAGATATCCAGCGTCTGAATATCTGCCTTGATTTGTTGTTCATTTTTAAGACTCCTTTTTATCTTTTACGATGCGTAAATGTGATGATTTGACTCATATAAAATTTGTTGATATATATGCACCATTGCCAAGGAGTGCTGCAAAACAGTTTTCCTTGCATAATTAAGCCTTCACTGAATCCGCATAACGGCTTCTTCCATCAGTGAAGGCTTTTTATATCAAAATGTCAGCCGTTATACCTAATATAAAAGGATAAAATCAAATGAAAAAAAGATTGATAGAGCTTCTATGCACAAGATCATTTAAATACAGCAGCGAGCCAATATTCAAATTAGCGTCAGGAGCAATGAGTCAGTTTTATGTAAACTGCAAACCAGTAACACTTGATCCAGAAGGCATGTATCTTATAGGACATCTTATGTTTGATGCGATTAAAAATTCAGATTGCACAGGTGTAGGAGGTTTGACATTTGGGGCTGATCCGATTGCAGTAGCAACATCTTTTGCATCTTATCTCCAAAAACAACCAGTTAAAGCCTTTTCTATCAGAAAAGAGCAAAAAGATCACGGTGTAATAAAATGGGTAGAAGGAGAGATGTCACCGGGTGAGAAGGTTGTAATTATTGATGATGTTGTTACTACAGGGGGTTCTACCATCAAGGCAGTTGAGCGGGCGAGAGCACAAGGTCTTGATGTTGTACAGGTAGTAACGCTTGTCGATAGGCAGGAGGGCGGAATGGAAAACATTAGAAAGTACGTTAAAAATGTCTCTGCCGTAATTCTCCGTGATGATTTAATGTCATGGATATCTTAAATATCGTTTAAGCAAATAAAATAGTTTAAGCAAATAAAGCAGAACAAAAAAAATTCCCAAAAAACCCACCGACTTTAATCGGTGGGTTTTTACTTGGGTTATTTTAATATCAAGCCCATCTTCCATAGAGATACAAATATAATCAGCGAGATCAAAATCAGCAATAGAATGTACATTCTCCAGGGAGTCTTTTCCTCTGCATAAGGATCGGTGAGCAGACGGGTTGAGCCAGACGGAAGTTTTGCCATTTTTGTGAGCGAGCCGCCAAAAGGGATATTTATTTTTGCTCTGCTGTTGACTGCCCACCCGCATGCATCAAGAATAGGAGAGAGATTTCTCTCTCTAAGTTTTAAAGCTGCAATAATCATTGAAGGACCAGATATAAGAAGTATAAGTCCCATAATTGTAAGAGGCATCTGCCAAAACTTTAACCCCATAAAGCCAGTTACAACTGATGCTGCTGCTGTTCCTATTGCCCCGACTGCAAGACCGATAGCAGCAAAAATTCCAGCAAACTTACCAACATCAAATGGGACAGCAGGAGCTTTTCCATCAGCTTTTTTAGCAGTATCAGCGATTAGAGTAGAAGAGCCTGTATCAACCGATTTATCTCTTTGTGCTGCAAACTTTTCAATCTGCTCTCTTAGCATACGGGCAAAACGTTTGTACGGAGACCAGAAAGCCTGACGAATGCTTATAGGATGCTCGACAATTTTAACTATGGTAGCGTTCCAGTCTCTATTTTTGCTGTCGTAAAAAATACCATTTCTGCCGACCATTAAATTATCTGAATCACCGTCTGTAAAGGCTGCTGCGATATTCATCTTCTCAGTGCTCTCTTTTCTTGAACACTCACAGTACGCTAAATAGACGCCTCCCATCTGGGCAAGGGTGCTGTGGGCTGCAATATCTTTAACTTTGATGCACAGATCGCAGCTTCGTCCATCTAAATATAGCGTGCCAGCCTGAAATATTCCCTTTTTACCCGGTGTGTAGAAATCATAAAAAGAGACAAAGTTATTAAGAAGCGTATAAAGATCGCGATAGTAATGGATAAGTTTATCCAGCGAAGTGATTGCATTAACTGATGATTCAAGAGCCTTATCTTTTTCAATCAGCTCATAAATCATCTGCTCGCTATTGCCGTCAAGAATCTCTCTTATTCTCTGCAACCCAAGTTTTTCTACTGGACTCTCTTTTTTGCTGCTTTTCCAAGCCTCGTAGTCTGCAAATTTATCTTTTATCTGATTCCACTCACTCTCCGAGAGAGTCTCTTTATCGTCTCCAAACAGAGGACGCACAACATTATCTCGAAACGTAACTAAAGCTTTTGCCCATGCAGGATTGACATTTCCGCTTAACGGCAAATCTGCATTCGGCTCGACTTTAGCCAACGGAAATGCTGCTATCTCCTCAGTTGCAGCCGAGATATTTTTTAAAGCAACCTCTTCATACTTTACCTGTGCAGGATTAAGTGAAACAGCAGCATTAGGATCAAATGCTGCCAAGCTGCAACGGGTAAAATAGTCATAAACCTTTAACTCAACTGCTTCAAAAGAGTCAGCCGCAACTGCTGTGTTCTCTCCCATTGTAAAGATGCTTGAGTTTTCAGCCTCAGCCTTACGCTGCCACTCAGAATAGTCTCTTGCCTCATTGAAAAAAAGTTCTGCCGTCTCTTTTGTGATGCCCGGCAGTCCGCTTCTATCCTGCTCAGAACCCATGCACTCTATAATCTCTTCAATCACTTTTTTCACAGATTCATCATCAGCAGCAATTGCAGGTAGAATGCCGTCACCATTAAATTTTGTATTGGCAAAGATTTCTACAGTATCTGCTGTATCTTCAAGCGAAATGCTCTCCGCACCAGCTTTGTTTCTGTTTGTCAAAATCTCTTTTGCACAGGCAAGGATATCTCTGCCTTCAGCGGTTGAATCATTAATAGCTGATAGAGGTAAAAGTTCATTTAAGCGGGAGAGTTCATCAGAATTTTTTATAAGAGACAATGTCCAGTTAAGAGCTTCAATAACTTCAGGTGCACGAATCCTTCCATCTCCGTCTTTATCCATATACGCAAGAGTTGCAGAATCAAATTCAAGCCCTTCAGTTGGACAGCCGAGTGCAGCCCACAGCTTCTGATCAAGCTCTCCAATAGATTTTATATCATCTCCGGTTGTAATCAGAACATGATCAAATCCTCCAACCCTGACAAAACGCCATTTGTGGTCAGAACCATTTTTTGTTAAAAATATATCTTTATCCCCATTAACCGCCATTTTTTCACAATCTCCATTATAATGTTTCATAGCAATATCTCTATATTTTGTAATATTAGAGACAACCATAAGTTAAATTGTTATAAAAGCAATTAACATATACAGTTTTTAAATCAAGTAAAAAAAGATTCCATTTAAAAAAGAGAAAAATCTAAAAAAGAAGATAGTCAATTAATCATAAATTGACACAGGAGAAGTTATCAATTATCACTCTGCTAAAAACAACTTATCCTCACATAAAGCCCATCAGCAGAAAATAGAGAAAAAATCTAAAAAAATGGAGAAAACTATGAAAAAGAGCCTCAAAATTTTTAAAATTACAATTTTATCTCTGCTGGTTTTGTGGAGCTTCTGTTCAGCAGCAGAACTACCTGACTATATTCCTGAAAACCTTAAGCCTTGGAGTAAATGGGTACTTCACGGTAAAACTAAATCTGTTGAGTGCATTCCCCATTTTAATGATTCCCAGAGCGTGCAGTGTGCTTTTCTCTCCTCAACTTCTTTTAATCTTAACAGAAGCGGAGGAGAGTTTAAACAGCAGTGGCAGATATATCACGAGACATATGCTCCTCTTCCGGGCAGCGTATCCAACTGGCCTCAAAATGTAATAGTAAATGAATATGGAACGGAACAATCGCTCGCAGCCGTAATTATTCAGCAAAGTGACAACTATGGAAACAGCATTCCAGCAATAAAACTTCTGCCCGGCAGATACACAATAACCGGAAGATTTGTTTGGAACAGCCTGCCTGAATATGTTCAGATTCCGCCTGAATCTGCAATTGTAAATCTTTCCGTAGATAACTTAGCAGTTCCATTTCCAAACTTTGATGATTCTGGACGATTATGGATTAAAGGCTCGACAAAAGCAGTAGAGCAAAAAGAGGAAAACCGGCTTAAAGTTGAAATTTTTAGGCTGATTGACGACACTATCCCTGCTCAAATTACGATACATGCAACTGTTGACGTAGCTGGTGCTGCAAGAGAGGTAAAACTTGGACCAATATACCCACCAGCAGAGTTCATACCAATGAGCTTAGATACAGAGCTGCCGTCAAAATTGGAATCTGACGGCACAATACAAATACAGGTAAAACCTGGCAGATACACCATGACCATAAAGTTAAGGCATATCGGCACGCTTAAATCTCTTCTATTTCAACCTGCTGGTGATGGAACCATGCCTGAACAGGAGATATGGTCTCTTCATCGCCGCACTAATCTTAGGATTGTTGAGATATCAGGGGTTTCTGCTGTTGATCCAAGAATGACATCTATGCCGGAAGAGTGGAAATCTTACCCTGCCTATATTATGCGCAGCAAACAGATTATGCACTTTAAAGAGATAAAACGGGGCGATCCTAACCCGCCGCCTGATCAACTAAACTTACATAAAACCTTATGGCTTGCATTTGACGGTTCAGGCTATACGGTTCAAGATAGAATAAGCGGTAATAAAAACAGCGGCTGGCGTCTTGAAATAGAGCCTTTGATGCAGCCCGGAAAAGTAACAGTTGATGGAGTTGAACAGCTTATCACAACAATCGAACCATCAAAAGCTGATGAATCTAAATCTAAATCTAATAATTCTAATTTTAACAACAATCATAATAACGATGATGACAAAAGTTATATATTAAAAAATTCAGGAGTTGAGTTAAGACGCAGAATTCTTGATTTGGTTGCAGACAGCAGGATTTTAAGTTCTATTTATACTATTCCTGCAACTGGCTGGATTCACCCGTTTCAAAAGGTTACCGGAACACTGAATCTTCCTCCGGGCTGGAAACTTATTGCAGCTCAAGGAGTTGATAATATCTCTGGAACTTGGGTAAAACGGTGGTCTCTTTTAGATATTTTCATTGTCCTTATATTTACTATTGCCACAGCAAAACTATTCTCTTTTCCTCTATCAATCGTTGGATTTATAACATTGACGATTCTATACCACGAACAAAACGCACCCCGATATGTGTGGATTTTTCTGCTTTTGGGTTTTGTTATGCTCAATCTAACTAAAAACAGAACAGGCAGATTAAGAGATGCAGTAAAGTTTTATCAATTTCTTATCTCTATATCTCTTCTTTTAATTTCAATACCTTATGCAATAGAGTCATTACGCATTGGAATCTATCCCCAGTTGGAAAACAGTTGGATATCAATGAACGATACAGTGCAGCAGCCAACAGCTTTTGCACCGATGCTCCAGCAGACGATGGATAAAATGGAGTCCGAAATGGTGCAGCCAGAAGTGCAGATAAAGGGCGGAATCGGTGTTGGTTCAAACTATTTGAGATCAAAGAGGAGACTATTGGAGGCTCAAAGCGGTGATCTATCCTATTCTCAATCAGACGAGAACGAGCTATCAAAAGTTATGCAGTATGATCCAAAATCCATGACTCAAACAGGACCAGGTCTTCCTCTGTGGCAGCCGTTTAGAACCATCAATTTTAGTTGGTCAGGTCCGGTTGAAAAGGGGCATACTCTCTCATTTATCTTAATTGGTCCGACTTTTAATCTGATTTTATCGTTTGTTCGAGTAGCTTTTATTATTCTATTGGCTATAGGAATGTTTAGAGCTGCTGGATTTTTGCAAAAAAAATTGACGATAACGCCTGTTCAAACTCTTATCTTAACCTTAATATCAGTCTCCATTTTTACAATATTGACCCCGAATTTAACAACTGCCGGGGAAATACCATCTGCTCAAATATTGGAAGAACTCCAAAAACGGCTCTTAGAAAAAGATGATTGTTTTCCAGCTTGTGCTGATATTTCACAAATGGAGATATCTATTAAAGATAGCCAGATTGAACGACAAGAAGAGATAGAAATTACACTTAATATTGATGCGGCAGTTGATACAACTATCCCTCTGCCCGGGCACTCGCACCACTGGCTGCCAGAATATGTACTGATAAACGGCAAAGATGCTGACGGGCTTTTTCGTTATGGGCAGACTATCTGGGCAATGGTCTCAAAAGGAAAAAATATTGTTGTAATTAAAGGAAAGATTGGAAACCAGAGCACCTTTCAGATTCCGCTTAATCTTAAACCACATTCAGGAAAAATTCTTAATTCAAACGGTTGGGAGATTTCAGGAATCCAGCCAGACAACACTCTTGATGATCAGCTCCAATTTAAACGGACAGCTATCAAAAACTACAAAGAGTTGGGAAAACAAGGTGCAGCAGGATCAGAAGAAGAGGATCAAAAAATTCTTGAAACAGCAGTTCTGCCTCCATTTGTTGTTGTAGAGAGAAATATTTTGCTCGGGCTTGATTGGAAGGTTGAGACCAAAGTAGAGCGTTTAACTCCAACAGGTTCTGCTATTGTTCTAAAACTTCCGCTATTAGATGGCGAATCAGTGGTCAGCCAAGGGATAAGAAGCAGAAACGGAATAGTTGAGATAACTCTAAATTCAGATCAAACAAGCCTCTCTTTTGAATCTTTTTTGCCGCTATCTGATAAGATAAGACTTTATCATGCACTATTTTCGGACAATGATATAAATCCAACAGTTCAGAGCACAGCTCAGCAAGATACACGAGAAGAACGGGAAACTTCCGAGCAAACTCAACAAAATCTTCAATGGACAGAGATATGGCGATTAGATGCAAGCCCTATTTTTCATGTTGAGACTGAGGGGATACCTGTAATCTTGCACCAAAAACACCAAAGATGGTATCCGACATGGCACCCTCTACCGGGTGAAGAGGTAATACTAAACATATCCAGACCCAAGGGGGTCGAGGGTCAGACCATCACAATTGAAAAGAGCACTCTTGAGCTTTATCCGGGTCATATAACTACACGCTCTATCTTAAAGCTCTCTATAAAAAGCAGCCAAGGAGGACAGCACGCCGTTACAATTCCTGAAAAGGCAGAACTTCAGGAGGTCAAGATCAACGGAGAACTTCAGCTTATCCGTCAAGATGGGCAGAAAGTGGTTTTACCGATCGCACCGGGCAGCCAAAATATTGAACTTATCTGGAAAGATAAAAATAGTATTAAAACTCTTTACAGAACACCTAAAATTGATCTTGGAATACCCAGTGTAAATGCTGCAATTGATATAAATATCTCCTCTGACAGATGGACTCTGTTTGTAGGTGGAGAACAGCTTATGTCTCCTGCGGTTCTATTTTGGTCAAAAATTATTGTGGTGCTCATTATCTCAATTGGTCTTGCAATGACAGGTTTAACTCCATTAAACTTTTACCAGTGGTTTTTGCTGGGAATTGGTATGTCGATGAGCAGTGCGGCTGCCTGTATATTTGTTGCAGCTTGGCTTGTAGTTCTTGATATGCGGAAAAGATGGGGCAAGGGGCTTACTATTTTTCAATTTAATTTAATGCAGACAAGTATCGTTCTTTTAACTGCTGCTGCTATTATGAGCCTTTTGTTTGCAATATCTCAAGGACTTCTTGGTCACCCGTCAATGAACATTACAGGCAATGGTTCGTCAGCAAGCTTGCTTAGATGGTATCAAGATATCAGCGGCTCGACTCTGCCGGCTGCTTGGTTCTTATCACTTCCAATGTTTGCCTACAGGATTGCGATGCTTATGTGGGCTTTGTGGCTCTCTTTTTGGCTGATTTCGATTCTTAAATGGGGCTGGAGCAATTTCTCTTCAACCATGATATGGGCAAAAGCTACAGCATCAGAAACAGATTCTGATACAAAATCAAATCTCTCTGATTCAGGTGAAGATACAGATCAATCAACAATGGAAACCAAAACAGAAGATAAACCTCATAAAACTAAAAAAAGAGGCTGTTGCAGCAGCATCAAGAAGCTATTCAAGTTAGGAGGCAGATAAAGATGTTTGCAACACGATATTAACAGTTGCTTAAAAGAGACTTGCCCAAACTTGACATATATTTTATAAAGAGGTCTTATTTTGATAATGTACAGGTAAAAAATAGATATCTCTATAGCGATCATGCAAAGCATTACGCAACGAGAAATGAAAATCAGTTAAAAGACTTTCATATAAAAAAAATTAACAATTAAAACAAAAACACAATATATAAACCTTTAAGGAGTTTAATCATGTTTGGTTTGGGAATGCCTGAAATACTTCTGATTTTAGCTATCGCTCTAATGGTTATCGGTCCAAAAAAGCTGCCTGATCTTGCAAAATCTCTTGGTCGTGCACTTGGTGAATTTAAAAAAGCTGCTCAGGACTTTAAAAGCAGCATTGATTTAGAGGGTACAGTAAAAGAGATCAATGATCCTATCAAAAATATTAAAAGCGATCTTAAAGTGTTCTCTGATCCATTAAACAGCGGATTAAACAGTGGATCAGATAAGGCGGCTGAATCGAAAGAACAGGAAAATACGAAGAAAGAGCCTGCTGAATCTATAACTCCTGCAGACTCTCCTATAACTAAAGAGAGTGCAGTTAATTTAGCAAAAGCAAAAGTTGAGGTACTATCTGATGTGAAAAATTCAGAACCAGCAGAATCGCCAGATGTACAAAATAAGGATGGAAAAGATAAATGACAGATAAAGGACAAAATACAAACGTAGAAGAAGATAAGCTGCCCTTTACAGAACATCTATCAGAGTTAAGAGATAGATTGATCCGCTGCTTTATTGCAGTTGGTGTTGGTTTTCTCGTTTCCTACTTTTTTAAGGAGAAGTTGTTTGATATTCTAAATGCTCCTCTTGTAAAAGTTATGGGTGTTGAGACAAAGATGATTTTTACAGGGCTTCCAGAAGCATTTTTCACATATATGAAGTTAGCCTTTATTTCAGGAATTGTGCTTGCAACACCTGTTCTTTTTTACGAATTCTGGATGTTTATCTCTCCCGGTCTTTATAGAACTGAAAAAAAATTTCTTATACCTGCCATAATGTTATCCATGATTTTTTTCATTATTGGTTCAAGTTTTGGATATTTTATTGTTTTCCCTTATGGGTTTAAGTTTCTTCTTGGTTTTGCCTCGGCAAACATAATGGCAATGCCTTCAATGAAAGAGTATTTAGCCTTTTCTTCAAAGATGCTCGTAGCATTTGGATTTGTTTTTGAACTTCCCCTTGTGCTGACTCTAATGGCTCGAATGGGTCTTGTTACAGTTGAATTTCTTAAAAAGAATAGAAAATATGCGATACTTATCATATTTATAGTGGCTGCACTTGTTACACCAGGACCTGATGTTATAAGCCAGTTGATGATGGCTCTGCCACTTATGGTTTTATATGAGATGAGTATTCTTGGAGCAAGGGTGTTTGGTAAAAAAAAGAATATCGAAGAAGAGTATGAAAATGACGAACAAGAGAATAAAGCTGTTAATAACTCTGAGGTAAAAGAAGAGCAGGAGAACTCTTAAAAGCGATTATAAACCCTTTAAAATTTTTTATTATTGACATGGTTGGACACCATATTATAATAGCCGTGCAGATTTTAGGATTTATATTGATTTTAAGAAACAGAAGTTCATTCGGATTTTTATCAGACAGTTTTGGGATGCTGCCTGATATGTGATAAGGTAAAAAACTATTATTAACTGTCAAAGGAGTAAGAAACGATGAAAAAATTTGTTACATTAATGATTGCTGTTAGTATCGCTTTTCTTTTTGCTGCAACATGTATTTATGCAGGAACAAAAGTTGAAGACACATTCAAAATGGAGACAAAAGAGTATGCCAAACACACAAAAGGTTTGGTTGAGTTTACTCACAAAAAACACATTGACACACACAAGGTTGCCTGCGGTGAATGCCATCATGATGACAAAGGTAAAGCTCTTGAGCTTAAAGAAGGTGATGATGTTCAGAAATGCGTAGCTTGCCATAAAGAGACCGGCAAGGCACCAGAAGGTGAGAAACTTGCTAAAAAAGAGAAGATTGTGAAATATCACAAAGAGGCTCTTCATGCAAACTGTATTGACTGTCACAAAGAATCTAACAAGAAAGCTGGCGATCCAAAAGGTAAAGGACCTGCTCCAACTTCATGTAATGACTGTCATCCAAAAGCTGCAAAATAATAACATCCCAAAAATTAGTTTTATATAATACATTTTAGCATAAAAAGGTTTTTCTACAAAGTGTAGAAAAACCTTTTTTATTGGTTCTACTCAACAACTACCGTATCTCTATCTCCATCGATTTTGTTACAAACCGTCTGCAAAGCTCTAAATCAACATTATGATTAAAAACAGAGCCGTCTTTGCGGATTCCTCTTAATATCCCATCATGCAAAAACCATTTGAGCAGATTTATTCCAGCAGAATTTCTATCCGTTGATACCCTATCGTTTACATCAAAATCTCTTAATTGGCTTTCATTTATGGCTGTGTGATTTATTGCATGGCTGTTATACGGTTCAGGCTCAGGGATAGATTTATTGTCTCTTACAAGAGATTTCATAAAATTGAGAACTCTGGCAAGTCTGAGCAGAGTGACCGATTGAAGACGGCTTGTGGTGTGATCAAGAGGCAGGGAGGAAGAACGCATCAGTGAAAAGCTCTCAGGAAGAACTCCTCTTTGCCGGCATCTTTCGTAATCCACGCTTCCGGGTGCTGGATAGAAGATAGAAAGCCCGATAAGAGTTCTCTTTTGTGCCAAAGATATAAGATCGTTTAAAGAGTCGTATGCACTCTCGTCAGGAGCACCAGCAATCAGATACGAGACTGTCTCTAATCCATGAGATTCTGCAATTGATAACACTTTTTCAAAAGAGTCTCTAACATCTGGTCTTTTAAATCTTTTGAGCTGTTCGGCTGACGTTGAACCCAATGATAGATTAAGTGTTTTAAATCCAGCCGACTTCATTGCAGCAATAATCTCAGGATCAAGGGACGGCGGATAAAGTCCGTTCATTGCCCTCAATTCAACACGTCTGCTGCCAAACAGCTTTAATATCTGAGCCATCAGATCAAGAAACCAGCGCCGATTCAACGTCAGATTTTCGTCTTCAAAATCTATAAATCCAATATTATATTTTTCAACTTGAAGCTCTAACTCATGGATAACATCTTTAACCGCCCGCTGCCTAAACCGCCCATAAGATGATGATGCACCAACTGAGCAGTATGTGCACGGCATGGGACACCCTCTGCTTGCAACAACTACAGTGCTTCCTTTTTTAGCGGATAGACTTTTTGCTATATTTTCATCAACAATTGTTATATCCGCATCTTTCCCTCTGCTGTAAAAATCAAAATTTACAAGCTCCATTGCAGGGGGCGATAGCAAACTAAAATCTTTAATCCATGCGGGTTCTGAAACGTGCAAAGACTCTTCTAAACTATCAGAATATTTCTCTCGATATTCTGTTATATTTAGTCTATCAGATGCGATTGTGTTCAGCCTGTCAGGTGAGTTTATGCTTTTAGATGAGATTATAGGCAACTGCTTTTTTCTAAAAACAATCCCGGGCACATCTTCTATGCTTTGACCAGTTTTAAGCCTTGCTGCAAGCAGAGGCATTGATATCTCTGCCTCACCACGGATAAGAAAGTCAACGGCAGAGCACTTCATAACCTCATGCGGCAACGCTGTAGGATGGTGTCCTCCCATTACAATCTTACAATCTGGAAGGAATTTTTTGACGACTTGAGCTGTTGTTTCAGCAGAGTTGCAATAAGGCGTAAAAAGAGATGATATCCCGACAAGAAAGGGCTTTTTATCTTTTACAACCTTACCTATATATTCATAACTGTAACCATAGTGCCTAAAATCATGAAAAAGGGAAAATATAGAGAGATCATGCTCTCCATAATAGGGTAGAAGATAGTTCATCTCATCGGGCATCTGAATAATTTTAGATTTTTTAACAGCAAGAGAATCTAAAATTTCAACTGAAAATTTATGCTGCTGCAAAGAAGAGGCAATAGAGGCTAAACCGTATGGAATTGTTCTTTTATATGTAAAATAAAAATCCTCAACCGGCGGCTGAACAAGCAGTATATCTGTCATAATTTTTCCTGAATAGATTTGTTAGTAATTTTGTCAGGAGTCCTATTCGTTTGGAGAATAATTTTTTTATGTTTCTGTTCTATCCAAATGTTTGTCTTATCCAATTAAAAATGATATTGAACCGGCTTCAGCAGAATATGTCAATCAATATTTCTCTTTAAAAGTCGCATATTGAGCAATAATTCTTTACAGTTAATATGAAGAAAAACTCACATTTAAAACAAAAAGCAAAAAAGGCACAGAGGAGCAGAGGTATGAAATCATTGTTGAGCAGGATTGGAAAAATTATCTATAGAATCATGGGTTGGAAATATGACGGGCTTCCAGATTATTGGAATGACAAAGCAGTGGTAATAGGTTTTCCACACACATCAAATATGGATACTGTCAGGGCTTTTACCTATATAAAAGTGATAAAGGTAGATACTAAAGTCTTGATTAAAGCTGAATGGTTTTTCTTTCCAATGTCTTTAATTTTAGATATCGTAGGCGGGATTCCAGTGGTCAGAGACAAGGCAAGCGGGTTTGTGGGAAGCGTAATAAAAGAGTTTAACAAAAGAGAGATATTCAGCATTGCAATTGTACCAGAAGGAACTCGAAAAAAAACCGTAAGAATAAAAACCGGTTTCTGGAATATTGCAAAAGGTGCCAATGTACCTATTATATGCTGGTATCTGGACAATAAGCATAAACGAAGCAAATGGGTAGGCTATATCATGCCGGGTGATGATATGGTTGAAGACCTGTTAAAAATAAGAGACCTCTATATGAAAAATGGATATCTAATTCCTCTTGGAGATATGGATCAGTATCGAAAAAATTAAAATAGACATTGTAGAGACGCTGGGGCGTGCGTCTCTATTTTTTTATTATAGCTGGTCTCTCTTTTAATCCAAAAACGATGAAATTAAGATATATTATACTTTTTCATCTTCTGATATAAGCCGGTTCTGTGGATTTTTAGTATTGAAGATGCTTTTTCACGATTGTTGCCGGCTCTCTCAAGAGCATCAAGAATAGCTTTTTTTTCAGTATTTTCCATAATCTCTTTTAACGAATCACCTGCAAGCTCTTCGCATAATGATGCTCTGGGCTTTTCACGTAAAGAGATAGGCAAATCTTCAACTTGAATTGTATTTCCACTGCAAAGGATCATTGAGCGGTCTGCAATATTTCTAAGCTCACGCAAATTTCCGGGCCACGAATAGTTTTGGAGTGCCTCCATAGCCTCACGAGATACATTGGTAATTTTTTGTCGATTGCCTCGATTGAGCTTGTCAAGAAAATGGTGGAAAATTTGAGGTATATCCTCACGCATATCCCTTAAGGGGGGAAGTGTGATAACAAAAACGTTCAGCCTGTAGTAGAGATCAAGGCGGAAACTCTTATCAGTTACCATCTTGTTCAAATCACGGTTTGTAGCACTAATAACCCTGAAATCAATATTTTTTGGTTTTCCGCCTATCCGCTCAACCTCTTTTTCCTGAAGAACCCTCATAAGTTTTACCTGAAGCAGAGGAGGCATATCCCCAATCTCATCTAAAAATATTGTACCTCTATCTGCAAGCTCAAACTTTCCAGCTTTTCCCTTTTTTGCGGCACCTGTAAAAGCTCCCGGCTCATATCCAAAAAGCTCAGACTCTATAAGCTCACTCGGTATGGAAGCGCAGTTTACCCTGACAAAATTATATTTATTCCTTTTACTTATCTGGTGGATAGAGTGGGCAAACAGCTCTTTGCCGGTTCCAGACTCTCCTGTAATTAGTACAGAGGCATCAGATTGAGCAGCTTTTCGGGCTAATGCCTTACACGACATAATAGCCTCAGACCGCCCAATAATATTATCAAACGTATAACTAATGCCGTAAGATTGATTCAGCTCCTCTTTGTAATAATCGATCTGATTCTCCAAACAGTGAATCCGCTCATAAAGCTGTTTGAATTTTTCAAGGCTCATGAACATCATCTTACCCATAGCACCAATTATACGCCCCTCTTTATTAAATAGAGGAATGCGTGCAATAATACGGTTTTGCTGGTTTAGCAGCATGCTTCTGCCGATTTCAGCCTTACCGGTTTTAATTACCCTTGGCAATCTTGTATTAGGTCTAACCTCAGTGATATGACGACCCACAGAATCTTTTACCGATATAGATGAGAAGCCTTCGTTTCCCTTACTGATAAAGCGGATGATTCCGTCTGCATCTATGAGGATAAGGCTTTCATATGAGTTATCCAAAAGGCTGAATAGAAGATCATCAGGAATATTGGCTGCACAATTAGAGCTTTTACCTTTAGGACTATCGTTTTTTGTCTCTTCACTGCTTGAATAGTTATTGTCACTAATGTCAGCCATCTCATCGCGGGTCAAAGTGTCAAACATTTTTAATCTCCATATTACTATTATTGTAAAATGTACTACTATTAACAAATCCAACATAAAATGAGACCAATTCATTAATTAACAGCACACAAAAAATATCAACTATATAAGATGAAAGCCATTCATTGACATATAATTAAACATGTGGTCAACAGAAAAATGTCTATAATTAGATAAAATTTTCCGTGTTAGACAAAACACGATTTTTATGATATGGATTTTTCTCTTTTTATTATAACTACTTATAATCTAAGATATATTTAAATAGTATATTTAGATTTATTTGGCAGCAGATTAAAATATATTCGATTGCAATACATTAGTTTTAGATAGCAATAAATTAGTTTTATTTAAGGAGATACGTATGTCCGAACAGACCGTAACTTTACCAATTGCAGGTATGAACTGCGTGAACTGTGCTGCAAATATTCAGAGAAATGTCGGCAGCCTTAATGGAGTAAAAAACGCTGATGTAAATTTTGCAGTTGAGCAGGCTGTTATCTCTTTTAATCCAAAAGAGATAACTCTTGAGGAGATTGCAGCGAAAATTGATGATCTTGGGTTTAAAGTTGTCAAATCAGGTGATGACGAGATCGAACGCCAAGCTGAGATACGCAGCCAAACTAATAAGTTTGTCACAGGAGCAGTTTTTGCCTTTCCGCTCTTTATTTTAAGTATGGCACGAGATTTTGGAATTACAGGAGATTGGAGCCATGCCTCATGGGTCAACTGGTTCTTCTTTCTTTTAGCCACACCTGTCCAATTTTACACCGGCTGGGACTACTATGTTGGAGCATTTAAAAGCCTGAAAAACAGAAGTGCAAATATGGACGTTCTTATTGCATCTGGCTCGTCAGTTGCATATTTTTACTCGGTTGCAATTCTTTTACTGCCGCTGTTTGCAATCTTTTTTAATGGCAAAGGTTCTGCTGCCCACCCACATCATGTCTATTTTGAAACATCAGCCCTTATTATCACGCTTATAAAACTGGGAAAACTTTTGGAGGCAAGAACTAAAGGCAAAACAGGTGCTGCAATAAAAAAACTTATGGCACTACAGCCCACAACAGCCAACATTATTGAAGGTTATGGCGGGATATCTCCTTACGAAAAAGAGATTTCTATATCAGAACTTTGTATAGACAATATAGTTGTGATCCGCCCGGGTGAGAAAATTCCAGTAGATGGCGAGATTGTAGAGGGAAGCTCAACAGTTGACGAGTCTATGCTGACCGGAGAGCCGATACCTATTGATAAGAAAAAGGGGGATAAGGTTACAGGCGGAACAGTAAATGGTCACGGACTCTTTAAATTCAAAGCAACTCATGTTGGAAAAGATACTGCTCTTGCAAGGATAATCAAATTAGTTCAAGAGGCTCAAGGAAGCAGAGCACCTATTCAGGCTTTGGCAGATAGGGTTGCAGCAGTGTTTGTTCCAGTTGTATTTATTATCGCAATTATCACTTTTGGAATATGGTGGATAACAACAGGCGATTTTGTAGCAGCCATGATCCGTATGGTTGCGGTTTTAGTCATTGCCTGCCCGTGTGCATTAGGACTTGCCACACCAACTGCAATAATGGCTGGAACAGGGAAAGGTGCTGAACACGGGATTTTGTTCAAGCGGAGCGAATCTCTTGAAAAGGCTGCAAAACTTAAAACCATTGTTTTGGACAAAACAGGCACTATTACTATGGGCAAACCGGTTGTTATGGATATTAAGCCGGTTGATAATAGTTATAGTGCTGACGACCTGCTCACTTGTGCCGCATCTGTTGAAAAAGGGTCTGAACATCCGATTGGAAAATCTATTGTAAAATTTGCACAAGAAAAAAATTTAACGATTTATGAGCCAGTTGATTTTAAGGCTCACAGCGGTATGGGAGTTGAGGCAGAAGTTAATGGAAAAAATCTTCGGTTTGGCAAGCCCGCATGGTTTGAATCAGCAATATCGAGCCACGCATCTTTAATTGCGGAAAAAGAGAGCCTTAGTACTAATACCATAGATGTAAAAGATGCTATTGAAGAGCTGCAAAGCAAAGGCAGAACTGTTATGGTTTTGGCTCAAGCAGAGACCATTTTGGGGATTATCTCTGTATCTGATCCTATAAAACCTGAATCTGCCCAAGCTGTAACGCTGCTTCGTAATGAAGGGATAAACGTAGTTATGCTGACAGGCGATAATATCAATACAGCCGCTGCAATTGCTCATGAGGCTGGAATTGATCAGAAAAATATTGTGGCTGAAGTTAAACCTGAGCAGAAAGCAGATAAAATTAAAGAGTTGAAGGAAAAAGATCATACATTAACTGGAATGGCGGGAGATGGTATAAATGATGCTCCAGCTCTTGCAGTTGCAGATGTCGGCTTTGCAATCGGTACTGGAACAGATATAGCCATTGAAGCTGGAGATATTATCCTTTCAGGCGGTTCTCTTACAGGCATCTATAAAGCCATACATATCAGCAAAGATACTTTAAACACTATCAGACAAAACTTGTTTCTTGCATTTATCTATAATATAGTGCTTATCCCTGTGGCTGCCGGCATTCTTGCCCCTTTTGAAATTTTTCCCAATTTTTTAAGGCAGTTGCACCCTATCCTTGCGGCTATTGCTATGGCTGCATCAAGCATCTCTGTTGTTACCAATAGTTTAAGACTATACACCACTGCAAAATAATATTTTAAGGAAACTATCAATGGATGATCTGCCGCAAAACTACGACATAGAAAAAGAGAGGCTCTATTTTACATCTTTTCACGAGCTTATGACTAAACGGGTGGCAGAGATACTCTTGGTCTCAAGCCCGTATGATGCTTTTATAATGCAAGAAGATGGACGGCTTTCAGAACGAATTATCCATGAGTACAAAGGCTTAAACCTCACAAGACCGCCAAGGCTTACATGGGTATCTAACGGCAGCGAGGCACTTAGTAAAATTGAAAACAGAAAGTACGATGTTGTCATAGTCATGCCCCATATCAGCGATATGGAAGCATATGAACTTTGTGCAGAGATAAAAAACAGATTTAGAAATATTGCTGTCTATTATTTTGCCTATGATGTGAGGACTCTGTTAGAAAATGAGAAATGGCTTATAGAAAACAGACAACGGGTAATTGAAAATAAAAATTGGTTAATTGAAAATACCAAATGTTATGATCAAGATATCATTGATCGGATATTTATATGGAGTGGCAATACAGACCTTTTGATGGCTCTTGTTAAAAGCCGTGAAGATTTGATGAATGTTGACCATGACACAAGGTTGGCTGATGTGAGGGTAATTATTGTTGTTGAAGACTCTCCTCTCTATCTTTCGTCTCTTCTTCCCTATATTTACAAAGAGGTTGTAATGCAGACTCAAGCTGTAATGGACGACTCGCTCAATGAAAATGACCGTATATTGAGAATGCGTGCCCGTCCAAAAATTTTGGTTGCAAACAACTATGAAGATGCAGAAAATCTCTATCTTAAATATAGAAAATATCTTTTGTGCGTAATATCTGATGTGCGTTATCCGCGAGATGGAAAAGAGGACCCTGATGCAGGAATAACATTGCTGACTGAAATTCGTCAGGAGATTCCAGATATTCCGCTGCTTATGCTCTCTTCAGAACCTTCTAACAAGGAGAAGGCAGAGAAGATTCCAGCCTGTTTCTTAGACAAACGCTCTCCCTCTCTTCATGCAGATATACGCTATTTCTTAGTGCACCATTTAGGATTTGGTGATTTTATATTTAGATTAAATGATGGTACAGTTGTAGCAAGAGCTGCTAATATAAGGAGTATGAGCACCATACTTCATTCAGTTCCGGGAGAGTCGATTGCATACCACGCAAACAGAAATGATTTCTCAAGATGGCTGATGGCACGTTTTGAGATGCAGCTTGCAAACAAGATACGACCTTTGACCATAAATGATTTTCCAAGTACGCATCACCTTAAAGAGTATATTAGAACAATTATACGCAACAAGCTGCAAATTCGTCAAAAGGGTCTTGTCTCTGATTTTATCAAAGAGGAGTTTGATCCTGAAAATGATTTTGTCAAGATTGGACGAGGCTCGCTTGGAGGCAAGGCAAGAGGACTTGCATTTATATCTAATCTTTTTCGCGAGATGGGCTATTTCCACCATAAATTTTCTACTATTGATATTGTTCTTCCAAAAACTCTTGTTATTACTACTGAAGGATTTGATGACTTTGAAAGCCTTAATAATACCCGTGAATTTTTGAACACAAGACTCTTGCTGCACAATAATATTAATGGATTATCAAGCAACAATGATACTAATAGAGATTTATCTGACAGCACTTTAAGCGATAAAAAGATTATAGAGCATTTCAAAAGAGCTGATTTTCCTGAGTGGCTTACCCACGACCTTAAGACTTACCTTAAACACGTCCACTATCCGCTTGCTGTACGTTCATCAGCAATTTTAGAAGATGCCCATTACAGAGCAAGTGCAGGAGCCTACAAAACTTACATGCTCCCTAATAACCACCATGATATCAACGTTAGGCTTAGTGAGCTTATTCAGGCAATAAAGTTAATTTACGCATCTGTCTATTTAGAGGTTCCCAGAGCACTTGCAAAAAATTCTGTTTACAGACCAGAAGAGGATAAGATGGCTGTAATTATTCAGCAGTTGGCTGGCACTGTTAATGCAGACTACTTCTACCCTGCAATTTCAGGTGTTGCCCAGTCGTGGAATTTTTATCCAGTCTCGTACATGAAACCAGATGAAGGCGTTGCCCATATTGCTTTAGGTCTTGGTAAAATTGTTGTTGACGGCGGTGTTGCCTTACGGTTTTCACCTAAATATCCTGAATTTCTTCCCCAGTTCTCTTCAGTTGAAAATATTCTAAAAAATGCCCAGCGTTATTTTTATGCGTTAAAAATTAAAAATTCTGATAAGAAGTGTCTTGACTTAATTGATAATATAGAGCAATCTCTCCCTCCGGCAAAAGATTCAAATTGTGGTAATAATTGTCAAGATTTAGACGATTCAAGCTATTTTGATCTAAATTCTAAACTTGAAAGAGATTGCGACAGCGGAGCTGATTATGCTCTAACAAAATTAGATGTAGATGATGTAACTGACCATCTGACTGTAAGAAAGCTGCTAAGTTCATATATGCCGGAAGACAACCGCATTAGAGATTTTTTTACTCCTAAAGGCTATCCAGTACTCACCTTTGCATCTATCCTTAAATTTAGAACTTTTGAGCTTGGAGAGATACTTTCAGAACTTCTTGATATTGGCAAGAACGGCATGGGGTGTCCGGTTGAGATTGAATTTGCCATCAATATTTATGATAACAGAAAGCCTGAGTTTTTTCTGCTTCAAATAAGACCAATGATGGTTGCGCGTCATAATATAGATGTTGATATCAGTAAAAAAGATATGGAACGCTCATTCTGCTACTCAGATAAGGCAATGGGCAGCAGCCAGATTACAGAGATTTACAATATTATTTACGTAAAACCAGAAGCATTTGACACCTCGAAAACAGTTGAGATTGCAGAGGAGATAGGCAGATTGAACAGCCTGTTTGATACACCAGAAAATGAGCAAAATGATACGTTTGAACATACTCTGCAAACAGTTGGAGATATACGCAAACAGATAAACAGGCGGACGGACAAATACCTTCTAATAGGTCCCGGCAGGTGGGGAACATCTGACCCATGGCTTGGAATTCCTGTTAAGTGGAGCAATATAACCCATGTTGGAACGATTATTGAGACCGTATCAGATAAACTAAATGCTGATCCATCTCAGGGAAGCCACTTTTTTCATAATATAACATCTTTAGGCATCTGTTATCTTGGAGTGCCTGCCAAAGATAAAAATTTTATTGATTGGTCGTGGCTTAATGGATTGCCGCCAGAGAGAGAAACCAAATTTTTACGCTATGTGAGATTTTCTGAGCCTGCCGTTTTAAAGATTAACGGAAAGGCATCAATTGCAGCGATTCTTAAGCCTGATTTAAAAGGCTCTACAGAAGAATCAAAATAGACAACCCAGCTTATATAAATGTAAGGGCAAAATATAAATATCTTATTTTGTTCTTGCAAACAAATAGAGGTAAAAGATTTTAAATCTTAACCTCATAAATATTAATAACAGGAGAATGAAAAAATGGGCGCTGTATATAATACAGAGGAAGTGTATCAAAAAGTAGTTAGCAGAGACCCGGACCAAAAGGAGTTTCTACAGGCAGTACATGAAGTATTTGAGTCTGTTAAAGTTGTTATGGATAGAAATCCTGAGTATGGAAAGGCAAAAATTTTAGAGCGTATTGTTGAGCCTGAAAGAGTTATCACTTTTAGAGTACCATGGTCAGACGACAGAGGAGAGATTCATGTAAACCGTGGATTCAGAATCCAGATGAACAGTGCAATAGGTCCATACAAGGGCGGCTTAAGATTACACCCCTCTGTAAATCTCTCAATCCTGAAATTTCTTGCATTTGAGCAGGTATTTAAAAACTCTCTTACAACACTTCCTATGGGCGGCGGCAAAGGCGGTTCTGACTTTGATCCAAAAGGTAAATCTGATGCAGAGGTTATGAGATTCTGCCAGAGTTTTATGATGGAGCTGCATAAATATATCGGTCCAGATACTGATGTTCCAGCAGGTGATATCGGAGTCGGCGGACGTGAGATCGGCTATCTTTTCGGAACATACAAACGTCTGAAAAATGAATTTTCAGGAGTTTTAACAGGCAAAAGCCTTAATTGGGGAGGAAGCCTTATCCGTCCCGAAGCTACCGGTTATGGTTCTGTATATTTTGCATCTGAAATGCTCGCAACACGAAATGAGACTCTTACCGGCAAAACATGCCTTGTATCTGGCTCAGGCAATGTATCTCAATATACTGTAGAGAAGCTCATTGAACTTGGTGCAAAAGTTGTAACTTTATCTGACTCTTCAGGATATATTTATGA
This sequence comes from uncultured Desulfobacterales bacterium, assembly GCA_964539635.1. Classification (GTDB taxonomy): domain Bacteria; phylum Desulfobacterota; class Desulfobacteria; order Desulfobacterales; family Desulfobacteraceae; genus Desulfamplus. Next base: position 6,148 of record CAZIJN010000004.1, on the reverse strand, counting down.
TGAGTCAGGCATAACAGCAGAGAAGCTCAAATATGTGATGACTCTGAAAAACATCAAACGTGGAAGAATAAGCGAGTATGCTGAAAAATATCGTGAAGCTCTCTTTACTCCTGTAGATTCATCAAAAGATTACAACCCTCTATGGGATCACAAGGCTGATTGTGCTTTCCCATCAGCAACACAGAACGAAATTAACGGCAAAGATGCTCAGAATCTGTTGAAAAACGGAGTGTATGTGGTTTCTGAAGGGTCAAACATGCCTACAACACCTGACGGAGTTGATCTATTTATTGATAAAAAGATACTCTACGGACCAGGAAAGGCTGCAAATGCAGGCGGTGTATCTGTATCAGGTCTTGAAATGAGCCAGAACAGCATGAGATTGAAATGGTCAAGAGAAGAGGTTGACAACAAACTCAGACAGATCATGAAGAGCATTCATAAATCATGCGTTGATGCTTCTGAAGAGTACGGAACACCCGGCAACTACGTTAATGGTGCTAATATTGCAGGATTTGTAAAGGTTGCAGATGCCATGCTTGATCATGGATTAGTATAAGAAGCAAAAAGATTAGTATAATAAGTTAAAGCTGAGCTTAAGGATAGTTACAGTCAGGTTATCTATTAAAAGTTTAGTTTAATCGGCTGATTTGTATTTTTAGTATTTAAGGGCAGAGAGGTTTTTATTATTATTCTCTGCCCTTTTTTTGATCTTCTGCCCTTTGAATCTGTGCCCATTTTTGATTTATAAAGTCTTTTTTTATCCTCACGCATCAGCTCTATGCCTTATCAACCCCTCCTGAACCACTGTGGCTGCAAGAAGACCATCTTTAGTAAACACATTTCCTATGCTTAATCCTCTTGCACGAGACGCACTTGGGCTTTGCATGTCATACAAAAGCCAGTCATCAATCCTAAAATCTCTATGAAACCACATTGCATGATCAAGGCTTGCAACCTGCATATCATTACACCAAAATGTTTTCCCATGGGGATTTAATGCTGTACCTACAAGGTTGAAATCAGAAGCATACGCAAGCATATAGCAGTGGATTGAGATATCATCGGGAATGCTGCCGATTGCCTTGAACCATGCATATTTTCTCGGAGGCATCTTTGGCGGGTTAAATGGGTTTACAGGGTTGAGCATTCTTATTTCAATCGGTGTTTCGCATATCAATTTATCAACAAGATGAGGAGGTATCAGATGAGATATCTTTTTTGCAGACTCTGTCTGTGAATCTATGCCTTCTGGTCCAGGAACATCTGGCATTTTCTCTTGATGATCAAATCCTGGCTCTTCTCCATGAAAAGAGGCTGACATTGAAAAAATAGGTTTGCCTTTTTGAATTGCAACTACCCTTCTTGTAGTAAAGCTCTTTCCATCTCTTATGCAATCAACATTATAGACAATAGGCTTTGTGGCATCTCCAGGTCTCATAAAATATCCGTGCAGACTGTGCACCCGTCTTCCACTATCAACAGTCTGGCTTGCAGCAGATAGAGACTGTCCAAGCACCTGCCCTCCAAATACATTGCCAAAACCTAAATCCTGACTATCGCCTCTAAAGATATTTTCCTCTATCTTCTCAAGTTTAAGAAGATTTAAAAGCTCTTCTAAAACATTTTCTTTACAGCAAATCATATTTCTCCTTTTCTCTTTATTACAATTAATAACAATTACAAAATAATATGGAAGTCAAATTAGAGATGACCGTGCACATTTGCATTGATAATAGCTTATGCCAAACAAAAACCATCAAGTATATCAATCAAAGAGTTGGTTGCTGGTTTAGTAATATATCTATCTGCCATCACCTTTTTGCACTTTTCAACCATCTGGGTGTTAATTAAACTTGAAAATATAATTACATCTATTTTTTTGAGCGTCTGATGCTCTTTTATAACTTTGCAAAGCGTTAATCCGTCCATTTTAGGCATCTCAATATCTGTAATCAGCACTGTGCGTGATGTTGGAGAAGATAGAGCCTCAATATTTTCCATACAGTAATCAAAAGCAGATTTTCCATTTTCAAAATCTCTTATTTGGACAAATCCAGCCTCTTTTAAAACCTTTATTACCCCTTTACGAATAAGCGAAGAGTCCTCTGCAAACAAGATATTTAAATTTTCTCTGCTTATACTATCCCGTTTACTTAAGGTCTCTTGAGTAATCTCTTCAAGCACCATTTTCGGGAAAAGAGAAGATAGTACCTGCTCAAGGTCAAGAACCATGATCTCATGCTCACCTGAACAGACAGAACCAACAACATAAGAGTTAGAACCTATAATAGGGCTTATTGGAACAAAATCTGACCATGAGAATCTAAATATCCTATTTACGCCATGAACTTTAAAGGCATTTAACTTGTTGTTAAACTCTGTAACAACAACAATCTCGCGATAGTTAGAGTCTGTAGTTTTATTATTATCACTGTTACTATCAACTGATATGTTTTTTTTATTGGATTTGAGATTAAGAATAGTTTGAAGATCGATCAATGGAATGGTTCTATTTCTGTAAAGAAGCATTCCTAAAATTTCAGGAGGATTATCAGGCATTCCAGTAACAAGGCTCTTATCAAAGCTCTCTACAGACTGCACTTTTGCCACGTTTATTCCAAAAAGCTGACCATCAATCCAGACAGTCAGAAGCTCCATTTCGTTTGTGCCAGCACCGAGAAGTATTCCATGAGTCTGCATAATCTCTCCAACACTCTTGTTAGTAATTGATTTAAGTGGTTGAATATATCAATTTTTAGATAAATAGAAATTACCTATGTGATGAAAAATTGTACAACTTAAAGTATTTTGAACTATTAAGCGGTATTACAGCAATATTTAACATATTGTCAATTGCTAAAGAATATCTTGCACTTTGATGGAAAAACTGTTAGCAGGTTCAAAAAATATCATGAGTATTGAGCAAATAGATGAAAACTCAAAAAATTAAGAATGCTACCTTTTTGCATGAAAAACAACCTCAAACTTACTACCATACAAACAGATACCCCTCCAAAGCTGACCATTGTCTATCTTAATTTTAATAGATTTGCCGATACTGTTAAAACAACGGAACATCTAAAAAAAATATGTTCTAATAGAGACGATATTGAGATTATAGCTGTTGATAACGGCTCTACAGACGGCACGCCGCAATTTTTAGAATCACAATCAGATTGGATTACCAGCCTAAAACTAACAGAAAATCTTGGGATTGAGGGCTTAAATCTTGGGTTTGAAATAGCTAAAGGCGAATATATTCTTGTGCTTGATGATGACTCCCACCCGTTAAATATTGATACTGTTGATATTTTGATTGAATCTCTTGACAGACACAAAGATGCTGGTGCAGTTGCATGTAAAATAGAGTTAAAAGATGGAACTTATTTTAAGACATGGCATATTCCAGATGCCGATATCTGCTCATTTTGTGAATCAACCGCATTTGTAGGGTGCGGTTTTGCCATAAGACGCAGTGTATTTAAAACAATAGGGTGGTTTCCAGCAAAATATTTTCTGTATCAAAACGAAATTGATGCTGCCATTAAAATCAGGAAGTTAGGGTATAAAATATACTATAATCCCCAATGTGTTGTGGTGCATAGAACTTCACCAGTAGGAAGAGCCGGCTGGCGTCAGGTCTTTTTTCCTACAAGAAACACAATCTGGCTGTTAAGAGAGTATGCACCATTTCCAACGTCTGCCTACTATATATTTTCAAGGCTCTGCTTTGGATTTGTTCGAGCTGTGGAGTCTGGCGAATACGGCTGGTATATTAGAGCTGTAAAAGAGGCTTTTCAGTGCAAAATCAAAAAATCTCATCTTAATTCAGAGCTGCACAAAAACTTTTTGATTTTATGGCAGCAAAACAGCATAATCCACCATATAAAATGGGCACTTGAGAATAAACGCCATATTTAAGCGTTGATCTATTTTCAATTACAGCCATATTTTATAACAGTTGACGATAGGTTTTAATATCTATGATTGTCTCAATTCTTCTTGTTTCACACAACAACCGCAAAGACCTTGAACTGCTTCTGCCATCTTTGTATCAGGCATTAGAACATTTAGAGCAGAGCAGAAAAGATATAGCTGGCAAAACGTGTTCGAGCGAAATACTTTTAGTTGATAACTGCTCTTCAGACTTAACTGTTGAATTTGTCGAGCGGCATTTTCCAGATGTTATAATTACTAAAAACAGACGGCAGATGGGATATGGTGCAAATCAAAATCAGAACATTGCACGGGCTAAAGGAAAATTTATGCTTTTAATGAATCCTGATATGGTTGTGCCGCCTCAAATTCTTACTACCATGATAAATTTTATGCAGCAGAATCAAGATGCAGCCATTTCAACCTGCAAAGTGTGCAATGAAGATGGGTCATGCCAATATCTTAATAAAAGAGAGCCTGCAATCATCGATCTTTTTGTAAGGCGTTTTTTTCCACATATCCGAAACTCTTCTGCCCAAATTTTTGATGCTCTGCTGCCATCTGCATTTAACAACATAATTAGAAAACGGCTTGATGCCTATGAGATGAAAGATATTGGATATAATAATGTTGTTGATGTTCCGTTTATCTCTGGTTCATTTATGTTTGCTAAAGCATCTGCGATCAAACAGGTAAATGGATTTGATGAGCGTTTTTTTATGTATTTTGAAGATGTTGATCTTTGCAGGCGGGTAAGAAGCAGAGCGAGATTACTCTACTGTCCTGATATTAGCGTTATCCACCGTTGGGAGAGAGCAGCCCATAAAAGCATTAAATGGACATTTGTGTTTGCCTTAAGCGGTCTTAAATATTTTCATAAATGGGGTTTTAGGTTTATATAACAGCAGCAATTCTAATTTTAACACTATGTATCATGACTAATTTGATTTATTTTAGCCCTGAAATTAAATTTTTGCCATTTATCACTCGGTTATAAAGACTATCATATGAAAAAAAGAGCATTAGTAACTGGAGCAACAGGAAAAATCGGTCCGCTTCTTGTAGCAGAACTTTTAAGACAGAATTTTAAAGTAAGGGTGCTGCTAAGAAGAGAGTCAGCTTATACTTCTGATTCCTCTTTATTTATTAATAACCGAAATAGCTTAGCTCTATCTGTTTCTGCTTTTAAATCATCATTTGATGTTGAGACAGCATGGGGAGATATCACAGATTATAACGCTGTTCTTGCTGCTGCATCAGATGCTGACTACATTTTTCATCTTGCAGCACTCTTGCACATCAACAACCCTTCTGCCTCAATGTATGGAAAATACTATGATATTAATGTGATAGGCACTAAAAATATTGTTGATGCTGCATTAAAATCAGGAGTTGGGAGAGTTGTAATTTTCAGCACAATATCGGTTTATGGTGCTGGTTCATTTTATGGTAAAATATCACCTGAGCATCTATATTCAGAGCAAAAATCTCAGTCAGATAGAGATATTTTTTCATATAAACCAATTTGTTTAAACAAAGATATTTTTTTTGAATCATCGCCAATAAACCCTTTAACAATATATGCAAAAACAAAAGCTCTTGCAGAACAATATATATCTGATTCTGTTACTGTTTTACGCATTGCCTCTGTGTATGGAACCCGTGTTACCGGTAACTATCTTAGATTGGTTCAGGCGGTGCAAAGAGGCGTGTTTGCTATTCCGGTAAATGATAAAGGATTGTCTGTTTACAGAACTCTTATCCATGAAGATGATGTTGCTGCAGGTGCAATCTTAGCAGCCGAGCATCCGTTGGCTGGCGGCAGAATTTATAATCTTACAGATGGAGAAATCCACTCTCTTGAAGATATTATTAACGCTATTGCAGATGCTGTTTGTGTAAATGTTAAGATATTGAAAATCCATGAAAAACATATTAAAAATCTTATTAATTTTATTCGTAAATATAATTTAGATGCCTATCCAAATATCCTCAGCACCAATATTAAAAAAGCTCTCTTTGCTGTCGATAAGCTGATGGAAAATAGTGCGGTTGACGGGCAGAAAATACAATCAGAACTTGGATTTAAGCCTAAATATAATCTTAAAAGCGGCTGGCAGAATGCTCTGTCTTGTAAAAAGAGTGATCAGTATAAGTCAATTACCCCTTGACAAGTCAAGGGGCTTGAGTCGTGAGGCTCATCGCAAGA